>JABHBK010000044.1 GCA_018673915.1 Nitrospina sp. | reverse complement strand
CGCCTTTAGAATAGATAATGTTCTGACATTACTTGTTATAAATGCCTACACGGGTAAGCTTAAATCAATCTATCCCCTCAATTCCAAAGAGGCGGTTAAATGGAAAATCTTGGATGCCAAATTGTCAAATCTATTCAAAAACAGAATAAAAAATTTTGGATCGATCATAAATGCATTGCCGAATAACGAAACCATATTTCGAGATTATAAAAATGCACAAAAGGCTTTGCCTTCAATGAAATTGAAAAAACTAAATGCGTTTGTTGACACCGCAAAAAAAACATTAATAGCAGCCAGGTTCGAATTGGGGCGAATACAAAAACTGATTAACGAAAAGGCAACGCCAAAATCCTCCCTGGATATGGCTGAAGACAAGGTTCTTAAAGCTGAACAATCTTTAACTGCAAGCAGACATAAATTGAAAGACGCCCTAAAAAAGGAAATGTTTGCATTTCTTCGAAATTTTGATTCAATTACTTTATTAAAGGTAATCTTTAATATTTCCTCATCAATATTTTATGAGAATCAAATTTTTACCATTTTGCATGAAAAAGGAGTTAGGGATAATATGTTTGCGGATTTAGAAGCTGAAGAAGTTTTTGAGGATATTATTATTCACACTTTGCTTGAAAGAGGAGCGGGGCAAGGTATTAAGGATGGTATTCTTGTGGATCTAGATGCTGACGGGTACTGGGAAATACTGGGAATGGGGAACCTAAATCTAGATACTAAATGGGGAGTTTCTGATCCTGAAAAAGGCTACTACACGGCATACGATTTACCCTTTCCCGTGCTCAAAGGTCATGACACTAACAACCTTGACACAGCCGTTATGAAAAATTTATTTAAATCTCGAGAAGTTAATTCAAGGCTTCCAGAAAAGCCATCCGCCCCAGATATTTGATTTTTTTATTATTGCGAAAATAGAAGTTTGAGTTTAAGCCGCAGGGAATCGTCTGCACCCGGGGAGGCGGAGCGGGTCAGGTGCCGGAAAGCGGATCTGATAAGTCCTGCCAGAAATGTCACCTTGTACAGGGATCGTAAAATAATATTCCAGGCGCAGGAATAATGCTTGGAATAAAAGTACAGATTGCTTTTATAGGTCTCTACAATCACCCTTTCACGATGTTCCGGCTGATGCGTGCTTTTGCCGTGCAGATGTTGAATCGATGTTTCCGGAAAAAAACAGATTCGTTTCCCATGCTGTCTGGCCCGACGGCAAAAGTCATCTTCTTCGTTGTATAAAAAATAATTTTCGTCCAGCAGACCGATCTCTTCAAACAATTCTCGGCGGATCACAAAACAGCAACCTGAGATCACCAATGCTTCCTGCATGTCCCCCATTCTTTGCAATTCATTGCTTGGATTATAGAGGCCTAAAATTTTCCAGGCCGCGTCCTGAGGCGTGTCTTCCCAAAGCCGAGTTGGGCTTTGCTGACCCGATTCATTAATGATGCCGGGACCCAGAATGGAGAACTCAGGGTGCTCCTGCAAATAGTTATGAATTTTTAGAAAACTGTTTTCGATCAAGCACGTGTCAGGATTCAGCAAAGCGACCCATCTTCCTGATGATATACCGATGCCCTGGTTATTGGCGGCAGAGAAACCTCTGTTCTCGCCATTGCATATTAGCCGGACACCGGGGAAGCGTCCCGAAACAGAAACGGTGGTCCCATCGCTGGAGGCATTATCCACCACGATGATTTCATAAGAGATTCCCTCTGTTTTGTCATAAACAGATTCCAGACAATCCAAAAGAACATCCCGCGTGTTGAAACTGACAATGATGATGGAAAGATCAAGCGGTTCTTTAATTTGCAAGGCTGGGTCGGTCACTTATATTTCATCCAGAACAGCTTGGTAAATTTCGGTTGTTTTCTGAGCAGATTGATCCCAGGAAAAACGTTGGTGCACCATTTCTTTTCCAGAGTCTGCCAAGGCCTGAGCTCGGTCTGGGTTTTCCAGTTTTTCGAGAATGGCACGGTAAAGTGCCGGGATATTGCCTGGGGGAACCAAAGTTCCTGTCACCCCATCCTCAATAAATTCTGGAAGTGCCCCTACCCGGCTTGCGATGATGGGCAGTCCCGCTCCCATCGCTTCCGCCATGGATAGCCCAAAGCTCTCAATACGGGAAGGAAAAACACCTATCGCACATTGGCTGATAAATTTTTGAATGGCCTCGACTTCCATCCAGCCATGAAAAACCACCCTGTCCATTACCCCCAAGTCTTTGGCTTGTTGGCGATACGGTTCGGTCATATTACCTTCGCCGATCAAATGAAGCCGAACTTCAGGAACCCGCCCTATAACTTCCTTCAATGTCCGGAGAAGTTCGGGAATTCCTTTTTGGTCTTCCATCCGCCCCCACAAGACTAAATCTTTGGAGCCCTCAGCCCGCCTTTTCACCTCGAACCAAGAGGGATCTATTCCCGGGGAAACCACTAACACCTGTCGCCCTTTTTTCTTTCCCAATCCTTTTAGGACCAGTTTTTTTGAAAACTCACTGAAGGTAATAACCCGAGAAGCATTAAACGCTGAAGAACGTAATAGATAATTATTGAGAGATTTTAAAAAAGAAAGCGGGCGCAACATCCCGCGAATCATTCCGGTTTCCGGAATCATGTTGGCGTGGCTGGTAAACAGGTAACCGGCTGTAAATTTTCTAGCAATACTGCTGGCAAAAAATGCTTCTTCGGCATTTCCATGCACAATATCAAATCGCTCCCATTTCATCAGACGTCTCAAAGCACGAGAAAAAGGGAATATGTCCAGATTCAATGTTGCGCAATTAAAATGGGAGGTCCAATGTACGGTATAAGGAGTGTTTGCTGAAATTTTTTCACCAAGGTCTTTAGAATAAAGCACATGAACATCATGCCCCATTCTTTGCAAAGCACAGGCAAAGTGGTGCACCGCCAGCTGCCCTCCACCCGCAGAGGCTGACCAGGGAGAAGAATATATAGTAAGACAAATTTTCAACGGAGTGCCTTAGTAGGCCAGTGTGACGCTGGACTTGTGATGTTCATCCTTCATGCCGGGGGTAATAATATTTTCTGGCAAGAAACCATGCCTCCACGGCTAGCAGGGTGCTGAAAAACTATTTTCCCAGGAAAAAATCGTCACCCTGAGGACTGTTATATCCTCATCATTGGCTTTCATGCCCGAAGGGGTACTCGAAGGGTGATGCTTGGATATTGTCCTTTTATTCTAATTTACCGTCAAGCACTTTCCCCTACAGGGGAATTATCAACTTTGGAATATTCTCTACAAATGAGTTGAGATCATGTGTGCGTTATATTCTTCGCAAACTGTCGTGCCCCAAAGGGGTAATATCCCCAACCTTTGAATTCATGCCCCTGCGGGGGTACGTGATGTCAGCCACTTATAAATTTTTACGATCCAAGATCATAAAATTCAAAATCAGTATATCCTTCTTTTTCAAATGAAAACCATGCCCCCATCTCCGCATCGGCAGCCAGCGACCAACCATTACGAAAGCGCTCTACAAGATCTGGGTTGCTGATAAAAGGCCTTCCAAAAGCGATCATATCCGCATTCCCCTCTTGGATAGCAGCTTCTGCAGTCTCTTGCGTGTATCCACAGTTTCCAATTATTGGGGCAGAAAATATCTTGCGAAATTCATTCAATTTCATGGGTTCTCCAAGCTCAGGAAACCCAAATGCAAGGCCATCAAGAACGTGCAAACAAGCCAGGCCTACCTTATCGAGCTGGCTGGCGAAATAGGTAAAGGACTCTCGATAGTCTTCAGAACCCATGTCATTATAATTTCCATTAGGACTGAGTCGCACGCAAACCCGGTTGGCCGGCCAGACTTCAGTAACTGCATTGACAATTTCATGAAGAAACCGAAACCGATTTTCGAGGCTGCCCCCATAACGATCGGTTCGTTTATTGGTTTTTGACTGCAGGAATTCGTCGATCAGATACCCATTGGCACTATGAATCTCCACCCCATCGAAACCAGCTTCTTTAGCTCTTCTAGCCGCCTGCTTATAATCTTCCACAATTTGCGGGATTTCATCTGTATCAAGCGCTCTGGGCACTTCAAGGTCTTTTTTACCATCCGGTGTATGTATATATTTATCGTTAAGTTTTATTGCAGATGGAGCCACGGCAAGTTCTCCGCCATGAAATGCGCTGTGGGAAGCCCGGCCACAATGCCACAATTGGAGAAAAATTTTTGATCCTTTTGAATGAACCGCTTTAGTAACTATTTTCCAGGCTTCAGCCTGCTCATCCGTATAGATGCCCGGCGCGTTAACCCAACCCACAGCTTGTTTTGAGATAAAAGTCCCTTCCGTAATAAGAAGTCCCGCCGCCGACCGTTGGGAATAATATTCAGCCATCAACGCGTTAGGAATTTGCATTGAACCTGCCCGGGCTCTTGTCATAGGCGCAAGAACAATACGATTTTGCAAAGTGAGATCACCCAACGGGAACGGACTGAATAAAGCGTTATTTTTCTGATTCATCAATTCTCTCCATAAAATTCTGCGATGGCACTAGAATACAATTAAAAAACAAAAAGGGTCAACCCAATCGGCTTAGCCCCTTCTTATTCAAAATGGATTTGAGGAAGATCGAATCCCTGGTCTGTTGAAGACTTTACAGGTGTGCCTTAATGAGGATTTCTCCTTAACAAAAGAACGGGTAGACAAGTGGATGTTGGGGGGATCATGTATGAAGCGGACGCAAATCAATGCGACTGGTTTTTGGAGGGTTTTTCTTTAGACGCGATCACCCAGTATGAAATACTTAAACAGAGTACTAGCACCCCTATCATCAAAACATCTTTTGTTTGTTCTGTTGAAAGGGAAAAAATCAGTATTTTTCTAATTAATGCCGCTATGGCAAGTGTTATAAAAGCTTCTAAAGCAAAACTGCCACCACGAAGGTGTTTCATTTCTTCATTTATCAATTCAATTGCAGCCCAAAGGATCAAGAGGCTGCCTAATGTTGTCAAGATACCCTTTTCAATACTTTCCTGCCCGGAAAATAGTAAATAAACATCATACACAAACAATCCAATAGCAAAAACGGCTACCGTTACCAATGCAACCGCCAGTAAGTAATTAAAATATGAAGTTATTTTTTTCAGAAAACTGATAAGAGTTTTTTCAATACTGGATAGAGATAAAAATCGGCTTATTTCCTCCGCTCGATAAGAACTGGTCAGCACGTCCAAATTGATATCAATAATTCTCTCTGCCGCTTTGACTCTATCTTTCATACTTGCATCATCTTGATAATGACTTTGGATACAACCAACAACAAAAACACGAACATAGTTAAATGCTGCATTGACGTAATGTGTGGGTAGCCCTAACCGGACGTGCGTCTCCCCCACCTTATAAAGTTTCATAAAATGTGAAACATCATAGCTCCCACTGAATAGATCCAAATACCATTGGCGAATTTTTCCTCGATGTCGGGAGATGACTTTTTCATCTTTTAAAAATTCTTCCGCCTGCTCAAACTTCCAGATAAATTCATAAAACCCATCCAAAAATTTATCAACGCAAGACTCTAAGTGTGGCCTCATCTCCAAAAGCAATTCTTCATCAGTTTTTGAAAAATTATAATGGGCTTTTATTTCAGTAATTTGTTCAGGCATTCTGAATTTTCAGTCGATTTGGCTAAATGAGTTTATTTCCAAGAATTGATCATGCTCTTATATCATTTTTAATTGGAGCTTTCAGGGCTAATTGCTTTCTTATCACCAACGATACAATTTCAAAAACAAAGGCCTTGGTAAAATCAACTAAGCCCCTTCTTTTTCAAAGTGGCACGGCGGAAATTTGGATATCACTCTTTAATGCCTTATCTATACGCTGGGAGCATGCAATAGAACGATAATTGAATTTTAAGGGTTTATCAGATTCTTGATTTTTGCTGAAATCCCCACCATTTGACAATTCTGATTGGCTAATGCGAGATACAATAATGGGCAGGCTAATATTGGTTTTTGCTATAGTTGATATAAGGTCTTTGAGCTCTTTCTCTGGGAACTCATCCTTTTAAGAAAAACACAGGAATGAGGTAAAAATAATTTAGAAGAATATGATTTTAGCGACCGGGATTTGGTATCGAATGGAAATGGAGGGTGGGCAAGATGTCGGAAAAAAATGCGACCAAGATTAAAGTTTTATTGGTAGATGATGACAAGATTCTCTGTCTTATGTTTAAAACTTTTTTAGGAGACAAGGGGTATTTTGTTGAAGTTGCTAATCGAGGTGAAGAAGCTTTAGTAATAATTGATAAATTTAAACCTCATGTAATTATTTTAGATATTAACATGCCAGGGATTTCTGGGGACAAGCTGATTTCCGTGATTTTGAGTATGTATCCGGAAATAAAAGTAATAATGGTATCAGGGGATATAGATGATGAGGCCAAGAGAGACTTAACCCTTTTTGGGGCCTTTGACTGTATGAGAAAACCGGTTGATTTAGAACATCTTAATAATATAATTTTGAAAGCGGTTTCTTAAAAAGAGGGAAGCCCCTTTATACATGTAGGTCCTTTTGCTGGGATC
The DNA here is from genome assembly GCA_018673915.1 of Nitrospina sp. Taxonomy (GTDB): domain Bacteria; phylum Nitrospinota; class Nitrospinia; order Nitrospinales; family VA-1; genus LS-NOB. The sequence continues at coordinate 154,249 of JABHBK010000044.1, read as the reverse complement.
GCATAACCAGCCAATCGTTGAAATTTAATTCTTTAATTCATGGCAGGAATTGTCCAAAATCCGTCATTGAATTACCCTCCAAATAATGAGAACGTTTCGAGAGAATTCGGCGGTACATCTCAACATACGTGCCAGCATAATGTTACGCTGAACATGCCATCCTCTAAAGGAGTATATTGAAATGATCAAATTTGTTATGTGCTTATGCCGTCACCCAGATATGACTCGCGAGCAGTTCCAGGATTATTGGAGTAATAAACATGGCCCTTTCTTTATGAAAAATGCTGGTGATATGAGGGCCAAAAAATATGTGCAATCTCTTACTGTAGATACCCCTTTAAATGCAGGGTTAAGGAGTTCGAGAGGCATGTTGCCAGAATTTGATGGGGTTGCAGAGGTGTGGTTCGAATCAGAAGAAGATCTTGTGGAGGCAATGAGTTCACCAAAGGGACAGAAATTAAGTGCCGCGCTACTAGAAGATGAGGGAAACTTTATCGATCACTCTAAATCTTCGGCATTTATTGTTAAAGAGCATGAATTTTAAGTAATTCTGTGGGATGGAGAAAATTTATGAAAAAGATATTTTTAGTTGTGGTGATGGTTTTTCTGGTTCAAAACGTGTCTTATGCAGATGAGGGAAAGGGTGAAAAGTTTGAGAAAAAGAAAGGAAAAATTCTTGAACGCATCAATAAAAAACGTGGATTTCTTAACGATTTTGAAAGTTGTGTCAAATCTGCAGATTCTCGGGAAGGTCTGAAAACCTGCCGGAAAAAAAATAAGGAAAATATGCAGGCAATTCGTGCTGAAAGAAAGGACAAGAAAGAAAAGAGGAAAGAAAAAAGAGAGAAGCGGCAAAATGACAGGGACTAAAAACCTCCGATTTGTTGGCTGGTGTCAGAAGGTTTTTTGATCTAACAAAAAAATTAAGAAATCTATTATATGAAAAAGAACGATTCTGATTTTTACTGGTTTCACATCCCCATTCTTTTGATAAAGATAGTGAGGATTCTGACAAAAATACCCTCGGGGCAACCCAAAATGATTCAACTGGAAAAATGGGGGCGGCTGATAAAAGTTTCAACAGACCCTGAGCTGGGAAGGGTCCGGCTAGATATTATTACTTTGCCCCTATTAGGTATTGAAGGCAGTAAGCATCCAACCTCAGAAGATTCGCCACCAAAATTAGACTCAGGTATAGCCGATTGAGCATCTATTTGCTTAAGGCCCAAGGGTAGAAGGGCAAACTTACAGCCAATAGTGGGCTTCGTGATATCTTCTTCCGAAAAATTCGTGCCTCGAAGGGGTAGACCCCCTTATAGTTGGAAAAAATATTGTTCTGATTGAGGCAAGATAAATGCAACCCGCAGAGATAACTTACATCTTATAAGGAATCTTATTTGTTTTCCTGTTGCTGGGGCTGTTATTCAATATTGCTAAACGTCTCGGTTCCTCGAAAAATTTTCCACCTCAAAAAATATAAGAGGAACGATTGAATTCACAACCACAGTTCAACTTCGATAACAGTTACGCCCGCAGCCTCGAAGGTTTTTTCGAGTTCTGCCCGGCAGAACGGGCGGTCGCCCCGACACTGTTGCAGTTCAACCACGCGCTGGCAAAAGAGTTGCGACTCGACCCGATGGCGCTAGATTCCGAAGCGGGCCTGGCAATTTTCTCCGGAAATGCAACACCCGAAGGTGCGCAAACACTGGCTCAGGCTTATGCCGGGCACCAGTTTGGCGGGTTCTCACCGCAGCTGGGCGATGGACGCGCGCTTCTCCTCGGTGAAGTGATCGACACCCAACAACAACGCCGCGATATTCAGCTGAAAGGATCAGGCCGCACCCCGTTTTCTCGCGGTGGAGATGGCAAGGCAGCTGTTGGCCCGGTGTTACGCGAATACCTGATCGGCGAAGCCATGCATGCGCTCGGCGTCCCGACAACACGCGCCCTGGCCGCAGTTGCCACCGGTACAGACGTTTACCGGGAACGCCCACTGCCCGGTGCTATTCTCACACGGGTTTCGGCGAGTCACATCCGCGTTGGCACCTTTCAGTATGGCGCCGCACGCGGAGACGTCGACAAAGTCCGTAAACTCGCAGACTATGCCATTGAGCGACATTATCCCGAAACGGCCGATGCAAAAAACCCATATCTGGCATTCTTTGCCGCTGTCACCGATGCTCAGGCCGCACTGATAGCGCGCTGGATGAATATCGGTTTCATCCACGGAGTGATGAACACCGACAACATGACCATCTCCGGTGAGACCATCGACTATGGACCCTGCGCCTTTATGGATAACTATTCACCCGAGACCGTTTTCAGCTCGATCGACCAGCACGGTCGCTATGCCTATGCGAAGCAGCCCGAGATCCTCATCTGGAATCTGGCGCGATTGGCAGAAACACTAATCCCGTTAGTCGACCCCGAAAAGGAACGCGCCATCGAATTGCTGACCGAAACGATCGAGTGCATTCAGCCACTCTATGAATCTTACTGGTTGACGGGTATGCGATCCAAAATTGGTTTGTCGACCGAAAACGAAAACGACCAACAACTGATCAACAACCTGTTAAAACTAATGAATGAGGGAAGTGTAGATTTTACCCTTGTCTTCCGCCGTCTCTCCCAAACCCTGCGCGGGGATAGCGATGCAGTAAGAAACCTGTTCGAAAACCCAAATGCCTTCGACACCTGGGCGCAGGGTTGGCATAAACGATTGGAACAGGAGGGAGTTGTAGCAGAAAATACCGCACAGGCGATGGACCGGGTCAATCCCATCTATATCCCGCGGAACCATAAAGTCGAAGAAGCTCTTGCCGCCGCAAGTGATGAAAAAGATATGACACCCTTCTCGAAATTGCTGACTGTTTTGTGCCACCCCTTCGACGAAGTTGCTGGCAACGAAACCTTTGCCGAGCCTGCTCCGGCAACCAACATTCCCTACCAAACCTTTTGCGGAACCTAGATGCTTGTCTTTTCCCTGCCAAATTCTTTTTCTTTAAGGCAAAAACAATTTATACGATGAAACGATTAATTCAAATCAGTCACAGGTGGCCAGATCATGTGTGATATCCCCAACATTAGATTTCATGCCCAGAATGGGTATAACGGACCGATCATTGAAATTGCGAGGGTTAAATTACCGTCAACAATGGACTTGAGCCTTTCACAATTTGGTTCAGTTTCCAGTCCAAGTTAGTCCGCATTTCATCCGATAATACGTAATGCAAAATAGGGAGCAATATTGAAGATAAAAATACAAATTTTGAAAAATGCAATACTGGTGTAATGAATTTCATCGAACTTTTCCGCTGATAATTTGAACCATTTGCTATGAATTCTGTATACCCAGTCGTGTGCAAACATCAAGCAAAACCACCAAAATAGTAGAATCCCAAAGTTAATTACGATACACCAGCCTAAAACAGCAAGAATTATATCGGTTGTCATTTCTTAACCTCCCTCAGGCATTTAACATTGTCTACTATGTAAGACCTGAAAAATTTAAGGATTATTCCTTAAATTTTTAAAACGGAAGGTAATAATGCCGGGATCATGTGTGATATCCCCAACCTTTGAATTCATGCCCAGAATGGGTATAACCGGCCGCTCATTGAAATTTAAGGGGTTCGCTGACAGGGGAAAATGAGGCTGGACTTGCTATCATTGGAGCTGGGAACCAGTATATATGGATCAAATTTATTATCAGGGATGGTTAACAATATTAATTTCTATTTCTCCTAATAACAATTCAATATATTTCAGTTTATCTACACGCGCTCGATAGACACCATCTGGAATAGCATAATTGGCAAATATAAAAATTCCTAAAGCTCTTTTACTATTTTCTGGAAAAGGCTTTTGAGGTGCATTTTGCCCTGGAATCACCTCCCATGAAACAACATCGAAACCAGTAGGGAAATTTAAGCGGTAACTTGCTTTTCCCTTAAACCAATTGCGCGCATTTATTTTTTCCAATTCACCAACCATTTCCTTGTCATAAGCAAACACTAGATCTACAGCGATTGCTGTGTTCAGATTAGCATTTGGGGCTGCAATTATCTTTATGCTTTCAAAACTATTTTTCTCCCAAAAATATACAGTGCTTTTAATTGACGAACAGCTCGTCAAAATTAAGATTATAAATAAAATCCTCAAAAAGTATTTCATTGATTGTTTCGTTATTACTAATGCTTACCTTTGATTGAAAGCGGAAATTGTCCGATCACATTATATTCTTTTCTAAGTTTTTCAGAATTAAGCTGTTGTTGAGATCATGTGCCAACGCGATTATTGACATTTAAGGGCTTATTCAACCGCTATTTCTATCTTAAAATTCTGTGTTATTTGATAAAACTGATTAAATGATTTGGATCGAAAAAGGGGCGGGAGAAAATCTAAAATAGAAATTAAGAATTAATTATAATATAAGCAATATGATCCCACCCGCGTGAAATTATTAATCCTATAATTCCAATGGTAAAAGTAATTCCTTGAATATTTATTTTAAGGACCACATCTTTTTGAACAGTGTCTCTCTCTGAGACGATTTGCTTTAATGAATTTTCCTTATCCCTTATGACATCATCAATGGGTCTCATAATATGCCGAACTTCATCTGCTCGGCTGGAGTCTAGCCAGGGAATATTTTCTTTTCCCATTTCTTTTTGACTGAGCAAGCTATTTAATTCGTTCCAGAGTGAGGAGTTTTCAGATTGAAATCGGTAATATGCTGCGCTTTCTTGAAGGATAACAAGACCCAAGATTCCAGAAAGTAATAAAAATAACCACCCGCTCAGTTCAAATATTATTTGAAAATAATTCTTGGAAGGAGTGGATGTTTCAATGGCCAAACCGAGAATCGAGAAAATAAGGGCTACAAAAAAAAGGATATATTTGTGCTCGTATTGCAAAGAAATTTCATGGTGTTGTTTAGCTGCTTCTGAGTAATTAGACATTGAGTGAACTATGGGTATAAATAAGGTAAAAAAATGGTCCTGAAAAAGATTTTACCTTTTAGAATAATCAAAAGAAAGCGTGAAACAGGGATCATGTGCGGTTAAAAAAATTTTAACCAAGAGGAGGAGTGCAATAAGGAAGTGTGATGTTTTGAAAAAGGGTAATCTTTCTATTTTTCGGTTGTTTGGCTGAGCTCTCCATGAATTTCTCTAATAGCTTCTTTTGCCTTTAGGGCTTTCTCCTCTATTTTTTTACTTTCAAGTTTTTGATCGAGAATAATTTCGATACCAATTTTAATTACGGGGAAAAACTTGATACATTCATCTTCGCTTAGTTCATGAACACCCTTACTTAGGATAGAATACAAACTTTTGTTCTCAATAAGGAATCCAGGTAAGTGCTCTTTTAGTAAAACAATTTTTTCAGCCATTCTTCCTTTAATATAATCTTCTTCCTTAAATTCACTTGCCGTTGAAGCCTTTGTATGTGCTTCTTCAATTAATGATTCAAATATTCGCCTGAGGTACACGAATGAACCAATTCCTACTCCGTGAGAAGCTAGTCCAATTGCCTTGGTAAATTCTTTATATTTATCATTCCCTAAAATTTTATGATATTTTTCTATTTCTGCTTTTTGTAAATCTGCGATTGATGGGAATTGACCTATTTTTTGAACCCAATCCTGATGAAATAGAAAGATAAATCCTATCCAGTGTTCATTGTCCCTAGAGCAACGGAATATAGTTGTATGAAGGCCATCGGATACAATTTGACTATGAGATCCCTCAATTTCTTTATTTATGAAAACTGATTGGTTAAGGCAGTACGGGCAATATGAATCTATTGTGAGTCTTTTTTTTGGGTATTTTATAGTAAATCGAAAGGTATATGCATTATCCCCTTTTAAGGTTACTTTGTCGTATAAAGGGGACTCTAGAAAAAATTCTTCCGGGGTAATTTCTTTAACGGGTGTATTTTCTTCTGCCATAATAAAAATTAAAATGGGTTTCCTTCACCTGAGAGAAGCCAACCTGGATTTACTTCGCAAAGCTGAGAAATTTTTAAAAGCTTATCAGATGGTGGGATAGATTTATCTTTTTCGTATTTTGAAAACTGCTGCTTAGTGATTTTAAGTTTTTCTGTTATTTGCGACTCTCGCTAGAGAGTGCCGAAGAGAAGACTCGAACTTCCACACCCTTTCGGGCACATGAACCTGAATCATGCGCGTCTACCAATTCCGCCACTTCGGCATATCTTTCTAAGTCTGCTGGCATATACCCATGATTACTTAAGAATCACAATGACCAAGCAAAGAAAAATCTTTAAGGGCGCATTATAGCAAATTCCTGTGGAATTGAAATGGCAATTGACTCGGCTCCACCAGGCGTGGGGCCAGCACTGCATTACCCGTAAAGCGGACTGAACACTCAAGCGCACGTGATATTTAACATAAACTCTCGTGCCCCGGAGGGGTAATACTCTAATGATCTTCCCCTTGATGTTTAGTTCCCTCCTTAGCCTTCATGCCCCGCAGGGGTGCAAGGGGTAATAAACTCTATCTGGCGAACAAACCTTCCCCAACCCGCTTTGCCACGTTCCCGATGGGTCTCATTGTTTGACAGGGTGATGGCAAAATGCTAAATATCTGAATTAGTTATAATGCAGAACAATGCTTCGGATAATAAGCATTGCGGTGCTCCCATCACAACGAAACCCAGAAAATTAACCCGATCATGAATCCCGATTCCCAGCCCAATATTTCGATCTGCAAAAATTAAAAACCCAAGGGAAAGTCAATAAATGAAAATAGTCCATATTTCGATCCCTAATAACGTAGTTCCCCCAGAGGGATATGGAGGAACAGAAAGGGTAGTTCATTGGCTATCCAAAGCTCAAGTTGAAGCGGGCCACACCGTGTATGTTGTCGCGCCTGAAGGGGGAGATTCTCCAGCTATCAACATCCCAATTCCTTTATGGGGGTCAGAGGAAGAGGCCTATAATACCTCTTATCAGGTTATTCTTGATATCAAACCGGATATCGTACACGACCATACCTTTTCGCAATTGTTTCGTTTGCGTCATTCCGACATTCCCGGAATTTCAACTCATCATAATGAACGTTTTGAACCTGTACCCAACACGGTCTACCCGACTCAGGCCGACGCCAGATCCAATGGCTCTGATATATTTGTGCATCATGGTTTGGATTTGGGCGAATATTCTTTTTGTGACGAAAAGGAAGATTTCTGTTTATTTTTAGGAGCCATTCATCCCAGAAAAAACGTGGATATTGCAATTAATATTGCTGAGAAGGCTAAAATGCCATTGATTATTTCTGGTCCTGTCCGGCATCCGGGGTATTTTGCCAAGAAAGTTCGAAAACGGCTGACAGACAAAATTGTATACCGAGGGGAGACTTTTGGTATCTTAAAAAAACATCTTCTGAAAAAGGCTCGAGCTTTTTTTTACCCCTCTTCTTGGGAAAGTTTTGGGTTGTCGGTTATTGAGGCCATGGTATCTGGGACACCGGTAATCCTATCTGATATTCCCCCATTTCACGAAATTGTAAAGGAGGGCGCAACCGGCTTCATATGCAAAAATAAAAAAGAATTTTTAAGTGCCTTAGAACGCTTGCCTGAAATTCAATCATCTGTCTGCAGAGACCATGTAGTTAAAAATTTCAGCAATATTAAAATGGCTAAAGGATATGAAGATCTTTATTTTAAAGTTCTGAATAAGGATCATTGGTAAAGAAGCATGAAAATTTCCTTAATTTATTTAACCAAAGCAAACTAAAATATGGCGCAAGCTCATTCCAAAAAGAAGATCTTCATTTTCATTTCAATCCCCTTTATCTTTTTTCTTTTCCTTCTTGAGGTCGGCCTGGGAATTTGGGGCGACACTCAGCCTAACCGGGTCCTATGCTATGACCCGATCTTGGGAAGGTCATACTGCCCCAATACCAAAGGATACCTGAAAGAAAATCAGATAAATATGTACGTAGAAGTCAACGCGGATGGACTTTTGGGAAAATCATATCCAATTGCGCGAACCCCTGAAAAACTCAGAGTAGCCGTATTGGGAGATTCTTTCACTTCCGGAGAGGCTGTTCCCCCAGAAAAAAAATTCGCTGGGGTTTGGGAAACAAAATTATCGGAAACCTTCCCTCCAGGAGTCGAAGTTATCAACTTTGGAGTAGGGGGAACAGGAACCTGGCAACAATTACAGAGATTCCATATCAAAGCGCGGAAATACACGCCAGACTTAACGGTTCTGGCTTTTTGCTGGTGTAATGATGTCGGCAATAATATTGATCAGCTTTTCAGCAAAGCAGATTCTAGAAACCCTCTTCTCGATCAATATGATATTAACATCTGGACTCAGCTGAACGTCAAGCGTAAGAACTTTAACAAATGGCTTTGGAATAATAGCAGCTTATATCAATTTACCCGGACCCGATACAACCATCTGGAGCACTTAATAAAAAGAATATTTTTGCCTGACTATATGAAAGGGCCAGCATCAACCAGAGGGTTACACTATCAAAAAGGAATTCATAGTGTACGTCGTGTCAGCCTGGCAAGTGCGGAAGAGAACAAAGTTCAAACTTCTCCAGACATCAAAGATACAACATCTATTTTTGATGATTTATTCTTTTTTGATTCTGGGGGCTGGGAGATAACACGAAAATTAATAATTAAACTGCAGAGCGAGGTACGGGAAAACGGGAGCAAGCTGGCAGTGATCCACTTTGGCGGCCAAGGTCAATATCACTCATCCGCGCGACTTCCCCTAAAACAATTTGATAATTTTCTATCCAGTCAGGGCATTGAGCATTTAAATGCTTTTGAACTTTTTGAACAAATGAAGGATGCAGATATCGAAAAATACTTTATTCCTAATGACGGTCATTTCAGCGAGGCAGGTCATGCCGAGTTTGCCGGAATGGCAATGAAGTTGTTAATTAAATTGCTACAAACGAAAGCATAGCTCCTTGTTTTAAAGATTCAGAATGTCACTTGTTTGTAGTTTCTATTTGTTCTAATTCTGCCTCGGCTTCCTCTTCTGCTTTGATCAAAGACTGCATAGACATATGATCTTTAAAAATATAAAACACCCCTCCGGCAATTAAAACTATAAAGCTTGCCGCCCAGGAGACCATACCAAAACTAACGGCTGTCACCTCGGCCTCGCCCATAATCTCATGCAGGGCAATCAAAACTCCTGCATTAAAAGATCCTAAAAAACCAGGGGTAGGAAGTACTGTTATTAGAACACATACCATCACGGTTAATAGCAACACAGAATCCAAGGATTTATTTTGCAGGTCAAAGGCATAATAAAAAGGATAATAGGTTGCAACGAAGAACAACCATAACACTGCGGATAATAAAACGATTCGAAGGAGGGCACCAGGATCCTTAATTATTTTGCATCCCAGGGCAAACTCGCCCACCATTAAAGTAATCTTTTCCTTCCAGTTATCTGGAAGAGGTGTTACCAGCCAACCTATGAAGGATTTAACTTGTTCCTCTTTGTAAGCCAAAAGAAACATGAAGCTTAGTAACCCTATGACCAGTACCCCGCACAACTTGCCAAACCCTGTTAGCATAGTTTGAACAGACACCCCTGAAAAGGTAAGTTGTGGGTCAAACATCTCCACATTGACTACAAAGACCCAAACAAACAGGATCAGCAGAAAAATCAAATCAAACAAGCGCTCCACAATTATGGTAGAAAAAGCCCCGGCAAAAGTAATACCTTGTTTTTTTCCTACCAGATAAGCACGAAGAAATTCTCCTGCTCGGGCAGGAAGGATATTTCCCATAAAACCAATCATAAGAGGCGCGTAAATATCACTAACAGGTATATCCTTAAATGGGCGAAGTAGAATTTGCCAACGATAAGCTCGAATTACAAAGGTTAAAAGAATTATTACAAATGCCGGCAGGACATAAACCAACTCCACTTCTTTAAAAGAGGCGATCAACTCATCTAGCGATATGTTACGCAAGGTGTAATAAAGAGCACCCACCGCAATGGCAAGACCTATAATTAATTGGCGGGCTTTTTTCAAATTTTCTTCTCCAGCAAAATCTTCTTGGTTTTTTCAATGTCCTGATTAATCTGAACGACCAAATCGTCTGCGGACTTAAATTCTATTTCGCTACGAATTCGCGCCACAAACTGAACTTCAATTTCATGACTGTAGATCACCTGATTAAAATCAAAAATATGCACCTCGACACTTAACCGGTCACGGTGGAACGTTGGATTAAACCCAATATTGGCGACTGCATCATACGAATTATTTTCATAAACGACACGAACGGCATATACCCCTGTGCCGGGTATCTGGACCTTGCTGGTATCTATATTTGCAGTCGGGAATCCGATAGCCTGACCGGTTTTATAACCAGAGATAACTGGACCTAAGATGGAATAATCCCTGCCTAGAAATTGACTGGCCATTTCTACCTGGCCTGCCTCTATAAGTTCCCGAACATGAGAACTGCTCACGGTGTGCCCATTGAGCTTGAAGGGCTCCACAACATGAACCCTAAATCCAAATTCTTCCCCCATTTTTTTTAGGTAAGGGATCGTTCCTTCCCTTCCACGGCCAAATGCGTAGTCGAATCCAACGACAATTTCCTTCACCCCAATTTTTTCAAATAGAATATTTTTGGAAAAATCACGGGGTCGCTGGTCTGCGAATTGGCGGGTAAAATCTGCGCAAATGACAAGGCTGACTCCAAAGGATTCAATCAACTCCATCTTTTTTTTGAAATGGGTCAGTAAGGGAGGGACTTTTTCTGGAGCAATGATCTTTAACGGATGCGGCTCGAAGGTGAACGCGATTGGCGTACCTTCATTTGCTGTAGCCAATTCCGCGGTTTTGCGGAACAGAGTCTGATGGCCTACATGCACCCCGTCAAAATTGCCTATCGCCATTACAGGATAAGCAATCGGGCCGGTTATATTTTTTGTTCCTCGAATAATTCTCATAAATCTGCCCTTATACTACCTCAAACCTCTTATTATTCAAGGCCTATGAAAAGTTACCGGAAAACCCCTCGTATTCAAACTAATGACAATTTTTCTCATTATCTGCTAAAATAATTCCCACCAGAAAAAGAAATGGAGTGTTTGAATGTTTGATATCGGGTTTTTTGAGTTGATGATTATAATGGGTATTGCTGTTGTGGTGATTGGCCCGCAAAATCTTCCCAAACTGGCAAAAGCCATTGGTAAAGGTTGGGGAGAGTTCCAAAGCACGTTCAGTGGCCTGAAAAAAGAGGTTATGGATGAAGCGGAAGGACTCAAACAATCTGTCAATATCGACGCTCTGGAACAGGATATTAGTGCCGCAACGAAAGTTGACGTTGATATCAACCTTTCAGAAGCCGATCTGGATATCGCCGGCGACTTGAGAAAAAAAGATGACTAAGTCCGGCGAGCCGCCGGTGGCAATGTGTTTGTCATTTTGAACAAAGTGAAAAATCTCGCCTCTTGTCTTGTAAGGAACAATCCTTCGTTGTCTTCGGCTCCTCGAGGATGACGACTTCATGATTTTTTCAGCAACCCGCTAATGATAAGTTCCGTTTCCTTTCACCCTTTCATTTCCCATTTTCCCCCTGCATTATTTGTTGCCGGATTAGCCCTGCTTTATTTGGCCCATAAAAAAAATGATGAAAAATTAAAAGCCGCTGGAGCTTTTAATTTGAGCCTGGGTCTTTTTGCCGCTGTGGTTGCAGATTTCTCAGGTATGGTCTCCGTTGACATTAACCTGCTTACTGTGGCGAATGTTGAAGGGCATCAAGGCTATTCCTTCCTGTTTACGATTCTTTATGGATTCTCTGCTGGCTACGCCTACACCAACACCTTCTCCAGAACTGCATTGGGGTACTATGCGGCTGGGATTTTGGTAATGGGCCTTTGCCTGTTTTCTGGTTATCAGTTGGTTTTCATGAAGTGACCCCCCTAGCAGGGGAGGCAAGTTGAGTCCAGCGTCACGCTGGAACTCCGAAGCGATGAACCAGTTCCCCGCCGAAGTAACCTGTGGTCAGGACACAACAACCTCCTAGTGCAATAATCAGGAAATACAAAATTCTGCCCCAGGGTTTGCGGAGGTAACGAGAAACCAGCATTGCAGAAATAAACACACCAGCAGAGATAAACGCAAAGGTCAAATGACTGACCAGGAAGTCCCTGAACTTTTCCGTGTTTTCCAGGCTGATCATACCCAGGAACCCCACTAGTAGAACCGGAAACAAACACCAGAAACCAAACCGAACGTTGAATCGGCCTGCGGTTTCTACCACCTCATCCTTTCGAAGAGCTCCATAAATTTCGAACACCACCCCACTGACTAACAAGCCCATTGGAAAATGAACGATTAAGGGATGAAGTTTGGCAAAAAAAATCATCTGCGATTAATTCTTACTTGGAATTTTTACGACGACGATCTAATTCCGCCAGGATGATGCCAGCCGCAACGGATACGTTGAGGGATTGTCCTTTCCCTGGAATACGGACTCGCGTATCGCACCGTTGTTTTACCCGGCTGGAAAGGCCTTCTTGTTCATTCCCCATAACTACCACTGCGGGAAATTTAATTTTAGCGCTGAATAGAGTTTCTTTTGCATCTGCATCGGCACCCACCACAAACCAGCCTTGTTCTCTACAGTCTCTTAATGCAGAAGAAAGATCGCTACTGGTAAATACGGGAACTTCCTCCAGCCCTCCTTCTGCCATTCTCGCGGCAGAGGAAGGAATCGCTGTAGCTTTGCCATTTCCTGGAACCATCAAACCTTCGATGTCAAAAAATGCGCAGGTCCGCAATATCGCACCCTGGTTATGCGGGTTATCAATTCCGTCTAATGCAACGACCAATCCCTTATCAGGCATCTTTCCCCGGATCAATCGATGCGCAGATTGTGGTGGGAGGGGTCGAACTACCATCACTACACCCTCATGGTGAACACCTGAGGCGACCTTATTGAGGGATTCCTGATCCAACTGACGGTACGGGATTTTATTCTCTCCGCAAAAGGCCTTGACCTCTTTTAACTGGGAGGTGCGGGCCCGGCTGAAAAAAATACGCAAGAGACTTTCCGGCCTTGCCTTGAATGCACTCATGCAGGCATTCCACCCATAAAGTGTGAACTCTTCCTGTTTTTTATATTGCTTGCGCACCCGGTCAGGACGCGTTTTTACAAAACTTGTCGTTTTCTCACTCATCTGTTTCTCTCTAAATAGGGCTTGATTGTTTCAGCTATTAGCCATGACCGCCCATCATGAACGCCTCACTGTCTTCAAAGCTGGGAGTGGGAAGATATGCAATCTGATTAAAAAAGTCTTCTGCCCGTTGCATGACTTCAGAAGTGGTAAAGCATTCAAACATATTTTTTCGGAACTTTGACGCGCCGGGATAACCAAATGCCAACCAAGACGAAAACTTACGCAATAAAATAAGTGTTGATCGGGCATCATAATTTTCCTGCAATCCACTCAAATATTGATTGAGGAGCTTGAGACCAGAACGCTGAACAGACAGGCCGACACACTCTTTAAATATCCAGGGATTGCGCAAAGCTCCACGTCCGATCATCACCGCATCCACTCCCGTTTCCTGTAATCTTTGTTTTGCCTGATTGGCGTTGCGGATATCCCCATTGCCGATAATAGGCAATTTCGCCCTGCTTTTGACTTCTGCGATAAGATCCCAATCGGCTTTGCCTTCATAACCCTGAGCGCGAGTTCGCCCATGAATGGCTACCCACTCGCAACCCGATTGGTAAGCGGCTTGGACACATTCATGAATGGTAAGTTCATTTTCATTCCAACCTGTTCTCATCTTGACAGTGAGAGGCAAGCGAATCCCTTTTTTAATGGTGGTGAGAAACTTTTCCAAATAAACCGGGTCTCGCATTAAGGCCGCACCACATCCCTTTTTCACCACTTTTTTCACAGGGCAACCCATATTGATATCTATAAAATCTGCTCCTGTCTCCTCCACCACGCTCACTGCGCGAACAATGTCTTCCGGAGATTCGCCAAAAAGTTGAATTCCAACAATCGTTCCGGGGCTTTTATGAATGCGCATCATTTTTCGAGTTTTTATGGAATTGAAAAAAAGCCCTTTTGCTGACACGAGTTCCGAAATCAAGACTCCCGCCTGCATTTCATCCATCAACTGACGAAAGCACACATCGGTGATCCCCGCCATAGGAGCCAGCCAGAATGGATTTCTGGAGCGCGTGATTAATCCTCCCTGACTCATTGGGGAAAGAGAGGGCGCATCCGAAACATATTGTGGTTGCATCAAATTCATAAACGATTTTTATCCAAACCTTTTAAAAAAGGTTGAAAATGTGCAGGAGGACACACTTTAAACTCCAGGCGACGATCAAAACATTGGAAGCTCAGCTTCCAGGCATGCAATCCATACTCATAATTTCCTGAGTCCCCCTCACCGTAAACATCATCATTTAAAATTGGTAGACGGTGGTTGGACAAATGCACGCGAATCTGATTAGTTCTACCTGACAGGGGAATCACTTTCAAAACCGAATGATCATTGGTAGTGGTTAAGCATTCTACCTTAGTTACCGCAGGTTTTGGGTTCTTGATACCCTCACCCACCCCCCTTTGCGCTCCATTTACAACTCCAATAGGAGCATTAAGAGTAAAATATTTATTCTCCGGTTTTCCTTTTACCAAGGCCAGATATTCTTTTTGTACTCGATGATTTTGGAACTCTTTCATTAAGAAACCCGCCGCTTGTCGGGTACGGGCAAACACGATCAACCCGGTAGTCGTTGCATCCAACCGCTGTACAGGGCGCGGAACCTCTTCGGGAAATACTTTCTTCAAAACTTCTGTCATGCTGTTTTGAAAATACCTTCCACTAGGGTGTACAGGAATGGGTGCAGGCTTGTTAAACACCCGGATATACCTATCTTGATAAACCACATTTAAACTGCAATCTGCAGGAGGTTCTTGACGAACTCCGGCATGAGTAATAATGCTATCCCCTTCTCGAAGGATCCAACCCGGATGAGCCTTTTTACCATTTACGGTAATGTCTCCGTTTAAAATCTGTGCAATCCAGGCTTCTTTGCTCTGATAGGAAAACCGTAATGAAAAATACTGTTCTACGGAAAAATCGTGATATTCGGGTGGAACCGTGGCTTTATAAATTTGCTGGGATGCCGGAGGCCGATAAAGTGAATTCATAGAGCTCCACTCCCGTGGGAGGGGATAGAGCAAAATCCCAACAAGCCACCAAAACTAATTGCCCGCCAGAAAAAATTATCACACGCCAGCCAGAACCTCTTAGCATGGGGGGCAGGTATCAAAGACTCGTTGATTCGAGATAGCTCTTTGCAAATCCAAAAAAGCAATTGCTTATTAATCCCACGCCTAGCGGCTAGTTCCATTGCGGGTTGACAGGGGCTTTAATCAGGTATTCGTAATCTTTTCCCATAGACTTCACGGCGTTGGCCCATATGCCCTCTTCATTTTCCTGAAAAATAAAATCGCTCTGAGCCTCACAGGTCAACCAACTAAGCCGGGTCATTTCGCCCTCAAGTTGGCCTGCTCCCCAACCGGAATAACCCATATAAAACCTGATATTTTTTTCCGGATCTTCAATCCGCATCATTAGGTTATCCAGGAGTTCCCAGCTTAATCCCATGTAAACCCCATCGCAGACGGCATCCAATTCCGGCAAAGGTGTTTTTGACTGGCAAAGGTAAAACACTTGCGAGGGGGAAACGGGGCCTCCGATAAAAATTTTCCCGGATGGGGAGTCTGATACCCCCATTTCCTCAAAAACTTCTTTAGCACTGATCGGGGCAGGCCGGTTAATAACCAAGCCAAATGAACCTTGATCATCATGATTGCATAATAATACGACCGTACGAGAAAAATTTGGGTCCGGCAATACGGGATTAGCAATCAGGAAAAAACCTTTCCCATACTTTTCATTGTGCGCTGGCATAGGATTTTAAATTACAGGTTTAGAGATTGAAGCTTTTTAAAGTTGGGACCTACCTTGGCTTCCTCTTTTCCTTCCGTGGAGGAAAAATTATTGTCCAAAGCGATGCTAACCAGATCAGGAAGTTTTTTCGATTGGGAAAGGGCCAAAATGCCTTCATCCCCAATTTCGTTTTGGGCCAGGTCCAAATCCTCAATTTTTTCTAACTGGTTTTCATTGGCAAAAATAATTGCCCCTTCATCTTTAATAGCATTTCGGTATAAATTAAGAGATTTAACCTTTAATAATGTTTTGGAGTTCACCAACGCTCTGAGGCCTTCCGGCCCAATATCGTTACCTCCCAGTTCCAGCCAATTGACCTTGGAAAACAACTCAGACTCAGCCAGAAGTTTGACCCCTTCATTACCGATGCGGTTGCCTCCACAGTTAAACCGTCGTACTTTCGCAACCCGTTCATCCCGAGAAATGATCGTCATGCCATTCGGTCCAACGCAATAGCCTTTCAAGTTCAACTCTTTACCGTCTGGAGTCAGAGTTTCGGAAATTACTTTATCCATGATTTCCCGCAATTTTTCACCGGTATAACTACACGGTTCTGCGGGTTTATAAATTTCAAAATGCGTAATTGAAGGCATTAAATCCCCTTTAGCTTAAGATGCAATCGTTCTAATCATCCCCAACAATTCAAAAGGGTAAATTAGCGAAACAAACAAAAAAAACGACTAATTCGATTTCAAACAGGCTATTATAAGGTTGACAGAAAATCAATTATATTTTAAATTTCGTAACTTCACCCGTAGCCCGTATTTATTGGGATTTTTACCCTATAAAATAAATGTGCTATTTAAATTTTCTCCCTTAATTGGAGGATTTTTAGGGGTTTAGTTCTTGATTCAATAAATAATGAATCGTAGGATATTTGCGCATTTTTTTGGCCTTAAAAGACGTATTGGAGGAGATTTATGAAATTGGATTTTGATAAAATGGGCGGGCTGGTTCCAGCCATCATTCAGGATGCAGAAACAGGAAAAGTTCTGATGTTGGCTTACATGAACCCAATCGCTTGGGAAAAGACTCTGGAAACAGGAAAAGCATGGTTTTACAGTCGTTCTCGTGACAAGCAATGGATGAAAGGTGAAGAAAGTGGCAATGTGCAGATCGTCAAGGAAGTTTTTGTCGATTGTGATGACGACACCGTTCTGCTGAAAGTGGAGCAGGTTGGCAAGGCCGCCTGCCATAAAGGATACAACAGTTGTTTTTTCAGGAAAGTCAATGGTGACGTGAAAGTCATCGAAGAGAAAGTTTTCGACCCGGAAAAAGTTTATAAAAAATAACCCCCCCTCGGCGTGGGGCCACCTGAGGGGTAATAACCCTATTTGGCTAGCAAAGAACTAGCTCGGCTTATTTGACTCTTTGGGTCGCCAGTACTCTCGTCAGCCAATAAAATTTATTCCCATTGAGTCCAGCGTCACGCTGGCGCCTAGTGGGCATTTTTAATTCATCTATTAAGAAAGAAGACAATCCATGAGTGGTAACGTATTGAAGTTAGGAATTCCCAAAGGAAGCCTGGAAGAGGCAACGGTCAAACTTTTTGCGCGGGCCGGTTATAACATTCGCATTAAAAGCCGATCCTATTTCCCCAGTATCGATGATGAAGAAATCGAATGCATGCTGATCCGTGCCCAGGAAATAGCGCGCTATGTGGCCGATGGAGTGTTGGATGCAGGGCTAACGGGTAAAGACTGGATTCTCGAAAATAGAGTCGATGTCGAAGAGATCGCGCCTCTGGTTTATTCAAAAGTCTCTGCCAAACCCGTACGCTGGGTACTATGCGTCCCCAACGATTCTCATATTCAATCCGTTAAAGATCTTCAGGGAAAACGAATTGCCACCGAAGTGGTGAATCTCACCACAGACTGGCTGAAAGACAAGGGCGTGACGGCCAATGTTGAGTTTTCCTGGGGAGCGACAGAAGTTAAAGCCCCCAAACTGGTAGATGCCATTGTTGAGGTCACGGAAACAGGGTCTTCTCTCAAGGCCAACAATCTTCGCATTGTGGATACCTTGATGGAGTCAACCACCCGTTTCATTATGAACAAAGAAGCCAGTCAGGATAAGTGGAAAAGGAATAAAGTTGACCGCCTTATTTTGATGCTACAGGGAGCCATGGCCGCAAACGGTAGGGTAGGACTGATGCTCAACGCGCCGAAAGATAATCTCGAAGCAATTATGAAAACATTTCCGCCCGGGAAAAAACCCACTATCTCCGAACTCAATGATAAGGGCTGGGTAGCCGTGAATGTGATCCTGGAAGAAAAGCTGGTACGAGATATTGTTCCCGACCTTAAAAACGCTGGCGCTGAAGATATCGTAGAATATCCCTTAAATAAAATCATCCACTAGCAGGCCAGTGGTTGCGAGCAAAAACTTTCATTGGCTAGCAAAATTGGTTCAGCTTAATGAGATATTGTTAGTCCTCTCCTACGGGAGTGGGCCACTGGGAAAAAGTCAAAGTGTCAGGGAGCGAACGATGGCTATTGCAAGATGAATATTTCCCCCTTCCTTAATTGATAAGCCTGATTTTTCTATGAATGATCCGAATGCAGATTCAGACTCTCCAAAGAATGAGAATTCTCAAGATTCTCAGGGGCCGGAGCTCTTTCTCTCAGAAGAGGATTCTTTAAACAGTGATACAGAAACAGAATTTGAGGAGCAGGAAGGAGAGGTTCTGCCGCCAGAAGAGAAAAAAAAATCCAGAGCGGGAGCAATCTTTATATTCATAGTCCTTTTTCTCTTCGGCTCGGGCGGGTATTTATATCTTAATAATCTCGTTCCCGCTGAATTTTTAAATCTGATCTCTCCAAAATCTACTCCACCGAAATCCTCTGCCTTGGTAGCCGAAGTATCGCCAACCCCTCTAGCTATTGAGGAAGAGCTCGTCGAGATCGCCGATACCAGAATCGTCCCTGAAAAAGATTCTGAGATACCGGTGCCTATTGCCACAACAAATCAGGATGCAGTCCATATCAGTGGGGGCCCTGCTGAGCCTGTTCCCTCAACCCGGATCTCTGGAAATAATTTTGATCTCACTCCTGATGCAGAACCAGAAGAGGAAATAGATTTGCACAAAGAGGTAGAAATTGAAGAACCCGAAATAGTTACCGAGGTAACCGAAGCACAAGAAACAACCTCAGAGTCGAATACGATTTTACCGTCTAACTATGAGGAGCCTTCCTCAACGGAATCTACAGAACCAATTGCAGCACGTGATGAAGCCGTTCAGGCATACCTCGACTTCATAGAATCTTCGATCCAGAAATTGGGTGAATTGATAAAGGATGGTTTTAATTTGGGCAGGGATTATATACAGAAATTTTGAGCTAAACTTTATATTTTTGTCCTTTATACGAACCTTAAAGGAAATTTTTTCGAGACCAGGCCAGCCTCATGGCAAAGGGACTGAAAATGCATGAGACCTTCCATCTCTTCTTGTCCGAAATCGTAACGGATTTTGTTCTTGAGATAATCCTGTAATAAAAATAAGGGGTGGCCAGTTATTTTTTCCTGAGTCTGCGCGATCCTATCCAGGTTTTGCAGTCCTTCTTGCTTGGCATCCATCAGAGTTTGAACGATTCCCTCTTTAATGCCTTCCCGAACCGCGATCACTGCGTGAACAAAAGTTTTCTCTGTCTGCTTAAACCATTCTTCGCTGAGGTCATAAATCGACGCACCTTCTTTAGAAAAGCCCAAAGCCTGGTCACCTATAATCAACGCGGCATCGTGCTGGGAGAGCATCTTTTCCGCATCAGGTTCTAGTCGAGAAAGTTTGAGTCCTGCCGGAAACACTTTTGAGTAAAGGATGTGAAGCAGCGCAACAGAAGTCCTTGAGCGGTTGTCCAGTGCCAGGGAATGGATAGTGTTAAGTGGGACCTTGGAAACCAGTAAAACAGTCCCTACCTTGCCTCGGGAGGAAATAGAGACATTGGGCAGTAATCGTAAGTGGTCAGCCTGTTTTAGATATTCAATGGCGGGAATCATAGCCATATCCAGCTTTCCGTCAGATAATTGTTCCGCCAACTGTGCTGGAGAACCCGTCTTGATTTCTAATCCCGCCTCTGAAGCCCGCTTCATCAATGGACCCAAAAGTGGTTGTGAATTTATAAAATCGTGAATTCCCAGTAGCAAGAAAGAGTTTCCTTCTAAAAAGAAAAAGGGATGGGGGCTAACCCCCATCCCTTTAATAGAATCTTGTTTTGATTACAATAATAATGGCGCCATCACCAGAGAAACGATAGACATCAGCTTGATCAAAATATTCATCGCTGGTCCAGAAGTATCTTTCAATGGATCTCCAACTGTATCACCAACTACTGTAGCGTGGTGAGCAGGGGAACCTTTACCGCCCAATGCTCCTGCTTCCACATATTTTTTTGCATTGTCCCAGGCACCACCACCGTTAGACATAAACAGTGCCAGCAAAACACCGGTAAGTGTTGCACCCATCAGCATTCCACCCAACGCCTCTGCACCTAGTGAAAAACCAACAATGATTGGAGCGAGAAAAGCCACCACACCCGGTCCTACCATTTCTCTCAAAGCCGCTTGAGTACTGATATCAATACAACGTGCGCTATCAGGTTTTCCGGTACCTTCCATCAACCCTGGAATCTCGCGGAATTGACGGCGGATTTCTTCAACCATGACCATGGCCGCATCGCCCACTGAATTCATGGTTAGAGCAGCTACGTAGAAGGGAATCACCCCACCTATAAAAACTCCGATGATAACCTTCGTTTGGGTAACATCAATAGAATCGATGTTGGCCGCCTGAGTGAAGGCCGCAAACAATGCTAACGCAGTTAAAGCCGCAGAACCAATGGCAAAACCTTTACCAATCGCCGCAGTGGTGTTACCCACCTGATCCAGACCATCGGTGATTTTACGGGTCTCTTCTCCAAGTCCTGCCATTTCAGAGATTCCACCAGCATTATCTGCAATGGGTCCGTAGGCATCCACAGACATGGTGATTCCCACTGTCGCCAGCATACCTACTGCTGCAAGAGCTACTCCGTAAAGGCCGGCGAAATCGGCACTCACAAAAATCGTCAACGCTATGATCAAGACAGGTATAACACAACTTTCCATGGCAACAGCCAAACCCGTAATCATCACGGTTGCAACACCTGTCTTACTGGCCTCTGCTATTTTAACAACAGGCGAGCCAGCCGTATAATATTCCGTAATCAGTCCGATACCAATGCCTGCCAGACAACCAAACAGCAGAGCGATAAAAACTCCTGAAGGCAAGCCCATAACTTTAATTAAGAAAAAAGAGACAAACAACATGGCTCCCGCACTGATAAAAGTAACATTGCGGAGAGCGGCAGAAGGATCCATATTTCCTAAAGAGGCCATAGCCCGGATGCCCAACACAGACGCCACCAGGCCTACCATCGCCACCAGAAGCGGCAGAGCCATGTATTCGAAGCTCAAAGTGGCCATACTTGCGCCAAGAGCAATCGTCGCAATCATGGAACCACAATAAGACTCAAATATATCCGCGCCCAGACCCGCTGTATCGCCGACGCAATCTCCAACATTATCGGCAATGACTCCTGGGTTCCTTGGGTCATCTTCGGGAATTCCAGCTTCTACTTTACCCACCAGATCAGAACCTACATCTGCGGTTTTAGTATAGATACCGCCACCGACACGTGCGAACAATGCAATGGAACTGGCACCCATGGCGAATCCACTGATGACACCGATGGAATCTCCTCGACCAAACAGAGCAAATAATCCCCCAACACCAATCAGACCCAAACTCGCTACACAAAGGCCCATAACTGCACCGCCATTGAAGGCAATGTTAAGAGCTTTCGCCTGGCCCCCATCTGAAGCGGCCTGAGACGTTCTAACGCCAGAGGTCGTAGCTGCATTCATGCCGAAAAATCCGGCTAGCATGGAACACCCGGCTCCTACTGCATAGGAAACTGCAGTCCAGAAACCCATCCACAAGCCATTTTGCATGGAAATCAAAATCAACAACAGAATAAATACTCCGCCGACAAAATAGCCAAGCATTTTATATTCTCTGGAAAGAAAAACCATTGCTCCTTCATGGATGGCATCGGCAATTTCGGTCATTTTTTCATTACCTGCCGGTTCATCATCAACGCTTTCAAAAAGTTTCCAGGCTATGATGAGTCCGAACAACCCAAATAAAACCGCCAGATAAACAAAATTCTGCGACACATCTAAAGCGGCCATCACCAGGTATAAAACCATGGCAAAGCCGATGAAGAGCATTTCTCCTTTATGTTCCGATAACATTCTTTTCAATCCTCCGTTGATTTTTCTTTATTGAGTTCTTTGAGCGCCGCTTCCACCGTTTGCACCGCTTGTTCCATAGCCTCGTTTAACAGACCCGAATCTTCTTTATCAAATGGGGACAATACATAATCAACAATGTCATCTTTATCTTCGGGCCTACCGATTCCTACTCGAACTCGCGCAAATTCCCTGGTTCGTATAGATTGAATCGTTGATCGAATTCCTCGTTGCCCGCCATCGCCCCCTTTGAGCTTTTTTTTAATCTTGCCAAGGGGAAGGTCGATGTCGTCATGAATCACCAGCATTCGCTCTGGTGAAAGACTAAAAGCGGAAAGTAGCGACTTGGCCGCTTTTCCGCTTTCATTCATATAAGTCATCGGCTTCGCTATAACAACCTCGAGCCCTTCAACTTCCCCTTTGCCATACAAAGAGGAGTATTTGTGGCGGTCCAGCCGAATGTTGTATTTTTCGGCCAGGTTATCTGCCACCCAAAAACCCGCATTGTGCCGTGTCAGTTCATAGCGTGGCCCGGGATTGCCCAGACCCAAAATCAAAAACACCTTTTATTTTAACCGTCTTCTTTCTTCGCGGCAGCATCTGCCGGTGCTGCGGCGGCGGCTTCAGCCTCTTCGCCTAATTCACCTTCTTCGCCTTCAGGTTTTTCTTCTTTTACTTTTTCTTCGTGAACAGTAACAACCGCTTCACCTAGGGGGTTGATGATATCCACATTTTCTCCAACTACAAGATCAGAGACATGAATTACCTGGTTGAGCTGCAGCTCACCCATAGGAACTTCAATTTTTTCAGGGATATTCTTGGGAATGCTCTCTACTTCCAATTGCCGCATGATGTGATTGACAATCCCACCCATTTTTTCGCCTGGGGCCACTCCTACCAGAATAACAGGAACCTTGACCCTGATTTTTTTGGTGATATCAACTTCCAGGAAATCAGCGTGTAACCAAGCCGCCTTTATCGGATGAGCTTGGTATTCTTTCAACACCACACTCCGGCTAGCATCTCCATCGATATTGAGTTCGATCAAAGCATTACGACCATTTTCCAGGAGGAGTTTTTTTAATTCCTTGGGGTTAACAGTCAGATTGATGTTGTCTTTTAAGCCATACATCACTGCAGGCATGGTTTCATCGTTTCTAATTTTTCGTATCGCAGACTTTCCGGTTACTTCTCTTAATTTTCCCGCTAGAGCAGACATTCTAAACTCCAATTCATGTGATAAATGCTATGAGCGCTCCATAACGCACAAGCCTGATTTTTTATTCCTTGGTTGAGTCGAATAACGAGCTGACCGAGGTTTCTTCGTGAATCCTTAAAATAGCTTCTCCAAGCAATGAAGCGATCGAAAGCACTTTAATCTTCGGGATTTTAGCCAACCCTTCTCCCAAAGGAATGCTGTTGGTCGTCACCACCGATTTAAGCGGAGAGTTGCTGATCCGCTCTCCCGCAGGACCTGAAAGAACTGCGTGGGAACAACAGGCATGAACCTCTTTAGCCCCCGCCCCCAACAATGCATCGGTCGCCTCCATGAGGGTTCCCGCAGTGTCAATCATATCGTCCACAATAAACGCCACCTTGCCCTTTACGTCACCAATGATGTTCATAGCTTTGGCTTCGTTAGGAATATCCCGGCGCTTATCAATGATAGCCAGAGAGGTGTTCAACCTTTTAGCATACGCCCTGGCTCGCTCCACCCCTCCCGCATCGGGAGAAATAACAATCAAATTCGGTAGATTAAGCTTACGGATGTAATCAATCAAAACATTCATGGCAAACAGATGATCCACCGGAATATTGAAAAATCCCTGTATCTGTCCCGCATGAAGATCGACCGTCAATACTCGATCTGTTCCTGCTGTTTCAAGTATATCGGCCACCAATTTGGAAGTGATCGGCACCCTCGGCTCGCATTTTCGGTCCTGACGTGCGTAACCATAGTAAGGGATTACTGCCGTAATCCTTCTTGCTGATGATCGGCGCAAGGCATCAATCATTATCAGCAATTCCATCAAATTGGTATTGCCAGGAAAACAAGTTGGCTGAATAACAAAAACGTCTCCGCCGCGAACATTCTCTTCAATCCGGACATAAATCTCCTTATCGGAGAAGTCGCGGATCACCGTTTCGCCCAATGGAATATCGAGGTATTTACAAATATCCTCTGCCAGAGACGGATTTGCCCGACCTGAAAAAACTAGCATCCGACCATTATCTCTGGAAAACATTTTCTAAAAAATCCCTTGTAAAAAATCTGGCTGGGGCGGGAGGACTCGAACCTCCGAATGCAGGAATCAAAATCCTGTGTCTTAGCCACTTGACGACGCCCCAAAGTATATTGATTCAATCGGCATCTACTAACCGAATCCCCATGCTTAATCCCTTGCCTCAACTCACATTGAGGATAAACCAGCATTTCCGGAAAAGCTCAGGGAAGTATGTTTGGACTAGACAGAGTATCCACCGAGCCACACAAACTAGCGCGGCTTTTCAACCCAGGTATTAAAAATCGACCCGTGTTTAACCCAACAGGCAACATAAAAAAAGACCTTGCCCAAATATATGGTTTCTCTCCCAGGTTATTACTCGAAACCTGGAACAACCGCATCCCAAAATGCGGAGAACCTTATGGCAACAAGGCCGCTAACATTTCATCAGGATATAATTCAGATAAACTGATAATACTTTCAGCTAAAAAAAGCTTAAATTTTTCTTCCTCCAGCCGTGCATAGGCTTTTTTTGCTGTTTCGAGATTGTCAAAAATTCCAAATACAGTGGAACCGCTTCCTGACAGGAGCGCTCCTTTTGCTCCTAGAGCAAGCATCTCCTTTTTTATCCCAAAAACCTCTGGATACTCTTGAAATACAACAGCTTCTAGATCATTATTCCAAGACGCCCCCAATTGGGCATACTCCGACTGCAAGAGAAAATTTTTCAAAATGCTAATATTATTTTGCTGTTTTGTCAACTTCAATTTTAGATTTCCATATACCCAAGCTGTGGATAGAGGAAACCCAGGGTAAACCATTAAAACATAAAACTTAATTGAATTTTTGACTGGCTCAAGAATTTCCCCCCTACTCCTGCCTATCGCACAGGGAGAAAAAAGGAAAAAAGGCACATCCGAACCCAGTTCAGAAGCCAGCAAAATCAGATCTTTTCGTTTTAAATTCAGGTTCCATAAAAAGTTGAGACCCAACAAAACTCCAGCAGCGTTGCCGCTACCCCCACCCAACCCAGCCCCATGTGGGATATTTTTAGTTAAGTTGATTCTTGCCCCCTTGCACCGACCAGGATAACGAATTTGTAATAAATGGGCGGCTTTAATGACTAGGTTTTCATCATCTGTTGGAATTTCGGGTTGATTACAGGTCAGATCCAACCCGCGCGAAAGGCACTCCAATTTGATTTCGTCACACCAATTGACCATTTGAAAAAGGGTTTCGAGTTCATGAAAGCCGTCTTCACGCTTTCCCAGAATATTTAACCCCAGGTTTACTTTTGCTGGAGTTTTAAAAGTAATGGCTTTCATTAGTTCTTCAAGGAGGAAACGGGTTCGAGGAATTGGTATGTATCTGCAGATAGCCCCTGATTGATAACAGGGTTTTTATATTTTACCCGAATGATTTCCCGCTTCTCAGGAAATGACAATGTTATTAAATGAGGGAAATCGTATTCACCAACTTTAGCGTAATTCTCCCATTTAACTGAATAAACCGATCGCTGTCCTATTTTCCGGGTCATCTCAAGAGGGAGCAGAGTCATAGCCGAAAACAAAATATCCACACTTCCGCCCCGCTGCATATCAGTTAATCGCAAGATGTATTGTGTTCGTCCGGAATTCAAGCGTGAATCCAAAACTTTAAGAAACTTAAGCCTGGGTATATAGCCGATAAAAATTGGAAGGTGCTCACGAAAGTTCAATCGTGTTCCCATCATTTTTTCCATCATGGATTCCATTTCCGGCCCCGAATAATACCTGTCTTTTGTCGGATCGAAAAATACCGTCCTGCCCTGATGGTGAGTAAAAACTCCGAGGGCTTGCCCAAATAAGCCAAAGGTGTCTACCCGTATAGACTGGTTATTCTGAATTGCCAAAGTTTGACGGAATGTTTGCTTCAGGTTTTGGCCGAGAAAGGTTGTGCTGGTAAAAGATTTGAGGTTTTTAATTTTTTCGGCTCGATCTTTTTGCCTTTTTAAAACGTAGCCGGTAGTTATGGAATCTTTTAAGAAATGTGGAGCAACGGGTTCAACGCGAGGTTGACATCCGCAAGCCACAAAGACAAAAATAAAAACGAAAAACCTGAATGGTAGAGAGTGGTTTGCCACGCTTGAAAAAAGGTAGGAGCTCAACGGGATTTCTTAATAGCTCTGCTGCAAAAGGTTTCGTGCTTTATCAATCTTATTCTTAAGCGTTTCGGGGTCGGGTGCTTCTCCTCCTAAATCGCCTTTTTGATTCACGGTGAGAAACAAGCTGTTTTTCCAAGCCCCGCTAGCCTCATCGTAATTTTTCAGGGAGAATAAAATATCTCCAAGATGGTCATAAAGAACCGGATCTGGTTCCGTGTAAATCAGGGCTTTTTGAATTTGCGTTAATGCTTTTTCGGATTCGCCTTTTTTGAAGTATATCCATCCCAAGCTATCCAGAAAATAGCCATTGCGAGGTTGGGTAGTCAGGGCTTTTTTCAAGTGCTCAAGAGCCTGGTCAAGATCACGCCCTTCCAGAGCATACATATATCCCAAAAAATTATGTGCATTGGAGTGCAAAGGATTTAATTCAATCGCCTGCCTCATTTTTTCCATGGCCCCTTTGTAGTCTCCTTGCTTCTCCATCAAGGCGCCCAATTCAAAATAATAGGAGTCTTTTTTGGAGTCCAGAGCCAAGGCCTTATTCATGTTTTCAATCGCCCTGTCATTTTCATTTTGGGCCATATACGCCAGCGCCAGAGAGTGAAAAAGCTGGTCGTTATTCGGTTCAATTTCAACGGCTTTATTGAGCAAATCTACAGCTTTTTGAGTATTTTTCATCAAACTATAGAGCCGGGCCGTATAAAGGAGAATGTCCAAGGATTCAGGTTCCAACTTCCGGAGTTTTTCAAACTCCTCAACAGCTTTGTCCAGACGGCCGTGGACTTCATAAATCCGGGCCATGAGGACATGCGGATCCTTGTAATCGCGCTCGACCAAGACGAGCTGAAATTCCTCTAACGCTCGCATGTATAAAGTTTGCTCAAAATATATCGTTGCAATGCGCATATGGATATTGGGTTGCTTTTCCAATTCAGAGGGAATGCCTCCAGCGCTCCCAGCTCCATCCGGGCTCAATGAACCCGAAGCATGAAGCTTTGAAACTCGATTCTTAATGCTGAGGTTGCCAGGTTTCAGCTTTAACAATAGACCATACTCTTTCAACGCCTCAATCGTTTTGCCTTGACGCTCTAGCACCCATGCCAAATGGTGTCGGGCCTGGAGTAAATTAGGTTTTAGGGAAATAGCTTTTTCAAGACTTTTCTCGGCCTCCTGCAACTGGTTTGCGCGCAAAAAGGCTCGGCCCAAATAAAACTGCACAAGAGGATTATTAGGCTCTATGCTCGCTCCTTTTTTATATTCTTCCAAAGCCTGATCGTATTTCCCCGTCCCCTCCAACAAAGAACCTTTTAATAAGGGTGCCCGGGCATTTCCTGAGTGAATCTGGCTGGCACGATCATAATGCCTGATGGCCTCTTCCACTTTGCCCTGGCTGGATAAAATATCCCCCAGAATTATTTCAATCTCTTCGTTTTCAGGGAAACGAGCGATGGCATTTTGGCCTACACGAACAGCCTCATCTAATTGACCCGTGCGGAGTAATAAGCGTATCCATTTTTCATGGAATCTTTCTGCTTCTGGGTCATGCTGAACCACTTCCTTATAATGCAAAGCGGCCTGCTCCATTTGATATTGCTTTTCTGCCTGAAGAGCCATCAGGTAATGGTAATAAGATCGAGGATCGCGCGCATCTGGTTGCTGGGAAAATTTCTTGCTATCTTCAAACGAACGAACTGCATAAGACGAAGACAAGTCAATGTTGGTTGAATCCGGGGTTCCGATTGGCGTCGCACAATTAGCCAGGAACAAAAGGCAAAACATTAATAAGCTTGCAGAGGTTCTCCGCTGGATAAGCCCGCTAATGAGATTTAATTCGCAAGTAGTGTCTTTCATCTTCTAAATTGTCCTAGCACATGGATGGGTTTTCTTAAGAGCGTATCAGGCAACTGTCTTAAACACAATACCGTTTAACAGGGCTTCTCCTGCCCTGCTGTTAATTTCCTGCAGGATTTTCTTTTTTAAAGAATCTAAAACAGGTACCCACTCTTTCCCCTTCACTCTTACATAGAGTATTTTTCGAGTCATATTATCAATGGAGGAAATTCCAGCAATTTCTTTACCCACCACCAGATTCCAATGATAGGTCAACCATTCCATTTGGTTTCCGTTAGATAATATCTCATCGGGAAGGGACTGAAAAAGAACCGACCTGATTTCTGACCAGTTCCTGCTAGAATTTTGTTTTAATTTTCTATCCATAAAAATTGAGATGTGGAATAACGGTGAAATGGATTGACCCTCTTTAGTATTTTAGCTATCTTAGCGGCCAAGTTAAAGCTAATTCTCTGCCAGCCAAACGGCCTATAACTATGAGGCGGTGATGCCCCTTCAGGGCATGAAGTTCGGGGATACCACGCGCACGCGACCACCAAAAACGGGGGCACGCCTAAGAAACCCTTAATGGGCTGATAATAGGCCGACCATGAGCACACATAAAGACACCTTATCTTCCCCGGACCCACGGCTTGCGCAATTGGAGCAACGGGTCAATCAATTAGAGACCTGCTACAAAATCACTTCCCTTATCAATTCTGAGCTTAATCTCGCTAATCTGCTCGACACGATCATGAACGTAGCGAAAAAGGTAATGAATGCTGATGCTTGCAGTCTATTGCTGGTTGATGAGGAAACAAATGAGTTGGTATTCCAGATCGCTCTGAGCGAGGTGGGTGAAAAAATTAAAACGATGACCCGGCTGAAAATAGGGGAAGGCATTGCCGGCACGGTTGCTAAAACAGGCGAGCCCGTCATTATTAAAGATGCCTATCAACACCCTAAGTTCAATCAGGATTTTGATAAAAAAACCGGCTTCCAAACGGGCTCTATTTTATGTTCGCCACTTAAGGCGAAAGGTAAAATTATTGGAGTCTGCCAGGTCATACATGAGAAAACCAAGAGCAAGGTGTTCCAGTCCAGTGACCAGGAACTTTTTCTCCTTCTTTGTGACAGCGCTGCTCTGGCCATCCATAATGCGCGTATGCATCTGGTACTGATGGAAAATCAGCGGATGGAAAAAGACATGGAGTTTGCCCAATCGGTTCAGGAAAGCTTCCTGCCGACCTCCACCCCACAGCATGCTCAATTTATTTTTGCCGCTCAAACCCACGCGGCTCAAGTTGTTGGGGGCGATTATTATGATTTCATTCCTTTTGAAAACGAACTACTGGGCATAGTTTTGGGTGATGTTTCCGGCAAAGGGGTACCTGCCGCTTTGCAAATGGCCCGGTTGATGAGTGATTTCCGCTATATTTCCCAAGTTGACTCAGAACCTCAAAAGGTGCTGACCCAAGTCAACAATACGCTCTGCGAAAGATCCTATAGGGGCATGTTCACCACCGCCGTGTTCTGCCTGCTGGATTTGAAAAGCAGAAAACTAATTGTCGCCAACGGCGGCCACCTTTCTCTGCTTTTGAAAAGAAAAAACTCTACTATTGAAGAAATAGGCTCTGCCAGCGGAAGCCCTTTGGGCATTCTTCCTAATATGCAATACAGCCAGGAGGAGCACTTTCTTGAAAGCGGAGACCAGATTCTTGTTTTCACCGATGGAGTGACCGAGCCAAAAAATAAAAAAGATGAAGAGTTCGGATTAGACCGATTGAAAAACATGTTTGAGAAACACGAAGGTTCTCCGGAAGAGTTTCTAGAAAATCTGGAAAACTCCATCAAACAATTTATAGGCGATGCCCCCCAATTTGACGACCTTACTTCTCTTACTTTTAAAATTCTATAATCCAGATAGGATGGCCCTACATTCAGCGAGTGACTTGACCCATTCCAGACACATGAATATAATCCGTTATGGGGTGGAAAACTTTAACTTTTGAACCATTGGAAAATTATGACAGCGATTGTGAAAGAAAAATTGAATTCATTGATCCAGAGTGAGTGGGATTATCTCGAATCCAAAAAAGGCGAATGGAGTCTGCTGGAAGGGGAACAGGATATGGAAGTGCTGGAACATGTTCTGCGCTGTATCCTGCATCTGGATATTACCCAGAAAAAGCCTCAGGATTTCAAGGAGTGCGTCAAGGTACAAAACCCGGATGGCGGCTGGTCTAAAGAATCCCACGCAGAAAAAACCTCGATGTGGATCACCACTTTTGTTGGACTCAAGCTTTGCCGGGGCAACATGATTCTCAAGGATCCGGAAATTCAGGCCACCGTAGATAAAACTCTGGAATATGTCCTGTCCATGCAGGAAGAAGACGGGCATTGGTCCGACCCGGAGTGGTCCCACCTGGATACAACCTGTTCGGTTACCTATTTTTTGACCATATATCAGGTTACTCAGGATAAAACAGGTGACGATCGAATCAATAAGGCTCGTGTCAGAGGCTTCGAGTTTATTAAAGGGTGGCAACAGGATTCAGGACTCTGGAAAGATGATACATTTCACCCGGCAGGCATCGAAACCACGGCTCATTTGATGCAGTACACTCTGGTTCCAGCCTACTTCATGGATAAAATTGAGTATGCCGGAAAAATGTGTCTGGAGGCGGCCAACTCGTTAGTCGCTGAGCAAGCTGAAAATGGCAGTTGGGACAATGAAAATACTGACCATACTATGGATGCCTGCCGAAACCTGATGCTGGTTTCGGACACTTTTAAGAATAAAGAAAAATATGCTCCCATTATTGAAAATGGGGTGCGTTGGCTGATTGATATTAAAAATGAGCAAGGCTGGGGCGATTTTCCGCAGGAACCCAGTAACGTGGAGCGCACCGCAGATGGATTGGATACCCTGCTCAAATATCGACGTTACTGCACCGATCAACCTATGTCACATTTCTGGGCTTTTTCTAAATAACCCCCTCAGTATTCGTCATCGCGAGCGACTGAACAGGGCATGGCGATCCAGACTTCTGGGTTTACCCCTCTGTCTGGGGCACGAAGGGAAATGAATGGGCGCCACGGCTTAATCGCTGTTGGCTCCTCGCAATGAAGGGTTATGCAAATGTCTCCCTGTCACGGGGTTTGACGCTGGAAGTTTTTTTATGGAAGCAATCATATTATTGGCCGGATACGGTTCGCGCTTGGAGAGGCAGGACTTGCCACACAAGGCACTTCTTCCCTTTGGCGAGGAGACACTCCTCTCCCGCCATTTGAAATGCCTGCAGGCTTTAAGCGCCCGTAGAATTCACCTTATCCTCGGCCACAATGCCCCTACGTTGAAAACGTATGTTGAGGACCTCAACCTGGGCCTGCCATTGCACTTCATCGATAACCCCGTCTACCGCACTACTGGCAATACCTTGTCGATGGTAATGGGACTCAAATATTGTCAGGATGAAACTTTGATCCTTGATGGCGATGTTTTGTACCCACCCCAGGCTTTGCTTGATTATGTACAAAAAGCACCGCGCTCTTCCTTCGCGTTAATACCCGCCGACATCGATAACGCAGAATGCGCAAAGGTGTTATTGAATCCTTCAGGGAGCATCCACGCTTTTATTACCAAACGAGAACTGACTGCTGAGGAAAAATCTG
This sequence comes from Nitrospina sp., assembly GCA_018673915.1. Classification (GTDB taxonomy): domain Bacteria; phylum Nitrospinota; class Nitrospinia; order Nitrospinales; family VA-1; genus LS-NOB. Next base: position 122,082 of record JABHBK010000044.1, on the reverse strand, counting down.
ATTTCGGTTTTGGGGGCGAGGCAATCGGATTTTTTATTCTCCGCCAGGAAGATGTCCCCCGTTTTGTTACTCTTTATGAAAACAATGAGTCGACCTACCGACCGGTTCTCTGGGAAATTCCATTTACGGAGTTTGCCCGGAATACCCCCCTGCACCCCTGGAATGTTTCACAGGAAGGCTGCTTTGAAATAGATACTCAGGAAGACTACTCCACCGCCTTAAACCACTTCCAGTCACACCTCGATCAATATCAGCTATAAATCATAAATTTGCAAAAAATTAGTATGAAAATTAATACTATTATATTATTTTGTTCAAAAAATTCCAATTTTTAAAAGTTTCTCTAACCTGAGTATTTATTTTTCATACATTTTTTAATCAAAAACTCCCTTTAAAATCCATAAGTTAAAAAATTCTCTCCTGCGAGGTCCTGCAACTCTTTCCTCAATTGGTATCCTTTTTGCTCTTTAAAGATGGTTTCCCAAATAAAGAAACCGACTTTAAATCCTTCGGACTTAAAGAACGTATAAGAAACGTAAAATTTTTAAGGATTAAATTGGGTGAATGCTATGCAAGGTATGAATGAAACCATTGAGTTTTTTGCAGACAAGGTATTTTTTATTTCCTTTGGCCAAATTGTTTTTATGTTTCTCGCCTGCTTTCTTTGCCTGCTCTATGGAAAATATAAAACGGGCCTACTGGTATCCTATTTCTTCATTTTTTACTGGGGCTTTGTTTCAAATCGTTTGTATTGGATGGAATTATTTGGTGATTCGGGGATAGGGCTGATGATGTATTTTTTCAGCGCAACATCTGTGGCCCTGATGGGAGTCATCAGCTTTTTCCAGCAAGATCACTAGCCAGCGTGATACCCCATTCGGGGCATGAAGGCAAATGATAAATATAACTCGCTGGACCCAATGAGCAATATCTTTTTCTGGTGGGTAAAGAGTGGTCTCGGCTGAAAGAGAAATTGCGCTCAGCTTCTGTTAACTAAAAAGCGCGGCTCACCCTCTAGCGAGGGCCGCAAATGGCAATAACTATTCAGGCAAACAAAGAGTCATCTTGCCTGAAAAAAACTACTGCCTAATTACCTCCCCTGTTAAGGGGCGAGGAGCGTTGTGCGTAATGGCTATGCCTGCGTTCACGAGTCGCCAAGTTTTTTTCATTACAGGAAATAGCAATTCAGTTCGTCTTGAGCGACAAAGCAATTTTAATCAACTGGCTGGTTAATTCCTGAATACGTTTTTCGATTTCAGGGTCGGTTAAATTTTCTCCTTCAAACGATTCGCCGGTGGCATAAACGAAACGGGGCAGGACGATACATCGAAAGTCCAGCATCAGACTGTTGGCCAGGCTCATGATGGACATATAACTGCTATGTCCTCCAGCAGCGCAAAGAAATCCCACTACTTTATCTTCCCAACTTTTTCCAGTAAGCTCGATCAAATTTTTTGCGGCGGCATTGGCATCGTAATTATAAATGGGGACGGAGAGCAATATCCCATCTGCTTTTTGGACTCGTTCTGCGGCAGAGATGACCTCCGGTTGTGCGTAAACCGAATCACCATCACAGAAAGGCAACGGGTTTTCCCGTAGATTCATAAAATCAACGTCTGCATCTACCGCCAGGAGTAATTTTTCAGCCTGCCGGCCCAATACAAGGCTACGGCTTTCAGGGTTAAGACTACAAGCCACAATCAAATAAGACATTTTTCCTCAATATTATTGGTTAAAACAAGCATTGAGCCTGTAAATTTTCAGGGAGCTGAAACAAGTTTAATTCCGATGATACTGCCGACCAATAGAAAAAGAAAAAACAATCGCCAGAAAGTCGCGGGATCATTGAAAAAAAATATCCCCACCAAAGCAGTTCCAAAGGCTCCGATACCTGTCCAGACCGCATAAGCGGTGCCCAGGGAAATGGTTCTCATTGCCATACTTAAAAGTGCAAAGCTTATAATGGAAAAAAATAAAAACCCCAGGGTTGGCATCAATCGACTAAAATTATCCGAATACTTAAGACATGTGGTGAACCCGACTTCAAAAATTCCTGCCGATATTAAATAAAGCCAACTCATAGGGCTCCCCTTTAAAGATGAGAAATTGTGCAATATTGTACATAATGCTGGGCTTCATGGAAAAAAGTTTTAAAACCTTTCCCGGTTTTTAATCCATCTAACCATTGGCTGATTAAATTAGCTTCTGGTTAAAACCAAAGTTTTTAAAAGAGGAGGAAATCCTTGCCTTTAACTTCTTTCAAAGCAGTTTTTTTTGATGTCGGGGGAACCTTGATCCACGTTCACCCTTCAGTCGGAGATGTCTATGCCAGACATGCACGGCCCTTTGGCTATTCAGGTTCCATTCAAGATTTAAACGAAGGGTTCCGCCTGCAATGGAAAAAAATGGGGGGCATTGAATCCTTGGGCAATCAGAGCGGGGCTGAAGCGGAAAGAGAATTCTGGCACAAACTGGTTTATGAGGTGTTTCTGCCAATGGGGGGACTCGACCGATTCGAAGAATACTTCGATCTCATTTTTGAAGCATTTCGAGATGAAGCTAACTGGCGTATCTATGAAGATGTGATCGAATCGGGGATTCTTGAGACCTTAAAAAAAAGAGGCGTGGTAATGGGTGTAATCTCTAATTGGGATTCGCGATTGATCTCTACGTTAGAAAATATTGGTCTTGGGCGCTATTTTGATTTCATTCTTCCCTCTGCCGTGGTGGGTTCGGCAAAGCCCGATAAAAAAATATTTGAGGAAGCGTTAAGATTGAGCGGAGTCGCACCTCATGAAGCCTGCCATATTGGCGATGAAATTCGAACCGATGTGGAGGGAGCCCAAAGCGTTGGTATTCATCCTATCCTATTGGATCGGAATAACCGTTTTGACAGCACAGAAACCAGAAAAATTACTACATTTCTAGAGTTAGTTGAAAAACCCGGCTGACCACTCAATTTTATATCTGAGGTTTTACTGGAAGGGACGGTTTAGGCCTTATAACCTTTTACATCATCCAACGTGGCATTTTTAAAACTGGCACCTTTGGTATCCGCGGAGGTCATATTCGCTTTAGAGAGATCAGCTCCATGAAAGGAAACGGCTTGCAGATCAGCTTCCCGCAAATCGCAACCGACCAGAGAGGCAAAGCTCATGCTGGCTTTTTTACATTTTACTCGGGGCATTTTTGCAGCATCCATTTTGGCTCGGCTGAACGAAGCATTCTCTAAAATACAATAACTCATATCAGCTTCTTTTAAATTGGCCTCACTAAAATCGGCATTTCTCATGTCTGATTTTCGGAAATTACATTTGGCTAAAAATGCCTTGCTGAATTTTGCTTTCTTTAGAGAGCAATTGCTGAAATTTGTGGCGGCGATGGTCCTCTCGCTGAAATCAAAACCCGAAAGGTCCAAACCTGAAAAATCCATATTAGTCATATGAGGTTGTTTTTCATCCTCAAGCATCGCTTTAATTTTTGCCACTGTTGTATTTGCCATTGCTTTCCTTTAATCGATTAATTCCAAAGTCTTTTAAATATAACTTGTTGTTTCGATCTTAACAAGAAATAATTTATTTGGCAAAATTTCAAGTTTCTTTGGCTAATCCACCTGTTCTAGAGTCCGCTTTTGTTTTCGACTTTCTCGAAGTTCCAGGCCCAATAAAATATAAAAGGGAAGGTATTCGACCCAGGGAATCCAGTGGCTAAATGCCTGTAATTCCTGATAATCAAAATAGAAATCCAGGTAATAAAACCCTATCAGTCCGGTTAAGACCATCCACGACCTTTGAGGAAAGACACATAAAAATGGAACAACCCAACAGAGATACCATGAATTTTGTACCGGACTCAGCAGGAAGACCAATGCCATGAGCCAGAAAAGTCCGCGAACAAACTCTACAGGCCGATGCAAAAGAGAGGTTCCCTTAAGCAACAACCAGGATAATACTCCAGCTAAAATAATGACTACAGTAACCTTACTAAGAAAAATCGGCAAAGGATTAGACAATACCATTTCAGTGGCAAGCCCGCCCGAAACACTTTTGAAGATGAAAACCAGAATAGCAAATATGCTGTCATTGCTTTGCCAATACATGGTGAAGGCTTTTAGCCCATCGAACATCTGCAACCCGATTCCCATAAATGGCAAGTAACCCAAAAGGACCACCCCCACGAATAAAACACTATTCCTCAAGACACTGGACCAGGCGCTTTTTCCTTCCTCAATGGTTTTTTCATAATAGGCCTGAAGAAATAATGGGAGCAATATTATTGGGTACAGCTTTCCCAGAAAGCTAAAGGCCAGAAATAAGGTTGCCAGAGTGTGGCGGTGTCTAAGCAAAAAATAAATGGAGCCGCAGAGCAAAGATATTCCGATGATATCCAGATGGGTCGAGTTGAATGTTTCCTTTATTATCAGCGGACTCCAGAAATAAATCAGGCAGCCGGTTTTATCCAGTCCCAGCCGGGAAAGAATTCCAATGATGAAAACCAACGCCAGGATATCAAAAATTAAAAATCCTGCGCGCATTGCGATAATACTGTCGGGTTTTACCTGATGCACCAAGCGAAACACAAACTGAGCCATCGGCGGGTAGATAGTTGGCACATCCGGATGGTTTACCCGCTCCAAAAATTTAACAGATTGAGGAGATTCCCATTTTAGCGTATCCAAACGCTCCAACTCACGCTCGTTCCGCTCAACATAAGTTTCATAATAGCCTTCCGGGTTTTGTATTCTCAGTGCCTTGAAGTTATGCACTTCGGCAGGAGCATATTCAAAGGGATTGATTCCATTTGCGAATACCTTTCCATCCCACAAATAGCGGTAGACATCATCTTCCTGAATCTGTTGGGAGGGGAGGAGGACGGCACGAAACAAAAGGCCAAAAACTATGATCGTCCAAAAATTTCCCCGGTCATCGGGATGCTTGCGCACAAAAAACCAGGTTAAGCCATAAAGCGTACACAGCGAAAAATAAACGGCAAGATAAGTGAGGAGGGGTCTTTCAGAATACCCTTCTCCCCAGTTGAATTGGTGGGAAAGCTGGGTAAGGAATATGTAAAGAAGGAGGCTTGCAAACCCCGTAAAAAGAATCGGGAGTCGTGAGTGCATGCCAGGCTAGGGATTGCGGGCAAAAGAGCTCTGCCCCTCCAAAGTTTTCAACTTCTCAATTTCTTGTTCTGAAAGAATTTTATAAATTTCCAGAACGCTTCGATGAATATAAGGGTCGTCCTTTTTAAGGGCCAGGGCAGACCAATAGCGGGAGAGAGCTTCTCTGTACATTGACTTCTTCTTATACAAGTCTCCGAGTTTGACATAAATCTCCAGCCGGTCCCGCTCCAGAACCGAAACCCTTTCAAAAAAGTTTACTGCCTCAAGATAATCTCCCGACCGTTCATACTCTGCCCCCAGAGCTTCCAGATAGGCAGGGTTTTCTGCCTCCAGATCAATGGCTTGTTTCAAGTGCTCAATACCCTGAGTCAATTTCTCTCGCTTGAGGTGTAACCGCCCTAGTCGGTAGTGAGTGAGTGCATGTCGGTTATCAATACTCAATGCCTTCAAGTAATGCTGCTCCGCTTCGGCAAGCTTTCCTTCCTGCTCTTTATATTCCCCCAAAACACTCAGAGGATGAGCAGAGTCTGGGTTTTTATTTGCCGCAGTTTCAAGTTGCCGGAATGCCTCATCATTATTTCCCTTATTGTAATAAATCCCTGCCAAATTAATGCGGCTGAAAGAGTCCTCGGTAATCTTCAGGACATCGCCATACAAGTTTTCAGCTTGATCTGTCTTGTCCTGGTCCTGGTACAAAACAGCCAGGTTATACATGGCAAATGTGTCATTAGGGTTTTGCCGAAGTGCCAGCTTATATTCTTCAATAGCTTTCGCCAGATCCTTATTGTCATAATACTCAACCCCCTTGTTGAAATGACTATCGATGGGAGTTGGGACATTGGCGCAACCAAAAAAAATCGTGGCCACCAAAACTCCAATTATATTCGGAAATATATTTTTAATCATCATGGTCTAATTGCCGGATACCTTATCCAGTCGCTTCATGCGGACATTGGGCTGTCCAGGAGTGGTTGCTTGTTCAGGTGAAGGAGGGATTTCATCCGATTTCCGGACCAGTTTCCACGGGTTCCGTTTCAAGTCTTCAGTGAGGGATTTCAGATTCCGCGATGTTTCGTTCATGTTCTGTAGAAGTAGAAGCAGATTTCTGCGGTTCTCCACCATGATTGAATTGCCTTGATCCAAGGTCTCTTCAACGCTGGTTGCGGTACGATTGATATCGGTAGTGATATCCTGCGCATTGGTTTCCATGCTATTGATCAAGCTGGTTACACCGGGTCGGGTATCAGCAAGCAGGACTTCCATTTCCCGCGTTAAATTATTCATCTGATGGACAATTTCGCGGATTTCTACATCCTTATCGGTGAATAGCTTGTCGGTTCTTTTCGAAACCGATGCAACATGGTCGAGTGTGGTTTGCAGTTTGCCGGTGTTTTTATCCAGCATTTCAGAAACTTGATCGGAGATTTCCAAAGCATTTTCCATATTGGCCCGGACATATCTACGGTTTTCTGCCAATATTTTATCCACATTATGAAGGGAGGTCCGCACATGTTTCAATGTAGACCGTCCATCGTTTACGAGATCTTCCGTCAGTTTAGTAAAACGGCGGATCTCCATCACCACTTCGGTGGCCATATCGCCGATCTTGGCGATTTCAAAAGAGTCCTGCCCGATCAACTCCTCATCGCTCCCTAAAGGGGGTGAACCTTGAGTTCCGGGGCGCACATCTATATAGAGTCCCCCCATCAGTCCGGAAGTTTTGATCATTGCCACGGAATTCTTTTTGATGGTGATCTTTGGGTTGATCTCTGCCACCACCGCTACCCGATCTTGCCCTTTATCATCGCCAAGCAGTTCAATGTCTTTCACGGATCCAATATCTAGTCCTGCATAGCGTACCGGGGCACCCACTTCCATTCCACCCGTAAAGTTGAACACGATGCGTAACATCCTCCGAGGCTTGAAATAGTCCTGAATATTTCCCAGCATAAAAATCATGACGATCAAACCCACCATGCTGACAAATATAAATAATCCGGCTTTAACTTCTGAGGAACGGTATTCCATAATTTAGACTCGGCTCATTTCTTTAAGTTCATCTCCATAATCCGTCTGGCTTTTGCTGAACGGAATGGGTCCATCCGGACTACCTTCAATAAACTGTATCACTCTTTGATCGTTGCTGTTGCGAATTTCCTCTGGTGTTCCCTCGGCGATAATTTCGCCCTTGAACAGCATTATAATTTTATCCGAAATACGCATGGCGCTGGGAATTTCGTGTGTAACCACAACCGATGTGATGCCCATTTTCTTGCTGAGATCCATGATCAACTTATCGATCACTCCGATTGAAATCGGATCCAGCCCCGCTGAAGGTTCATCATAAAAAACTATCTTAGGATCTAAAGCGATGGCCCGAGCCAAGGCAATACGCTTGACCATGCCACCGGAAAGTTGAGCAGGCTTGAGGTGTTCAGCCCCTCTTAGTCCTACCATCTCCAATTTCATCTTAACCATTATGAGAATTGTTGCCTCATTGAGACCGGTATGCTCCCGCATGGGTAAGGCCACATTATCTTCAACGGTCAGGGAGTTAAACAGGGCCCCACTCTGGAACATGATGCCAAATTTTTTGCGGACATTGCCAATCGCTTCACCTTTTAGTTGAGTGACCTCTTCCCCATCGATCCAGATTTCTCCCGAGTCCGGGCGATAAGCTCCTATCAAATGCTTGAGGACCGTGCTCTTGCCACTGCCACTGCCACCAATGATAGAAGTGATCTGCCCCTTCTCCATATGCGCATTGAAATCTTCCAGCACTGTAATGCGCTTGTCGCCTTCCCCAAATGATTTTCGCAGGTTATTTACTTTTATCATCAGAGCACAAAGAAAAATAAGGATGTAAATATCAGGTCAGCAATGATCACCAAAATCATCGAGACCACCACTGCCGTACGGGTGTTCTGTCCGACCATTTCTGCCCCACCTTCAATAATGAAGGCCATATAACTTCCCACCATAACAATGATTACCGCGAACACTACGCTCTTGACCAGCCCGGTCACAACATCTTTAATCACCATTGCATCCAGGGAGTTGTTGATGTACGTCACAGGATCAATTCCCAACGTGGTCGTACCAATCAAGAATCCGCCCAGAATTCCCATCAGGTCTGCCATGATGGTCAAACACGGAAGCATGATTAACAGAGCCAGAAACCGGGGAGTGATTAAAAACTTTACCGGATTCAACGCCATGATCTCAAGCGCCAGCACCTCATCGGATACTTTCATTGTTCCCATTTCGGCGGTGAACGCGGCTCCAACCCGACCAGACATGACCAGTGCGGTCATCAAAGGCCCCAGCTCACGCAAAATGGCAACCCCCACCAAAGCACCGACAAACTCCAGCGCACCCAACCGGCTCAATTGGTGCGCGGATTGAAACGCAAGGATAACCCCGATCAGAAACGATACTAGAAAAACAATGGTGGTGGACTTGACCCCAACCTCTTCCATCTGTGTCCACACAGGACGCCATTTATTGGGTTTGCCGCGTAGGGGTTCTATGAAAGTGCAATATAAAGTAGCGCGGGTGAGATAATATAATCCGCTGATTTCCTTGAAAAAATTTTCAAAGACGCCCGCAAATTCGAATCCTCTTCTCCCAATAAACCCAAAAAATGATCTAACCATGAAATTGTTACCCGCTCCGTGGGAGGAAATGGGAAAAACGCAAAATGGACCCACATCAAGCCGGAACCTATGATCTATTATTCGCGCACGAACTCTCTTCTAGAAAAATATCAGTCACTCATCGCGCGCTCTAAAAGAGCTCGGGCCTATTGCCGGTTAACCGACCAGGGCTTGTTCTTTGGTATCGAAAACTTCAAATACAGTTAGCAGACGTGCAATCTCAAACACGTCCTTAACGCCGGGACTCAAAGCCGCAAGGCGAAATTTATTTTTGCTATTGTGGCTCCATTGCAATCCCTCAACAAGCGTTGCAATTCCTGAGCTATCCATGTATCCCACTCCCGACAAATCCACAACAATGACCTTATTGTCTTTTTGAAAGAGTGGAGTCAAAACGTCTCGCATTTTGGTCGAAGAGCTCATGTCAATATCGCCGCTGACTGTAACAGTTACCGAATCTTCGCCCTTATCCAACTGCAAATCAATTCCCATGTCTACCCCTTGTCCTTGTCTTGTGCTGATGTCAGCTCAGATTTCAATTTTTTTATCATAGTCAACAAAGTGCCTTTTGCTCGGTTGGTGCAATAGCTGACCTCGTCCATAATTTCATTTATAAAATGCGTACCCAGTCCGCCTGGCGCCACCTTATCCAGGCAGCGCGGTTTTATCTGACTGGTGTCGCATTGTTTGCCATAGTCGCGAATTTGAACCTTGAAGTCATCTCCCTCGATGGTAAAGGTCGCTTCGATAGGCTCATCACAAGGACCCTCATAACTATGTTTGATAACATTTGCACAAGCCTCATCCACACAAAGAATAAGACGACGAGCCGTATCAGCAGGGACGTCATGACTGTCTAACAGTTCCTGCAAAACCTTACGGATCAACCCCAGATATTTCGGGTCACTGGGAACGGATAACTTTATCGGTTGGGCCATAGCGCCAACTTCTTGGTTTTATAGTTAAAGGAAATAGGCGGGTTCCAGAATCCGCTATTATTCAATGATATCACCCTCTAGCGAGGGAGGCAAGGCTACGTCCTTCAGATCAGAGAATGTGCTGGTGAGCGATAGTTAATAAACTGAGGGAAACCGTTTGCGGTTCTGGAACGTCAAGGTTCCTGTTTGGAATACTTTTTAGCGATCCAGCCCTTTTTGCCCTTTTGGTATTCAATCAGGTACCAGTCTTTTTTATCCTGAAATACTGGCACGACCGAACCTTTGGGAATCTGTGCCACCACTGGGGATTTGCTATCTGGCATCTCCCGCACTCTAAGTGGGGTTTTTCGGGTCATAATGCGCACCCGTTTTGTTGGCATGGGTTTCGACGGACTGACCATAGCAGGTTGTTCTCGCTTCATTTCCATGCCTGGGTCCATAACGGGCTGGGTCATAGGCTCTGCCTGTTTGGGACGTTTCATAGCTTCTGGCTTCGGCGTTTCCGTGACTTCTTCCATCACGGGATCCTCCACCTCATCCTGTATATCTAAGGGTATTTCTTCTTCCTCAGCAGGTTTCTGGGTCTCCGCAACAATTTCTATCGTTTCTTTTTGGATAGGTGGAGAAGCGGGTTCAGTCGTTTCAGCAATAAAAGGCTCTGACACGAAGTTCTCCTGCATAGAAGACCGGGTGGGTCTTTCTCCGGGGACGGGCAATAATTCATCCTGCATATCCGGAAACTCTCCCATTGGAGATTCTTGCGGCTTCAATTTGGTAATTTGACGCCTGGCTTCATCAGCATTTAACGGGTTGTTGGGATATTTTTTTAGAAACGCCTCATATTGCTCCAACGTGTCTGCTTGTTTTACCTGCTCGAAAATAAGATCCTGGAGGGTTTCTATTTCCAGGGCCACTTTCTCTTTTCCCGGAAGAGCGGTAAGCTCTTTCACCCTTTCAAGTTGCTGAATGGCTTCTTCATACTCCTTATTTTCCTGCTGGATGGTGACCTGGAATCTTAAGGATCTTTTCAGATTATCCTTTATTCTTAGATCAAATGGTTCCAGAGCCAAGGCAGTTTCAAATGCATTAATAGACTCCCCTAACTGGTCATTAGAGTAATGAGCCATGCCCAGATTGTTATATCCCTTGAACGACCTCGGGTTGTTTCCCAGAAACCGTTTCCAGAGATTGATTGAGTCATCAGGGTGATTTTTTTTAAGTGAGTCCAGAGCACGGTTAAACAGTTCCTGCTCCGCTTTCGGCAAGCGGTCAGGCGGCATTTCAAAATAGGGGTTTATAGGTGCAGAGCTGGTAGCACAACCGGCAAACCCTATCAGGAGAATCACTAGAAAAATGCGGATTAGGGGTATTAAAAGCATAATGTGAATAGTACTCTTTTTTAGTTTCACGTCAATTATTCTTGACTTGTGGAAAATATGAAATAATCTAGACTCGACACGATCACTGGGGGCGTTTTTAACTGAGAGTCCTGCATGGGACGACCCTTTGAACCTGATCTGGATCATGCCAGCGAAGGGAAGTGAGGCCATCTGAAAAGATACGCTGCATTTCCTGAAGGTCGGGATGCGGCTTTTTTTATGCCCTCAAGACCTTGAACCCCGCTTGGGTTTGATCCGCGATTTTTGTTTTGTCTTATTGATTTAACGGCTAATACGGGCTAAACCTTGCCTGTTTTTTTGGAGAAATCCTCTTGAAACTGATCATAAATGGCGAAGACCGGGAAATCTTGAAAAGCCAGAATCTTGAGGATTTGGCCCGCGAACTGGATATTCAGGCCCCTCATTTTGCTATGGCTCTGAACAAACAGGTCATTCCCAAGTCCAGACACGCAACAACTCAGATTCAGGAAAACGACCAAGTCGAAATTGTACACGCTGTTGGCGGCGGAGTTTAGCAGGTGTTCTTCTATTAAAGGGATATATGTTTAACCTCCCTAGCCTCCCTCTGATGAGGGGGATTAGAGGGGGTTGCTTTTCCATCTTGACTCAACATTTTTCAGGACGACTAGATCACAATGGACACAAAAAAAGAATTCATGAAAATCGGCGACAAGACCTTTAAGTCCAGGCTGATTGTGGGAACCGGGAAATATAAATCTTTTGATGAAACTCGACAGGCTATTGAAATCTCCGGTGCCGAAATGGTAACGGTTGCCGTCCGTCGTATTGAGTTAGATAAAAATAAAGACTCCATACTCAATCATCTCGACCCAAAACGGTATACATTTTTGCCTAATACGGCAGGGTGCTATTCGGTGAAAGATGCGGTAATGACCTGCGAATTGGCTCGGGAAGCCGGACTGGGAAACATTGTCAAAGTGGAAGTCATCGGTGATGAAAAAACCCTTTTCCCGGATAACGAAGCAACGCTCGAAGCCTCCAAACTGCTGGTCAGGGACGGCTTCCATGTACTGCCTTATTGCACGGACGATGTCGTCCTCTGTAAAAAGCTCGAAGCCATTGGTTGCACCGCCGTTATGCCACTGGCCGCTCCCATTGGCTCTGGTCTTGGCATTCGCAATCCTTATAACATCAAGCTGATTTTGGAAGCAGTAAAGATCCCGGTCATTATCGATGCCGGGGTAGGCACTGCCTCCGATGCCAGCCGCGCCATGGAATTGGGAGTTTCAGGAATTTTGATGAACACCGCCATCGCGGGTGCCAAGGATCCATTAAAAATGGCGCAGGCTATGAAAATGGCGGTTGAGTGCGGTCGAATGGCTTATGAAGCCGGGCGCATCCCGAAAAAACTTTATGCCTCCGCCAGCAGTCCACTGGACGGCATGGTCGATTTATAATTATCATGATGACTTCGGTTCCATTTAAGGCAGAACAGGGTTTAGACTTTCTGCGTGTTTACCTCATTACTGACCGCAAGCGAATTGGCAAAGACCAGTTCCTGAACGCAATAGAAAAAGCCTTGCAAGGCGGGGTGCGTGCCCTGCAAATCCGGGAAAAAGACTTGAGTCCGAACGACCTTCTGGCATTGGCCCTGGAAGTTAAAGTCCTGACCCAACGTTATAACGCCAAGCTGTTCATCAATGACCGTGCAGATATTGCCGCCATGGCAGGAGCCGATGGTGTGCACCTGACAGAAGCCAGTGTTCAAGCCAGCGAGATTAAAAATAAATTTTCCGACCTGATCGTTGGGGTCTCAACACATTCCATTGAAGGGGCGCGTCTTGCCGAAACACAAGGCGCAGATTTCATCACCTTCAGTCCGATTTATGCAACACCTTCAAAAGCGAGTTACGGTTCCCCGCAAGGGCTGGACCCGCTCCGGCAAGTTAGTCAGGCTGTTCGCCTGCCTGTACTGGCATTGGGGGGAATAACACTGAACCGCGTTCCTGAATGTCTGGAACAGGGGGCCTTCGGGGTCGCCTTGATTTCTGATATTTGGGACTCGATTGATATAAAACAACATTCATCTGAATATACGCAGAATTTTGGAGGAAACACGATATGACACAATCAAAATCTAACGGGAATGGCAACCGTCATGGAGCAACCGATGAGAAAGTCGAAATATCCACCGACCCGATTTCTCCGAACTCGACAAAAGTTTATGTAAAAGGCACGCTGCATCCAGATATTAAAGTCCCCTTCCGGGAAATTTCGCTGTCTCCCTCTACCACGGTGACAGGTAACGGTAACGGAAATGGCAATCATCAAGAGAACGATGAAAGTTCAATCCTTGTCTACGACACCTCCGGCCCCTATACCGATCCGGAATCCAATATAGATATTCGTGAAGGATTGCAACCCATCCGCCTGCCCTGGATTACGGGCCGTGAAGATGTCGAGTATTACGATGCCCGAAGTATCATGCCGAAGGACGATGGTTACCGGGAAGGAGAAAACCCCAACACGGAACGTTTTCCTAAAACTCGCAAGCAGGTTTTGCGCGCCAAGTTCGGACAAAATGTCACGCAAATGCATTACGCCAAAAAGGGGATCATTACTCCTGAAATGGAGTTCATCGCCATTCGTGAAAACCAGAAACGCAAGCAATGGGTTCAGGACGAAGAACGCGAAAAACGACTGACGGGAAATTCTTTCGGGGCAAACCTGCAAGAGGAAATCACTCCCGAGTTCGTCCGTGAAGAAGTGGCCCGGGGCCGCGCCATCATTCCGGCAAATATTAATCATCCGGAATCAGAGCCAATGATCATTGGACGAAACTTTCTCGTCAAGATCAACTCCAACATTGGTAACTCAGCGGTCAGTTCTTCGATCGAAGAAGAAGTCGAAAAGATGGTCTGGTCCGCACGTTGCGGGGCCGACAATGTTATGGACCTCTCAACTGGAAAAAATATCCACACCACCCGTGAATGGATCTTGCGTAACTCTCCGGTTCCCATCGGCACCGTTCCCATCTATCAGGCTTTGGAAAAAGTCGACGGTAAAATCGAAGACCTTACCTGGGAGATTTACCGCGATACCCTGATCGAACAATGTGAGCAGGGCGTGGACTATTTCACCATTCATGCAGGAGTGTTATTGCGCTATGTACCGATGACCGCAAAACGTGTGACCGGCATCGTCTCACGCGGTGGTGCAATCATGGCAAAGTGGTGCCTGACTTATCACAAAGAAAACTTCCTCTACACTAACTTTGAGGAAATTTGCGAAATCCTGAAATCCTATGATGTCTCCTTCTCATTGGGTGATGGGTTGCGTCCCGGTTCCACCGCCGATGCTAACGATGAAGCTCAGTTTGCCGAACTGGAGACTCTCGGTGAATTGACTCAAATTGCCTGGAAACATGAAGTGCAGACCATGATCGAAGGTCCCGGCCATGTACCCATGCACATGATTAAAGAAAATATGGAAAAACAGTTGAAAGTTTGTGGCGAAGCACCGTTCTATACATTAGGGCCGCTGACCACAGACATCGCACCGGGATATGACCACATCACCAGTGGAATCGGCGCGGCGATGATCGGCTGGTATGGCACCGCCATGCTTTGCTACGTCACCCCGAAAGAACATTTGGGTCTGCCCAATCGTGATGATGTAAAAGAAGGCGTCATTACCTACAAGATCGCGGCGCACGCGGCAGATCTAGCCAAAGGGCACCCCGGTGCTCGGGTTCGCGATGATGCACTCAGTAAAGCCCGGTTCGAGTTTCGCTGGGAAGACCAGTTCAACCTGTCGCTTGATCCGGCAAAAGCGCTGGAGTTTCATGATGAGACCTTGCCGAAAGATTCCGCCAAGGTGGCGCATTTCTGTTCCATGTGCGGCCCGCATTTCTGCTCAATGAAAATCACACAGGATGTGCGTGACTACGCCGAGCAAAAAGGTATGGAAGAAAAACAAGCGCTGGATGAAGGCATGAAGGAAATGTCCGAATCCTTCAAAGAAAAAGGCAGCGAGATTTACACGAAGGCGGAGTAACTACTAGCGTGACGCTTGGCTCAAATAAAAAACCCCTCTTTATCAAAGAGGGTGGGGGGGATTGACCACCAGTAGGTTTTTCCTTTGTCACCCTGAGCTTGCCGAAGGATATCCCTCTTTCTCAAAGTACCCGTTCCGGGCCTATATTATATCCTCTTCCCTGGCATTCGTGCCCTGAAAGGGTATCGCTGTTCCATTGGCTGTCGGGCCAGCCCGACTAGTTTAGGCGGAGGCCGGGTTGTTTGCTGGAAGCTTTGGTTGTTTTTTTGGCTTTTGCTTTGGCGGGTTTTTTCTTGATTTTGAACTTTTTGTGGAATGAGTGTTTGATCACATCATCCATGGTGGTGGCAGGATGAAACTCGATGTTCTTACTGACATTTTCTGGAATGTCGGGGATATCTTTTTCGTTTTCGATGGGGATAATCAGATTGGTGATGCCGAACCGGTGTGCTGCTAAAACTTTTTCTTTCAGCCCGCCAATGGGCAGGACTTTCCCGGTCAGGGTTAGTTCTCCGGTCATAGCTAGATCGGGGCGCAACGGAGTTTTGGTCAATGCAGAGACCAGTGCGACCGCCATGGTGATTCCGGCTGACGGGCCATCTTTTGGGACGGCACCTTCGGGAATATGAATGTGAAAATCATTTTTCTGATAGAAATTTTTGGGCAGTCCCAAGTCCGTAGCGCGTGAGCGGACATAGGTCATGGCTGCTTGCGCCGATTCCTTCATCACATCCCCGAGTTGTCCGGTGGGTACCAGTTTCCCGTTGCCTGAAACCACGGAGACTTCTATAGCGAGGGTTTCGCCGCCAAACTCTGTCCATGCCAGGCCGGTTGCGGTGCCAATTTCCAGAGGGCCTTCGTTTTCGGCTCTTTTGAATTTTGGGATACCCAGATACTTTTCTAAAACGGCCGGGGTGATTTTAACGCTGGTTTTCTTGCCTTTTTCAACTACGGTTTTAACCACTTTTCTACAGAGTGTGGCAATTTCCCGTTCCAGGTTTCTTACCCCCGCTTCACGGGTGAAGTTATGGATAATGCTATCCAGGGCTTTGTCGGTAATTTCTATATTTTTCTTGGTCAAGCCGTGTTCAGGTACCTTTTTGGGTACGAGAAAACTTTTGGCGATGCCCATTTTTTCCTGATCGGTATAACCGGGCAGGCGAAGCACTTCCATTCGGTCCAGCAGGGGTTGTGGGATGGAGTGCAGGACATTGGCGGTGCAGATAAAAAGAACATTGGAAAGGTCGTAATCGACTTCCAGATAATGGTCGTTGAAACTGGAGTTTTGTTCTGGATCGAGAACCTCCAATAAAGCGGAGGAAGGGTCGCCTCGAAAATCCGCATTCATTTTGTCGATTTCATCGAGCATGAAAACTGGATTGTGAACCCCGGCCTTTTTGATGCCTTGAATGATTTTCCCCGGTAAAGCTCCGATGTAGGTCCTACGATGGCCCCGGATTTCTGCTTCATCCCTTACACCCCCCAAGGAGATGCGAATAAATTTTCTACCCATGGCCTTGCCGATGGATTGCCCCAACGAAGTTTTACCTACACCCGGAGGGCCTACGAGGCAAAGAATGGGACCTCTGATTTTTTTGACCAGTTTCATCACCGCAAGATGTTCGGTGATTCGCTCTTTGACTTTTTCTAATCCGTAATGGTCTTTGTCCAGGATTTTCTGGGCTTCGGCAATTTTTATTTTTTCCGCTCCGGCTCCTTTTTTCCAAGGCAGATCGGCAAGCCATTCGATATAGGTGCGCGCAACCGTTGCCTCAGCGGACATGGGCTGCATGAGTTCCAGCCGCTTCAATTCTTTGGTGGCTTTTTCGTGAATCTCCTTGGGCATTTTTGCTTTTTTAATTTTTTGCTTGAGTTCATCCATGTCGGATTTGAACTCATCGCGTTTGCCCAGTTCTTTTTGGATGGCCTTGATCTGTTCGTTGAGATAGAACTCTTTTTGACTGCGTTCCATTTGTTTTCGTACTCTGCCATGAACGCGTTTTTCAATTTTAAGGACTTCCATCTCTGACTTGAGAATACCCAGAAGCTTGTTCAACCGGTCTGCCGGATTCAAGGTTTCAAGCAATTCCTGCTTTTCCTGGGTTTGAAAAACCATATAGGCGGCAATGGTATCGGCATAGCGGTGCGGTTCCAGAATATTGGTGCTGGCGGCCACGGCTTCCAGAGGAATTTTTTGATTCAACTTTACATATTGTTCAAATACCGTTCCCACACTGCGCATCAATGCCTTAACATCCGGAGTCATTTGATCATTTTCATGAATACGGCTGACTTCAACCTCAAAATAGTCCGGGTTATCGACGAAAGATTCAATCCGCCCTCTTTGCAAACCTTCCACCAGAACCTTCATGGTTCCATCTGTCAGTTTGAGGATCTGGAGAATATTTGCCACCGTACCCGTTTCGTAAATATCTGAGGGTTGCGGTTCGTTATTGTTGGGATTGCGTTGAGCGGAGAGGAAGATGCTTTTTTGTTCGGCCATGGATTTTTCCAGGGCCAGGATGGATTTTTCTCTACCCACGAACAGGGGAAGTACCATGAAAGGGAAGACAATAATATCCCTTAAGGGTAGGAGCGGTAACGCGATTTTTTCTGAACCCATGATTTTAACTAGCCTGTTTCTTGTTTTCGTAAACCAACATGGGTTTTTCGCCTTTGAGGACTACTTCTTCATTGATAACCACTTCTTCCACGTCTTTCTTGGAAGGGAGATCAAACATGATTTCGAGCATAGTCTCTTCTAAAACGGCGCGAAGACCCCTTGCTCCTGTTTTGCGTTCGGAAGCTTTTTCGGCAATGGCTTTGACGGCACCATCCGTAAATTTGAGCTTGGCATTTTCAAACTCAAAGAGTTTTTTGTATTGCTTGACCAAGGCATTCTTGGGTTCGGTTAAGACTTTTATCATTGCATCAATGGTCAATTCCTTAAGCGTGGCGATTCCTGAAAAACGCCCGACAAATTCCGGGATGAGCCCATACTTGAGCAGGTCTTCCGGTTGTACCTTTTCCAGGGCATCTTCCTTGTCGATTTCTTTTTTTGAAACGATTTTCTGACCAAATCCCAGGGTTTTTTTGCCAATGCGATTGCGAATCAACGAGTCCAGTCCTACAAATGCACCGCCACAGATAAAAAGGATATTGGTGGTGTTGACTTGAAGAAATTCCTGGTGCGGGTGCTTTCGGCCTCCCTGCGGAGGGACGCTGGCTGTAGTGCCTTCAATTATTTTCAAAAGTGCCTGTTGCACACCTTCACCGGAAACATCACGCGTGATTGAGGGATTTTCTGACTTCCGCGAAATCTTATCGACTTCATCGATATAGATAATTCCGCGCTCGGCTTTTTCAACATCGTAGTCAGCACTTTGCAGGAGTTTCAATATGATGTTTTCAACATCCTCTCCGACATAACCGGCTTCCGTCAAGGTGGTCGCATCCACAATAGTGAAGGGAACATCAAGGATTCGGGCCAGGGTCTGAGCCATGAGAGTTTTTCCTGATCCGGTAGGGCCGATCAAAAGCACATTGCTCTTTTGAAGTTCTACCTCTCCCATATCCGTGTTGGAGTCGACTCTTTTAAAGTGGTTATGAACGGCAACAGAAAGGATTTTTTTGCAACGTTCTTGCCCAATAATATATTGATCGAGGTGCTTGTATAAATCATGAGGCTTAAGAAGATGTTGGAAGTCTTCGCCCTTTTCCTGGGCCCACTCCTCCACCATGATTTCATTGCACAGCTCAATACATTCGTCACAGATGTAGACGCTGGGTCCGGCAATTAGTTTTTTAACTTCTTCCTGGCTTTTGCCACAGAAAGAACAACGGTAATTTCCGGTGGTTGCAGTTTTCTTTGCCATAAAGCCCTCTTCAAAGGGGTTGGAATTGAACGCTTATGCGATACTAATTAGCTTTTCTTTTTGCTCTTTTCACCCTTCATGGGTTCACTTCTATCACTGATCACGCTATCAATGAGACCATAAGTCTTGGCTTCTTCGCCAGTCATATAGTGATCTCTTTCAGTATCTTTGTTAACCTGGGCAACATCTTTACCTGAATGCTTGGCCATGATGCCATCCAGAATCGAACGGATTCTGGTGATTTCTTTAGCCTGGATTTCAATGTCAGTATGTTGTCCTTGAAAACCACCACTCGGCTGATGGATCATGATGCGTGCATGCGGAAGAGAAAACCGTTTTTTCGGTGCGCCAGCGGTAAGGAGCAGAGCACCCATGCTGGCTGCCTGGCCGATACAGATGGTTTGAACATCGGGTTTGATATATTGCATGGTGTCATAGATAGCCATTCCGGAACTGACCTGGCCGCCTGGGCTGTTAATATAAAGATAGATATCCTGATCGGGTTCATCCGATTCGAGAAACAGCAACTGAGCAATGATCAGGTTAGCCATATGATCTTCAATTTGGCTTCCTATAAATATGATTCGGTCTTTCAGAAGGCGAGAATAAATGTCATAGGATCTCTCGCCTCGACTAGTTTGTTCGACAACAATAGGCACTAACTGGTTATAAGTTTCGGTCATGGTTTTCTCTAGATTAATATGGGGTAAGGAAAAACTTCTTTCTGAATCCTGTTACATTTTCGAAAGAGTTTTCGGCTTGTAAGTCATTAAAAAATAATTAGATATCTTTGTAATGGTTGAGTTTTAATTATCAGCAATTAAATCTTTCCTGTCAACTTTTTCTTCTTTGATGGTTACCTTTTCCAGTGCGGCGTCAATGGTTTTGTCTCGCTTCATACGACTGTGAAGACGGGCCAGAATCCCATTTTTTTCCCATTCCCGTTTAATCTGTTGCAGGTTACCCCCGCCCAGTAATTGGGACATGTTTTGCACCTCTTTTTCTAGTTCTTCCTGCGTGACTTCCGACTTTAAATCACGGGCCAGCTGGTCGAGAACCAGTTCTTCCTGCAGGGCTTTCATAGCGGGTTCGCGATATTGTTGGAGCATTTCAGGAGTCACCTCAATTTCATGATCGTGCTCATGGTCGTGTCCATGATCATGATCATGCTGGGTCTGACCCGTTGCTTTGCCTTCTTTTTTTCGGGCCTGCTCGACCATAAATTTGACCTGTTCCTTCAAAAGCCCTTCTGGGAGGTCTACCTGATTCTGTTCGGTAATTTTTGTCGCCAGGCTCTGTTTAATCGCTTTACGGGCTTCCTTATGCTCAAACTCTTCAAGTTCGGAGCGGACTTTCTGTTTCATATCGTCCAGACTCTCATAGTTTTTGTCTTCTACATTGCGGGCAAACTCATCGTCCAGGTCGGGTAATTTTTGCTCCTGAATTCCTTTCAGTACAATTTGGAAGTCAACGTCCTTTCCAGCGATTTCCTTGTTGTGGTAATCGTCGGGAATCTGCACTTGAATGTCTCGAGTTTCACCGACTTCCATTCCAATCATGCCCTTGTCCAACCCTTCAACCAATTGCCCTCCTCCTGCCTGGATGATCTGATCCTTTGCGGAGCCGCCTTCAAAGGGTTCATCGCCAAGTTTGCTGGTAAAGTCAATTTTGAGTAAATCCTTTTCCTGGGCAGGCCGGTCGGTCACAGTGATTGTTTCTGCCTTACGTTGACGAATTGCCTCAATGGACTGGTCGATATCTTCCTCGGTGACCCGCGGGGTTTTCATTTCCAGTTCAATCCCCGAGTAATCCTGCAGTTCTACGGTTGGCAGCACTTCGACGGAAGCGGAAACAGAAATATCTGTTCCTTCTTCAGCGTTGACCTCTAGGAGATGTGGCTGGCCTACTGCTCGCAGGTCTTTTTCTACAATGGCGTTATTGAGTTGGTCGCTAACCAGATTGCTCAGAACTTCTTTTTTAACATCCGGGCCAAACTTTTTTTCCAGCAGGGCAATGGGTATCTTGCCAGGTCGGAATCCGGGAACTTTAACCTCTTTTCCAAGTCTCTGATAATACTGTTTTACCTTTTGATCGTATTCCTGAAATGGAATTTCAAATTTGATTTTTTTGTTACAGGAATCGACGTCTTCGATCTCGATTTTCATAAATTTCCACAAGTTTAAAGATTGGCGGAGAACCCCCGCTGGCCCGCATGTTGCCGGACCCAATCAGTTCTTACTGTTTTACCCCTTTTGCAGGGCCTTAGCAAACTCCCCCCACCTGGGAAGGTGGTGCGGATGGAGGGAGTCGAACCCCCACGGTTGCCCACTGGATCCTAAATCCAGCGCGTCTGCCAGTTCCGCCACATCCGCATTGAGTATTAAATTAAGCGCCTGGTATTTCCTTTTATCCGGATTTTTTAACTGTATTAAAAGGGGTGAGCACGCAGACAAGCACCATAACAAATATATCATCTAATAGGTAGGGATTCTGCAAAATAACATCGCGGGGTCATTTAAGAGTTTTTATCCTTATCCATTTCTGAATGAATACGCGAAATTTCCTTCTGAAGCATATCAAAGTCGACCTCTTCTTTTTCGCAGAAATTCCTCAAATAGGAATACATAATGAGGAGGCAGGCCCATTCGTCAAAGTTTTCCCCACTTTTTTGGCTCCGTTTCTCCAAAGCCGAAAAGCTGTCCTCAATCCGTTCTAGAATTTTACAGAAATTGACGATTTCGTTATTTTCATCCAGATTTTCATGCGTGGCAAATGCGTCCAAGCCTTCCTTGCCTTGCGATTCTTTCAGTTCCTTATATTGATCTTCTATCTGTTTTAAAAGGATCCCAGCATTTTCGCAGTAAATACTCATATTGCTGAAGGCGATGATCAGGCACTCGTAGCCACCTATTTCCAATGGTTTTTCATTTTCATCAGAAATCAAATCAGCAATATCATCTTCGACAGAATCAAACATGTCAAAAAAACCATCGAGCCGGGCTTGGTTATCGGATTCGTTGTCTTCCATTATTTCCGTATGGTTCGGGGTTTGCGGTCTTTAGGGACGAGTAAAGTTCCCTCCGGATAATAGCCTTTAGGGATTGTCAGGCCCGGGTAAACCCAGACATCTTTTCCTATCAGTGCGCCAGGGCAGATGATGGAGTTACAACCCAATTCAACATTGTCACCGATCACCGCCCCCAGTTTTTCCATTTCGGTATCCACGATTCCAGAGTCGAGAGGGATCTGGATGGGGTTGATATAGTTTTTGAGCTTTTCATCGGCGCTTCTAAATTGTAGGTTGGCTAGTTTTGATCCTGCTCCCAGATTGACATGGCTCCCGACAATGCTGTCACCGATATAATTGAAATGGCCGGCTTCAGTATGGTTCATGAGAATACTGTTCTTCAATTCGGTTGCATGGCCGACCACGCTGTGATTTCCGATCAGTGCATTTCCGCGAATGTAGGCACCTTGTCGGATGTCGCAATTTTCACCTATTATGGCGGGACCCTTGATAATGGCCGAAGGTTCCAACTGTGTCCCTCGACCGATAAAAATGTCCAGTTCTTTTAAAAAAACGGGTTCGGCTAAATCTATCCAGTCCTGTACATAAAGTCCTTTTCCGCCACGGTGATAGCTGGCAGAATCGAAAGTGGTCTTTACCCCCGGCAAATGGGAAGCATAAGATTCTTTCTGCGCTTTATTGCGTAACAATTGCTCCAGACGGGTTCCCAGCGTATTAATAGGTTCCCATACCCATTGGCAATCGGCAAAAATCTCTGGTTCGCCCAGATCTGAAAAAAATAAGTTTAAATCTTTCACAGAGCACCTTTGTTGGTAACTTGCGCTATTGTTACAGGGGTCAAATACTTTTCCAGTCAGGAAAAGTTACTTACCCCTACGGGACACGAAGGTTAAGAAAAAATATTACCGCTACTGGCCCCACGCTGGGTGGGCTAGTGATTTATGTACCATTTTCCCAAAGAAGTCATGCGATTTCCTTCGGAACTCAATTGAATCAGGTTCTGTTTTCTCATTTCATTAATAAGTCTGGATCTGTATTGGTTTTTTATTTCCAACTCTTCATCAATGATTGGTCGGGAAGCAATTTGACTGAGAACGTATAGTTCCATTTTATAAAAAAGGTTGTCTCGATCTTTAAGCTGGGAGAGCAAAAGCTTAAGAATCTCAAGTCCAATTTTATTGAGCTTTGCGCTATCCGACTTTCTTCCACGCAGGTTAACGCTAATTTTGTTTTCGGTGCCAGAATTTCTTACAAAGACTCCAGCTTTTCCATTTGATAAAGAAATATATAACATATCTGGATCGTCGGGGAAATTCCGGGTTTTGGCGGTGTAGCCGAATTGTTTGGTGGTTTGAAATAAGAGCTGCTTTACTTTTCGCCAAACTTGAGAGTCCTTATAAAACCTCTCTTGGCAGATATAATATGCATATAGCGTGGATTTAAATCCAGGCAAAAAGGGTTGGCGAACTCCTGCCATGAACCTTTTGGGCGATAAAGTTGTTGCAAGGTATTCGGTGGCGGAAAAGGTGTTGAGAGCGCTTTTTAATCCGTTTCCAGAATATATTGCCATGTCCGCTTTGTTGGAGCGTGTTAATAAAGCGGTGGTGATGTTATGTCCTGTTTCCTCACTACCTACCGCCAAAACCTCGGAATTAACTTTTGTTGTGGTCTGGCTTTTGGGGATTGATGCTTCGAGACTTTGAAGTGTGCCCACCTTTCTCACGCCAATTTTTTTTAGTTGCGCTATTTTATTTTTAAGTTCCCTTTTTTTTGGGGATGAAAGTTTTTTCGACAATAGTTTTTGTTCCAACAAGGCCAGGTGGACTTTAAGCAGAATCCATTTATCTCCTACGGCGGTGAGAAGAGGAGTTAGTCCCATTGATTTGGCAGAGGTGGAAGCATTGAGGTCGCTCTCGACCGTGTTGATATAAAGTGATCCTCGATATTTATCGGGGGAGCGAGATACCAAATGTCGTGCTTGCAGAATTGCGGTCTCGTCTCCGCTTAAAACCCACAATGTATCTTGAAACGGGTCGTACTTCAGGCAGAAGAAGCGGTCTCCATCTGCATCGAAGATGGCTCCGGCAATTCTTTTCTTTCCTGACTCCGCCGATTTTTTGTTAGCCCGGCCGATTTCAAAAAGTTTGACGATAGCTTTATGGGAATGGAAAATCCCAGTGGGTTTCGAAATCATTTCTGCAGTAATACGTGGGCACCCTTCCAGGTCGGCAACTCCAGAGCGCAGATTGACGGCCCCATTTTTTCCTGCATTGACTTCTATTACTTTGCCGACTCCGGCTTCCTGAAAAACTTGCGCGGCGATTTCTCTGAGTGCTCCGAAAGCTGGGTCTACTACCAGAATGAGAGCTTTTAAAGTATCAGGAGAATCGATCCAGGAGTTCTCTGGTATTAGGGAAAATTTACTAAATAGCTGCAGGGCCTTTTGCCTGCAATTGGTTTTTTTGCCTGCAAGTGAGATTTTTTTTACGGCACCAAAGTTTTGCTTTAAAAGTGTTTGAGTAAGATCGACATCGTCTGCAGGTAATGGCTTCATGCCATGAAAAGGCAGAAAAAGCTTTATCCCGTTTTGATCTTTAGGATTGTGGGATGCAGTGACCATGATGCCACCTGCGGCATCTTCATTGAGCATGAAAAGGGGTACCAAAGGAGTGGGTACAACCCCCAAAACCAGGGCCTCGCCGCCTGCTTTACGGACTCCTCGAACTACCGCATCCGTAAATATTCCGGAAGAATCTCTGGGGTCCCAGCCAATGACAAAGGTTCTATTTTTTGATAAAGCCGGCTTTTTCTTGAGCTGGTTTTTTACGTAATAGTAGACATAGAGTTCCATAAACTCTTCGGTGATCCAGCTCTTTTCAAGAAAGGTTTGAAGCGGGGTTAATCCTCTACACTCTGAATCTTTTGCTACTTTGATTTCTCGGCGAATTCCATCGGTACCCTGTAGGCGGTCGGGTACGGTTTTTTGAATAGGAGTCGTTTTTGATTTCATGCAAAGGGGAGTTCGAAAGGATGAAAATATTTTGAAACGATTTGGAATTCAGAGGTTTTTTGTAACTGAGGGATTGTAACATAGGGGCCATACACCTTAAAGAAAGAAGCGGAAGATATGCTGGCGTAAAGACCAAAAACCGGATGTTTGGCCTATAGAGTATTGAAAACAAATAGCTTTTTGCTGGATTTTGATTTTAGGGAAGGTTAAACTGAACCCATCCGGTTTAAAAGTAGATGGGCAAACTATAGGAAACTTAAGAGGATTGGGCTATGGCTTATAATGCTTTCGTAAAAAAAGAAACCATTGACGCAATCATTCGAACATCGGGGGAAAAAATAGAAGGAAAGATTTCCAAACTTCCGAGTAACCGTCTCTTGGATATGTTGAATCAGGGGGAGGAGAGTTTCATTCCAGTTATTGACGCAACGGTTTACTGCCTGATTACGGGGAATGTTTTATTCAAAGCGGAGTTTCTTGCAGTCAACAAGCAAAATATTATTCTCATCGCTAACCATTTGCTTGCCGCAGATCATTAGTAAATCGGATTTTTTTCTGGCCTAACAACTACCCATCAATATGAGTTCGTCTCCGGGTAAGGGACTAACTGTCAAAACGAATTTTGGCTTTTTTCATCCAGTGCTTCTCATCAAACTGCTGGTTAAAAAATTCTTCAAAGCGGATTTCATTTTCTGACAGGGCTTTGCCGTCAACCCATTGCAGAGGGTCGGGAGTAACCGATGGGGAAAGATTCAGTGTTTCACTTTCTTCAGGGTCAGTTTGCAATTGTAGTTCTTCCGGGTCTGAATTTGCTTTAGCTTCTAAAAATTCTTCTTTCAATTTATTCAGATCTTGAGTGCTTGCCTCTCTATCTTCATTTTGTTTCAAAATACTTTCTATAAGCTTATCCACTTCCAAGACTAAGTTAAACTCCGAAACATAATCCAGCAGTTGTAATTTTTGAAGTTTTTTTATGGAGAACTGAACATCTGGAGATTTCAGGATTGCTTTGTTGATCTCTGTCCATAGATACTCTGCCAACCTTTTTTTCTTATCCCTTTCCCAAGTCATATTCCTATTCCTTTCAGAAGTATGTGGATCCAAGAATCAGTATAGGTTGTGACCATTACATGTCTGTTAAGTCAATGTCACAACCCTGTTAAGAAAGGGAATAGATGGTTTCGCTTAGAAAAATAAAAACTGGAAATATATATTTAAAGATTGAATGCGGAGGAGGGATGTATTTGAAAGGTAGCTGTAAAAGCCTGCCTTGCCTACAAGCTGGGGTCGTGGAATCTCTCTTTGAGAACATCTACGGGACTAATATATTTATCACAGGCGACGACAGATTCTGAGTGCTCGGGTTCGAGATTTTTGAGTTTCAATAAAACTGCCAGAACGGGTTCGGCACCGCATTCAGACCTTTCGAGGGAACAAAAATCGCACATATTCAAAGTATTCATAGATTTCATTTTTTCCGTGGTTGATGTGCAAGGTTGATCTTTGCATTAGCTGCTGCGAAGAGCCTTAATTGCCATCTATCATAGGCCCTAGTTGGATATTTGTAAATATATCAGGTGCAGGTAATCATATATTTACGCCATTTTTGTCCAACCCCAGAAGCCCTCTTGTTATTCAATGAATCGGAAAGAAAAACAATAAATTGACGGTTGGATGAACTTTTTGCCTTCCAATCTTGGGCCTGCTTACTAAAACCCCAAATAAAACAATAGAAATTCCTTATTTTTCAACTATTTATGTGGTTTTGTGTTTGCCTGAGCTTTTGGCATATTCCTTGCTCTTAATATGTAGCGAATAACTGTGCCCAATTTTGGGTCAAAATTAGTGAATTATTTTTCAAAAAAAGTTTCAAAGCAAGGGATTTTGCATTAGGCGGCTCCTGGTTAAAGCAGTGGAGACAAACGCCTTGATATTTGGGAACTAAACTCAGGCTATTTGGAGCTGGGCGGGTTGATTTGTCTGCTAATAAAAATCATGCAACCCCTTTGTTTTCGGTATTTCAAGGGTTTTCGAGCGATGTGAGAAATGCTTAACTTTGGGTTCCGGAATACCGTTAAGAATAAGGCTAAGTGAATGAACTGGGTAAAGGCAAACAATCGAATTTATAGCAAAATAACGCTGATAGGGGTTTTTGCCTGCCTTTGGTGGAGTTCTATGTCATTGCTATCCTACGCCCAAATTACACCCCAAGGACGGGACCAGACCTATAAACAGGCATCTCCTCAACGTTTTGAAGAGAGGTTCAAAAAACAGGAGTTTCCGCGATCACAAGTGGTGCCAGTAAAACCGGACAACTTGAAACCTGTTTTTCCCACTGCGATGAAGAAGGTGAATTTCCTTCTTCAGAGAATGGTCATCAAAGGCTCTACGATTTATGGCAAGCGGAGATTTTCGCGGTTGTTCAGAAGGTATTTGCATCGAAGAATAAATCTCGAGCAGGTCTACACCATAGCCCAGGAAATCACCAACATGTATCGCAATGATGGATATATTTTATCTAAAGCGGTGGTGCCTCCACAGAAAATTGAGGGGGGGATTGTACAAATCGATGTGATTGAAGGATTCGTGGATCGGGTTGTTATTCAGGGTCAGGTGCGTGGACCGAGGAAGCTTCTCAATCAATATCGAAGAGGGCTTTTAAAATCGCGTCCTCTGAAAGCCAAGGATCTTGAGAGGTATCTGCTTTTGGTGGATGACTTGCCGGGGGTTTCAGTTAAATCGGTTCTCACCCCTTCTAAACATAAGCAAGGGGCCACGAACATGACATTGATTTTAGACAATAAAGCCTATGGCGGAAGTTTGGGTGTGGATAACCGGGGTACTCAATTCAACGGACCTCTTCAGATTAATGCTGGACTATCCGGTAACACGCTTCTTAGAAACTATGAGCGAATCGGTTTGCAAGGCGTGGTTACCTCGAACACCGACGAATTGCAATTTTTCAGCGGTTTCTATGAGCAACCCATATCTTCTGAAGGCACTAAACTATTTTTCTCCGCATCAATAAGTGAGTCTGAGCCTGGGTCCGTTCTCAAAGATTTTGAGGTAGCGGGTAAAAGTAAAACCTTCACTCTCAAAATTTCACATCCATTTATTCGATCCAGAGCCGAAAACCTAACGGGGTCTTTTGGCTATACGCACCGAAACTCTTCCACGGATATTTTGGGAGTATTGGATTCAGAAGACCGTCTTCGCATCGTTAATATTGGGTTGTCTTACGACTTTGTGGATGAGCATCGGGGGGTGAACCTGGTGAGCTTTAATTTGAGCAAGGGATTTGACATTTTCGAGGCCACGGAAACGGGATCAGATAATCTGACTCGTGATGTAGGCCACAGTGACTTTACCAAGATTTCTGGAGAAATGCTTCGACTACAACAGCTGGCACCTTCCTGGATGTTATTGGGGTCCATGTCCTGGCAGTATTCGTTGGAAAAGCTTTTGGCTTCTGAAGAATTTGGTGTGGGGGGGGCGCAATATGGTCGAGCTTACGATTCCTCTGAAATTACTGGTGATCAAGGCCTGTCCTTTAAGCTGGAACTTCAAAAAGCTATCCAGACAAAGAAAAAATATCTCAGGAATGTGCAGGCCTACACCTTTTTTGATTATGGGAAGATTTGGAATCGCATTCCCACCTCTACAGGATTAAAAACCGAGGATCTATTTTCATTAGGGCTCGGTGCTCGATTCAACGTGACAGAAAAAATCTCTGGGTATTTGGAATGGGATAAGCCTTTGGATCAGGCAGTGGCTGCTGAGGGCAACAAGGACGGAAGATTCTTTTTTAATCTGACAGCAAGGTTTTAGGGTTTTTTAATGAACGTTTTTAAAATGAATCAGATTGCTTTCTCGCAAGCCGACGGAGAACCGCCGAAGGCTGGGAGCACATTCCCATTGGGCGTGGCCCGGCAGGTTTCAAAAAAGCCGAGCAACGCTGCTATTTTCCTGGTTTCGTTTTTAACCTATCTGATTGGAATTTTTCCTTCCATGGTTTTTGCCCTTCCTACCGGGGGCACAGTTCAAGCAGGATCAGCCACTATTGATTCTGTTTCTTCTCAGCAAATAATCATTCAGCAAAGCACCGAAAAGGCCATCATCGATTGGCAGGCGTTCGGGATTGAGAGCACCGAACATGTTGACTTTCAATTATCTCAGGGTGGGGTAACACTGAATCGAGTGACGGGCAATGATCCTTCGAATATATTCGGTAAGTTAACTTCCAATGGCGATCTCTGGCTGATCAACCCCAATGGTGTTCTTTTTGGAAGTAATGCGCAGGTGGATGTTAATGGTTTGATCGCCACGACCAGCAACATATCTAATACGGATTTTTTAAACGGAAATTATAACTTCAGTGTGCCTTCAAGCCTTTCTTCAACAGTTGTCAATCAGGGCATTATTACTGCGGCCGAGGGTGGACTGGTTGCTTTGGTTGCTCCGGGTGTGCAAAACATGGGGATCATCAACGCTCGTTTAGGTAAGGTGAGCCTTGCTTCCGGAAAAACCTTTACCGTTGACTTGTATGGAGACCAACTCATTAATCTGGGAGTAGACAGCCAGGTGATGGGACAGGTGACAGGAATAAATGGACAAGCATTAACTTCGCTGGTCTCCAATAGCGGAAGTATCTTTGCCGATGGCGGGATGGTTCGGTTGGATGTCAATGCCGCTCAGAATATTGTTGACCGTGTGATCAATATGGATGGAGTGATCCAAGCGCGTTCAGTATCTGAAAAAAATGGGCAAATCATTCTCATGGGCGGTGACGCAGGGGAAGTTAACGTATCTGGTACGCTGGATGCCTCGGGTTACGGGCAGGGGGAGACGGGAGGCACGGTTCATGTTTTAGGTGACATGCTGGATTTTTCTGGTAATGGCCTCATAGATGTTTCGGGCGATCTGGGCGGCGGGACACTCCTTTTTGGTGGCGACTATCAGGGTCAGGGCTCGGTTCCCAACGCCACGGATTCTTATATCGGACCCGATACCCAAACCTATGCCGATGCGGTGACCAGCGGTAATGGCGGAAAGGTCATTTTCTGGGCGGATCGGCGAATGCGGTTTTACGGCATCGTCAAAGGCCGGGGCGGTCAATATTTTGGGGATGGCGGATTTGTAGAAGTTTCCGGAAAAGAGGAATTATATTTTCATGGTTTAGTGGATACCACTGCTCCTAATGGAAAAACCGGTACCCTTCTTCTCGATCCAGATGACATTACTATTGGGGATGCAGCGACCAGTGGTGCTATAACCGCAACAATTTATGATACGGAACTTGAAGCCATCTCCAGTACAACCAATATCGAACTTCTGGCTACGAATAGTATTACCTTGAATGATCTTGGTGGCGACACACTGAGCTTGCAACAAGGCAGCGGAAATTCAGTGACCTTTACAGTGACGAACGGAACGATAACTTTCGCGAGTTCGAGTGACACCATTTCCACTAATGGTGGAGATATAATTTTTACTGCAACCGGAGCCTTGAATTTGGGGAGTCTGGCTTCCAATGGCGGAGACATATTTTTGACCGGTGACGACTTATCGTTAACTGGATCCGCCTCTCTGGCCAGTGGCACAGGAAGAATCATTATCTCCCATGCCAATAGTGAATCTACTGCCGGCAAAATAGTACTTGGAGACAGCTCTACCACGACATGCTCTACATTCTGTTCCATGCTTATCAGCACTTCGGAGCTTGCCAAAATGTCAGGCAGTGAACTCGTCATCGGTGGTTTGAGAGATGATGGTTCGAACAGTGAAGACGCGCAAAACTCTACTGCAACCAATGGAGACATCTATGTTAATGCGTTGACTACAGCAAATACATCTGGTTTCACCAATGGAGTGCAGCTCAATGTGAATGCGCATCTATCCGGTTCAAAAGGTGCGATTATTTTTGAGGGTTCGGCTTCCACATTTTCAGCTTTAACCGCTAACGCAGTAGATGGCATAGAGGTCAACTCAGATCTGACCACCACTACCGGAGCTCTGTCTTTGGATGGAGACTCTGATAGCACCGTAGATACTCTCTCGGGAAATGACAATATCTTATTTGCCAGCGGCACCACATTGACCAGCGCGGGAAATATTACTTTGAGTGCCGCCAGTGGTGGCATGGTCACCGCAGGTGATTTGACCCTTTCCGCCCCTTCCAGCATCACTATGACTGGAACCATGAGCGGGACAGGAGACATCTCACTTTCTGCTAGCAATGGAATTACCTTGAACAATGGCATATCCACTAGCTCAGGCTCATTAAACATCAACGCAAATTCTTCAACGTTAACACTAGGAAGCGGCGCCACTTTTAGTTCGACAAATGCCTTGACTCTTGCGGCAAGCAGCACCACCTCATCAGGGGACCTGACTCTTACTTCTTCGGCTTCGACAATAAGCGTTAATAATGCACTGGTTTCCGCAGGGGCGGTGACCATGACTGCTAGTACAGGCTTGACCCTAAGCAATAGCACGTTAACAGGGGCTGGCAACATCAGTCTACAAGGAGGGAGTTCCCTCTCACTTGCAAGTGGAATGACCATCACCTCATCAGCAGGAAATATTACTCTGGGTGCATCGGGAGGTACGATCACCGCCAATGGAGCGTTGACGCTTTCCTCAAATGGAAGTATTACGGTCAGCAATACCCTGAACGCAGCTGGGGCCGCTACACTCTACGCGAATTCGGGAATTACTCTTGGAAATAGTTTCACTGCAAATGGTGCGGTTACTCTGGATGCGGACCTCGATAATAGCGGGGCGGGAGATTTCACCATTTCATCAGGTACTTTATCGACGACCAACAATGCGCTGACCCTCACAGCGAATGACCTAGCTCTAACTGGCTCTCTTAATAGCGGAACAGGATCGACGACCATCAATGTTTCAGACGGTGGTTCTTTGGGGATTGGGTTTAGTTCTGGATTTGGAATGAATCTTACTTCTACTGAACTGGGCAATATTGGTGGTACCGGTGATCTAAATCTGGTGAACGGAGCCATTACCTTTGCCGCAGCAACCAGTTTAAGCTCTTCCGGATTATTAACGATCGGTCAAAGTGGCGGAACCATTACTGGACAAGGTGACCTCACTTTGTCTGGTGCAAAAGGCCTTTCTCTATCCTCCGGGGCAATTCTAACGGCTGAAGCAGGTGCCATCACTTTAACCGCAGCCACAGTGGGCATATCTGCAGCAGGGGCTATTACTCTCAATGCGACCAATGGCATCACTATCAATGATGACTTGACATCGGCAGGAACCACGACAATCGATGCCGATACAGATAATAATGGTACGGGAACTTTTACCCTTGCTTCCGGTGAGGCATTGAACACCGGGAACAATGCCCTGTCTATTACCGCGACAAGCTTGACTCTCAGTGGGACCTTGAGCAGTGGAACCGCAGGAACCACCCTCTTAACAGCTCAGTCTGGAACGACCATTGGATTGGGTTCTGGTACCGGAACTTTTTCTCTGACAGATACTGAACTGGGCCAAATCACTGCTGGCAGTCTCACCATTGGTGATGGAACCAATGGAAATATTGCTGTTGATGGAGTTTCCTCCGGCAACACTGACCAGTTTGGAGCGCTCACTTTGAACGCGACGGCTTCTGGTTCCTCGGTAACTTTTGGAACATCGGACTCCACTTTCCAAGGTCTGACGGTGAACGCGGAAAATGGAATCGCGCTCACTTCAAGTCTTACAACAAATGGAACGACCAGTTTCAACTCGGATTCGGATGGTGACGGTACCGGAGATTTTTCGATCTCGGCTGGCAAGACACTCACTACCAACAACAACGCATTGACCATCACTTCTAATAGTATGTCTTTCAATTCAACCGGGGCGATCACTTCCGGCACAGCCGGTACGACTCTCCTAACGGCCCAATCTGGTTCAACCATTGGTTTGGGGTCGGGTACAGGAACTTTTTCCCTGACAGATAGCGAACTGAGCCAAATCACCGCTGGCAGTCTGACCGTGGGCAACACATCGAATGGGATCATAATTGTTGAGGGCGTATCTTCCTCAAGCTTTGGAGCACTTACTTTGAACTCTGCCTCTTCGGTGACCTTTTCAACGACCGCTTCTTCATTCAGTAGCTTGACCTTGGATGCTGGGTCGGGAGTAGGTTTTGGAGTGGGTGTGACGACTACTGGAAATTTGAGCGTCACGTCAGGAGGAGCGATTACTAATACCGGAGCTTTAACAATTGGGGGAACAGCCAGTTTCACGACAGATGTCTCCGATCAGGCGATTACACTTAGCAATACCTCGAATTCTTTCACCGGTGCCGTAAGTTTGAACACTTCGGGGACATCCGGTGATGCGACATTGACCAGTAATAATGCAGTGACCCTTTCCACTTCTACCGTTGGAGGAGACCTCAATGTAACGGTGGGTGGAGGAAATTCCCTGAATGCGACGGGCGCGGCAACAGCCGGAGGTTCAATCAGCCTGTTGGCAGATGACGATATTATTTTTACTGCCTCGGGCGATTTGACCACCACGACCGGAAACATTACGGTCACGGCAAACAACGATTCTGATTCCAGCGGATCAGGTGGAGCCTTGACCATGGTGGATGGAACAGTATTTGACGCGGGTACCGGAACCCTGGCTCTATCTGCAGATGAAGATATTACCCTCGGCTTGCTCCAGACCACAAGTTCTTCCGATGCAGCAGTAACCTTGACGTCGACTAGCGGCGGTGCGTTTGATGGGGATAGCGATTCATCTCTAGATATTGATGCGGCAGATGGCAGGCTTGTGGCAGATTTGGTGACCGGATTTGGAACAGAATTTAATGCTATAGAGACCACAGTTTCATCTGTGGATATCGATAATGCAACATCCGGGGATATCAACATCTTCGAAACTGATAGCCTTGAGGTTTTTAAAATTGACCAGGCTGGATCGGGAGATGTCGATGTTTCTTATCAGGGATCTATTTCTGGAATTGATAACGCGGTAGTTTCTTTTACTGGTTTTCCTAAGGGTGGGCTTTCCTTCACTCGCCGGGATATCAAGGATCAGGTGTTAGGGAATTCTGGAAAAACTCTGGGTCAACTCGCTTTTGGGACTACCCAACAGCTTAGTTTCGGTACTTTTGAACTTAAAGCTCCTGATTTTCAAGGAAAGACACCTGTAGACCTTGTTGCTGGATCTTCCAATGGACCCTTTACCATGGATATATTCAGCAAAAGTTTTGAGCTGGTTGAGTTGGCAGAAGGAACCGCTGGAAAATTTGAAGGGATGGAAGTGAGCCAATCTTTTTGGGGTGGAACAAAAAATACTAATCTTGAAGTGGCGAAAACTCCGGATAAAAAATCTCGAGCCAGGCAGAGAACCGCTAAAAGGAAAAAATCGAGGGAGCAAAAGGTTGGTGACACGGCTTCCATTAGCATGAAAAAACCGCTCCACATCCAGAAAAGCGAATCGGGTTATCTTGGTTTTACCCCCTAGGCGGGGGGATCGCCAGCCATGGCTAGAGGTAAGTTTTTTAGATACTCAGCATCGATTATTCTCAGTTTGCCGTGTTGGGGGTCCTCGACATATTTCTTATAGATTCGGTCAAACTGGTTGCCCGTTTCAGGACTGCTTTTTAATTCGAGATACCGGGTTTCAACAGGGTCTCGTCGGAGAAGTTTGAGGGTGGAGTCTTCAAGAGTAAAGGGGGCTTCCAGTTTTTCCAGTGCGACGAGAGGCTCCACGCCTTCTGACATGATGTCCTTGATTTCTTCTTCTAAAAGATTTTTTCTTTCCTGATGGCGGGTGTGGGGATAATCAGCCTGAGAGAAAACCATAAAATCAAGATCGAACCAGTAGTTATTGATGAAGTCATCAAAGTTAACCTCTACCCCATTGCTCAAATGAATGTCTCGGGAATTACCAGGGTCGTCCCGAACCAGACTATTGTATACCTGAATGATATTGTGGACACAATCGTAGAGCACGGGCCAGTGATAGGCGCTGGCTGATTCGTGAGTGCGAAACGAATCCATCGACTTGATGAGAGTAACCAGTACGAAATGCATGTCTTCCATTTTCAGAAAGGCCGATGACCAGGGAAACCGGTTTCTGTACCATTGCTGGACATCGGCGGGGTACTCTTGTCGAGAAGAATCTTCCGGGGGGTGGTAGTCGTTGTCGACAAAATTCATAATGTCATCAACTTCCTTGTAGGCCAGGTCCAATCCCGCCCGCACCACGGTATAAGGAAACAGTTTGCGTTGGTATTCCATATACTGTTTCAATTCGGGCAGCTTATCTTCCAATTCGTGATGGTGCTCTCTTTGGCCAATTTCTTTGGCGAATATCAACATAGGCTTATTTTTTATTTCCAGAATCAAACCGCTGGGTGAACATTTTCACGAGGTTCATTTTTTCCTCATCGCTCATATTTTCGACCATTTTCCGAGCCTCGGCCATTTTCTCTGGGGTCATCTCCCCCATTGCATCTTTGGCTGCATCCTGAAACCCTTTCAGGTTGGAGGCACCTTTGAGCCAGGAAAACTCTTCGGAGTCGGAAGCCTCGGTTGGTTTAAAATCTATTTTTTCGCGCGAACGAAACTCAAGATGGTTGCCAATGATCTTGCCGAAAATCTGTTCATCCTGTAGTTTGTCCAACACGTCGGTGAGCGAGGTCCCGTGTTTTTTGCAGGCATCATAAACAGGTTTGAAGGGAAGCCTGACAATCTTCTCCGGAAATCCATTTTTTCGAATGGAATGCTTGATGCTTTCCTCAGCAGGATTCGATTCACTCATAATATTTCAAATATGTCTTGAACTCAGACCATCGGGTTGGTAATGGGGTTAATTTTTGGAATGTAGTATACTCCAGAGGAACTCGAAATAGGCATCGGTTTTTTCCTTGAGTAAGTATTATTTTATGAGAAAAGTCACAAATAAAGGGAGGCAAACAAAGCAAGGCAGTGCCGATTCCGGTGTTTCCCTTCGCTTAGCGCTTGCGCAGGTCAATGGTCTGGTAGGCGGATTCAAAACCAATGCGGAAAAGGTGAAGTCGGCATGTGCCCAGGCCCGAAAGGTGGGTGCTGATATAGTGTTGTTCCCGGAACTCATTGTCACAGGTTATCCTCCGGAAGATTTACTGTTCAAAAAAAGTTTCATCAAAAATTGCCGGGAAACCTTAAAAAAAATCGCTCCCTATACACGTGGCCTGACAGCCGTGATTGGATTCGCCGAACAAAAAGGGAAACATCTTTATAATTCCGCCGCCCTGATGTGCAACGGAAAACATATCGGCACATACCGAAAAACACTTCTTCCAAATTATGGGGTGTTCGATGAAAAGCGCTATTTCACAGAAGGGGATGAACCCGTCCGGTTCTTCTTGAAAGGTGCGCAAATCGGTCTGACAATCTGCGAGGACATTTGGGGGGAATCTGGACCGGGCAAAACCCTGAGTAAGGACGTGGACTTTATTCTAAACATATCTTCTTCCCCTTATCATAAAGGCAAGGGCAAGGCGCGAAGGCAGATGATCATCAAACGTGCCAGAAGTTATAAGTGTCCGATTGCTTATGTCAATTTAGTTGGAGGGCAGGATGAGCTGGTGTTTGACGGCCAAAGCCTGGTGGTGGATGCAAAGGGGAAAATTATCACCCAGGGAAACTCGTTTGAAGAAGAAATTATTTTTGCTGAGGTGGCGTTGTCACCGAAGAATAGAAAGCCAGTAGCCAGAGGAATCCGATCTTACCGCGCCCCGGCAACTTTGTCGAAAGCCAATATTAAAAAAGTTCCCCAACTGCCCGCCGGTGTTTACAGGAAAAAATCGGAAGAGGAAGAAGTTTATTCGGCCTTGGTGCTGGGCACCCGCGATTATATTCATAAAAACGGATTTTCCAAAGTGGTTATAGGTTTGAGTGGGGGAATCGACTCATCCCTGACAGCCGCGATTGCGGTCGATGCGTTGTGGTCTCACAACGTGATCGGGGTGCTGATGCCATCTCCATATTCTTCTAAAGGCAGTATTGACGACGCGTTGGCACTGGCGAAAAATTTAGATATTAAAACATTCACCTTTCCCATTGAGTCGGCCATGAAATCTTACGATTCTATTTTGAAAGATGCTTTTAAAGGGACGATGCCAAATCTGGCGGAAGAGAATCTGCAAGCTCGCATCCGGGGTAATCTCTTAATGGCGCTCTCAAATAAATTTGGCTGGATGGTTTTGACCACTGGCAACAAGAGTGAAATCAGTATGGGGTATTGCACGCTCTATGGAGATATGGCGGGAGGATTTGCCGTGATCAAAGACGTGCCTAAAGTTTTGGTTTACGAGCTCTGTCATTGGCTAAATCGAGAGCGAGAAATTATTCCTAAAAATGTTTTAACCAAGGAACCTTCGGCAGAACTCAGACCTGACCAGAAGGATACGGATTCTTTACCTCCCTATGAATTGCTCGACCCGGTTTTATTGCGTTATATCGAACAGGATTTATCCATAGAAGAAATCAAGGTTGCCGGTCTATCCAAATCTGAAATAAAGCGCATTGCCCGGTTGGTGGATTTGAATGAATACAAACGTCGGCAGGGTCCTCCGGGTGTGAAAATTACTCCTAAAGCTTTCGGCAAAGACCGCCGACTCCCTATCACCCGTTCTTAGCCTTCTAGCAACGATAGCTCTTGCTTTTATTTGTGTTTTCTGTGAAGGCAAGGGGATATGGTTTTAGAATAAAAAAGGTTATGCTGTCTTAATTAGTGTGTTTGTCTCCAAAATTAAATTGATGGAGTGTCAAATGAAAATCGGTTTTGTCGGGCTTGGAAAAATGGGATCCAATATGGTGGAACGTTTGCTTCGAAATGGGCATGAGGTTGTTGCCTATGACCCAAATCTTTCAGCCGACAGATTTGGAAAAGATATTGAACGGATGAATTCTATTGCTGAATTGGTAGAGAATTTACCGCAACATCGTATTGTATGGCTCATGGTTCCAGAAGGTAACCCTGTAAAAGAGAATATTGAAGAATTAGCCAAAGTATTGAAAGCAGGAGATACAATTGTTGATGGAGGAAATTCCAACTGGCGAGACACGCAAAGTCATGCCTTTGAGCTAGAGAAAAAGGGAATTAATTTTGTCGACTGTGGAACCAGTGGTGGGGTTTGGGGATTAGAAAATGGATATTGCTTGATGGTAGGAGGCGATCAAACAGCCTGCTCCAAACTGGACCCAATTTTTAGCGCTCTGGCCCAGGAAAATGGATTTTTATATTGTGGCCCTAGTGGTGCCGGTCACTTTGTGAAGATGGTTCATAATGGAATTGAATATGGCATGATGCAGGCCTATGCCGAAGGCTTTGAGGTGATGGAGAAATCGTCATTCAATCTTGACATGCACAAAATAAGTAAAGTTTGGCAAAAAGGAAGCGTGGTCCGATCCTGGCTTCTTGAGTTGGCGGAAAGTTTATTTGAGGAAGACCCAAAGCTTTCTAAAATTAAAGATCATGTTGAGGACAGTGGCGAGGGAAGGTGGATGGTACAAACCGCAATCGATCTTAATGTGCCTGCCCCAGTCATTACCTTATCCCTTTTATCAAGATTAAGGTCACGGCAACCCGAATCTTTCAGCATGAAGGTCCTTGCCGGATTAAGAAATCGGTTTGGTGGCCATGCGATCAAATCTAAGTAAATATTAACCCGAAAAACTTTATAAAATATTTGTGGTTTGAGTGATAACGTAAAAGTGTTTTCCAGCTTTAAAAGTCTTTGTGGCGCCTTGGTGGATGATTGGTTTGAAGGTGCTAATCAAGCATTGAACAAACAAACGACTTTTAACCTCGGTCTGTCTGGAGGGAACACTCCCCGCAATGTGTTCCAGCATTTACCGGAATTTGAAAAATGGAAAAGGATCCCCTGGGATATTGTCCATATTTTTTGGGTGGATGAGCGTTGCGTAAAGCCGGATCATAGCGAAAGCAATTTTAAACTTGCTAGTAACTTGATGCTGAAAGACATATCCATCCCCGAAGAAAATATCCATCGAATCCATGGAGAAAATGATCCAGTCGTTGAAGCCAACCGATATGCGGATGAACTGAAGAAACACTTCGCGCCTGGCAAGGGGCAGAACCCAAGTTTGGATTGGATTTTTCTGGGTGTCGGAACGGATGGGCATACTGCATCTATTTTTCCCGGATCCACTCTTGCAAGCTCGACAAGCCAGTTATGTGGGGTCACCACTCACCCGGATACCGGACAAAAAAGAATATCCTTAAGCTTGCCGGTGATTAACGCGGCCAAGCGAATAACCGTTATTGTTTCAGGTCAGGATAAGGCTGCCATCGTTTCCCGAATCTTGAACTCTCCATCAGAGAACAGGGGTTTGCCAGCGGGAAAAATTCGGCCCCTGACAGGAAATGTTGAATGGGCGCTGGATGAGTTGGCCGCATCTCAACTTGAGAAATATACATGAATAATCTCGCCGACAATAAAAATGGGTTTATTGAGTGCTACGATATTGGAGGAACCAATATCAGGGCCGCACTTATTGTTGACGGTAAAATAGAAGAACCTTTTATTAATGAAAAAACAGAAAAAAATAATGTTGGTTCTCTAGTTCAGCAAATCAAAAGAATTTCCTCTTCGCTGAGAAAGGCGCACCCGGAAGCACCCTTAAGTCAAATTCAGGCCGCTAGCATGGCACTTCCTGGTCCTGTAGAAGGCATGATATTGCTGGGATCAAAACCATTAGAGTTTGATGAAGAAATAGATTTTTCCTGTCTTCTCGGAGATTATTTTAATGTTCCTCTCCTAATTGGCAACGATCTCAACATGGCCAGTCAGGGAGAACTCGCTCTGGGACAATTTAATGAAATAAAAAATTTTTGCCTGGTGACCATCAGTACGGGAATTGGTGTGGGAGTCATAGTGAATGGAAGTTTATATAATAGACAAACTGAGATCGGGCACATCGTTCTCGAAACAAACCCCGACTTGGCAAACCCCTGTTTAGGGCATAATGGTTGCTGGGCGGCACAAGCTTCAGGTGTGGGAGTTGAAAAAACGGTTGAGAAAATGGGACAAAAATTGACGGCAGAGGAAATATTCGAGGACTCTCAATTTCAGGAAACTGTGAACAAGGTGAAGCACTACAATGCCTATGGAATTGGAAATTTAATCAATGCGTACGATCCGGAAAAAATTATCATTATGGGTTCTTTAGGCCTTAAGCAGTTTAATAAGATTATTCCCGATCCGGAAATTATTAAACAATATACCTTGTTGAAAAACATCCCCGAAATAGTTCCCACAGCACTGGGGGAAAACATAGGCCTGTTTGGGGCCTATTTCAGTGCTAGAAACTTTTTAAAAACCGCATAAAATTGTGAGACTCTTTCCGGGAAACACCAGTGTGCAAGATCTCCCTGACATGAAAATAACTCCCAAAGTTTTTGGCAAAGATAGGCGATTGTATATAACTACTGGCCGTAGTAGCAGTTAGTTAGATGTGCAATATTATTCAGATTTTTTCTTAATTCTATCAATTTCTGCAATTTCAGCGCGCAACTTATCCACACCCTCTCTATTAATCAACTTTGGATCAATTTTTTCGATAGTCTCTATGTTTGCTAATTCCATTTTTTTCAAGCCAGGTGTACATAAAGTTATTTGAGTTGCTAGAAAATGTGCTGAGCCAATATAATTCCGTAATGGGCGGATATTTTTTATTGAATCATAATTGAAATAAATATATTCAGCATCATCCTCACCTTCAAGAAATTTGAGATCAGCTTCTTCGCTAGATTCGTTATGTAAAATAACTACCGACATTATTGCGGATAAAAACTCTTTGCAAACCCCTTCAATTTTTGCCCATTCGAGATAGGTTTTTGAAATATCAATGTGAGCGGAGGGTTCTAATATTTTTACTGCTTTAGCAAATTCAGGCATGAATATTTGGTTTAAATCTTCAATTTTAGTTATGCCTTGAATATTCTTTTTGGGTAAAGAGTCTTCAAATTCTTTCAAAATTTTCGATATTTGATCTAAGGCAGCGTATTTCCCAATTCTATTCAACTCTTCTCTTTGCTGTTCAAGAGCTTCTCTTTGCAAAGCTAGTTCTTGTCTTTGGAGAACTAGCTCCTTTCTTTGTTGCATAAAACCAGCTATCAGCCATATGAAGGCGAGTGCGGCGGAAAATCCAGCAAAGAAATCACCAATTTGTGCGGCAGTTTCCGTTTTATTCCCAATAAAGACCCCAAGAGCTAAGAAAATTACTATGCCGGAAAGCCACCCTGGCCAATTACTTTTAATCCAATTAGTCATATTTTGTTTTCTGTTGAAACCTGTGGTTGAGAATAATTTTTGGGAATTATTTTCTTAAGTCCATTAAATTTTTAGGTTCATGTACATCACAAAACGCCTCAATTCCCATTTTTATGATTAGAGCAGTTGCATATACGGCAATTGCATAAACCCCAATGCTTAACCCCGATAATGCGGCAATAATAGCGGTCGTAATATATTTTTTATCTAGAACTGCTTGCATGCCGTTTGTAAACCACATTTTGTACACTTCGCTCTCTTTGTCGCATAGGGACTTCCAAAGAATTCTCTCAAATGCAGATAATACGCTTTTCCCCAGTTTCCTTTTTTCTTTTATTTCTACGTATGCTGGCAACATCCTTTTTTCTTTAAAAGTAAGTAATTTCTGTGATTCTCTATTAACTTCCTCGACGAATTCTATTGTGCTACTTGATACTTCGGAGCCAAGAAGCGCCAAGATTTCGTCTTCAGTATTTTCACAAACTAATTTTCCTGCATCCTTTTGTACTCTTTCTGGGTTTAAGTTTTCCAACCCCTCGATAGCGAGTGAAGACAATAGAGCCTCGTCGTTGAATCTTTTTGCTAAACTTGCTTTGAATTGGGTTCTTTTTGCTTCTGATTTAATGTTTTTCTCACACTTTAGAGCTTCGACCATATAGGGCCTTGCGGATTTGAGATCACGTTTCCTTAAAAAACATATAGCAAGTAATGATGTTGCTTCTAAGTAAAGCCTTGTGGTTTCTGCAACCTTTCTTCTAACCCCTAGAAACCCTTTAATTGCTATACTTAGTTCTCCACATTCCATAGCTGTTTCAAATAGCCTATTTTTGGTCTGCATTAATCGAGTTTCATGTCTTGTCGGTCTTAATAGTTGTTGGATTTTAAAAGTAATTCGTTTTGCTTCTTCATAGTTCCTGGTCTCCTCAGCTCTTTGAAGTTGGGGCTCTAGAGATTTGAGTTTTTCTTTTTGTTCTTTTGTGAGTTTTTCGCTGCTCATGGGGAAGCTTTTTATTTAAAAGTATTAATTTGATAAAGCTAGGCTAGGAAGTATTACAAACGCTGTTTCCGAACTCGGATTTTACTGGATTGATATGTGGATTGAAAGGATAATGAGGATTACAAGTCGACTCTTCGATGGACTTTGGGTGACTTTAACCTTGGGGCGGTTGCGTCACTGCCCTACTGGACCCAGGGTTGCGCTGGCGTCCGCCGTCAGGGGGTGGTAAAATGGGTTTTTAATGCAAAACTAATCTCTGTTTTTATTTTTCAGGGGGAAAATAAGTATGAAAAAAATAGGTGTGGTGCTATCAGGATGCGGGGTGTTTGACGGGGCGGAGATACATGAATCGGTCATCACGTTATTGGCGATTGATCGGGCTGGCGCCAAGGCGGTGTGCATGGCCCCCGATGTGGAACAGATGCATGTGATCAATCACCATAATGGCGAGGAAATGCTGGGAGAAAAACGTAACGTGTTGGTGGAATCGGCTCGCATTGCCCGTGGAGAAATCCGCGATATCAACGCGGTCAAGGCGGATGATATTGATGCTTTGGTCTTTCCCGGTGGATTCGGCGCGGCGAAAAACCTTTCCAGTTTTGCGGAAAAAGGGTCCGACTGCGATGTCCATCCGGATGTCATGCGATTGGTGAAAGAGTTCATAGCCAAACAGAAGCCGCAAGCGGTGTTATGCATCGCCCCTGCCATGATGGCTAAAATTTATGAAGGGGAATCATCCAAACCTACGTTGACCATCGGTAATGACAAGGATGGCAGTGGCATGATCGAAGAAATGGGCAGCAAGCATCAGGAATGCTCGGCTCGGGATTTTGTCCTCGATAAAGAAAATCATATTGTCTCCACTCCGGCCTATATGGTGGGTCAGAGTATCTCTGAGGTGGCCGAAGGCATAGAAAAAACCATCGATGAACTCCTCAAAATGGTTCCCTGACCGGGCCCCGCCCGGTGTAAGCAGACTCCACTCCTTCGGTGGTCGCCAGCTTTACCGCCAAATTGCTCCTGTGGTTTGCAGGCGGAGGCCTTTCCGCTAAAGGATTTACCTCAGTTTTCCGTAAAGATATACTGGACTCTTATATATAATGGTACTGAAACGGATTTCTTGATACGGGCTATGAACGGATCTCAAAAAACTATATTGGTAACGGGTGGCGCTGGTTTTATTGGTAGTAATTTTATCAAATTCATTCACCAACGTTATCCGGACACCAAAATCCTTCTGCTGGATGCTTTAACCTATGCCGGCAATCTGGACAATATTCCTCCCAGCCTGAAGTCCAATGGCCATTTCAAATTTTTTCATGGCAATATCACCCACCCCGATATTGTAAACAAGCTGGTTTCTGAAGCGGATATTGTTGTGCATTTCGCGGCGGAATCGCATGTGACCCGCTCGATTTATGATAATGCGATTTTCTTTGAGACGGATGTCATTGGTACGCAGGTGGTGGCTAATGCGATTGTGAATAATCCGGTCGAATTGTTTGTGCATATTTCATCTTCCGAAGTTTACGGAACGGCTCTCCGCGCTCCAATGGACGAGGAGCATCCGCTTAATCCAATGAGTCCTTATGCGGCAGCGAAGGCTGGGGCAGACAGGTTGATCTATTCTTATATCAAGACCTACGATTTGCCAGCGGTCATTATTCGTCCATTTAATAATTACGGACCGTGTCAGCATCTGGAAAAGGCAATTCCAAATTTTATTGTCAGTGCTTTATTGGACCAGCCGTTGACCATTCACGGTAACGGTGAAAGTTCTCGCGATTGGATGTATGTGGAAGATACTTGTGAAGCGCTGGACCGGGTTTTGCATTCAGAGCGCGACCGGGTATTAGGTCAAACGATCAACCTGGGAACAGGCACCGACACCTCAGTGGTGGAGATTGCCCGTAGAATATTGCGGTTACTGAACAAGCCCGATAGCTTATTGCAGTTCATTGAAGATCGTCCCGGTCAAGTGACCCGACATATTTCTTCGACAGAAAAATCTCTTGAGTGCCTGGAATGGGAATCGAAAATTGAATTGGATGAAGGCCTCGCGCGCACCATTGAGTTTTACCAGAATAATCGCCAGTGGTGGGAACGGGTGATGTGGATGAAAGAACTCTGGGCTCCTAAAGGATAAAGTTTATGCGGGTTACTATTCTTCAACCTTCTTATTTGCCGTGGTTAGGTTTTTTCGAGCAAATGAGCCGCTCTGATAAATTCGTCCTTCTCGATGATGTGCAATACACGCGTCGAGACTGGAGAAACCGCAACCGAATTCGAGTGGGAGAGGGTTGGGCCTGGTTAACGGTGCCGGTTCTGCAAAAAAGCCGGTTTACTCAAAGCCTTTTAGAGACTCGTATCGATAATTCGGTATCATGGCGGAAAAAGCATTTGCAATCCCTTCGCCTGCATTATTGCAAGTCGCCTTATTTTG
This sequence comes from Nitrospina sp., assembly GCA_018673915.1. Classification (GTDB taxonomy): domain Bacteria; phylum Nitrospinota; class Nitrospinia; order Nitrospinales; family VA-1; genus LS-NOB. Next base: position 77,287 of record JABHBK010000044.1, on the reverse strand, counting down.
AAAATTATTTTCCCAGATGCGAACAGTTGTACGCAAAAGATTGGGAATTCTTATTTGATCTTTGTCTGGAAACGATTCGTCTCCTCCAAGAAGAGATAGGCATTGAAACTCCCCTACTGCGTTCCTCGGAGATGAAAATATCTGGGACAAAAACGGAGAGGCTTCTTTCGATTTGCCGCGAATTGGGAGCAACGCATTATTTGAGCGGTGAGTCGGCGAGTGATTATATCTCGGAGAAAGATTTTTCCAGTCAGGGAATTGAACTGGAGTATCAACATTATGAGCATCCGGTTTACCCGCAAAGGTATCCTGGGTTTGTTCCTCATTTATCTGCCATTGATTTATTGTTCAACTGTGGGAAGCAAAGCTTAGGCATTCTGAAACAAGCGGAACCGATCCGTTGTCCATAGGCATTCCATTATGATGGATTTCAAATCCCTACAAAAAATCCTGCCGCGAATTTATTCGTTTCTGCCGTTCTATCTGGCACCGCGATTTGCCTTGCCCCCGGTTCAGGCTTTTTTCGAGGTGACTTATCGGTGCAACTTGCGTTGTGATATGTGCCATTACCTGGAAATAATTGAAGAAACAGAAACTAAAAAAACATATACCAACGAAATGTCGAGCGAGGAAGTGAAAAAAGCGATTTCAAAACTTCCCCGGTTTTCACTGATTACTTTCACGGGGGGCGAGGCATTCATGAAAAGTGATTTCATGGATATCCTTGAGTTCGCCACGCAGAGGCACAAAGTCCATATCATTACCAATGGGACTACCTTGAGCGAAAAGGTTGTAGAAGATCTCATGCGGCTAAGGTTGAAATCTGTTTGGGGTTCCGGTTTATTTTACATGGGGGTTTCGCTTGAGGGAGAAGAAGCTCTGCACGATCGCATCACAACCATTCCCGGTTCTTTTAAAAAGACCACGCAAGGACTGGAAAGGCTGGTGGCAAAGCGCAAGGAATTGAAATCAAAGTTTCCGCTCATTCACCTGACTTGTGTTATCAATCGAGGAAATGTGAGGGAACTGGTACTGTTGTATGAATATGCAAATAAACTGGATGTCAACGTTGCTAATTTTGTTTTAAGTAGTCCGGCCACATACTGGCATGGAAAGGATTATGATCAGGACGACCACTTGCAACGGCTCACGACCCCTGTAGAGGAAATCGAACCCGAGCTCTTGCGGGAGCAGTTGGATCTTTTACTAGGGAAAAGTAAAGGGAAGGGGACAAAGCTGAGATTTTCGCCGAACTATATTACGGTGGATGAGATTGTCCGCTACTACAGCAACAAAAGTTCTTACCAGGATTATCGGTGCTATATCCCCTGGACGAAGGTGGCTTTTTCGGCCTATGGAGATGTTTTCAGTTGCCCGCATTTTCGAGTAGGTAATGTAAATAATGATAGCGGTCCTTCGGCCTGGCAGTCGGAACGCATTAGCAATTTTAGAGAAAAACTAAAGGCGGAAGGAATTTTTCCGGGATGCCTGGGTTGCTGCCAATCGGAGTATATTGGCCCGACTCCTCTCACGGGAGAGGTAGAAATTAAGAACAGGTCACAAAAAGTTCAATTTTTAAAGCCCAGAGAAAGCAGTTGCTCGGTGCCAACTTTTAATCGGGCCAAGCCCGATGGCAGTCTCTAACGAAAAATATGGATACGAACCCGGAAATTTCTATTGTTGTTCCTGTGTATAACGAGGAACCCATCGTTGAAGAATTGTGTCTACGGCTCAAAAAAGTTTGTGATGGATTAAACCGTTCTTACGAAATTGTGATTGTGGATGATGGCAGTGATGATGGCTCATTTGAAAAGCTTCAGCGGATCAAGGAGGCTGGAGGGACAATGCGTCTGGTACAGTTGACCCGGAACTTTGGTCAACAGTCTGCTGTGCTGGCTGGATTTAGAATTAGCCGGGGAAAAATTGTGGTTCAACTGGATTCGGATTTGCAGAATCCTCCAGAAGAAATTCCCAAACTGCTTGCCGCATTGACGAGGGATATCGATCTTGTCACAACGGTGCATAAAAAGAGACAGGATGGATTGATGAGAGTCCTGGGGTCGAAGCTCCTATGCAGGTTTGGTCAAATGCTGTTTGGAGATGCTGTAAAATTAAATTTAAGTTCTTTTCGTGCAATGCGTCGGAGCGTGATAGATAAAATTGAAACATGTCGGGACCGGTCTCGATACATGGCGGTATTGATGAGCTGGATGGGACTGCCCAGTGTGGAAATTGAAGTGGAACACCATGTCAGGAAAAAGGGTACGACCAAATACAGTTTTCTGACCTTGTTTAAACTATCCTGGGATCTTGTAACGGGGTACTCCAATTTGCCATTGAGATTTGTGACCTATTTGGGATTATTTGGAGCTTTAATGGGGTTTCTCATGATGGCATTTTTACTATATCAACGCATGGCTAATGGAATTTTGATTGAGGGCTTTATTGTTCTCTCGGCGGTGTTTGCATTTTTTGCCGGCGTCCAACTTCTTTCCATTGGATTTCTGGGAGAATATCTTGGGAGGGTTCATTCCCAGATCCAGGGCCGCCCAGACTATATTGTGGGAAAGGTGATGGAATGATGCAAATTAAGCCTCTTACTTCTTTGATTATCGAGCCGACCAATACTTGTAACCTGCGTTGTACGTTTTGTTTTGTGACAGAAGGTATGACACGGAAAGAAGGGTTCATGGATTTTGGTTTATTCAAAAAAGTTATTGATGACTGCCCTGGGCTCGAGCATCTGTGTATGCACAATTGGGGAGAGCCTCTCTTGCATAAGGAAATCTTCGAAATGTTCGACTACGCTCATAGGGCGGGAGTCAAATATATCGTGATGAATACCAACGGAACTTTGTTGACGGATAAAATGATTGGCAGGATTGTTGATAGTCCTCTTAATATCATCCGATTTTCCATTGATGGTTCTGCTGAAACGTTTAAGCGTATACGTGGCGTGGAACTCGAAAAAATTGAGAAAAATATTATTCGGCTAAAAAATGAAAAAGAAAAACGTCGACCGGATTTAAGCATGGGCGTAGTTTTTACTGTAGAGGAAGAAACTCAAGAGGATGTCGATCCTTATATTGGCCATTGGGAAGCTATTGCCGATCATGTTCGAACACAACCCAAACTGATTCAAAGCCCAAGAGAAGAGCCATGCCCGGAGCCTTTTGGAAAAGACTATGGAAAGCTTGTGGTTTTATGGGATGGGACGGTGATTCCTTGTTGCGTCGATTATAACGCCACCCTAAAACTGGGAAATGCTTTTCAAGATAATGTGCAAGACCTATGGAGGGGTAGCGAAATTGCGCGATTACGTGCTCAGCATGAAAGTGGAGAATTCCCCGATGTCTGCATCAATTGTAATGAATGCAAAACATCGAAAACCCAAAAACGTTTCTTTTTTGAAGAGCTTGTGCCCTGATGGAATCTGCAATGGCATCCTCGGCCACTAAAGAAAAGGTGTTGGAAGAAAACCGAAGGGTGCATGCTTTGGAAAATCGGCTATATCTTTCCCGCCACCCTGAGCAGACTAATTTTTTTCAAACCGCTATTCTGGAAAAAACTTTGGATGCAGTGTGTTCTACCCTGAAGCAGGATTCTAGAGTTCTAGACCTGGGTTGTGGAACCGGTTACCTTTCGTTGGGTTTTTTATCCCGGGGATACCGTTTGACGGGTTTGGATTTGTCGCAGGAAATGATTCAGGCATTTGAAGACTCTCTCCCCGAAGAATTACAACCTCAGGCGCAATTTATTGTGGGCGATGTAGAAGAATTTCTTTTACAAAATCAGGAAGAGTTTGATGTGATCGCCTTGTCAGCAATATTGCATCATCTCTTTGATTATGAGTCTGTGCTTCGGAAAATTTGCGCAAGGCTTTCTTCTGGAAATCAACTTGTCATATTTTTCGAGCCGCTTAAGCAGGAGGTTGAATCACCGTTAAGGTTTGCTCTGCATCGCGCGCTTTCCTGGCTGGATGAAAAATTATATCGATCTGAAATGAATATGCGAAATATTTCGGTGCTGGATGAGGAGTACCATCATTCGGATTACCAGAGACAATTTGGGGGAATTGATCCGAGCCGAGTCCAGAAAATTTTGCTGGATGAGGGTTTGGAAGTTTTAAAAATCGAAAAATATTGTGCCAGACGCTATGGGTTCCATGCATGGCTGGCAAATAAGGTATTGAAGACTCAAAACACCTTTAATTTACTGGCGACTCGACTTTAAGCGTCTGTATTATATTTTTGGCTAATTTGGTTGGTGGGAATCCCCAGGTTTTTAGCCAAGGTCTGTGCTATTTCGCTTCCCTCTGTATCGTCGATTTCCAAAAACGCGATCCCAATATCATAATAGGTGTCAAACTTTTCCACCCGCGCGACTAGTGCTTTTACAATAATGGGTTTGTCGATGCCCTGATCTGTAATCTGAACCTGGACCTGAGCGCCGATTTCAATAGAAATGGGGCTTTCGAAAAGTAAACCTGAGCTACTGAAATTTTTTCCTTGAACTTTAATTTGTTCATGCCCTAGAGCAACTTTGCTCACGTGGACTTCTCCCGCAAAATCTATCCTTATATAATGTCGTTTATCTAAAGCGTGCAGGAAAATTCTGTTTCTACCACTTTCTTTAGCTTGATAAAGTGCGACATCCGCGGCATGGATTAGTGACTTGATATCTTTTGCGTCAGTAGGATAAGAGGCGACTCCACCGCTTAGAGTGACGCCAAACGATTTCCCATCAAAGTCCAACTTCAACTCTTCAACTTTCTGTCGAATTCGTTCTGCAATAACCAGTGCGTTGATCTTCTGGGTTTCAGGAAGAATAAGAACCAGTTCTTCTCCGCCATATCTACAAGCAATGTCTTCGGTCCTCTTTTCCAAGATCAGGATTTCCGCCACGCGCTTAAGGGTTAAGTCCCCTGCCTGATGACCCCAGGTATCATTTAGATTTTTAAAATTATCCAAATCAAAAAATATGAGAGAAAAACTTCCATCATATCTAATGGCTTTGCTAATTTCTCCATCAAGGGTTTCATCAAAAAATCGCCGGTTGAACAATCCTGTCAAACCATCAGAGCGTGAGACCTTCCGGGTCTCCTCCAACACTTTTAACTCAATCATTGTTGGTGATTGCAGGTTTTTAGAGACTTCGCTGAAATAGTCGCACATGGCGGTTATTAATTTAACGGGTCTTTCGAGTTTTGTTTCCAAAAGGCTTTGATGCTTGATGATTTGATCCCAATTGGACTTAGCATCCTTGGTGTTGAACTCAAGGTGGGTTAATACATTGAGTAAAATGGGGTAGGTTTCTTCTCCCTCAGTCTCGACAAGGCCCTGAACTGTTTCCAGGAATTCAGAATTTTTCGATAAACCGGAACTCAGGGAATCTATGATCGTTTGTCTTATGTCACTCATAACCGTACCTCGGGTTCGGCGTTACACTCACCACTTCTATGTAATATAAATCACCAGGGGTGGGAAAATCAACCTGTAGAAAAGGGGGGCTGTCAAAATATACCTATGCCGGATAATTTTTAGCAAAAGCCAATAGAAAGGTATTGTTGCATCAAACAATTTCCAGAACTTGAATATTTGCCAAAGCCGTGGACTTTTGCAGGGCATCTTCTCCTTTTGGGGTTAGTTTGTTACCCGCAACATTTAAGAAGTGCAGACCAGAGAGTTGGTGGGAATTGGCAAGGTGAATAGCTCCATCATCGCCAATAGCATTTAGAGCAAGAACTAGTCGCCGAAGACTGACCAGGTTTTTAGACTTGGCAATTGCCAGGGTGCCTGATGCATGTATCCAATTTTCGTTTTCAAGATACAAAGATTCCAATTGGGTCAGTGTAGCCGATTGGGCCAGTGCTGTAGCCCCTTTATCGCAAATATTATTATTGTTCAGGCGTAAAGATTTTAATCCAGAGAAATGGAGGGATCGCGCCAAAGCCTCTGCGCCTTCCTGCCCGATTTTGTTTTCACCCAGGTCTAGGGCCTCCATATTTTTCATGTTTGTAGATTCTGCTAAGGCCTTTATTCCTTCTGCGCGAAGATCGTTATTATTCAGGTCCAGAGTTTTGAGTCGGGTAATTGTTTTTGATTGGGAAAGGGAAAAGGCGCTGTCTGTCGTCAACCCGTTATTATGCATGACCAATGTTTCCAGTTTTTCAAACATGGAAGATTCTGCCATGGCATAGACTCCATCATCTCCAAGATGGTTATTGTTCAGGATCAAAACCTTAAGGTTAGGAAATACCTGGGATCGTGCAAGAGCCTCCATTCCTTCACCCGTCAAACTATTATCAGAGAGATCAATGCTATGGATTTTTTCAAGAGGCGGAGACTGCTGTAAAAACTTTAAACCTTCGTCCCCAATCCCAGTATCTCGAAGATTGATACTTGTTAATTGACGTCCAATTTTTGAATTGGCAAGCGACTTGATGCCCAGAGGTTCCAAGCGGTTATATGAAAAATTTAATTGCTCCAGATTGCTTATGCCCTCTGACAGAGAAAGAACTTTTGCTCCCAGAGATCCGATCTCGTTGCTGGATAAATTCAAGATCTTCAGGCGGTCCAGTGCATTACACTTGGAAAAGAAGAATAAGGCTTCATCGTCAAGATTGTTGTTCCCAAGCGAAAGATTTTCCAGATTATAGAAACAGTCCGAAGCACTGAGTGATTGCAATCCTCCTGCGTTTAAACCGGTCTGATCAAGGTTCAAATAGGAGACAGATTTAATGGGCCCAAACCCGGCAATAGCTTTAAAATCTTCTTCATTAAGCTGGCAGCTTAAAAGATTTAAAGATTTTTTATCGGTACTTAATTTTTCCTGAATGAGGGCGCCCAGGTCGGGGTTCTCGGTATTTTTTTCAAAATACCGGAGGAATTCAAGACTGTCGTCAATGTCTTTTGCTTCGGCCATATTCAGGGGGTATTAGATTAAGTAAAGTGATTATACCTCTCCGGGGCACGAAAGCTAAGAAAGAATATAACGTACCACGCCCACTAGCGTGGGAGGTACCTGGGGCTACTTAAGTCGAGATAACTTTTTTACCCCTTCGGGGCACGAGATTTAAGGAAGAATATCACGGCCGCCAGAAAATGATATTTCCATTTGAGGCCAGCGTCAGGCTGGTTAATTGAAGTGAACTGAAACCGCTTTGGAGACACCCTGCTCTTCCATGGTTATGCCATAAAGTGCGTTAGCAAAAGTCATGGTTTTTTGATTGTGGGTGATGATGATGAATTGTGTGTTGATGGCCATTTCCTTTAGCATTTCCTGAAACCGGACGACATTGGCTTCGTCTAGCGGAGCATCGACTTCATCCAGCAAGCAGAAAGGACTGGGTCGAACTTTGAATACTGCGAACATCAGGGCGATGGCGGTCATGGCTTTTTCTCCTCCCGACATCAACGCCAGGCTTTGCAGGCTTTTGCCCATAGGGTTGGCGGAGATTTCAATTCCCGAATCAAGAGGGTTGGATTCATCTGTCAAGGTAAGGCTTGCCTTTCCTCCTTGGAAGAGTCGCGCAAAAATTTCCTTGAAGTTTTCGTTTACCAGCACAAAGGTGTCGAGAAACCTTTGCTGGGTAGTTTGGTTTATTTTTTCAATGGTAGAATGGAGTAGTTCGATCGACTCGGCTAGATCGTCTTGCTGTTTTTTCAGGAAGGTGTATCGCTCGTTGGTTTTTTCAAAATCCGAAAGTGCTGCTAAATTCACCTCTCCTAATTTTGCAACCTTCTCCTTTAATTCTTTAACTTGCTCATCGGTTTCATTTTCATTGATAGTGTCGTCAAAGGCCGATTGCAATTCTTCTCGTGTTGCATTGAAGTCCTCGTATGCCCGCTCTTCTATGTGGACAATTTGCAGACGATTTTCTGATCGCTTAATTTCTATTTGTGAAAGAGTTTCAGTGATCTCCTGAATTTTCCTGGAAAGTTCGCGGGTATCCTGCTCCATATTCTTTAGGTCTTCTTCCTTTTGTCTCAAGGACTCTTCTTCTTGAACGGCTGTTTCGCTCTTTTGATCCTTTTCTCGAGAAAGCTTGAGGACCAAATTCCCCAGAGTTGAAATTTCGGTATCAATTTCTGCGATTCTATTCTGGTTAGAAATTCGGTCTGCCTCACGTCTTTCAATCTGCTGCTTAAGATTTTGTTGCTGAAGTTCCAGTCGTTTGATTTCGGTGAGCGTGTTTTCCCGCCGACCGATTAACGATGCGATCAAAACTTTAAGTCTGCTGATTTCGGATACAACCGTTTCAAGGCTGGACCGGTTTTGTTCCAGTTCTTCTCGATAGCCGGCTAAGAGTGTTTCTTCCTGAATTCTTTTTTGCTCAGTGGATGCCAATTGCTGATCAAGCAAGGATTTCTCTCCGGCCCATTGATTTTTTTCATCGTTTAGCGCGGTAATTTCTTCGCCTATGGCGGCATCCCTGCTTTCAAGCCGTTCTACCTCCTTGCTCCACTGTTCCAGATCGCGGAGTTTGTTGTTCGTTTCAAGTTCTGCGGAAACGGTTTGCTGATCTAATTGTCTCAGGCGAGCCTCAAGCTCGGAAAGGCCTTGTTTTTTCTTTTCGATGTTTTCCTGCGAAACATTCAATTCTTCTTTGAGTCTACCGACATTGTCGGTGAGTGTTTCTATTTCGCGGTTTCGTGCAAGTAGGCTGGAAGAAGCATTCTCTACAGAACCTCCGGTGATGAATCCGTTTGGATCAATCATTTCGCCGTTCAAGGTGACGGCCGTTCCATGAAATTTTGAATCCTGATGTAGATGAAGAGCCACATCCATATCCTGAACGATGACAACACTTTTCAGTAACAAGTCTATGACAGGTCGGTATTCTTCCTGGCATTCAATAAAATTAAGCGCTTTGCCCACGACTCCTTGTGTGCCATTCAAATAAAGAGGTTCCGTGGGAACTGTTTTCGGATTAAGAGGGACGAACAACCCTCGGCCGGAATGATTGTTTTTGAGATAACCGATAGCCTCCATAGAATCTGAATAGGAGTTCACGATAACGCTTTGGAGTTTTTCTCCCAAAGCTGTTTCGATAGCCACTTCATATTCTGCCGGGGTTTGTAGAACATCGACCAATACTTCTCGGATTCCTGGAATCCGTTCGCCATTTTCCTTGCCCATAAGGGATTTGACACCTTCGTGAAATCCCTCAAACTGATTCCTTAATTTTTCCAATGAACTCAGCAGCGAGGCTTTTTGGAAATAGTCTTCCTTTTTAGAACTATGGCTTTCTATTTCAGCTTGGAGCTGTTGCGAGTACTGAGTATTCTCTTGGCGCAAAGCCTCCTGTTGTTCCTTTAAGTGTATTAGCTCCTCATTTTTTTGCTGATGCTGTACCTTTCCTTGTCCCAAGGCTGACTGGTTTTCCTGAATTTGGGAATGGGTTTCTTGCTTTTCTGTTGCAAGTTTTTCCCCGCGGGTTTCCAAGCCTTGAACCCGGGTTTCGAGAGCGGTCAACTGATTTTTTGATTGAGCCGTTTGCTGAAATATTTCTAGAACATTTCTTTCCCCATTGAGAACTCGTTCTTGAGCTTCTTGCAAAGTTTCTCGCTGTTGCTCGTTTTCAGCCTTATGCTGGTCCAGTATAATTTCCTGCTCATTGATTTCCTGTGAGGTGTTGGAGAGGTTCTGTCTTTCACCTTCGATTTTGTTTGTCAGGCTGCTAATTTCCCCGGTCATTTGAGAAACTTCCCCTATAGCAGATTCAATGTCGGTTTCCGCTTCTGATTTCTGTTCATTTTTGAAGGCGATATTTTGTTCACCGCTACCGATTTGGGAGCTCAGTTGATGAATGGTTTCGCGGGCTTCATTCAAACGACTCAGCGATTCCTCAATTTCCACATTGAGTTGGGCAATCTGATTTTCGAATGTTGCGTGGCGGGTGTTCCACTCCGCTTTTTTCTGGGTTTGCTCTTGCAGTTCAATTTCTATCTTTTGCAATTGTGATTGATAGCGACGGACTTTGACTGAAAAAAGCTTCAGGGACAGTTCTTTTATTTCGGTTTTAAATTTTTTATAGCGCTCCGCCTTCGCAGCTTGACGTTTTAACGACTCGACTTGGCGAGCCAGTTCCTGAACAATGTCTGCCACTCGTTCTAAATTCTGGCGCGAGCTATCAAGCTTGCGGATAGCTTCATTTTTGCGATGTTTAAACTTCAGTATCCCTGCGGCCTCTTCAATTAGAACCCTTCTCTCTTCTGGTTTGGAGGTGATAATGTCCTGAATATGGCCTTGTTCAATAATAGTCAATACTTTCGGACTGATACCGGCATCCAGAAGAAAATCCGTGATATCCTTTAAGCGGCATGGAATTTGGTTGATATAGAATTCGCTTTCGCCGGAGCGATGGTAGCAACGCGTGACTTTGACATCTTCAGAGGAATTGGGAACTCCGGCAATCCGGATCCCTGATGCTACATTGGATAAGGTTAGGGAGATTTCTGCCCGATTGACGGGTTTTCGGCTGCTACTGCCATTAAAAATAAGATCTGTAATACGGGTGCTACGTAGAGTTTTGGATCTTTGTTCGCCGATGACCCAACGAATCGCGTCAGAAACATTACTTTTCCCACAACCATTTGGGCCGACAATAGCTGTGAAACCGTTTTTGAACTCCAGGTTCGTGGAGTCGACAAACGATTTGAAACCCTCTAATTCTAAATTTTTCAAGTACATATTTGGTGTGGCTCCCGGGATTATCGGATCTTTATATTCTTATATGCTGGAAGGAAGATTATCCCAATCAGGGAGTATTGTAAAGTGAAATTGTACCATGTTTGGTATACTGTAAAACCTGACCCACAATATATTGTGCCACTGGGTGTGGGGCCAATGGGCAAGAACTATTGGCGACTGGATGATTTATTGCTAATTCCTTTCACAGGTGTGGTCAGTGAGTCTATCTGGGGGAACTGGCGATAGGGTTAACAGTTTTCAAAACAGATAGACTTGGCACAATTAAGCGGTTTGTTAAGGGCAGAATAAAGATATTGCAAATTACAAGCGGAGGTTCTCCGCAGGAGATTTTTAGATGAAGTTATACTCTTATAATAAATGTGGAACGTGCCGCAAGGCGATCCAGTTTTTGGAGAATAAGAAGGTCAAGTTTGAATTGATAGATATTACGGAAACACCGCCTACTAAGCAGATCCTTAAAGCAGCTATAAAGGCCAAGGGAATGAAAAAATTGTTTAATACCAGTGGTGTTCAATACCGTGAGTTGAAGATCAAGGATAAAATTAAAACCATGACCGAAAATCAGGCTGTGGATTTGCTCGCTTCCAACGGGAGGCTGGTCAAACGCCCCATTGCGGTGGATAAAAACAAAATCACGGTTGGATTTGATATCGAAGAATACAAAAAAGTCTGGTAAATCAATCTGGAGCTGAGAACAAGAGGTATTTGTGGATCTGTTTTTAATCAAACATAAACTGAAAAACGATTTTCCCCTGGTGCGAGAAACTACTCTTCCGCATCCTCAGCGGGCTGCGGTGATGGTAATGCTCTATCCCAAGCCTAAAAAAATCCATATACTAATGACAAAAAGATCTATGCATCTTAAATATCATGCGGGGGAAATAAGTTTTCCTGGTGGAGTATTTGAAGAAGACCATGATGATGACCTGCTGGCCACAGCTCTCCGGGAAACAGAAGAAGAGCTCGCCATTCAGGTAGAACCCGAAAATGTGCTGGGGCGTCTTCCTATTGTCAATACGCGGTTAGGATTTGAAATCACACCATTTGTTTCAGTTCTGCAGTCAGCTCCTGAGTATGAGCCAGCTGTAAATGAGGTGGGGGAAGTTTTAGAAATGCCCTTTACTTCCTTACTTTCTACGCAGCAACGCGATGTCGGGAGCACGTCCTCCAAAGATGGAGTGATGTACTGGTTTAAGCACCATAGAATCTGGGGTGCATCGGCAAAGATTCTTAATCAGATAGGGCATTTAAGCAGTTACTAGTATTTGATAAGGTTATTGATAATGGAAACTTTAAAAATCTTGTTTTTAGCTTCGCATTGGAGAGTTTCTCTCATCAAGGCGTTTCAGCAAGCGAAATCTTCGCAATCCATGGAATTGATCTGCGTGGATAGCGACCCGCTTGCGCCTTCCTTTAAAGAAGCAGATTGCTCACAAATTATCCCCCCCTTTTCAAATTCCCAGTGTTTGCCATCGCTTCTCGAATTCTGCGAAACCAAAAAAATATCTGCCATGATTCCCTTGACCAACAGGGCTATTGAGTTTATGGCCTATCACCGCCAGGAACTTGGCGGAGGCGACCGGCGTTTATGGATACCGGAAAACTCTGTTATCGAAATCTGTCACGATAAATGGAAATTGTATGAGTTTTTAGAGAGAGAAGGATTCAACACCCCGAAAACATTTTTGGCGGAAAATAAAACTACTTCGTTCCCCTTTCCTTTAATCGCCAAGCCTCGCCGAGGAGAAGGTAGTAAAAATCTATTTATCCTGGAGAATTATGGCGACTGGGATTTTTATAAGAAAAAATGTCCTCAGCATGTGTTTCAAAAAAGGATCGACGGGCAAGAGTTCAGCGTGGACTGCTTATTCGATCAGCAAGGCTTACCCCGCTTGATCGTACCACGTGAACGGTTGGCGGTTCGGGGTGGAGAAGTAATGACCAGCCAAATAAACCTGGATGCCGGGATCATGGATACGGTGGAAGCACTTGGGTCCAAGCTGGGGTTGACTGGTCCTTGCACGATTCAGGGTTTGCAAGGCGATGACGGAAAATTTTATTTCACCGACGTGAACCTGCGTTTTGGCAGTGGTTATGTGCACACAATATCTGCCGGGGGCGATGCACCTCAAATAATATTTAAAGAATTGGCGGGACAGGAACTAAATTCTAACAGGCCAACCATTAAAAATAATTCGGTCATGACGCGTTTCCCCGAAAATATTTTTCATTCTGACTAACTATGAGCCTTGATATGCTCTCTTTAAGCTACCTTATATAGATATGAATACTACTCCCATGACTCCACAAGATCGGTTAGTTTTTGCCTTGGATGTTCCTGCGCAAAAAGAAGCGGAGCGTTATGTCAAAATGTTAGAGGGTGTGGTAGGTTGTTTCAAGGTAGGTCTGGAGCTGTTTATTAGCGAAGGCCCCGATGTTATCAAAATGATTCACGATCATTCCTCGGCAAATATTTTTCTCGATCTCAAGCTTCATGATATTCCCGCTACTGTAAGAGGGGCATTGCGGTCCGTTGAGAAATTGGGCGTCCGGTATATTACCCTTCACTCTACAGAGGGGGAAGTGATTCTTGAAACGGCAGAAGAGGTAAAAGATTCTGGGCTGGAAGTGCTTGCTGTAACGGTGCTTACCAGTACGAGTGCTTCCTCGTTGGCGAGTCTGGGTATTCGCGAAGATATTAACGCGGCGGCCCTGGTTTTGGATCGTGCGATCCGGGCGAAAAACTCTGGATGCGCCGGGGTCATTTGCTCTGGGGAAGAAGTAAAGGTGGTCCGGCAACGATGTGGCGATAAATTCAAAATAGTAGTTCCAGGGATCCGTCCGCAATGGGCCTTTGTGCAGGGCGATGACCAGAGCAGGATCACAACCCCGGCACAGGCAATAAAGGATGGGGCAGATCTTATTGTGGTCGGCAGACCGATTCGCGATGCTAAAGATCCTAGAGAAGCGGCACAAAAAATTATTGATGAAATCCCACATACTCCCAACCAGCGATAAAAATTAATTACTAATAATTGCCAATGAATTCTACATTTTTAAATTTTATTTATCTTTTAAGCCTGGTTTGCTGGATTGGAAGTATTATATTTTTTTCTTTTTTTGTTGCTCCTGTGGTTTTTAAAAACCTGGAGCGGGAAAAAGCCGGGGAACTGGTTGGCATCATTTTCCCCAGATACTATATGATCGGTTATGTCTGCGGCATTTTGCTGCTGGGTGTGCTTCTACTGGCTGGCCCGGAAACAGCGGGCCTTAAATGGTGTGCCTGGGGCATCATGATGCTGGGTACGGTCAGTGCCGGTTTAGGAGTGAACCCTAAAGCAAAACTCCTTAAAGAAAAACTGAAAGTTGCCCCCGAATCAGAAAAGCCTGATCTGGAAGCCCGATTTAAAACACTGCATTCTTTGTCTGTCAAGTTGAACGCGGCAGTTCTTTTTGCCGGACTCTGGTTGCTATGGCTCAGCGCAATGAATTTTGCAGTGTAGTTTTTTATTTAATATATGAACATTCTCGGAATATCAGCTTTTTACCACGACTCGGCAGCTTGCTTGGTGCAAGATGGTAAAATCATATCAGCTGCTCAGGAAGAAAGGTTTACCCGCAAAAAGCATGATGCGTCCTTTCCTAAAAACGCGGTGGAGTTCTGCCTGAAGCAAGGAGGCATTCAAACCTCTGATCTGGATTATGCCGGGTTCTATGATAAGCCCTTCATCAAATTCGAACGCATTCTGGAAACTTATTTGAGTATCGCCCCAAAGGGCCTGCGTCAATATTTGTCGGCGATGCCGGTCTGGCTAAAAGACAAGATATGGACCCGGGCCAATATCCGCAAGAATTTAGGCTATAGGGGGCCGGTTTTGTTTACCGAGCATCATGAGTCGCACGCATCCAGCGCGTTCTTTCCGTCTCCATTTCCAGAAGCGGCCATTCTTACGATGGATGGGGTTGGGGAATGGGCGACCAGTAGCATCGCCCTAGGCAGGAATAATAATATAGAGTTATTGCAAGAACTGCACTTCCCTCATTCTCTCGGGTTACTTTATTCGGCGTTCACGTATTATCTCGGATTCAAGGTCAACAGTGGTGAGTACAAAGTCATGGGGCTTGCCCCTTATGGGGAACCCAAATACGCGGACCTCATTCTGGATCGTTTGATAGACCTGAAAGAAGACGGTTCCTTTAGAATGAAAATGGAGTATTTCGATTACCTGGGTGGCATGACCATGACCAATGACAAGTTTGCTTCCGTCTTTGGTCATCCTGCGCGCAAGTCAGAAACTCAATTGACTCAAAATGAGATGGATATTGCGGCTTCCCTGCAAGAAGTGACCGAGGTGATCATGCTTAAAATGGCACGTCACATCCGGGAGCTTACTGGAATGAAAAATCTATGTCTTGCGGGAGGTGTGGCCTTAAACTGTGTGGGTAACGGTAAGATTCTTAAAGAAAAAATCTTCGACAAGGTTTGGATTCAACCTGCGGCGGGCGATGCGGGAGGTGCTTTGGGGGTGGCGCTTAGTATCTGGCACCAGATGTTGGGGAATGAAAGAGTGACCAATGGCAAAGATTCGATGCGGGGAGCTTATCTCGGCCCGAAATTTGAAGAAGATGAAATCCGAAAATTTTTAGATAGTCAAAATATTCCTTATAAACATTATGAGGAACATCTACTAGCCCCGGCATTAGCAGAAGATTTGCAAGCTGGAAAGGTGATCGGATTGTTTCAAGGAGCTATGGAGTTTGGTCCGCGTGCGCTGGGAGGTCGTAGTATTATTGGTGATCCGCGAAACCCAAAAATGCAGTCTACGATGAACCTTAAGATTAAGTACCGCGAATCGTTTCGCCCTTTTGCTCCCGCGGTTCTGGCAGAAAAGGTTCAAGAATGGTTTGATATTGAATCAGAAAGTCCTTATATGCTTTTGGTGGCTGGGGTGCGTGAAGACAAGCGTATTCCAATGACCGAAGAGCAAAAGAAATTGTTTGGTATAGATTTGTTGAATATCCCCCGATCACAGATTCCTGCGATAACGCATGTGGACTATTCAGCTCGCATTCAGACGGTTCACGCCGACACCAACCCTCGGTTTTATGAATTGATCCGCGAGTTTGAAAAAGCCACGCAATGCGCGGTTGTGATCAATACCTCCTTTAATGTTCGGGGCGAACCCATTGTTTGTACGCCGGAACAAGCCTTTCGTTGTTTCATGCGTACGGAAATGGATACTCTCGTCCTGGAAAATTTTGTGCTCGATAAAAAAGACCAGAAACCACTGGAAGAGGATAACAATTGGCAGGAAGAATTCGAACTCGACTAGCTCACCCTCAGTCCTCCTTCTCAGAGGGAGGTTTTAAACCATTTCAAGAAGCGCAACGAGATTAGGCAGCATAAAAAAGTATAGACCGCCTCCCACGCCAGCATGTTAGCGGTAAGGCATTTTGTTGCCTTCCAATTGTTTAACAATATCCGCTTCGAATTGATTTTCCACCCTTACGAATTCTTCAAATTCCTTGGGACTTTTGAACTCAAAAACTTTTGGTTCTTTTTGCCCGCAGATTTCTTCATCTTGTTCAACGGTTAACATATTTTTCTCCACGGAGCGTATTACGAATTTTTTCCGTGTTATAAATTTTGCAAAAATTTCCTGATATACGGGTTCCAGATTTAGAGCCATGAAACTTCTCCTGCTAAGATGCGTATTACAATTAATGAATACTAGAATTTTAACTTTCCCAAATACCAAAATCAAACAAATAGCAAATCCATGCCTTAACAGTTGAGAAAAAATATGCTAGGCTATGCTCATTAGTGCGGTAGACGATTCCTTTACTGCCGTTTAATCAGGCCTCATCGACCGCCTATTCTAGGTAGTCTTTTTTTATTGACCCCTTCCCTAATTTAATATGACAAATAGAATATCCCTCAATCGGCTGGCAGAAACACTCATTCAGGAGTCGAGAACTCCATTCAACAAGGAAGATTTTGCGAAGCATCTGGAAAGTAGATGGCAGAAAGAAGTTTCTGGTGCTGCGATGAAACGGCTTGAAAAAGTTTTGCATAACCATTCTTCGCTGATCGGGATCCCTGAAAGTGATTTTGTTCCCTTTCGTGCGGTGGTCGATAAAATTCGCCATGTATCTTTATCGTTGCAATTGGGGGTCTGGGAACTGAAGCAGGGTGTTCTGATTCCTGGGCACCGTTTGATTCCTTTCATGCCGGTCAACCTGGAAGAAAGCGAGTTGATTTTTCTTGATCCGG
The DNA here is from genome assembly GCA_018673915.1 of Nitrospina sp. Lineage (GTDB taxonomy): Bacteria > Nitrospinota > Nitrospinia > Nitrospinales > VA-1 > LS-NOB. Next base: position 60,297 of record JABHBK010000044.1, on the reverse strand, counting down.
AGGGGAATGAAATTCCTAAGCTAAAAAAGTCTTATTTTATTCAAGAAATTGTTCCTTTCTATCAGTACTCCGCGCATTTCCCGGAAGAAATTAAATTTAATGAATGGATTCCAGGAAGAAGTTGCATGACGGTTACAGCCTGGGACATGCAATCGCTATACAAAAATTTTTCATCCCGACCTGGGGATGCTCTGTTGATAGATCTTGTTGATTATGAAAAGGGAATCTATCAGGTTCGCCCTTATTCCTCGCGACAATACCGGTTGGATCGATTACGCATGCGGGCTCTTTATATTGCTTTGGCTACGCAGATGGACCCGCTCTGCCAGGATGAAAAATTTTGTGCTGCCGGACTGGAAAAACAATTATTACGAATTCTATTTTCCATGAACTCAGAGGTGTTTCAAGAGGTCGAAGTTTTTTCTATTACGGATTTTTTGGAATCTCTTAAAGAGTGGACCGTAGTCGGGTGTGAGGCGGGGGGAGTGCAAATGGTTCCTGCATGGCAAACGGAGTCAGGGCCTTTCATTCGCGCCAATGCCAACATATCTGTAAAGGGAGAGTTGGGTTCGCTGAATAAAATATTTCAGGATTTACAACTGGCCTTTGATGCGACTGAGTTTAAATCTATGCTTTATACGGTCATGGCTTCGGACAAGTATAAGTTGAAGGCGGTGTTTTTCCTGTTGTTCGGAGGGCAGGGAGATTTATTTAAGGATAAAAAACAGCATGAAGTTTTTTACGGTCATCTACGCGAACTTTTGTTCAAAATCTGTGAAGACCTTAAAACCCGGGAATCGCAATTAATAGCGAGCCTGAGGGAACAATGTGTGGATACCAAATTCAGCCTGGTCGGGGTGTTGAGGTTTCTGGAAGATCAAGAGGTTGGTTTGGAAGATTTGCCTGCGGACTTATTGAACCAGATCATCGAACTAGATCATTTTTGTACCGATGCGCTTCACCAGTTTGCAGAGCGAGATCAGCCGCCGGACCTGAAATTTGTTCGGGAAATTCGTGTTGCCTTGAAGGTAGTGCTTCCTCAGCTTGCGATGGTGGAAGAGGAAGTTTATTCCCGCCTAGCGGTCTATTAGCCCGGCGAAGCGGCAGATAGCCGTGATATTTTTCCTGAGCCTTCGTGCCTCGAAGGGGTAAATACCTTGCTCTGGCTGGAAAAGAGTTATCTTGGCTTAACAAGCTATTGCCAGTTGAGTCCAGCATCACGCTGGTGCCTGGTGGCCCACTCCCGTGGGCGGTAATGGGGTAAGGACTTGATTGTACCGAGAACAAGGTTGTTCGCCAGTGGAAGTTATTGTGCGCTGGCCCGACACCTGGTGGTGCCGTTGAGGGAATGGCCGGTAACATTTTCGACCTGAACGGTTACTGTATCTCCAGCCTTGATGATGCCCTCTTCCCCCTGAAGGTTTACGTTCCAGTATTGCGGATTTCTGCCCTTGAACATATAGCCTGGTTTAGAAGATCTTCCTTCGATCAGAACCTCAATATCTTTTCCCACAAAGGATTGTCCTAATTTCTCGGACTGCTTATGTTGCAATGCTATAACTTCCTGGAGTCTACGCTTTTTGGTTTCGTCTGGAACCGAGTCGGGCAATTCATTTGCAGGGGTTCCTGGTCTTGGACTGTAGGCAAACATATAGCTGCTGCTGTAGCCGACCTCTTCCATAATTTTCAGTGTGTCTTCAAAAGCTTCATCGGTTTCACCGGGAAAACCAACGATGATGTCGGTAGAGAGGGAAATATCCGGGACTTCTGATTTCAATTCCGCCAGCAAATCCTTATATTCTTCAATCGTATGGTCTCTACGCATGGCTTTAAGCACTTGATTGTTTCCGCTCTGAACGGGGAGATGCAGATGATTCATCAGGATATCTAGATCGCGGTAAGCACGAATGGTTTCGCGAGTAAAGTCGTTGGGATGGCTGGTGGTAAAGCGCAATCTTTCTACCCCGGGAATTTCCGCGACACCATATAAAAGCTCATGAAATGGCATGGGATTCTCCAGTCCTCGTTTGCCATAAGAGTTAACGTTTTGACCCAGTAAAATAATTTCTTTTGCGCCGCGACTCACCAGGTGACGGACTTCATCAAAGAGTTCTGCCGGTTCTCTCGACTTTTCTCTTCCACGAGTGAAGGGAACAATGCAGAAAGTACAAAACTTATCGCAACCCTTGATAATGTTAACAAACGCGCTGGGTCCAGGGGCCTTTGGCAGATCTCCGGCTAGTTCGGGAATGGAGTAGACTTTTTCATGATCAAATCCGGTCCAGACAAAAGATTTGCTAGCGCTACGTACCCGATCTACGGCCTGAGCAATTCCTTCCACTTGGTCGGGGCCCATCACGAAATCCAGATAGGGCATACGTTGGAGTAGCTTTTTCCCATCCTGTTGTCCCAAGCACCCGGTTAAGCCCAGTATCAGATCTGGATTGGCCATTTTTAAAGGCTTTAAGCCACCAAACAGAGAGAAAGTTTTTTGCTCCGCTTTTTCACGAATCGAACAGGTATTAACCAGAATCAGATCTGCATCCTCTTTTTCCAGGGTACGCCGGTAGCCGGAATGGAACAGGATGAGTTCCATTCTGTCTGTGTCGGCAACGTTCATCTGGCAACCAAAAGTATCTAAATAGACTTGTTTCATGGGGAAAACTGTAAGGGAATCTCTCGATCTTTGCAACTGGCATTTAGCCAGAGCCAATTTAATGAGTTTATACAATCCATTATGAGCCCAAACACTAAATTTATATAAATTTAAACAAATTAGTATAAGTAAATGGAAATTCCAAGAATTTTGTTGACAAGTCCATGTATTTAAAATAAGCTCGATACTATTCCATAAAAAGTATTTAATTTGCAGGCCCAACTGCGCCAGAACCATTTTAAGAGAGGGGAATTACAGTGGCCAAAAGCAACAGCGTCCGGCAAATCCGGGAGGCAAAAATGATGAGCAAAGCTGAGCTAGCTCGCAAGGCAGACGTGACCGTTCAGACGATTGATCGTATTGAAAAGGGGAATGATTGCCGACTTGATACAAAGCGAAAAATCATTTTGGCTCTTGGTTACAAGCTTGTAGATCGGACAAGAATTTTTGATTCTGAAAATGATAACTCTATTTCAGAAACCAAAAAAATAAAGACAAAAATAAACTGAATTTTTTTGGGTTTGCGTTTGAGGAGTTGGTATTGGTTTGTGCATACTCAAAATGCCAGGTTTAATATGTCCCAGAACGCTTATCGGAAGAAGTTGGAAGGACTTGAGTGCTTTCTTGTACCCGTTGACAGAATGAACCTGAATGATTTTTTATGGAAAGTGACAAAAAATCATTCACCGGTATATAAATTTGGAATCAATCTTGGATTGTTAGATTGTTGAATTTCAATGAGTTATGGTTGATGGGCGAGTTTGGTACAGAGTTTGCTTTTTAAGGGTTCAGTAGCTTTATAAATCTTGATATTGCAGATACTTTCTTATGTTTTTATCGAAAAAAACCCAATTAGTGGCCATCGACATCGGGTCTTCTTCAATCAAGCTGGTTCAATTGTCTGAGCTTAAGGGAGGGGAATTTGAGTTGACCCATTTTGGCATGATGCCTCTTGATGAAGAGTGCATCATTGAGGGAGCGATTAAAAAACCCGACCAGGTAGCAGCGGCTCTGTCGAAATTAATCACTGCCGAAAAAATACAAAGCCGCTATGTGGTTTCTGCTGTTGCGGGAGAAGCTGTTTTTATAAAGAAAATAAAAGTTCCAGTAATGTCGGAAGAGGAACTTTCTGAAAAGATAGCCCAGGAAGCGGAACAATATATACCCTTTGATATAGACGATGTCGCTCTCGACTTTCAACTATTAGGTGCGGTAAAGGCTGATAGTGCTGAGGGGTCCGATAATTCCAAGGGCAGTGAGTTTGATGGGGAATCTCAAAGCCAAGGGGAACCTTCAAATGAGGAACCGGATGAGGAAATGATGGAGGTTCTTCTGGTAGCGGTTCAAAGATCGGTCATCGATGAGAGGACTGATATTCTTATAGAGGCAGGTTTGAAGCCGGCAATTATTGACCTGAATGTGTTTGCCTTGATGAATGCTGCCCAATTGACTAATGATTTAACGTCAGCGGGTAATACTGCGCTGATTGATCTGGGAGATTCATTTACTCATATCAATATCATTCAGGATGGGAAAATGGGTTACTCGCGGGATATACCTGTCGGGGGAGGGTATTGCACCAAGATGCTCATGTCCAAATTCAAAGTTCCCTTTAAACAGGTTATTGATATAAAGCGGGGCAACTTTTCTTCGGATATTAAAGAAGAAGACGTTATCAATATAATTACCCAAGCTTATAAAAGGGTTTTGGAAGAGATTCAAAAATCCTTTGAATATTTTGGCACCCTGTCCGGCAACAAGGTAGAGAAGGTTTTATTGTGCGGAGGGGGGAGCATGATTCAAGGAATAGAGGGATTTTTTGCCGATTATTTAAAGGTTCCTGTGGAGAGCTTTAATCCTATGCAAGGGATCAAAGTCAACCCGAAAAACTTTGACCAATCGTTGATCGATGAAATGGGTGGTTTGTCTACGGTGGCATTGGGCTTAGCTACAAGGAGGTTTGACCACAAATGATTCAGATCAATCTCCATGATTATCGCGATGAACTGAGGAAGATCGAGATCCAAAAGCGGGTGGTTAAGTGTATAGCCGTCGTTATTATGGCAATCTTGCTTATCGTAATACTCGGTTTGGTAGAACAGGCTCAGTTGGATTCGTTAGGCATTGAAACACGCAAACTGGAGTCCCAAGTCGCGAGTTTAAAAAGTCAGGTAGATAAAGTCAAAGCCATGCAAGCCAAGAAAAAACGTTTGCAAGATATTATTGCAGGCATTGAAGGTTTGAGGGAAAGACAAATGCCTGCGAGCACTATTGTCAGCGATTTAAACCTTATGATTCCAGATGACCTTTGGTTGGGTTCGATCGTGCAGAGAGATTTTAAGGAACTGAAGAAAAAAAATGTCCCCAATATTATGTATGGAGATCCAAAGAAGAAGAAAAAGAAAAAAAGGAGGAGGAAGAATAAAGGAATAGCTCCCAAGGAGTTTGTGGAGATTTCTGGTTATGCGCTCACTGAAAATGGAGTGGCTGAATACCTGAAAAGGCTGCAGAAAATTCCTTATTACAAGACCACGTTTCTTTTTAAATCATCGCTGACTTATATTGGTGGCCAGGCGGTTCATAAGTTTATTATTTATTGCTATATGCCGAAAATGGAAAAGAAAAAATCGGCTTGATCAACAAAAATTATGGATAAATTGTTCGATAAAATTCCTTACGATGATCTTGATGGGGTCCAGTTTACCCATATGCTTGTTGGAGCAGTGGGCATCGGATTTGTGCTTTTTATTGGGTACTTTTTTACTTTCCACAACGCCACAAATGCGGAATTTGAAAAACTAGCCAAGAAGAAAGAGGCCGCACAAAGGACTCTGAAGCTGTATAAGTCGATAGTGGCTAAAGAAGATCGAGTGGCAAAAAATATGGCTCAGGTAAAAGGCAAGTTTGATGCGTTCAAAAGTCAAATGCCTGGGCAGGCTGAGATTCCTGGCCTGATGCGAAAGATAGAGGCGTTTGGCAAGCAGAGAAATATCAAAATGGTTGCACTCACCCTGAATGAAGGTGTGGTGGGGGATTTTTATAAGGAAATTCCCTTGAAAATTCAATTGAATGGTGAAATATGGGGGACTCTCGATTTCATTGAATATATGCAAAACCTTTTGCGTCTGGTGAGTCTTGAAAACCTGGTACTAAAGTTTCAGAGATTAAAATTTTCTGAAGGGACGGGGAGGACAGGTTCGCTGGTTACAGTTTTAACGCTAAAAACGTATTCGTTTGTGGATGGTGCTGAAAATCGAACTGCTTCTAAAAAGGATTCGAAGTAGGGAAAACAAAAGAAAGGTCATTAACCTCCTTAGCGGGGGATGGTATTGGATATGAGAATCAGGTGTTTTATGAAAATTATATTGTTCTTGTGGATAGCTTTAGGGGTGCCTTTTTTTCAAGCCTCTGCGCTGACCCCACCTTTACAAGATGACCTGCATTCTAGCAACCAAAAACTCTATACTTTATTTCGGCTTAGTGGCCTTGAAGGGGTTTTGGATAATATGGAATCTGTTTTGGAAATTTCAGGAAATATTAATGCGGATGCATTGGCGCCGGGTCAGGGCGCATTTGCCAAGAGGATTATGCGGCATGCTTATTCGCATGAAAAATTTTTTGGGGTACAAAAGCAATCTTTTGTTGAAAATTACAAGTCTCAATATGTTAATTCGACGGTTCAGTGGTATCAAAGTTCATTGGGAAAAAAAATATTGAGGCTTACAAATGAATCAAGTAATCCTGGCCTTCGGTCAGAGATGGATTTGTTCGTGGAAGATTTATTGAGCTCACCTCCCAGCGAGGAGCGAATATTTTTGATAGAGAAGATTGAAGGTTCTTTACGTATGACGGAAGCCGGGAAAAGCCTTTATTTGGGATATGTCAAATTGATGTACCCTTTTAATAAAAATAATCAAGGCAAGAGACTCGGTAAAATGCTGAGAATTTGGGGAGAAAGCATTACCGAACCCATGCGCGAAATTGTTTTGCGGGGTTTGCTCTTTAGTTATAGAAACCTTAGAGATAGAGAACTTGAAAAATATGCCGAGTTTTTAAATTCCAAGGCGGGTCGTTGGTTCAGCCAAACAAGTTTGAAGGGCTTTGGTAAAGGAATAAAAAAGAATTTATTTATGGCAGAAAAAGTTCAAGATGACTTGATAAAAGAAATTGATTCTGGCGGACCAGAGTTTCCTCTGTTGCAAGAGATTGCTCAACCCGGGCAACGATATATGTTGATAGGAAGACGCGATCCTTTCCAACCTCTGGTCAACAAGGAGGGGCTGGTTGCCCTCTCGAAAGTGAGCCTGAAAAATACGACCCGTTCGTTTGGCGATGAGCTGAAAAGCATTCCTCCGCTTGCCTTGTCGGTGTATGACAAAATTGAAGACCAATACCCCAAACTTTATAGGGAGTTGAGGCGCTTTGAACGCTTAATTAACAATCGGGAAGAATTAGAAGCGATGGCGGATGATGAATATTCAAATACCATAAATAGTTATCGTGATGTTCTGGAGCGCGCGGCCGATATTAGAATGGATGAGTCCCCACTGCAGATAGAATATGATTCTCTCCGAATGACGGGAATTATCCGGAAAAAAACTGAAGTCGTTGCTATATTTGAGGTGGGTAGCACTGGTTATGCAGTGAGACAAGGAGATCTGGTTGGTCCTTTTTATGGATATGTGGATGAGATACAGGACGAACAAATAATCGTTGTTGAAAAATTCAGGAATTACCTCGGTACAATCCTGACAAACCAGAAAGTTATAGAATTTTTTCAGAGTATAACTAGCGAGGGTGATACGAACTCATGAGAATACAAATGTTCATAAAATCCCATTTAAAGATAGCGTGTTTTTTGGTTCTTTTAACGGGTTGGCCTGCTCTGACTGCTCATTCTGCAGTCCTGCTTCTGGATCAGAATTTTGATATTTCTTTGATTCAAGGGCAAGGTGCTTCCAGTCAGGGCCAAAAACCGGCAGTTCCATTATTAGTTTTGGCCCAAAGCCAGGCGGGAAGTTCTAAAGAGCCATTGGGGGAAATCGTGCTTCTCGATACTGCAGAAGAAGGGCAAAGCTCTGTGGTTTCTATCGAGTCTACTCGTCCTGTTCAGTACACCGCGTTTAAACTTCTTAATCCGCTCCGACTGGTGATCGATTTTCCTGGAATGGATCAAGGGAATTTAACCAGTCTTATTCAGGTTGATAAAGGGATCATAAGTTCTATCCGTCCCATCCATTTTGAAGAGGCGGGAGTGTTGCGTCTCGAAATCGTTCTCAATCAGTCTGCGGATTATGAAATTAAAAAGCCGCAGAAAAATAAATTAATCGTAAGTCTTCAATCTTCTCAGGATATATCGGGAGAGGAAATGGCCAAAGTGTCTCCGCCTTCGATGATGAGTGAAACAGCTCCTTCCAATAAAACTACTATTAAAAAAGAATTTGATAAAAAAGGCCTCCGAGGCGCGAATTCCATTATGGATGAGACGAGTGAGGTTTCCGAAGATACGTGTTTTCCTATGTTGTATGGAGAAAAAGAAACAATTTCTTTGGACTTTCAAAATGCGGATGTTCGCAACCTTTTTAGGATCTTCGCAGAGATCAGTGGATTTAATGTGATTCTTTCTCCTGAAGTAGGAGGCTCTGTAAATATCAGAATGATTGATGTGCCATGGAACCAGGCAATGGAAATAATTCTTACGAATAGCTCCTTGGGACGAGAATGCTTCGGGGACAATATCGTTCGTATTGCAGCTAAAGCGGTTTTGCGGAATGAGGCCGCCGCTCTGGTTGCTGAAAAAGCCCGTGCGGTGAGTGAAAGAACTACTCAGCGGGACGCAGAAGACTTGGTCACAGAAGTGGTTCGTGTAGATAATGCAGATATTAGCGAACTGGTCACAAGTCTCACCGCCCTAAGGAGTGCACGCCCGGACTCACGAATTACTGCGGATACTCGCACCAACACATTAATTCTGAATGATCTTAGAGCGCATGTGGATGACATGCTGAATACCATAAGAATTTTGGATATCCCCACGCCTCAGGTTTTGATTGAAGCAAAAATTGTTGAGGTCAGTAAATCTTTTACTCAAGAATTGGGTGTCCAGTGGGGTTTAACGGGTGATTTGGTTAGCTCAAGCAACGCAGTATTTATTGCTCCGACGGACACTGGTTCTGTAACCAGTATTACAAACGCAGTTTCCGGTACAACTTCAACTGCAACTTCAAACTTTTTGGTGGATTTATCACAGGCATCGAATATTACGGCAGGAAGTTTAGCTGGATTTGATCTAACCCTGGGAAGCTTGTTAAAAGGTGCGGATATAAATATTAGGTTGGAAGCTCTGGAGACTCAGGGAAAAGGGCGGATTCTATCCAGTCCTAGAGTCACAACTGCGGATAATAAGGAAGCCAGAATAAGAAGCGGAAGGCAAATTCCCTACCAGGTTACTTCGGCAGAGGGCAACTCCATTGAGTTTGTAGATGCTGAGCTTAGTCTTACGGTTACTCCACATGCCACCTCCGATGGCAATGTTTATATGATTATTGATGCGACTAAAAATGCTGCAGATTTTACACAGTTAGTGGGGTCAGTACCGACCATTACCACCAAAGAAACGCACACCGAAGTTTTAGTGGGTAATGGAGATACCACGGTGCTGGGTGGAATTTACGAAAGCGAGTCCACTGAAAACAAAAAGGAGGTCCCATTCTTTTCCAAATTACCTATATTGGGTTATTTGTTTAAAAGTTTTGCGGATGCCGACACGATTACTGAGCTTTTAGTGTTTATCACTCCTACCATCATTGAAACAAATTGATTTTTGAGTTTTAGGTTGTTTAAATTAGGTTGGACAAATCGTCTGCCCGCAAAAATCTCACACACATAGAAAATAATAAATTTATGCAACGCTTAAGCATTGACTTGGGTGAAAGAAGTTATGAAATTCTAATCGGCTCTGGCTTAAGAAAGCGGGCGGGTGAGTTTCTCAAGGCAGTCTTTAATCCCAGCCGGGTTGTGATAATTACCCACCCTTCCATCAACAGCCTTTATGGCAAAGAGGTGGTGGCAAATTTCAAAGACCAGGGATGGACCACCGATGTTATTGAAGTTCCCGAAGGAGAATCCTCTAAGAACCTGGGCCAGGCGGAAAAATTATATGACCGCCTCCTGGAACTAAATTGTGACAGGAAATCTGTTTTAGTCGCCTTGGGTGGAGGAGTAATTGGAGATCTGGTGGGTTTTGTCGCGGCGACCTATCAGAGAGGAATTCCATTTATACAAATGCCCACAACTTTGCTATCTCAAGTTGATAGCAGTGTTGGAGGAAAAACAGCAGTCAATCATCCTAAAGGAAAAAATATGATTGGCGCGTTTTATCAGCCACGACTGGTGTTGGCAGACCTGGAAACACTCAGGACGCTTCCTTCAAATGAATACCGAGCGGGATTAGCAGAGATAGTCAAGTACGGGGTGATTTCCGATGCTAAACTTTTTGAGTTTTTGGAAACCCAATACAAGGAGATATTAAACCTTGATCAGCAATGTCTCTCCTATATCATCGAGACCTCTTGCGCTATTAAGGCAGAGGTGGTTGAAAAGGATGAGTGGGAAAGCCATTACCGCATGATTCTCAATTTCGGACATACTTTGGGTCACGCTATCGAATCATTGACAAATTACTCCCGGTTCATACATGGGGAGGCTGTGGCAATAGGTATGGTGCGAGCGGCCGCGCTGTCTCAATCTATGGGAAAATGCTCTGAAGATGTTCCAAGGCGCTTGGAGGCTTTACTGAAAAACCTGGGCCTTCCTGTTGAAATGCCGGAATTGGATTCCTCAGCTGTGATTGAATCCTTGTACCATGATAAAAAAACCATGGATCATAAAATAAAATTTATCCTGGTTAAAGAAATTGGGTCTATCGAAATCGTTGACCAAATATCAGAAGCGGAAATTATAAAAGTGCTTTGAGTTAGCTTTATAAGAATTATTGCCCCAGTACAAAAATTTCAAAATACTTTGAAAAGGCAGTCGGGATTTCACCATGGAAATCAGGAAAACAAACCTTGGGTTGATTATTTTCGTCATTGGCTTTTTAGGGTTAGCGGATGCGGACGCGGCTATTTATAAATGGAGAGATAAAAATGGAAAAATCCATTTTACGGACGATCCCACTAAGGTTCCAGAAGCGTTCCGAAAAAAGCCCTTTATAAGGAATCCCAAAGCCCAAACTCCAGAGCTCAAGAAAAAGCAGGCGTCTGGCGAAGAGGGAGAGGTTACCGAAAAAGAAAGTGTTACGGATCAGCCTGCCGATCTTGAAAAAAAAGAAGGTGAAGAAGGTTTAACTGAGGCCCAGCGTTCGACTGCTGAGGCAGTCGTTGGTTTCTTGAATGTAGATATACCCCGCTACGAAAAATTTAATTCCTGGCCAGCCAGCAGGAGCAAATTTCGTCTGCTTAAAGAAGCTGTTGCGGGGGCAACTCCCCAAAAGCAGGCGCTATTAGGTCAAGTTTCCTCGAGTGACCTTCCATTGTTCAAGGAAATTGCCGAGTTTCTGAAAACGAGTATTACTGAAGACGAACAAGCTCAGAAAGTTTTACCGACTACTATTACCTCCCGTCGCCAAACTCAGGCGTTGACAAACCGATTGAAGAGCGAAGCTGGGAAGGAAAAACAGTTGCTGGAAAAACTGACAGAAGCTCTCGCCAAAGCTAAAGAGGTCAAACCGGTAAGTGAATTGCCACCCACATCCAGCGTAGAACCTTCTAGCGAGAAGGAACTGGAAAAGCCTGTCCAGAAAGAAAAACGAAATTATTGATCAGACTTGGAATCATAAACTTTGCAAGGATTCCGAATAGTATTTCAAAGAGTCCGTAATAGAGCGTCTATTAAAAAGGGGTAGGCTTTTATGTTAAAACCCCCACTTATCTCTGAGTATAAAATTTTGTTATCTTGATAATAAAATTAGTGACAGTATTTTCGAATTAACCATTCACACTCCACCCGCCAAATATTTTTAATTTCTGAAAACCATTGAAAAATTAACTATACTTGTAATGCCTCTCGCGTTTTTTAATTTTTGGCCTTTATCTTGCTACGTATGATTAGGAAAGAAACGCTCATTAATCCGTATTTACGGATACCCCTCATTTGGGGGATTGCGTGCTAGGCTTTTACCTCCATAATTAAAAGAATAGGCCGATTATCGATTGATAGATATGACTCAAATCATGAAACGATTAAACAATAATTCCGGTTTTACTCTCGTCGAGGTTCTTGTTGCCGCTTTGATTATTACAGCGGGCTTGATTGCTTACATTATGACCTCGGGAAATGTTGTCGGCCAGAATACGCAAAGTAAAAAAGAATCCGTAGCTACGACTCTGGCCCAGGATAAAATGGAGTCCATTAGAAATACGGCTCTGACAGTTTCCTTGACGGATGCGGATACTCTGGATTCTCCGACTGAATCTTCAGGAACCTGGACTGCCACAACTGGGGGCGAAGTGATAGACGCAGAAGGAGATACGGGGAATGCCGACTCTATATATACCCGCACTTGGACGATTACGACTGATGCCACGTTGACAAATTTTTATACGGCATCGGTTACGGTCTCCTGGGATACGAGTAAAACAGTCACCCTTGATACTTTGATTTCTCAATAATGGTTAAGCCATGAAGAATAAATCCAGATTTCTCTCTAATGAACGAGGGTTTACCGTGATTGAACTTCTGATCGCCGGGGTTCTCGGGGTCATTGTTATGGGCGTAGCCATTTATGTGTTCAGCCAACAAGAGGAAGTTTTAAAAACAGAAAACGCATCTACTAATATACGAGCCAAAGGGCGTCACGCGATTAAAGTTCTTGCCCAGGAAATGAAAGAAATTGGATTTGGACTGCCCCCCGACGAGGGGTTCGTGGCTCCGGAACCGGTTGCAAATGGTTCGACGATAACTTACCGTTCCAATTTGTTTGATGTGCGCGCTTCAACACCTCCAAGTGCATCAAGTGGCGGAAGCGCAGCCGATACTTCGATCACTGTAGTTGATAGTGGAACGACATTCAGTGATGGAGATAAAATCGTTATCTACAATCCCAGTTTTGGAGATTCAGAATTAAATACTGTGGACGGAACACCCTCATCCACCAGTATTCCTTTGGGAAGTGGATTGACCAATACCTACTCCTATGGAGCCAACTCAAAACTTGTAACCATAAATAAATATAATGATGTGGTCATTGATTTAAATGGAACAAATATTAGAAAAACGGTCGATGGAGGAACCTCCACGATCCTTATAGGGGAGGTGTCCGACCTGGCCTTTGATTTTTTTGGCGAGACGCAAACAACGCAGGTTAGCACGATTGGGATAACCATCACTTTGCAGGACTCGACAGACACGGATATTACTCAGGATTTCAGTACGGATATCACTTTAAGGAATTAATATCATGACAAGAACTTATCGATTCCGAAATGGATATTACCGGAAAACCTCAGCAGGCTCGGGGTATCTTTCCAATCAAAAAGGCATTGCCCTTGTTGCGGGCTTGGCCTTGATGGTTGTGCTGACTGTATTGAGTTTGGTAGCGATTAAATACGCTTCCGTGGATATCAAGCGGACCAAAGATTATACCAAAACTCGTCAGGCAGTTCATATAGCCGAAGCGGGAATCCACAGGGCCTTAAACTATTTCAATTATGATGCCAGCGGTGATAGTCCGGGGGAAGCGAACAATGGCTTTGATGATGAACTGGTCGGTGGTGCCGATTGGCCAACCGGGACGTTTACCAGCATCGGGCTTGGTAGTGGAGGCGGAACCTATTCGGTAACTATCGCAGATAACGCCGATGGCACCGCTACGACTACGGATGCGGACAACACTGTCGTTCTAACTTCGACCGGGACTATAAGTGGAGTCACAGCCACCTTGGAAGCGTATATTTATAGACCCCAGTTTAAATCTGAGTATGCCCTCCTGTCGGAAGGGGATATAGATATCAACGGAAATTCAACGACGATTACCGGAACAAGCGGCGCCGTCCATTCCAATAGCGATGTTACCCAGACCGGGAATCCCACCGTTGACGAAGGGGCAAGCGCAACAGGGTCTTGCGGAGGTTCAGATTGTACTGCCGGAGCTTCAGAAGAGTTTGTTCCGGTCCTTGAGCCTACGGACTTTCTACAGTATGCCGATTATGTTTTTCGCGCTGATGGCAGCATTGACCAGCAAACTTCTCCTGGAACCTTCACGGAGGTTGAACCCGCCCCCGGAGGGGGGGGGACCACTGCGTATACTGGAACTTTTAACGGATTTACCCATGGCCCCCAGGGTTGGGGAACGTCAGGTACCCCTAACCTTGAAGACGCTTTCTTTTATTTTCAGGAGGATTTTACAGGCCAGAGTGTTGGTACTAGTGGCAACCCGTGGACGATTACTTTGGTCGCTACGGGAAGTATCAAATGGACGGGAAGCGCAGAAATTCAAAATTGGGCTGGGGATACTGATCATACACCCGACATACAAAACCTTTTTTTAATTGCGGAAAATGATATCAGTATTTCTGGCATGGATCAGGATACCACAGGCGTGATCGCCTGTAAGGACCAGTTTGACATTTCAGGAGGCGCAAACTTGACGGGATATATTATCGGAAATAATTTAACAACTAATGACCAAACCACCGTTAATGGAACAGAATCCTCAGCTAAAGGAGGCGTAACCATTACCTATAACGGCGACATCGTCGCCCCGGTTTTAAGTAATAAAGTAAGTCTCCTCTCCTGGCAAGAAACTTAATAGATCATTTTTATTTTCCTTTTCCTTGCCAATCCTTATTAGCGGGATTAAATTGATTAGAGCAGATGTTTTGGGTCGCCCAGCTCTAATTGTTTTTCTCTAACTTCTACAGGATTCAGCCATGGCAATTAAAACCTACAAAAATTTTATTGATGGGAAATGGGTAGCTTCTTCCAGTGGCGAAACCTTCGATAATATTAACCCTGCCAACAAAAAAGAAATCATCGGGCGTTTTCAAAAATCAAACGCGAATGACCTGAATAAAGCGATAAAATCCGCCGTCAAGGCTCAGGAAGGATGGAGAAACCTGCCCGCTCCCAAACGGGGTGAAATTCTTTTCCGGGTGGGTGAACTATTGACCATGCATAAAGAATCTCTGGCGCAGGACATGACCCGTGAAATGGGAAAGATTCTCAACGAAACCCGTGGTGATGTTCAGGAAGCGATCGACCTTACCTATTACACAGCAGGGGAAGGCAGGCGACTGCTGGGTGAAACGGTTCCTTCAGAATTGAATAACAAGTTTTGCATGACGGTCAGAATGCCGGTGGGGGTAGTGGCGGCAATCACGCCATGGAATTTTCCTATTGCTATTCCTTCCTGGAAACTAATTCCCGCTTTGGTTTGTGGCAATACGGTGGTGTTCAAGCCTGCCAGTGATACTCCTCTTTCAGCCTATCGTTTTGTAAAATTATTTGAAGAGGCGGGTCTGCCGCCGGGTGTATTGAACTTTGTCACCGGTTCGGGAACAGAAGTGGGTGAACCCCTGATCGAGCATCACAGCGTCAACCTGGTTTCTTTTACTGGATCGACCGATACGGGTGCGCAAGTGGCGCATAAATGTGCCTGGAATATGAAACAATATTCCCTGGAAATGGGAGGAAAAAATGCCATCATCGTGATGGATGATGCCGATCTTAACTCCGCTGTGGAGGGAGTAGTATGGGGAGCGTTTGGAACTACCGGACAACGGTGCACTGCTTGTAGCCGTGTCATTGTGCATAAAAAAGTCCTTAAAAAATTTACCAGTCGTCTCCTTAAACGCACGAAAATGCTTCGCTTGGGAGATGGACTCAAAAAAACCACCGATGTGGGTCCCATAATCAACGAGTCACAGCGGCAGAAAATTTTGAGTTACTGCAAGATTGGTGTGGAAGAAGGAGCCAAATTATTGTTCGGAGGAAATATATATAAAAAGGGTATATGCCGGAACGGTTTTTTCTTTGAGCCCACATTGTTTGCGGGGGTATCTCCGAAAATGCGAATTGCACAGGAAGAAATATTCGGTCCGGTATTAAGCATTTTGGAATGCAAAAGTCTGGAGAATGCCGTGGATATCGTCAACGATTCCAGGTTTGGATTGTCATCAGCAATTTATACCCGAGATGTGAACCGTGCATTCAAGGCCATCGAAAAACTCGATACCGGAATCACCTATATTAACTCCTCTACCATTGGAGCGGAAGTGCAGCTGCCTTTTGGCGGAACCAAGGGAACGGGCAATGGCCATCGTGAAGCAGGAACTACTGCGCTGGAAATTTTCACTGAATGGAAATCCGTGTTCATCGATTATAGCGGTGGTCTGCAAAAAGCCCAGATTGATGATTGAAGAAGCGTTTTAAAAAAAACATCTTGAGATTCTTTTGGCCTATTAAAATATTGGCTGTTTCTGTGTTAGTATTCTTACCACCAGCCGCTACTCATTGTAGTAGCCACTGCCTGCAGTTTTTTACTTTTTCATCCTTGGAGAGAAACCATAAATTTAATTCCAGAAGCGCAACGGCATTTGTCCGACCACGAAGGTATAGTTCCATCGGCTCCTCTGCTGAAGGACTTGAAGTTCTCTATATTGTCCAGCGGAAGTGGTGGTAATTCGCTTTATATCGAGGCGGACGGAAAACGTATTCTGATTGACGCGGGGTTAAGTGAGAAAAAACTCTCTCAACGTATGGTTAGTATTGGTCGGTCCCTACAGGGATTGGACGCTGTGTTCGCCACCCATGAACACTCCGATCACATCCGGGGTATGGGTCCGCTTTTAAGAAAACATCAAATTGAACTTTACACCACGGATGGAACTTATAGTCGTGCGAGCTCTACCTTGGGGAAACTCCCTGGCTTTAATTCGATTCGAGCGGGCCAACCTGTTGAGTTTGGCGAGTTGGTTGTGGAACCTTATGCCACTCCCCATGACGCAGAAGAATCGGTGGCTTTTGTTATTCATTATCAGGGGTTGCGACTGGGCCTCGCTACTGATCTGGGAAGAGCAACTTCAGAGGTCATAAGTAAATTGCAAAACCTGGATGTCCTGCTCATCGAATCCAATCACGATGTGGAAATGTTGGATGCCGGGCCCTATCCCTGGGTCACCAAGAGAAGAATTAAAAGTGACGTGGGGCACCTTTCCAACGAATCCTGCGGAGAAATATTGTCAGCGGTCAAGCATTCCGGGTTGCACCTCGTTGTATTGATGCATATGAGCGAGACCAACAACCACCCGGACCTGGCCCGGCTCACTGCCCAACAAGCACTGGGACAAAGCACACCGAATTTGATCATCGCCGAGCAAAACCACCCCACTCCTTTAATACCTCTTTGTTCCCCGGCCAAAATTTAGGATGTCTTTATTTTACCCTTGCAGGTCATGAAGACTAATTCGACGGTTTCTTGGTTATACAGGCCGTTGCCTCTGAAAGCTGAAGAAGAATATCACGTGCACCCTGACCCGACGCCTAGTGGTTTATGAACAATATCAGTCAAGACAAAATAATTGGCAGTTGGTTTGGAATGGCCGTTGGCGATGCGATGGGTCGATCTGCAAAAGGGTTGAAGCCAGCCGCTATCCGCCAGATTTTTGGAGCGATGGATGACTTCAAGGATGTGCGCACGATTTTAGGCAAAGGTATTAAAACCTATCGCATGAAAGGATTGTATGGTGCCCCGACCCAATGCGCCCTTGCGGTAGGAGATGCCTTGTTAAATAACAAAAAGCAATTTCTACGGGAGTCGGCGAAAAATTTTCAGGAGCTGGCAAAATCGGGTCCCGAAAGTTATTTCGGAGTTTACCGCAACCACTCTACCTGTCTGTGGAGGGCGGTGGATCTGTTGGATGATCTGGAGGAAGGGCAAGTCTCTGAGCAGAATTCCTTCACCTCTTTGTTTACTATTCTGGCTGTGCCTCTGGCTTTGTTTCAGGGTAAATGGTCAAAAACTTTGGCTCGACAATGTTTTGAAGTCTGTTTGCTGATGAGCCGAAACCGGTTTGAAGTTGTTGGAACAGTTTTAACGGGATTTTTAGTGACACGGTTTCTGGCTTTATCTCCTGAAGAGATTCCTCTAGCTTCTACTGATATTTTGCGGGAGGCGGAAGAAATATGCCAGCAGGCGGAAGCGGAGTACCAGCAAAGGTTCCCGGAGGATGGGAAAGAGTTGAATGCCCTGAGTGGAGCTTTAAAAGGTTTAGCGGATAAATCTAAAGATCCGGATTTCTTGCAATGGCTCTGCGAATATGCCAACGCCTATACCAAACTCGATATTCGTCATCCTTCACAAGGTTTTGTGCTGACTTTGCTTCCACTGGCTTTGCATTGTGTGCTTTTACCTCCCGACTCGAGTTTTGCTTCCACGCTCACTCATTCCCTGGGGCACGGGAGGGAGACAGAAACGTTGGGTGCTTTGGTGGGGGCTTGGACTGGAGCGCTTTATGGGTTCGATAAATTCCCTGCTACCTGGAAAAGTGGACTGGTAAATGCTAAGGAAATTCGACTGCGTGCAGAAGCTATATCTATCCGGCGCGTAAAGAAAGAACAAAAAGATTTATTCAATATGGAAGCGGCACTGACCGCCAAAGAGTTTGAAGAAGGCAAACGGTGCCAGACCAAAGAATCGAAAAAATCGTCTCGGGTAGAGGTGAAATCGCTGGATATCTGGGATGAGGAGGAATCTTCCATCCCTTCCAAAGAAGATAGGTCTGAATGGCGAAAATTTCAGAAGGAAAAAACCAAATCAAAACGGGATCGCCGGAAAAATATTCCCTCAATGGATGATATTTAGGAATACCCGATCGTAAAACCCCCGGAAAAACAAACTCTCTACTTCATCGGCTAAAGATTCCTAACTAGTTGAAAATAAATGTTTAATTTTCAAGGTTTGGGGTTATAATAATAGCAACCATTCGTACCCAGAGAGGTAGATCGTTGGCCTTTTGATTTTGAAAGGAGATATCGGTGAACATTCTGAAGTTTGCAGTTTTATTTTTCTTTTGTTTGACGCAAACCGTGGTGGCGGCGGAAACGAAACCGACTGATAAGCAGACAGCTGCTCCCGTTAAAAAAGAAACGAAAGCAGCCAAAGCTCCTGCCGAAGCCAAAAAGAAAAAACCAGAAGGCCTGGTTATAGGCAAGAACCTAAAAGTAGGTATGCCATTGAAAGAGGCGATCAAGTTGCTGGGGACCCCTGGTGCCATCAGCACCAAGCGTGGTACTGAATCCAAGTTCGACAGTGTTTCCATTAAATACGCCAATCATGGTATTGTTTTGCATGCATTGAACGGAAAAAATAGGGTTGAGGCCTTGGAAATGTTGCCTCAGTTCAAGGGAATTTTTTTAGAAGGCATTAAAATAGGAGTCAAGGTTACTGCCCTGATTGAAAAGTATGGAGTGCCTCAGTCTATGAATGCCAGCTTGGCCAAATACCCTAAAAAGGGAATGTATTTCTCTCTCAAAGCAAATATGCTGGTTGCGGCACATGTCTTTGCCAAAAACAGCAAAATCCTCAGTCATAAACTCTACAAAAACCGCTAACCCACTTGTGATATTTGACCTATGCCTTCATGCCCCGGAGGGGTAGAAGCATCTCGCTTTTCTATATTATCGACTTACGCAAAGCTCTCTTTAAAAAGAGGGGTCCATTAAAGCTTTCCAACAAAACATTTTCAGCCGCGAGCATTGTTGTTAGCAGAAAAAGCTATTACTAGTGGGACTCTCGCTAGAGAGTTAGGGCGAATACTGCGTCTCGGGTCAGTTCGAAATGGGATTGCTGGTTACCGTTTCCTGAGTGCTGGGCACTTTCCAGTAATAAGGAATGAAGCAGGGGATGTTCAGGTGAGTTGTTTTCCAGTAGATGTCGAGCTTTATCTTCCAATCCATGCTCCAGATAGAATGTAGACAATAAAAGTACAAGCAGGGATTGTTCTTCCGATGCTTCCAGGGTTTCTTCATAGGTGTGCAAAAGTTCCTGATAATTTTCGGAATCTCTGAGGGCGATTTGCGAACGCACCAAACAGGATTTATTCCCAGTTTTTTGATATCCAGTTTTCCATGTTTTCAACGCCTGCTTTTGTTTGCCAGACTCCAAATAGGCATCTCCCAATGACAAGTAGGCCTGCAGGCATTGTTCGGAGACACGTAGAGCCTGTTTGAAGGCGGAAATAGCGGCGTCTTGGTTACTATTTTCCAGGCATTGTTTGCCAAACTCAAAGTGGTATAGGCTTAGATTTGTCTGTTCCTTTTTCCATTCCTCCAGGTTCTCACGTAAAAGAGGCAAAACTTTTTTCTGAAGGACGCAAACTTTTTTCCAGTCTTTGTGCTTCAAATAAATATCGCGAAGACGCAGTATGGGGCCAGCAGTTCCTGGGTTCATCCCCTGTATTTTTTGAAGAAGTGCGATTTCTTCATCTTGGCGATCGGTCTTGGAATAAGTGTGGGCCAAGTCATAGAGCGCATGAATGTTTTGCGGCTCAAGTGCGAGAGCTTTCTTGTGAAAAATTTCTGCCTGGTCAAATTTACCGGTAGTGCTCAGGATTCGGCCCATCAGGTTGAGGGCACCGACATGCTCAGGGGAAGTATCGAGGACTTTCTCAATAAGGGCTTGCGATTTATCTGTCTTTCCACAGATGAAAAAGTTTTCTCCCTTTTTGAACTGGGTTTCAACTCGGAGGTTCCTTTTTTTCACCCGGTTATTTTTAAAACCAATTTTCCAACGAGTCAGAGCGTTTTTAAAATTAAAAGTCCAGAACAGAAAAACGGTAATGATAACACCGATAAGAATAGACCCTAGTAACAAGAGAACGGTCGGTAGCTCCAGCGATTGGCTTTGCGTAATATGAATTATAGAATCATGAGGGTTTAGAAACGCGGTGTATATAGAGAGCAGTGCGAATACTAAAAAAATGATGATTTGCTTCAAAGACACGTTTAAGCCTCCTCAAAAGTTTCTTCGTCATTGAGATCGGTGGCCTTGGGGTTTTTTTCCATTTCGCTCAGACATTGGGTGCAGAATTCTGTAAAGGGAACTACTTGTAACCGGGCTTCTGGAATAGGTTCTTCGCATTGAGAGCAAATACCATATTCTCCTTCTTCAATCTTCTTGATGGCCAAGTCAACCTGCTTGAGTCTTTGCCATTCTTGATTCCCAATCTCCCCTTCCAGTTGCCGATTATAGGTGCGAGCGGCATCATCACTTATATCAGCCATTTGTTCGGTTTCACTGGCTCTCACATTCTGGTTCGATTTTTCTACATCTCCCAGTAATTCGGTCCGAATGGATTCCAATATAGAGCGAAATTTATCAGCTTTCTTTTTGTTCATAGTTACAGTTTCAGGTAAAAGGGGGAGTCTTTATTGGCCTACTGCCTTGATAACAGGAACATCACCCCATAGACGTTCGAGGTCGTAGTGAAGGCGGGCTTCTTTATGAAAAACATGTACAATTAAATCTCCTAGATCCACGACTATCCAGATACCTCCTGAGTAACCTTCTACCGCAGAGGGTTTATTGTGGGTTTGGTAACATCTCTCCAGAATGGCATCAACGATAGATTGAACGTGAACCTTAGAGTTTCCACTGCATATCATGAAAAAATCTGTAAGGTCTGAGCGATTCCTCAGGTCTAGAATGAGAATATCAAAAGCTTTTTTATCCGCAGCAGAATCCACGGCAAGCTGTTGAAGAGCGTTTAGTTTTTCTTTCATTCAAACCAAATTTAGAGGGGACTCAGTCCGGTATAATTGATTTTTCATAATATAATGATCAACTGAAAGGGGCAACAATTTTTTAATTTCTTTTCCAGCCTGTACCTGCTGTCGGATTTCTCTGGAAGAAATATCCTGAGGTGGAATTTGGTATAAACGTATGGTTTTCCTTGTAGCAGAGTTCAAAGTTGCAAGTAAAGAATTATTATTTTTTTCAAGCGGTATATTTTTAAGCCCAAGCATTTTACCTAGCTTAGTAGGAAGTTTTATTTCTACATCGGGCCTTGTGCCAACCAGCACATCACAAAGTTTGAATATATCCTCATAGCTTTTCCAAGTATCCATTGTTATAAAAGCATCGGCTCCCAGAATCAGGAAAAGCTCCCAATCGGGATGTCTTTCCTTTAACTGGGATAATGTGTCAATGGTATAGGAAACGCCACCCTTTTCAATTTCCATCAATTCTATGGAAAAAGCGGTTTCTT
The DNA here is from genome assembly GCA_018673915.1 of Nitrospina sp. Taxonomy (GTDB): domain Bacteria; phylum Nitrospinota; class Nitrospinia; order Nitrospinales; family VA-1; genus LS-NOB. The sequence continues at coordinate 38,376 of JABHBK010000044.1, read as the reverse complement.
GTGCCAGAGCTAGTTCAAGCATGGCGACTCGATGTTTCGAAGAGGCGGGCGGATTATGGAGCTTATGGGGAGACTGATTGACAGGAATAAACAAAACTTTTTGTAAATCAAATAGTTGCATTGTCTCGGCGGCCAAGCCCAAATGCCCATTATGAATGGGATCAAATGTTCCCCCCAGCACACCTACACGTTTTAATTCGTCAGTCATAGTCATTAAATCGTTTCATAAACCATTGGATAGCGCAAGATATAATGAAATAGCAACATTTCGCAAAAGTCTTCAAATTGACAATTTTTGGCAATAAAAACTGACAATATTTGTCAGTTTATGAATAATTTAAGATTTTGAATCCCTACGGTGAGAATTTTTTTTTATAACACATTAAAACAAAAGAGGTTATAATAAATAATCATAATTATTATTTTAAGGCATGAGTTTTGCTCTAGATAGTGGATAGTCATTAATATCGTCTATCCCAAGTTTATTTTGTTAATCATAATGAGGAGATGAAAATGTTATCTAAGTTCAGGCGGGTTAAAGGAGAAAAAGGTTTCACACTTATTGAGTTATTGATTGTTATCGCTATTATCGGCATTTTGGCGGCTATCGCAATTCCTCAATTTAGTGCTTACAAAAACAGAGCTTATCAATCTGATGCAAAAGGCAACTTGCATAACATATATTTGGCCTGCAAAGCTTACTGGGCGGATAATGCGGGTACGAGTGCTTGTACAACACTCCTAGCCTCGGCGGCTTCTTATGGTTGGGTAGCTTCAGGTAATGTTACCGTTGCCATCACTAATGGAGCAGAATCAACCTTTGCTGCAACGTCGATTCACTCCTCGGATGCGAGTAGTGTAACGTTTACCATGAATTCTGTTGGTAATATAAGCTAGTCTGATTTTTTATAATGAGAATTCCCCACTTGCCGCCTAAGGCGGGAGGTGGGGATTTTTCTTTTAAATATTTCGGTAAACCCCTGATGACAGAATCCCACTCAAAGATTCGGACAATTTTTTTTTAATCCTTGTTCCCGCCTGTTTTTATCTAAGTACTCTTGCTCCTTCCATTGATTTTCGTGATTCCCCGGAATTCATCGACACCACTTTTGCTTTAGGCGTAAGTCATCCGGCGGGTTTTCCTACCTATAATTTATTGGTCAAAGCCTTTACGTTTTTGCCTCTGGGATCAATAGCATTCAAGGTCAATCTTTTTTCGCTGGTTTTTGCGTGTCTCACCCTGGTTTTTCTTTATCTTTCAGCCAATCTATTTTTGGAAATATTGCATGGACCAGGAGAATCTAAAATCATTGAAGGGTTGTTCCCTGTTCTGATTCTAGCCTTCAGCGAGCCCTTCTGGTATCACTCAATTGTTGCAGAAGTTTATACCCTGCATTCTTTTTTTACTTGCTTGATTATTTATTTGCTCCTGCGGTGGAATATAAATGAAGATGTGCGCTTCCTCTTCGCGGCGGCTTTTTTTTATGGGTTGAGCGCAGGAAACCATGCAACCGTGGCATTCTATTTACCTGCCATCGTATTGTTGTTTCTTGCCTGGGAGCGCAAGGCACGTTTTAAATATCTTCTCGTCTCCAGTTTGGTTTTTTTAATAGGATTTTCGGTCTATCTGTATTTACCAATCCGCTCGTTTACTGAACCCACCATTGATTGGGGGAACCCGGAAAATATTCAGGAATTTATATATCACATCACAGACCGGCAACATGCGGAAACCCATTTCGATGATTTGCTGGCAGAAAAAACGGATAATACCAATACAATTTGGAGGGGTCTGAATTCGCTGGGGGTAAACACCTTGTATGTTGTAAGAATGTTGGCCAAAGACCTGAATAATCAACTGACACCTGTAATTGTTGTCGGGTTTTTTGCTGGCGCCCTACTCTGTTTTAAGGCGAATCGCCCATTATTTCTTTTCTTTCTGCTGATTGTGGCGGTTAATGCATCGTTTTTTGTGGGATGGCAAAAGGAGAGTTATTTCCCCACCTACATTGTGGCGTGTTTGTGGACATCGGCTTTTTTATTCTGGCTTAACCAGGTAGCCAGAGCAAACGGGTCAAGCAATTCCCCAAATACACAAAAGGAGTCTCGGCGGGCAGGCAACCAACAAGTATTAGTTACTCTCGTTCTTGTGGGATTCGTGGTGTGGCTGTCTTCCGCCAACTACGGCAAAGTCGACCGTTCTGGAAATTATTTTGCTCAGTCATTATTGCAACGCATGATTCTTTCGTTGGACGATAACAGTATTTTTGTGGCGGGAATTTCCTGGTTCAATTCGGCTTATCATCAGGATGTGATGAGACTCAGGGATGATGTCACTTTTATGAAAGCCTGGGATTTCCTGGATTCCTATCCTCCTTTTTATATGACACAAAAAAGGTACCCTGATCTCAAACTACCGAGCCCGGAAAGCCATCGATTTGGTTCCCGAGAAGAATCGTATTTATATATGACCGAGTTTTTCGACCAAAATGCCAGGGAACGGCCTTTGCTGATCGAACAAAACTTGTCTTTTCTGCGCGAGTTTTCCTTGGCAGAAAGGTTAGTCCCAGACAAGAACCTATTACTGCGCTACCGCCCTCAAGATGAAAATCCTGTGAGCAAACCCATAAATCCTGGTAAAGGATTTGGGGAATTTAAGCAATGGCTGGAAGAAGAACTGGCTGTGCCTGGCATTCAGAATGAATCCAGGTGGATCCTAAAGGTTTCCTATTTTATCCCTTCTTTTGCCGCATATTTTCATTCGGCAGGCTACTATAAGGAGGAGATGGAAGTTCTCATAGTTATGCGTGAGTTCCTCGGCCAGGGTGGAGTTGACTGGTATTTAAAAGTAGTGGATAACTTGACCTTGGATGGAAAACTGGAAGAGGCCCGGACGAAACTGAAAACAATGAGAAAATTTTTTCCTGAAAATTTTGAAACTTATTTAGCAGAAGGACTCTTGCTAAGTAAAGAAGGTGAGTGGGAAAAATCCCTCAATTCTTTTAGGATCGCTGCGGAAAAAAAACAAGAAGCATTTCGCCCTTATTTTGAATCGGCAGATATCTGGATAGCTTTGGGGAACCCGGAAAAAGCTAAGCGGTCTTTAGTGGAGGCGCAGGCAAGGGTTGCAACGCTTGGAGAATTAAAGCAGGTACGAGAACGACTTCAACAACTGGGGTCTTTTTAAGGGAGCCAAAAATGCATAAAGATAAAGTGATTTCAGTAGTGGTTCCCGCTCATAATGAGCAAAAATTGATTCAGAAGATGCTCCAGACTCTTCCTGACTGGATCGATCATATTTTTGTTATCGATGATCATAGCCAGGATGCCACATCAGATAAAGTGCATGAAAGAATGGAAGCCGATTCTCGAATTGTTTTGATTCGCCATGACAAAAACCAAGGGGTGGGAGCGGCGATTTGCACCGGCTATAAAGCGAGCTTGGAAAATGATGTCGATATTGCGGTGGTCATGGCTGGGGACGCTCAAATGGATCCGGCAGACCTTGAAAATCTCATACGACCTGTGGCCCTGGAAGGGGTGGACTATGCCAAGGGTAACCGCCTGTTTCAGGGAAAAGCCTGGGACATCATTCCCCGTCACCGGTATATCGGTAACAGTATTTTATCTTTGCTAACTAAGATTGCCAGTGGCTACTGGCATGTGGCGGACACTCAATGCGGGTACACCGCGATATCAAAAAGGGCGATGGAGTTGGTGGATCTGGAAAACATCTATCCCCGATATGGCATGCCCAATGACTTGTTGGTTAAGCTGAATATTGTAGATTGTTCTGTGCGCGATGTTCCGGTTCGCCCTGTTTACAATATAGGAGAGGTTTCCGAAATACGCATTTCGCGTGTGGTCATCACCATCTCAAGATTATTGGTCAACTGTTTTTTTCGCAGGCTTGTTGAGAAATACGTGATCCGCGATTTTCATCCGCTGGTATTTTTCTACACCCTGGGCTTGATCGCTTTTCCCGCCGGTGCGTTTACGGGGTTTTATCTTTTCCTGTACCGAATTTTTTCGGGACCGGTTTCAACCACTAGTGCGTTGTTCTCGGTTTTTCTGGTGATGTCCGGCTTGCAGTTTTTACTTTTTGCCATGTGGTTTGATATGGAAAACAACAAGCATCTCAAAGGTTGAATGAGAATGGTTTTTTTTGTTTCGGGAATACAAATTGAAGAATAACATCCTGTCTCGTTATGGGATGCCCTTGTTGCCAACCTGTTTTCTCCTGTTTGTCTTTACCCTGTTTTTCTACCCGGTCCTGTTTGAAGGGAAGACTTTCTTTTTTCGGGACATCCATCATTTTGCCTACCCCATGAAATTAGCCCTCGCCCGAGTATGGGCGGAAGGAGAATGGCCCTACTGGTACCCCAATCTATTGCAGGGTATTCCTTTAATGTCCTTGATGCATCCGGGAGTATTCTATCCTCCTTCGTTATTATTTTTATTGAAAGATTTTTCATTCGCCTTCAATACTTACTTTCTGTTCCACCATGTAGTTCTGATGACATCGGTATATGCCCTGTGTCGGTACTGGGAAAGATCTATTCCCGCGTCTCTTTGTGCATCGCTGACTGCTCTGCTGGGAGGATATTTTTTATCACTGGCCTCGGTCTATAACCAGTTTCAGTCAGCCATATGGTTTCCGTTAATTCTTATGGTGTGGCAGAAATTTATGGCTGAAGCCCGGATGAAATATTTCTGTGGTGCGGTGGCTTTCCTGGTTTTTCAGGTGTTAGGGGGTGGGCCGGAAAACGCGATTTTTTCTGTCTTACTGGTTTATGCTCATTCGCTCTGTCTGGCGAAAGATGAGGAGAGGTTAAAAGGATTCAAACATAAAACTCTAGCTATACTTGCATTGGTGGGGCTAGCACTGGCTCTTTCTGCTTTGCAATGGATACCCACCTATTATTTGTTAAAAGAGACAGGACGCAGTGCCGGCATAGCTTACTCCGCAAGCACCATCTGGGCATTGGAGCCAAGTGCTTTGCTTGGGCTTTTCCTGCCCGAGAACTTCACACATTTTCTAGAACAGGATGGCGGCGGAATGGATTATTTCGTGCAAAGCATTTATATGGGCATTGTCCCAATGTTTATTTTGTTCGCTTGTTTATTGGTCAGTAGGGAGCAAAAAGTTATCCGATTTTGGCTAATGGTTTTTGGGGCGGGAGTGTTTTTTGCTTTGGGCGATTCCAATCCTATCTACTTCTTGTTTTATGATTGGGTTCCTGTGTTCAGCATGTTCCGCTACCCGCAAAAATTCTTTTTCTTTTGCGCTTTTGCGATGGTGTTCTTGTCTGCATGGTCTCTCGATAGGTTTGTCAAAGCGATCCCTCATGAGAAAAGGGAAATGAAAAAACTCCTGCTTGCCCTATTTGTAACTACGGCCGGAGTCGGGTTAATGTTTGGAATAGATGCCAACCGGGCTGGACTAGAGAGCCTGATGATCTTATTGCTCCTGGCAGTCGGCATTTTTGCCCTGCATTTAAAAAAGGTGAACCGGTCGGGATTCTTTAGCCTTCTTTTGCTTTTGATGGTGCTGGACCTGATGGGGAAAAACTCCATGCTAATACCTCTGATTGACCGGGAGTTTTATACCGATCCTCCGCCGCTGGCCAAACGCCTGGGGGGAACGGCCGATTCTTTCCGTGTTTATAGTGGAATGCTGATGGATAAGCCGGGAAAAAAAAAGGTTGCTTCCAATCCGCCCGAAAGTGAATCGAAGACACCCTCTTCCCAGTCCGATCAACCTCTTTTTAATCTGCTGAGTGTCCAGCTGGCCACGCGGGATCAAGTCTATCCAAACCTTGGGGCGATTTATGGTTTAGCTTATGCCGAGGGAGAGGCCACCCTGAAGCTGAATCAGAGCCTGCTCTGGTACCACTTGTTTCTATCATCTGATATCCCGATAAAAAAGACAATTTTGAAACGCAGTAATGTGAAATATTGGGTAACAGAAGACTTCGAGCAGTTGCCTTCTGCCCAGTATCCAAGAGGAATTAAAAAAGTGAAAGTGTTTGAAGATGCCCTGCCGCGCGCATTTTTGGTCGGAGAATCCCGGCAGGTGTTGGAATCGAATTGGTTTAATACTTATTACGACCCGGCATTCGATCCGCTTAAGCAAGTCCTGTTGACAGAGTCCGTCGAAATGAAAGCAGGCAAGCAGTTCTCTGGTCAGATTGAGGAGATCGAATATAGCCCGAACCGAGTCAAGATTAAAACCAAACAAAACGAAGAAGGGTTTCTGGTTTTGCTTGATACCTGGTTTCCCGGTTGGAAGGTGGAGGTCGACGAAAAACCGCAACGAATTTACCAGGCGAATCATTTTTATCGAGGGGTAAAATTAGGGCCGGGGAATCATAGTGTAGAGTTTTTTTATGAGCCGTTAGGATTAAGAATGGGTGCCTCCATCAGTGGCGTAGCATTTATTTTGTTACTAATTTTATTTTTCAAACCATTAAGAAGAACCTATGAAACTGGTTAGCTTACTGCCTTCGGCAACAGAAATTCTGGTGAAACTCGGGTTGGAGAAAAATCTGGTGGGGGTGTCGCATGAATGCGATTACCCGGAGAAGGTTCAATCTCTTCCCCGTCTTACGTCCACCCGTGCCAACTCCAAGCTTGATAGCAGGGGGATTCATAATTCCGTTCTCGAAGTAATGAAAAACGCGGTGTCGGTATATGACCTCGATGTGGAGTTGTTGAAATCCTTAAAACCGGATTTTATCGTGACGCAGGACTTGTGCGATGTCTGTGCCGTTTCCTTCTCGCAAGTGGAAGAAGCCTGCCGGGAATTGTTGGATTGCAAAATAATTTCTCTCAGACCCAAAAGGCTGGGAGATATCTGGAACGATGTTCTCAGCACCGCTGAGAAACTAGGAGTCAAACACAACGGGCATGCGTTTCAGGAAGAAGTTGATATGCGGATCCAAGCCGTACGTGAGCGTCTTGCCGATTGGGCCCAACAAAGGCCGAAGGTGTTGACGATAGAATGGATCGACCCAATTTATGTTGGTGGTATGTGGCTTCCCGAAATGATCCATATTGCCGGGGGACAGGTATGCATTGCAGAGAGCGGGGAGCCTGCGCCGGTAGTCAGCCGTGAAGATCTGGAAAAGATAGAGCCTGACGTGGTGGTGGTAAAACCCTGCGGCTATAAACTGGACCAGACAGTAAAAGAACTGGAACAATTGAAAGCACAACTTCCCTGGAAGAAATGGCAAACTCGTTTAGGCACGCGGTTTTATCTGGTGGATGGAAACTCCTACTTCAATCGCCCCGGTCCGCGTATTCTGGACTCGCTGGAAATCCTTGCCCATTGCACCCACCCCGACCTGTTCCCGGAGTTTGGCGAACAGTATTCCGAAGGTCTCATCCCGCTTGGCCCTGAAATGAAACTTTCCTAGTCCGTCACCGCGAGACACAAAGTAAAACCCAAAAGGAAGAATCACTAGGTCATTTAAGGGCTTCTCTCTTAGAAGGGAGATTATTATCTATTTGAAATTAAAGGAGTAATTCGATATAATCTAGGCATGTCTATTGAAAAGGATTTCATTGTTATTGGCTCTGGTGTGGCAGGGCTGACTTTTGCGCTGAAGGTTTGCAAATTTGGCTCGGTCGGTATTATCACCAAGGATGCTTTGGAAGAATCGGCTACCAAATATGCCCAGGGCGGTATCGCCTCGGTGATGGCAGAGGACGATTCATTCGATTTGCATGTCAAGGACACGATGGAAACCGGGCGCGGACTCTGCCATGAAGATTTTGTGCGCATCGCCTGCGGGGAGGGTCCTGCAAGAGTGCGCGAGTTGATCGAACTGGGAGCTAATTTTGACCGTCGTGGTCGCGGAACCGAATTTGATTTAGGAAAAGAAGCAGGTCACTCCAAACGTCGCATTCTGCATGCGAACGACCTCACTGGCTGGGAAATTGAACGCACTCTCATTGAAGCAGTCCATGCTCAAGATAATATAGAAATTTTTGAACATCATATGGCTATTGACCTTATCACTCGGGCTCGTCTTGAGGAGAATATTCAGCCAGGAAGCGATAAGGACGAGGCGTTAGGATTGTACGTCCTGGATCACCAGACCCAAAAGGTGGAGACGATTGAAGGCCGGGTCATTCTCATGGCGACGGGCGGTGCAGGCAAAGTTTATCTCTATACATCCAATCCAGATACGGCGACCGGTGATGGCATTGCGGTGGCTTACCGAGCCGGAGCGAAAATCGCCAATATGGAGTTTTTCCAGTTCCATCCGACTTGCCTTTTTCACCCGAAAGCGAAGTCTTTTCTAATTTCGGAAACAGTAAGGGGTGAAGGCGGAATCCTGCGTCTGCAAAACGGCGAGACGTTTATGGAGAACTACCATTCCTTAGGTTGCCTGGCCCCTCGTGATGTGGTGGCGCGGGCTATCGACTACGAAATGAAAAAAAGCGGTGACGACTACGTCCTGCTGGATGCAACACATCTTGAGGGTTATCGCATTCGTGAACGCTTCCCAAATATTTATAAAACCTGTCTGAAGTTTGGTTTTGACATGTCGAAAGAACCTGTCCCCGTTGTTCCTGCGGCACACTATATGTGTGGTGGGCTGGTGGTGGACGTTAATGGTCAGACAAATATCAAAAGGCTTTTTGCCAGCGGAGAGGTGTGTTTCTCCGGTTTACATGGTGCAAATCGCCTTGCTTCCAACTCGCTTTTGGAAGGGCTGGTGCTTTCGCACCGAGCGGTGGAGAAGGCGGTTGCCTTGTTTAAGGATTCTAGCAGTAAGAGGGTGAGCCAGGCCCATCGAATTCCGGAATGGGATCCTGGAAGCGCAGTAGACAGTGACGAATCGGTCGTGGTGTCACACAACTGGGACGAAATCCGCCGATTGATGTGGAATTATGTCGGCATTGTTCGATCCACCAAACGTCTTAAACGGGCGGAGCGCAGAATTCAACTTCTGTTGGAAGAAATTCAGGAATATTACTGGAACTTTAAAATTACTAAAAACACTCTGGAACTGAGAAACATCGCCATCACGGCGCAGTTGATCATTCAGGGAGCGATGATCCGTAAAGAAAGTCGCGGTTTGCATTTTAACCTCGACCACCCGGAACCCGATGATACGAATTGGAAACAGGATACGGTCTTTCAGACCACCGTCCATAGTTTAATAACTCAAACCAACCCGAGAATTGTGACCCATGAGTGAAGAAAAAACAGTACCTATATTGATCCGAGACTTTTTTGGAGTGGTTGCGCTTGCCTTCACGGTATTTAGCTTTATGGCGCTAATGACTTTTTCAGCTGACGATCCATCCTTCTATAAAAATACTGCGGGTGGGGATGTGGCAAATTCCACTGGCATGGTCGGTGCTTATTTTTCCGATGGACTGGCCCGTGTTTTTGGCAGTGGTTCTTTTTTCTTTCCAGTGATCACCGCATTTTTAGGGTGGGCTCTTATTCGGGGAAAAGATTTCCACAACTGGCCGCTTATTTTAGGTTCGGGAATTTTATTTTTGATAGGACTGTGCTCCCTGTTAGCAATTCAATTCAAGGTTGATCCATTTTTTGGTACTTCGGCTCCGGTGGGAGGGTTGGTGGGTCATGGTCTGGGTGGATTTCTTGTGGTCTGGTTGAATGCTTCCGGAGCGGTGTTAACCCTGATTACTTTATTGCTCGTGGCCTTTTTGGTGATGACACGTATTCCTGTCAATGCGCTGGTCGAAGGAGTTGGGAAAATATTTAAAGCTTTGGGCGCGGGGTTGATGCTGGGATTGAGTGGAATAAAAAATTTATTTTTGCAAGCTTTGACGACTACTAAATCTTTGATCCAAAAATTTCAAACGGTGAGAGAGGAGTCGCGGAAAATCAGGAAGTTGGCTGTGGAACCCGTGATTATAACGCGCACTCGGCCTGAGCTGGCGCCTGCTGACAAATCAGATAAAAAGAAAAAGGAAGTGAAAGAGGAATTTGTTGTTCAGGATCATTTTGCTTTCATGAGTTCGTCTGGCAAATATCAGGTTCCTCCGCTTTCTTTGTTGGTAGACCCTCCCCCTACTGAGGGAGTGCAGACAGATAAAGCCCGGGAAGAAATTCTTGCCAGCAGTGCCATTCTGGAAAAAAAATTATTGGATTTTGGTATTGAAGGGCGGGTGGTCCAGGTTCTGCCAGGGCCTGTCATTACTTTATTTGAATATGAGCCGGCACCCGGAATCAAGGTTAGCCGAATCGTATCTCTGGCGGATGACTTGTCGCTGGCTATGAGATGTGTGGGACTCCGAATTCTGGCACCAGTACCGGGTAAACCGGTGGTTGGTATTGAGATTCCCAACTTGCGGCGCGAGACGATCTATTTTAAAGATGTGATGACTTCAGATGTGTTTCAGGAGTCCCAGTCCAATCTCACTCTGGTAATTGGAAAAGATATTACCGGGGAACCGGCGGTGCAAGACCTGGCGACTACTCCTCACCTGCTTATGGCGGGTTCGACAGGCTCGGGCAAGAGTGTAGGACTCAACGCCATGATCTGCAGCATCCTATTGAACGCCACGCCGGATGAGGTCAAAATGATAATGATTGATCCGAAGATGCTGGAGTTGTCGATTTATGATGGTATTCCGCATTTGATTTCTCCGGTAGTCACCAATCCTAAAAAAGCCGCCGCCGCACTCCAGTGGGCGGTTAACGAAATGGAATCACGTTACAAAATGATGGCTGAATGTGGTGTGCGTAATATTAACGGTTTCAACGAGCTGGCAGAGAAACTTCAAAAAGAATATGAAGTGGAGCTGAAAAAACGAGAAAAAGCTAATAAAGGAATCCAACCGATAAAGGATGAGGATGATGAAGAAGAGGATGATTCGATGATACCGGAACCTCCTGCCAAGCTCCCTTATGTTGTTATCCTTATTGATGAGTTGGCTGACCTAATGATGGTAGCTTCAAAAGGTGTTGAGGACTCGCTGACCCGGTTGGCGCAGATGGCGCGGGCCGCAGGCATTCATCTTATTGTTGCCACGCAGCGTCCTTCGGTGGATGTCTTGACGGGAATCATTAAGGCTAATTTCCCTACGCGCATGTCTTATAAAGTTACTTCCAGAGTAGATTCGCGAACTATCCTGGATGCCATGGGTGCCGACAAACTTCTTGGTAAAGGGGATATGTTATTTCTGCCTCCTGGGACCTCTAAACTTCTTCGGCTGCATGGGGTGATGGTCAGCGATGATGAAATACAGAGAATTGTAGATTTCATCAAAAAGCAGGCTAAACCACATTATCAGGAAGATATTTTCGATTCAGTCGTTTTGGAAGATAAAAGTGGAGGGGAAGAGGAGGAGGAGTTCGATGAAAAATATGATGAAGCCCTTGCTATCGTTGCTAAAGACAGACAGGCTTCTATATCTTATATTCAGCGGCGTTTGAGAATAGGCTATAATAGGGCTGCACGAATCATTGAAACCATGGAGCGAGAAGGGGTGGTAGGTCCATCTGATGGAGGCAAGCCCCGTGAAGTCTATGTCAGCCCGATTGAAATTGAATAGGATTTTCCTTGTACTCCGGTTTACTCTGGTTCTTTTTGTTATTTGCTGCACGACACAGATTGTCGGTACATTCGCAGGAGTTTTTTCTTACCGGGATGACGCGGGTGCCCTCCACTTTACCGATGACATTTCCAAGATTCCCAAACAATATCGCCAGAGCGAAAAGGGCGTCCGCCAGCATCGCGAGGCTCGAGGCGCACATCGTACTACACCAACCCCTTCTGTCCCTTTAGAGCTTCCGGGGTCTTTTGCACGAAACGAGGAAATTCAGATCCCCCTTATTCCCGTAAGTGGAGGAAATTTTTTAGTCGATACAGTTCTCAATGGTCGGGTCAAGGCTCGGCTAATGTTGGATACGGGTGCCTCCCTCATTACCTTGACCGAAGAGATTGGCCGTAAATTGGGAATTTCACAGTTCGGGGATTCTCCTCAATTGCCTTTCAACACAGCGGGCGGGGAAGAGTGGATGCCGTTGGTCGCGCTTGATACGGTTACCATTGGTAAAGCACAAACCAGGTTGGTTGAAGCGTCCATCAACAGCCATATTAAGGATATTGATGGCCTACTGGGAATGAGCTTTCTGGGAGACTTCCGATTTGAAATTGACCGTACCAATAAACGTCTCACTTTGAAGCCTTCGCGGGTTAAAGGCGAGCAGGCGTGGGATGGAAAGTCGGGAAACTGGTGGCAAGGCCGGTTTGAACATTATGACTCAATCATCAAGGGTTATTCTTCTCGCGCCAAATTCCTCAAACGGCGGGGACATGTAAAAGCTCTGAATATGCAGAAGACGGTAGATTTCTATCAGGACCTGCGCAAGAAATTGCAAAACCGGGCATCTATATTTGGTCTGCCAGACCGTTTCCGGTCTTCCCTTTAGCCTTATGCAAGGCGAACATTCCGACCCCGATTTTCTTTTTGTCTTACTTGGTGCCAGCAACCTGTCGAGGGGTTATTCGGCATTGACTGGGCATATCTCCCAAAGCATTTCTCAGAGTTCTGTGCAATGTATAACGGCGCAAGGACCGGGTCGGGGTTATTGCGTTAGAGGAGGGCTGTTAAATTTTACATATACTCCAATTGGTGAATGCAGAATCATGCAGTTTACAGAAGATCATGTCCAACAGGGTGGACGGGTTGCAGTACTTATCACCGATATCGGCAATGATATTATGTATGGAGTCTCTGAAACTTCTCTTATTGATTGTTTGGATACTCTTATTGAAAAAGCATTACGGTGGAATGCAGAAGTATTTGTGACCTCTATCCATGTGGACGTGTCTAAGGATTTGGGAAAGACATCCTTCAGATTATTGAAGGCCATTTTTTATCCAAAAAGCCTGGTGACATATGATCAGGCCGATTCATCAGTAAAAAGAGTGAATCAGTATCTTCAGGAAAAATCAGATCAGAATGAAGGGGTGCATTTGCTGAGTGGGTTGGGGGCCTACAGCGGGATGGATAAAATTCATTTCAGCATGTGGAAAAGTCATATTGCCTGGTCCTATGTTGCAAATGAAATGTTATTGGCGCTGGATGTAGTCCCTGCAGGAAAAATCGGGCTGGGTTCCGTGGTGATCTCCTTATGTGGCAACCTCAAACGCCTGATCGTTTCTGATATGCTAAGGATCATAAAAAAATCAAAAGATTTTTTTTAGGATTTTTTGTCCTGCATTCAAGAAGTGTTGGCATTAAAAATAGAGAATATTAGTTTTTCCGGGAAATTTTTATGGGGTATTGCCTTGCAGTCATCCGAGTAGGGGCTTACATCGTGGTATTTGTGGTGTTTGTTGCCATCGGAGCCTTTGGTCATATTTTATTTTTTATGTCACCCTTATGGCTATCGAAGTGGATTACTTATTTTACACAATGGTGGGCCCGGGTGACCTGCATGGTTTTAAATATCCAAATCCACATTGAGGGAGACCTCCATGCAAAACCAGGTTCACTGATTGTTGCCAACCATGTGGGCTCGCCAGATATTTTTATTTTGGGGGCGTGTTTTAAAGGTTTTTTCGTCTCAAAAGCCGAAATTGCCGACTGGCCTTTATTCAACTGGCTGGCTCGATTGGGAATGACAATATTTGCTGACAGGAGTAAACGCCATCAGGTGAAAGCCATCATTCGTGAAATTGAGGAGAGGTTAAACGCTGACCATTCTGTAATCCTTTTTCCAGAAGCTCAAGCCACTGATGGAGCCGATGTAGTTCCTTTCAAGTCTGCGGTTTTCGAATCGGCGGTTCTTGCAGGCAAGCAGGTGGTGCCTGTGGCTATTCACTATCATGATGGGCACCAACCAACAATTGCATTTTATGGAGAAAGCTTTTTAAGCCATATTGTTACTTTGCTGAAAACAGTCCGGCTTAAAGCGACTGTCTCGGTGTTGCCAGAAATTCCTGCGGACTTAGAGCGATATATTCTGGCAGAAAAAAGCTATCTGGCTATCCGTGATGTGGTGAGAGAAAAAAATTGTTAATCTACATTATCCTTTTTTTATGATAGACATTAAAATCAAAAAGACGGTACATTAGCCCCACAGGGACTCAACGAGACGGTTGTTTATCAGCGGAAACTCTCCGCTTTTTCTAAAGGATTAAATATGATTCACTCTTTTAAAGGCGAAAAGCCGAAGATTGACGATTCTTCTCTGGTAGTAGAGAGTGCGCAGGTCATCGGTGATGTACATATTGGTGAAGAAAGCAGCGTATGGTTCAATGCTGTGATTCGAGGCGATGTGAATCATATCCGTATTGGCAAGCGCACCAATATTCAGGATGGCTGTGTTTTACATGTGGCACGAAAAACCCTCCCCTTGATTATTGGAGATGAAGTGACGGTGGGCCATAATGTTACTCTGCATGCCTGCACCATTGGCTCGCAGTGCCTCATTGGCATGGGTGCAATTATTATGGATGGTTCGGAAGTGGGGGGTCAGTCCATTGTAGGCGCGGGTTCATTGGTCACCCCGAACACGAAGATTCCACCAAAAAGTCTGGTGCTGGGTTCGCCTGCGAAAGTAAAGCGTGAATTGACCGATGAAGAAATTCGCGGCATCCGCGAATCAGCCGCCAATTATGTTGGTGATATCGAAACCTATCTCGACTAAAGCTAATGACTGACCCGTTCAAGGTTCCCATTGCAGTGATTGGTGGCAGTGGAGCCTATCATCTTCTCACCGGGCAGGCTCTGGGCCAGGAAAAGGACTGTGAGGTTTTAGACACTCCTTATGGTAAAAGTGCTCCCATTCACCGTTTTAGTTTTACAAGCCAGGAATTTTTATTTTTATCCCGCCATGGAGAAACGGATTATTCCCTCACTGCTCCTTTTGTTAATTACCGGGCTAACATCCATGCTCTAAAACAATGCGGGGTCGAACGGATCATTTCCTGGTCTGGCCCGGGAATTATTAATACAGCCTTCAGGCCGGGAGATTTTGTGATACCGCATGATATCCTTGATGAAACCCGTAATCGAGAAACCACCTTTTTTAAAGATACGGGAATAGGGTTCATCCGCCAGAATCAACCTTTTTGTCCGCAGATTGCTACTGCCTTGCACGATACCCTGCACGCGAGTGAACTGCCTCATCATGAAGAGGCTGTCTATGCATGTACCGAAGGGCCGCGTTTGGAAACCCCGGCGGAAATCAGAAAACTTCGTATTCTGGGTGCCGATCTAGTCGGTATGACCCTTGCTCCGGAAGCTTTTCTCGCCCGTGAAATGGAAATGTGCTACACGCCGTTTTGCTATCTGACAAATTATGCTGAGGGGGTAAAACCCAGAGAGTTCAAGAAAGGCGAATTGTTTGAAGGCATGCAAACAGAAGAAGAACGAAAGCAAGTCGATGCGGCGATACAAAAATTTCCTGAGTTAATCCGCACGGTATTTGAAAGTTTGCAAGGAATCGAACGTACCTGCAATTGCCCGGATGCCCTGCAGCGTTATAGGGATAAAGGCTTCCTGCCAGAAGAAGGAAAATAGCAACAATTTATCTGGCTAGCAAAGAGCATGGCTTGGTGGATTGATGCTGTCTGCCTCCCACGTAAGTGGGTTAGTCGGGCCAGGCTTCGAATCCGCCAGTCATACTATAGACCTCTTTAAATCCATTCTCCGAGAGGTATTCGGCGGCACCGCGGCTGGAGATACCGTGGTAGCAACAAACGACCAACGGTTTTTCCTTGTCGGTCTTTTCGATGAAGTCTTTAACATTGCTGTCGTTGAGAGATATGGCATTGGGAATGTGACCAGCGGAATAGGACCCTGGATCGCGGATATCGACCACATTCACAGATTCTTCTTCAACCATCTCCTGAACCTTGTGGGCATTAATTTCTTTAAACATTTTGGATGTATCCTTTGTCAGGTTAAATAATTAAATTCGCTTTTCGATTTTTTGCATCTTACAACCGACAATAGTTAGATGAAGAGTAGGCCAAAAAGTTCTCTATTAAATGTAAGGACAAAATGAATTTAGCGCAACTGCAAGAAAACCTGGAAGCCGTTCGTTCAAAAGGCGATAAGTTTGAGACGGTAGAAAAGGCGGTGGAATATGCGAATGCCTGTCAGCAGGTAAGAAAATACGAGGCTGCGATTGCTTGTCTGAATAAGATATTGCCCGATGTGGAGGAGGATACGAGTTTGCGTGCTGTGGTAAAAACCGCATTGGGAACTGCTTTCTGGGAAAAAGCGCAATTGCAAAAAGCCCTCAACCATTTTGAAGAAGCGTTGAAATTATTCAAGGAGATCGATGACAAACAGGGCATTTATGCCATTCTCTCAATAGTGGGTATCACTTTCTGGAGAAAATGTGATTGGGAGAAAGCTTTGGAAATTTTAAAAGACGCGCACAATGGAGAAAAAATTAGGGATAAACGCTTTACTTCCTTGTATGGAGCGTTGGACCGAGGCATAGACACTTTAAAGAATAGGGTGCGGATGGGGCGGGAGCTTCAGGACTCCTTAAAAATTTTGCAACCCTTGTTTTCTTCCTCCGCACTTTATCTCATCACTGGAAATTTGGGTGAACTAAAACCCTGCCTGGATGAATCGGTATCGTTGGCAGAACAATTGGGAAAAACAGATATCCTGAGTGCGGCTAAAGGCCTGACCCGGCTGGCTGACTCAGCTTGAACCATGTCAGTTCGTTTTTGTTGTGGAACAAATGCTGGACCTTGCTGTTGGGAATGGAGGCAAATTGGTCAATGATCGAACGATCTGGCTTGCCTTTGAATTTAAGGGTGCAGATAAAGTTTTTACATTTCCCCGACTCTACCCATTTCAGGATCCACTCATAAAGTTTTTCCGGGTAACAGATTAAATCTGAAAATAACCAATCGACCGTCTTACCTTCTTGCTCAAAGTCTTCAGGCAGTAAGGAAAAAGCATCGCGTTTCTGGAACGAGACTCCTTGCAGATTAGCGACCGATGGAGAAAGTGGAGAACGGTCGATGCTTAAAACCTCAGCGCCACATTGGTGAATCACCCAGGCCCATCCTCCCGGGCTACCCCCTACATCAATACAGAATTCCCCAGGCTGCGGTCTGGTGCCTGCCAAAGTCAGGGATTCATAAAGTTTTAGGTATGCGCGGTTAGGCGGACCCTCCTTGTCTTCAACAAAATGCGCTTCACCGTTCGGGAATGGACTTGAACACTCTGTCGATGCGAGCAAGGTGTTTTCATCCAGCAAGGCGAAGCTCCCTGGCGGGGCTGGCGATAAAAGGGAGGGAAAAATAATTGGTTTTTTCTGGTTTGTGTTTAAATTTTCTTCAATGAGCTTTGCCCGGCGATGCAACTGGTAGGAGTACAGGCACCAATTGCGCTGAATGGCTTTCAGTTTTTTTGCGGCGTCATTGATGGAGTCGATATGAACGATCTGCGGAGTGCGCCAGATATTCTGCGCCCAATGAGCATCTATGAAAGGTTTGCTGGAGAGAATGAGCCGATCATGAACAGCAATCACCCCATCCAGTTCATCTAATAGGGGTTCTGTCAGGCCCTCCGCCGCAAGATACGCCGATTTTATTTCGGAAGTCATAGCACGGGATCATACCGGTTGGCAGGGGTCAGCTCAAGTATTAAGGTTGTATAGGGGGGCTGATTATTTGTTAGATAAAGATTTTTGGTATTGCATAGAAGCTTTGTTCAATATTTTTTCAGCTTCCTCAAGGTCACCAAATCCTTTGGATTCCATTTCGCCGTTCCCCTTATAGTTGGTAAACCATAGCTCCATGATTCGGCTGATTCCGGGGAAACGTTCGTCCAGTTCTTCAATGGAATCGGCTTTTTTAAGGGGGGAGTTAAACTGAATAGCAATCAATTTGTCGTCCTGCTCTCCATCATCCTCAAGTTTTAACACGCCAATTAGTTTTGCTGTCGCAACTTCCCCGCGATCAATGGGCGGACCAAGGAGGATAATGTCCAAAGGGTCGCCATCTCCTCCCGACTCTTTCGACAACAAAGTCTGTGGAACCATTCCATAATTTCCGGGGTACCCGATATATTTTAAAACCCGAGGGCGGCCTTTTTTAAAATCCCACTTTAAGTTTCCTTCTGCCTTGTCCACTTCCCACTTTTCCGTTCTCCCGGCTGGAATTTCTATTACCGCATTGATATTTCCGGATTCATCTTTAGGAGGCCAATCTTTCAGAAGGTTATTCCCGGAGGACAGGGTATAGGGATCGGTAAAATTAAACCCAGGTGCTATGCCACAGGGCAAATTACAGGAGTCGGCCCCGGAATGGTTTGGGAAAAAGATAAAGATCGAAAATATCGTAACTAAATAATTCATTTTACTCTTTAGGAGGTATTCGCTTCTTAAGCTTTTTACTATAAAAAGGTAGAGGGAAAGATAGATGATAAATATTAGTAGATTGTTAGGTTTAATCCGTCAATCGTTTTGTTCAAGCGGGGGCTTTCAAAATAGGGCCTAAACTTAAAAAAAACATATTTTCGGAAAATTTTGGATAACTGAAAAACCATTGAAAAAAACGGATATCTGTATCCATTTGTAAATAATATATTATAATGCTTGCTTAAAAATTCATACAGCCCTTGTTTAGCTTTTGCAATTTTGGAGAGATTTAAATTTAGGTGAAGGGCTTTACTTATGTGTGAGGGAGGATTAGACATTGATTAAGACCCCTATCGACCTGCAATCCTGTATTGAACATTTACAGGCCAATGTTTTTGTTGCGGATAAGGATTTTAATCTTATTTATATGAATACACACGCCAAGAAAACCCTGGAAGCGATTGAACCAGAAATTCAGGAAGTGTTTCAGTTAAATGTCGATGCTTTTCAAGGTGGGTCCATCCACAGGTTTCACAGGGACCCTAAAAAAGTGGAAGCCATTTTAAAAAACCCATTGGCTCTTCCTCATAAGGCGGACTTTGTATTTGGAGATGTGATTTTAAGAACTGTTGTTAATGCCGTTTACGATGAAACAGGCGTGTTAGAAGCTTATGTGGTTAATTGGGAAAACGTTACTGAGAGTAAAAAACTCGAAAATGCTCTGAATATTAAGCTACAAGAATTGAATGATGCCAATCAAGAATTGCTAAAGCGTAATTGGCAAATTGAGCAGGATGAGGCCGAATTGAAAGAAGCCCATGCAGAGCAACATAAAACGCATGCCTATCTGAATATTAAATTGGCGGAGTTGAGACAAAGTAATCAGGACTTGGAAAATTTCGCAACCATTGCCTCGCACGATTTGATGGCCCCGGTCAGAAAGATCATTAACTTTGCCGGATCGCTGCTCGAAAACGATACCCATTTTTCTGAAAATGAAAAATTCGTGCTGGATAAAATTATTAATTCTGGCAAGAGGATGAGATTGTTGATGGACGATATCCTGGAGTACTCCAGATTAGCGGGCCATTCCAGTACTTTCGAAAGAGTCAACTTGAACGATGTTCTGTCTGAGGTTTTGGCTAATTTGTCGTTTGAGGTAATGGAAGCAAAGGGTGAGATTCATTCCGAGCCGTTACCGATCATTGAAGCCAATAAGACCCAAATGGTTCAGTTATTACAAAATCTCATTTCCAATTCTCTCAAATATCGACAGGAAAAAGTTCCTCCGGTAGTAAACATTTCTTCCACATTAGAAGATGAGGGTTTTATAAGTATTGTCCTAGAGGACAATGGCATTGGTATCAAGGATGAATATGCAGACTTGGTTTTTCAGCCCTTTGAGAGGCTCAATCCTCAGATTGAAGGTACAGGAATGGGCTTAGCCATTTGCAGAAAAGTTGTGGTCAGCCACGGAGGAGTGATTAAAGTTAAAAGCTTGCCTGATCAGGCAGGAGCGGTATTTACTATAAAACTACAAGAAAGGCACAGCCAATGATTAAAGCCATTTCCAACATTAAAGATAGCGTATCAGTGTTAGTGGTGGAAGATGATGCTGATGATTTTGAGTTTATAGAAGATACCGTGAAGAGCTGTAGTAAAAAAGTTTCGGTTCAATGGGTGAAGGATGGAGACCAAGCGTTGGATTATTTGTTCCAAAGAGGGAAATATGAGGATAAAGACCTATACCCTAATCCGGACCTGATTTTTCTGGATATCAGAATTCCAAAAAAAAATGGGTTGGAGGTAGCAAAAATTATCAAAGAAGAGCCCAGTTTGAAAAAGCTTCCTACCATTATGTTAACGACCTCCTCCTCTTCCACAGACATTTTGCATGCCTATGAAAATGGTGCCAATAGCTACTTAAAAAAACCGGAAGGTTCTCAGGAAATTGAGCTATTTAAAAAGGCAATTTGCCTTTTCTGGTCACCGGTTGTTCTTTTCCCATAGAGAATGTTAGGGCCGGCTCACCCAATATTGGAGAGAGTGGAGCATTTCCTCCCTATTATCTTTCAAATTGGACACCCCGTCAGGTTTTTAGATGGGGCTTGTATCGGGTTCATGGGCAGGATATTATAAACTCTGGCATGACAAAGCCTGCGAAATTTCCTATAATATCCTTCAAAAAATCAGTGTTCTGATCTTAGAGGATTTTTAACCTAACAGACGGGATATCAAAGTTTTTAAATGACCAAAATCCTTCTCGTTGAAGATAATGAAATGAATCGGGACATGCTATCCCGGCGCTTAGAGCGTAAAGGCTTTGAGGTAGTCATTGCCGTGGACGGTCAAGAAGGCGTGAATAAGGCTAGTTCCGAATCGCCCAGTCTGATTCTCATGGATATGAGTTTGCCAGTGATGGATGGATGGGAAGCCGTTCGCGCATTGAAAGATAATCCTGAAACCCAGCCCATTCCAGTTTTAGGCCTTTCGGCACATGCGATGACTACTGACCGGGATAAGGCCATCAAGGCCGGTTGTGATGACTATGATACTAAGCCGGTGGATATCAAGCGCTTGATAGGAAAAATTCAAGCTTTGCTGGATCAAGACAATGCCGGGTGAGCAGGAACCTGTTTTGAATAAACAGGCCGCTTTAGAACTCTGCGACGATGATGAAGAGCTTTTCCTCGAAATTGTAGCGGCGTATCTTGAAGACGCGGCCGAGCATTCTCGGCAACTGCTATTTGCCTTGGAGGCAGGCGATGCCCATGAGGTAGAAGAAAGGGCACAT
This sequence comes from Nitrospina sp., assembly GCA_018673915.1. Classification (GTDB taxonomy): domain Bacteria; phylum Nitrospinota; class Nitrospinia; order Nitrospinales; family VA-1; genus LS-NOB. The sequence continues at coordinate 17,248 of JABHBK010000044.1, read as the reverse complement.
GCGCTAAAAGGGGCATCTTCCAATATCTGTGCGGGACCGGTCCGAGAAGCCGCTCTCCACTTGGAACGGGCTGGTCGAAATAAAGACTTGAGCCAGGCACCTCAGCTGTATAAAGTTTTCAGACGAGAATTTAAGCGATTGCTGGAATATCTCAATTCTCTCCCGCCACCTCCAGAGGGTGGATAATCCATCTTCCCTGGGAATTTGGACTTTTCCGACTGAAACTTGACAATGAAGTAGGAATACAGTATAAAAATCAATCCGCTATTGTCTGTCGCCCGTTTAGAGGCGATGTGTATTAAACGCCCAATATAAAGGAATAGTTTTTGGCTAATCATAAATCAGCACTGAAGCGTAATCGGCAAAATGAAAAAAGAAACGAGAGGAACAAGGGTTATCGTACCTTGGTCAAAACGTTAACAAAAAAAGTACGTACTGAAGCTGAGGCAGGCAACAAAGAGCAGGCCCAGAAAGAATTAAAGGTCGCCGAGAAAGTTATCGCCAAGGTTGGTGGTAAGGGTATTCTTCATTCTCGAGCCGCATCCCGAAAAATTTCCAGCCTCACTCGTTTAGTCAATCGAACTGCTTAATAGTGCGGGTGGCTATTTGGTAAGAGCCGCTTTCCCCTCCGGGGCACAAAAGCCAGTGAGATACTATACTTCCGGTTAATTAGATAAAACGATGGGTCGTCTCATCCAGCGGTACGCTGGTAGCAGAGGTTAAGGATCAGCGTTTGCATTAACGCTATAGGATCCATTGAGGTGGACTTCAGACTTCTATCTGTTTTTACCAGCTCCAAATACCCATTGCGCAGTTGTTGCATACTGAATCGACGAGTGTGTTGCAAGGCTTTTTCGACCACATAAGGATTGGCTCCCATTGCTTTAGCAATCTGGCCGGATGGCAGGTTTTTTTGCTGGTAATGTTTTACTTCCCAGATCATTCTAAGTTGCCAGGTTATGGTACCCAGGATTTTAATAGGCTCTTCTCCGTGGTCGATCTGGTTATTGAGTAGTTGAAGAGCTTTTTCCGGGTTTTTTGTCTTCAATGCATCGGTAAGGGCAAAAACATTTTCCAACTTGGTTTCTCCCACAACTTCAGCTACATCCTTTTCCGACACAGATTTATTTTTTCCTGCATAAAGAAGAGTTTTTTCCAATTCTTTGGCCAGAATTCCCGGTCGGGCACCTACTCGGTTGATTAGAGAACGTGCTGCATCAGGGGTTAACGCATACCCTTTTTCATTTGCCCGATTCCGGAGCCAACTTGCCAACTCGTTTTCTTTGGGAGCTTCGCAGGCGACTGCAGTGTTCAGCTTCGTTAGGGTTTTAAATAATTTTCTTTTGCGATCTACCTTGTCAGAGGTAATCACCACACAAGCTTCAGGGATGGGGCAATTTGCGTAGTCAATAAGGATTTGTGCGTCTTGATCTTTTGGGATTGCATCGTGCAAATTGCGTACGACGACCAGTTTTGTTCCACCCATGAAAGAAATGGTGCTAGCCGACCCAAGCCAGTGATTCACCGTGCTTTCCCGAGCATCGAAGGTCTCAAGATTGAAGTCCCGATTATCATCGGTGATCAAATTTTGGTTTAGGGCCTTGATAACTTCAATTTGATAAAAAATTTCAGGGCCATAGAGAAAATAAAAAGGTTCAATCTGCCCTTTGGAAATTTTTAGAAGTATGTTGTCTGGAGTCATGGTCGAAAAAATAATTAAAACTGGTCAATGAGCAGGCTCACCAAACGATTTCCCAATTCTTTATAGGCTTCTTCAAGAGCGGCAAGCCGGGCTGATTCGGTGTTGACAATATCGGAGGTGGCTCTGTAATCCCATTTGGTTTTGAATTTGTTTTTCATATACAGCTTGTCATTTACCTTGTCGATTACCTGAACATCTACGCCCAGTTCTACGATGTAGTCTGAGACAAAATCTGTGGAGCTGAAGGAGACGGCTTTCAAATCATAATAATAAAGAGTGCCGCTCATCACCATATCGGCACTACCCTTCCGCACAACTTTAAGCCTGCCATCTGTAATGAACGAATCAATAATGTTGCTAGTCAATTCTCGGTGAATTTCCGGTTCCGAGGAGGTATTGCTGAAAACAGATATTGATAGGGTTTTTAAATGCGTTGGAAGGGAGGAACCAGTTCCTACTAGATGATACCCGCACCCATTAAGGAAAAGAGAAGTGGTCAGGAGTATCAAGAAATTTAACGAAAGCCAGTTTCGATTCATTGGACAACAATATTTACAAGTTTTTTGGGAATGACGATGACCTTTTTGACTTCTTTACCCTGGGTCCACTCCTGAATTTTTGCGTCTTCAAGAGCACGGGTTTTTAAATCGTCATCGCTGATATCAGATTCAACAGAAAGTTTCTGTCTTACTTTACCATTGACCTGAAGGACGATCAACGTTTCATCCGTTTGCGTTAGCGCTTCAATATATTGAGGCCAGGGCAACTGATCCAGGGTTTTAGATAGTCCCATTCGAGATCCCATTTCTTCGGTAATGTGTGGAGCGAACGGTGACAAAGTAAGCATCAATGTTTCCAGTGCTTCTCGTACAGCCATACGCGCTGCTTCATCTTTATTGTTTTGCCACCATTCTTTGAAGTTGAAGAGGTGGTTGACCAGTTCCATAATCGCGGAAATTGCGGTATTGAATTGCATTCGCGTCTCAATATCATCTGTCACCCGTCTTATGGTGATATGGGTCATTCGTCGAAGGGCTTTGATTTCAGGGACAGCGGTCGTAAAAGATTTCTCAGGCATTTTTACGGTTTTGATTTCTTCGACGAATTCGCCGAAAATGCGCCAGACTCTTTTTAAAAACCGTGAGCATCCTTCCACACCCTGGTCACTCCATTCCAGATCTTTCACAGGCGGTGCGGCGAACAGGATAAAGATTCTTGCGGTGTCGGCGCCATAGGTGCGGATGATTTCGTCTGGGTCCACAACATTGCCTTTGGATTTTGACATTTTTGCTCCATCCTTGATGACCATACCTTGTGTCAGAAGATGAGCGAAAGGTTCGGGGACCTGCGTCAACCCAAGATCATTTAATACCAGATTGAAGAACCTGGAATAAAGGAGATGTAATATTGCATGCTCAATACCGCCGATATATTGGTCGACAGGCATCCAGTAATTATTATCCTCTTTGCCAAAAGGTGCATTTTCCAGTCGGGGTGACACATAGCGGTCAAAATACCAGGATGAACAAACAAAAGTGTCTAGCGTATCAGTATCGCGGCGGGCATTGGCCCCGCATTTTGGGCAGGAAGTTTTATAAAAAGATTCCAGATTGTGCAAAGGCGATTGGCCTTTTTCTCCTAATTGCGCATCAAGGGGTAACTCAATGGGTAGTTGGTCTTCGGGCACGGGTACGATTCCACAATCAGAACAATGGATAACCGGAATGGGTGTTCCCCAGTAACGTTGCCGGGAAACTCCCCAATCGCGAAGCCTGTAATTGATGGTGGCTTTTCCGATCCCCTCTATCTCCAGAAACTCGCAAACTTTTCGGCGGGCTTCCTGACCGACTAAGCCTTCAAACTTACCAGAATTTACCATGGCTCCATCGGAAGTAAATGCTTCCGTCAACGTATCAGTATCCAGCGAATGATTTTCTGATTGAATGACTACTCGAACAGGTAACTGGTATTGGCGGGCAAAATCCAGGTCTCTCTGATCGTGAGCAGGAACGGACATGATCGCGCCGGTACCATAATCCATAAGAACAAAATTAGCAGTCCACACAGGGATGGATTCTCCCGTTAAGGGATTCACTGCGTAAGCTCCGGTAAATACGCCTTCCTTGTCTCCGGACTCACTGGTCCGGGCGATAGTGTCTTGTTTTTTTACTTCCTGCACGAAAGCATCAATGGCTTTTTCCTGTTCCGTTCCGCGTGACAGTTTTTTTGTGAGTGGGTGCTCGGGAGCCAACACCATAAACATGGCTCCATACAAGGTGTCAGGGCGGGTTGTGAAAATTTTAATTACTTCGTCACTCTGAGGGACTTTAAAGTCCACCTCTGCGCCGAAACTTTTACCGACCCAATTTTTCTGCATGGTCAGTACCTGTTCCGGCCATTTTCCAGAAAGGGTTTTGCAACCTTCCAGAAGCCTGTCTGCGTAGGCTGTAATTTTAAAGAACCAACCTTCTTGTTGTTTTTGCAGGACCTCGTTATCGCATCGCCAGCAACACCCGTCTACAACCTGTTCATTAGCGAGAACTGTTTGACAGTCTTCGCACCAGTTGATGGTGGAGTTTTTCCGATAAGCGAGTCCTTTTTCAAGGAACTTTAGAAAAAGCCACTGGTTCCACTTATAATAGCCGGGATGACAGGTGGCGATCTCTCGGTCCCAGTCGTAGCTGAGTCCCAGGGCCTTAATCTGCTGTCGCATGGTGCGTATATTCTCAAACGTCCATTGGGCGGGGTGGGTATTGTTTTTAATGGCGGCGTTTTCAGCGGGCATTCCAAACGCGTCCCAACCCAGTGGGTGGATGACGTTAAAGCCTTTCATGCGTTTGAACCGGGCCAATGTGTCGCCAATGGTGTAGTTACGTACATGGCCCATGTGGATTCTCCCGGAAGGGTAGGGAAACATCTCTAGCAAATAATATTTTTCTTTAGAAGAATCTCGTTCAACTCGAAAGGTTTTATTTTCTTCCCAGTAAGCCTGCCATTTGGCTTCGATGGAATTGGGTTCGTAGGGGGTCATAGAATAAGCGCTATCCAAAAAAAAGGTGAATCAATGATAAAAGAAGAATTCTACCATCCGCTAGCGCGGGAGGCAATTTGCAAACCACCAGGCATCGAGCCAACGAGCACGTTATATTCTTCCTTAGCCTTCGTGCCCCGGAAGGGTAATAACTATTTTTGGGGAGCAAAAAGTTGTCTAGGCTCAACGAGCCTTTGTCTCATTCCCTCCCACGGGAGTGGGTGATGACTGAACTTTCCGGAACCATTGCTGTTGTATTCACCCTGTATGTGCTGGCCATGTTGGGTATTGGTGTGTGGACTTCCCGGATGACACGCTCTCCGCTGGATTTTTTTCTTGCCGACCGGTCCTTGAAGGCGTGGGTGACCGCTATTTCTTCCACTGCTAGTTCAGAAAGCGCCTGGGCCGTGCTGGGAACCGTGGGCCTGGCTTATAAGGAAGGTTTGTCGGCAATCTGGTTCATGCCGGGTTGCCTGCTGGGCTATCTTATTAATTGGTTATTCATTGCTGAGAAACTGCGTAAACATTCTGAAAAGAGCAACTCCATCACCCTTCCCGACTATTTTGAAAATCATTTCGATGACAAAACCCACATCCTACGCATAATTTCGGTGGTCATCATTTTTTCCTGCATGATGGCTTATGTGGCGGCACAATTCACCGCCATAGGAAAAACCTTCGATGCTGTTTTTGGAATACCGCATATCCTTAGTATTTCTGTGGGGGGTGCAATTGTGCTGATTTATACGATGATGGGCGGAGTGAGGGCAGTGGCCTGGACTGATTTTGCGCAGGGAATCATTATGGTATTAGGACTGGTCATTCTTTCGGGGGTGGCATTGACCAGTTTGGGCGGTTTTTCCGGGATGTGGTTGGAGGTGGGCAAAGTTTCCCCCGAAACGTTGACTTGGATGGGAGGGAAATCTACTGCGGTATTTTTTGGGTCTATGGTCGGCTTGTTAGGGATAGGGCTTGGCTACCCGGGTCAACCCCACGTCATCACCCGTTACATGGCGGCGAAAAATACTGAAACGATCAAAAAAGGAACCTGGATTGCTTTGGGCTGGGGTCTGATGGTTTATTCTTCATCCATACTGTTGGGAATTTGTGGTCAGGCTTTGTTTCCAGGGTTGGAGGATCCCGAACATTTGTTCCCGAAAGCCGCCGAACAATTATTGCCTACCCTGTTGACGGCGGTAGTTCTAACAGGAGTCCTGGCTGCAATCATGTCTACCGTATCGGCGCAGATTCTGGTTGCCGCTTCGGCGGTGGCGCATGATGTTTATTCCAAAATACTTAAGAAAACACTTTCGCACGATAGAATTTTATTTGTCAGCCGGGCAACGGTTTTGCTTTTGGGGATAGGAGCAATGCTTATTGCGCTGGGTGAGACTCGGGTTATATTCTGGTTTGTGTTGTTTGCCTGGTCGGGACTGGGCGCGAGCTTTGGTCCGCTAATTTTATTTACCTTGTACTCGAAAAATTTAACTCGGCAGGGAGCCATCGCTGGAATGTTGGTTGGATTTTTAACAACCCTTATCTGGAAAGTAACCGGATTGTCCGATGCGATGATTTATGAATTGGTCCCAGCTTTTCTTTTAGCTACCCTGGCCATTTATTTTGTAAGCAAAATAACCGCCAATAAATAATTGCCCGGTTGGAAAAAGTATAAACAGTAATTTGATTAAAGTTTTTCCGCAACGGGTAACTGGATATAAAAATGACTGCCTTCTCCTAACTGGCTGACTAAGCCAATGGACCCTCCCATAAGTTCGACCAACTCCTTGGTTACCGTGAGGCCAATGCCTGTGCCTTCTACTTCAGAGTTTTCATTCTGCAGTCGGTTAAAAGGTTCGAACAGTTTGCTCTGATCTTCAACAGATATACCGAACCCAGTATCTATAATGTCGATCTGAAGGCGTTCCCTGTTTAAAGGCTTGCAGGCCACCGTGACGGAACCGTCTTTGTGGTTATATTTGATGGCGTTGGAAACAAGGTTCAAAAGAATCTGTTTTAAACGAGTTTTATCGGCTCGGGCAGTAAGCATCAAGGAAGGATCCAGCACCAGGGATAATCGAATGCCATATTCATTTGCTATTGATCGAAAGATACTTTCCATACCTTCTATCAAGTTGACGACGTTTATGGGTTGGAAGTTCAGGGTAACATTTCCCGACTCTACCTTCGCGAGGTCGAGAACTTCATTGATCAGGTTAAGAAGATGATTTCCGGCGCTGAGGATATGATCTACGTTTCCTGTCTGAACCGGAGTTAAATTGTTTTCGGAATTCATTTTTAAAATCTGAGAAAAACCTAAAATTGCATTCAGAGGGGTTCTCAGCTCGTGGCTCATTTTCGCGAGAAAGTTGGACTTGGCTTGGTTCGCATTTTCAGCTTCATTTTTGGCGCTCAGCAATGCTTCTTCGATTTTTTTCTTCTCGGTAATATTTTGCGCATAAATGTTGGCGTAATCTTTGTTTTGAACCTTGCTGATAACGAAGGAATAAAACTGGTCTGAAACCTGATATTCCACCTCCAAGGGTTTTTGCAGCTCAAAAGCATAGGAGATTTTTTTGGAAAACATTTCAGGGAGGACTTTGCCTCTTCCTGTTTCCCATTTTCCCAGTATGTAATTGCTGCCGGAGTTAGCGTAAAGAATTTTACCTTCCAGGGAGACTCGGAAAACCGGGTTGGGATTTTCTTCTGGGAAGACAGCCATGTTCGGTGTCGGCTCTTCAAATTTTTCCCGTTCAGCAATTTCATTCAAAAGCTTGCGGTTGTGCTCTTCCAATTCATGGGTTTGCACCTGCACTTGTTTTTCTAATTCTTCTTTTGTGAATCTCAGGATTTTGTCTTCCATATTTGGTAATAAAGAAACGATATTATATGTTTTTAGAATTTGAACAGGTATCAACCTGCTTGAATGGAGTGTGTTCGCACCAAAACTAAAGCTTTAAGAGTGCCCTTATTTAAAGATAAAGCATGTTTCAATAAAATTCGATTTAAATTATTGAGAAAGAACAGAATTCCAAAAATTTAAAATAATGAGAGGAGGTTTGTAAAGAATGGTGGACAAGGAGAAGAGATAGACTGTATTGGCTATGGTGAATGGCAAGAAACTTTCGCAGGAGGACTCGGAGTTTACTTACAGCCCATAAAAGTGAGGAAAGAATCACTATGGTTGTATCCAAGTTAGATATTGATTTACCTTTTGTAAAAAGGGGGTAATTTTAATGGGCTTGGTAATGTAATCGGTGAACCCCGCTGACAAGCCTTTTTGGATATCGGTTTCCATACCGTTCGCACTCAAGGCGATAACAGGAACCGAATCAAGGGCCGGCTCCTCCCTTATAACTTTTAAAGGATCGTACCCGTTCATGCCCGGCAATTCAATATCCATCAGTATCAAATCAGGTTGGTGACTCTTGGCAAGTTCGATGCCCAATCTTGCATCGGGTGCCTGCAAAAATTTCAAATTTTGGCGGAACAAAATAGATGCGACCAACTCTATGTTTGAAGGGTTGTCTTCGATGTAAAGAACCTTGAAACTATTTTCAGAACTGGCCGAATCTGTCCAAGTTGCGGGTTCCGGTTCCTTGATAGAGGAAATATTATTGCCTTCAGGAAGAATTATAGAAAAACAACTACCTTGCCCTTCTTCACTTTGGGCTTCAAGTGAACCGTTCATAAGATGGGTCAATTTCCGGGAAATGGTCAACCCAACTCCGGTTCCTTCTATGGTTTCAGTTTTAGAGTTAATCCGCTGAAAGGGATTAAAAATTTCTTCTAGGTCCTTCGGTTTGATTCCGATGCCAGTATCTTGAACGCTGATTTTAATATTGTGGTTCTTAAGCTTTTTACACTCAACAGATACTCTTCCTCCATGATTATTATATTTAATGGAGTTGGAAATTAAGTTCAGCAACACCTGTTTTAGCCGAACAGGGTCAGCCAGAACTGTCATTTCGGTAGACATGATCTTAAAGCTTAAATTTTTATTATCCAGCATGGGCTGAATTAGATTGCCAACTTCAGAGATCAAGGAATTGAGAGGAACCTCCTCAATAGAAATGGGTATATGTCCAGCCTCCATCTTAGACAGATTCAGAACATCGTTGATGAGATCCAGCAAATGCTGGCCTGCCTTCAATATATGCTGAACATTGTTTTTCTGCATGGGTTTCAAAGGATTCTCCAAATCCATATCCAATAATTGGCTGAATCCCAAGATGGCGTTCATTGGAGTCCGCAACTCATGGCTCATGCTCGTGAGAAATTCGGATTTGGCATGGCTGGCTTTTTCTGCCTCTTCCTTAGCCAGAAGGGCATCCTTTTTGGCGTTCTCCTGATCGGTGATGTCGAGGGCCATTTCCATCACCAGGGGACTGCCATCCACATCGGTGAAAGGAGCGCATACCGTAATATAAGTGCGACCATCCTGTGCATCCCAGACCGTGATTTCATCTTTTCCGTGTTCAAAAACCTTGAAGGTGGTGCAAACCTCACAGGGTTTAGAGCGTTTATGCATCAAGTCATGGCACAGCCTTTTTTGTGGATCGCCGAATCTTTCACGAAAAACTTTATTGGCGAACGGCACGGTATAGTCTGAGGCTTGCAAATGAAACGCCATGGGCAGAAAGTCCAGCATGTTGTAAAGATTCTGTCTCTCAAGGTAAACTTTTTTATCGGCTTCTTCTTTTTCAGTGACCTTGGCTTGAAGAGCCTGGTTTGCAGATTCCAGTTCATCCCGGGAAACGGTGGTCTTTTCCAGGTCACTAGCCATCCTATTAAAGATATTGGTCAACGATCCGATTTCATCGTGGGACGAGGTTTTAACCTGGGTGGCAAATTTCCCCCGCCCGACTGCAGCTAGGGCTTGCTGTAGTCTCAATAGCGGGGCGGAAATGGTTCTGGATATAAACAATCCTAATCCAATGGCCAGAAGTATAGTTATAAACGAAACTTGATAAACTACCATTTGGGACTTCTTGATTTCTTCCAGAGCAATTAGGCGGTATTGCTCAACCTCCTCTTTTTCGATTTCCACAAGTTTTTTTGAAGTAGTGATAGTCTTATCAATGGTGTCTTCATATTTCTGAAAAGTTTCTTGGGTTACGCTGCCGGTTCTCTCGTATTCCTCAAACATGGCTTTGGCTTTTTTTACCAAATCCAGTTGTCCGGAGACAAGCTGTTCATAAAGAATTTTTTCATCTTCCCCGTCTCTACTCAGATCCTCAAGAACTTCATTGGCGTGTTGTGAAAATATTTCTGCGTCCTGTTTAAAATGGTCCGCCCATTGCAAAAACTCTTCTTTTTCATGGGTATCACCGGAAACCACATAAGCAAAACTTTCTTCTACTGCTTCGGTCAGTGCCACACCAAGATTTTGAATGGAATAAAGCGAATCTGATTGAAAACTGCTGATTTTCTTTATTTGGGTTTCCATGGGCCGGATACCCATAAAGTTTGCGATAATTATGAAAACGCTAAATATCACAAAGCTTAAAATGATTCGTGTGCTTACTTTCATAAATCGAGACTTCTCATATGAGCATTAAAATTGAATTTCCTTAAACTTTTAATCCGAAATGATGAAACTTCCTCATTTATTAACCGGTGAAAGAGGCAGGGTATAAGGTCTTTGGACTATATATAGTCTAAGGCTTTTTTTGGGGGAGGCAATATGTTTTATTGGGGCAAGGTTTTAAATTTCTGGCGCAGGTAGGGGGTAAATATATTAGTTCTGTTCAGGGATGTCCAGGTATTGGGAGATGACTTGTGCCATCTTTTTTGAGGTACCCTGTTGCTGGGCGATGAAGGTTTTTGCTTTTTCGGCGATATCAAAGCGGAGAGAAGTATTTCCCAAAAAAGTCTGGGCTTGCTGTTCCAGTTCTTCAGCGTTTGCCACCTGAAAGACCAGCCCCTGTTTGCTCGCTATTTCTGAGACATGACCGATATTCTCTACATAGGGTCCATGCAATACAGGCAGTCCATAGGATAGAGGTTCGATCAGGCTGTGGCCTCCACCCGGCGGGATCAGGCTTTTGCCCACAAACGATATCTGCCCTAATGAATAAACCCTGGCCAATTCCCCCATGGTGTCGAGGAGGATAATTGAAGCAGACTCTACATGTTCCAGCGATGACCGGCGGGTAAAAGAAAAGTTTTTTCTTTTAAGAAGGGTGGCCACTTCTTCCACTCGTTCCATTCTTCTTGGCGCAAGAATTAAAACCAGGCCGGGTTGTTTCGTCGTCAATTGCCGGTGTGCGTTCAAGATAATTTCTTCCTCACCGGCATGAGTGCTTCCTGCTATCCATACGGGAGTTTCTAACTTTAGTTTGAAAGATTGCCGTAATTGTTCTTTTTCCTCGTTGTTCAGCGGTTGCAGGGCATCGTATTTGGGATCACCCATCACTTCAATTTGATCTTGCTGTACACCCAGTGCCAGAGCGGCTTTTTCCCCATTGGAATTTTGCATACAGAGCCGATTAAATTTTTGGAAGGTTTCTTTGAAAAGGAAACCAAAGCGAAGATACCGCCGAGTTGATCGTTCGGAGATGCGACCGTTTAATAAAAGAGCAGAGATCTTTTTTTTATCTAACAGATCAATCAAACCGGGCCAAAATCCAGTATCGGTGACGACATAAAGGTCTGGGTCGATCCGATTCAAGGCCAGTTGGGTGAATGGCAGGCAGTCGAGTGGATGGAAAAAAACGCTGTCAACAAATTCTAGTTTGATAGCCGTTGCATAACCGGAGTCAGTCGTGACAGAAAGAGCAATATAGAGATCGGGAATTTGCTGTCGTAGTTGTTTGAGGGCCGGTGTAGCGGCGACCACTTCTCCCATCGAAAGGGCATGCAACCAGAGGGTTTTTTCGCTGGGTCTTGTTTTAGCAGGAACCCAGCCAAAATGATGGGCCAGTCCTCTCCACTTATATTTGGAAAACAGGGCTGTGAGTGAGAAAAGGGGAACTAGCAGGACTGCCAAAAAAATGGATAGAAGGTGATATAGAAAAATCATCAATCAAGGTTATGTCGAGCGAATCAGTTCAATATTTCTGCGCAAGGCCCCGCTGTTGGCCTTCACTGTTTTTTCTGCAGACTGGCCGAGTCTTTGGCGTTCCGCCGAATCCTTAAGGAGGCGAATAAGGTGTGGATATAATTCTTCCTCGCTTTGCATTTGAATGCCCCCTCCAGATTGAGTGAGAAGTTTGGCTTCTTCTTCGAAATTGTTCATGTACTTACCGAACAATACGGGTTTCCCTAATCCCGCTGGTTCGAGAATATTATGTCCGCCAAATCGTGGGTTGAACCCGCCTCCTACATAAGCCACGGTAGCTTTACTATATAGGGAATTGAGTTTCCCCAGGCTATCTACCAGCAATAGGGTGCCTGACCAGTTTGATTGATCAGCCAGTTGAGAGAACAGGGTATACTCTACTTTGAATTCCCGAATCAAATCTTCGACTTCGCGGCATCTCTCCATATGTCTGGGGGCGATCACTCCTGTCAGACTTGGAAACTCTTGTTGCAGTTTCAGCAACGCTTCCATTATCGGGCCTTCTTCGCCAGGCCGGGTGGACCCAAACACCAGAATCATACCATCTGTTTTCCACTCTTGCTTGTCCTCGTTTTGGATGGCTGTTACATCAAATTTTATATTTCCTGTAACCCTGACTTTTTCCCTGGCTACGCCCAATTGTAATAACCGGTCTGCATCGGTTTGGGATCGCATGGAAAACTGTTTGATGGATTTTGCCATCCATAGAAAGAAGGCCGGAAACTTTCCATACCGCTGAACCGATTTTTCCGAGACCCGCCCGTTCACTTGGATTACGGGAATGTTTCTGCTCCTGCATTGACGAAGTAGACAAGGCCATAATTCTGCTTCGATCAGAACCAGTTGTGAGGGCTGGATCTTTTCAAAAACAGGATTCAGCCAGATAGAAAAATCCAAAGGTAGTCGGAAAGCATTTGGAAGATTTTCTTCTTTGGCCAGAGCAAAACCGGTTGGGGTAAAAGTGGATAAGGCGATGGGGCGAGACTCTCCATCCTGTACTAGACCCGCGATAAGGGTTTTAGCCAGGCGCACTTCCCCGACAGATGAGGCATGAATCCATAGGGTGCCCTTTAATTCAGGTAATGAGCGGGCTCCCGCCGTCCTGTCTTTAATTTGATTGCGGAAAGAGGAGGAAACCAGTGCCCTTAAAATAATAAAAGGAGAAGCCAAAAGCATTAGCCCCCCTGTAAGAATATTATACAAAAAACCCATAGCCTGAGAGTATACTCCTAAAATATTAGAGGGCCTCTAAAAATTGCGTATTTCCAAACTTGAAAGTACAAATGATTAGATATGTCGATTAAAAGTTTGGCCGGAAAACATGTCTGAAATTTTCTATAAAATCATATCTCCAGATCGGAAATGGTACTGGTTCCCAGTATTTTGGATATTTAAACTTATATCCTTCTTTTATTTGTTAGGTCACCATTTTCGCCTATGGGCATACAGGTGGGGGATATTTCCCAGCCGAAAGCTAGACTGTAGAGTGATAAGTGTTGGCAACTTGACCTTAGGGGGAACGGGAAAAACTCCCTTTGTCATGATGATTGCAGAAACACTCAGAGGTAACGGGCTCAAGCCTGCCATTCTTAGCCGTGGTTATAGCGGGAAATCCGGAGACCCGGTCAATGTTGTCTGCGATGGAAAACAAATGCTTCTTACCCCGGAATGGGTTGGCGATGAAGCGGTCATGATGGCAGAAAAACTTAAAAACGTTCCGGTTTTGACCGGCCCGGACCGTTACCAGACAGGAAGCTATGCGCTCGAGCACTTTGATGTAGATACATTAGTTCTGGATGATGGCTTTCAACATTTGGCTTTAAACCGGGATTTGGACATTCTACTGTTTGATCATTCCAGGCCGCTCGGTAATGGTCATTTGTTTCCCGCAGGAGAACTGCGTGAACCTGCTGGAGAAGCAAGAAGGGCGGATATGGTCTGCTTTACCCGCTGTTCCCGCAGTTCCATCGAATTCGATCAAACTATCTTAGGCTCCATTCCTCAGATTAAAACGCACCTCCGTCTGGATTCCATTATTAGCATGGATGATGAAGCCGTTCGGGATGCGGAGATATTAAAAAATGAACCGGTCGCGGCGTTTTGTGGAATTGCGAAACCGGAAGGCTTCCGGCAGATTTTATTGGACTCACCAGTCCAACTAAAATTTTTCAAGGCGTTCCCGGATCATCACTCTTATACGCTACAGGGTATTAAAGAGTTGGAAGCCCGTGCCATAAAGGAGGGAGCTCGGTTTCTTCTTGTGTCGGAAAAGGACGCAGTGAAACTCAAGGGGATGAAATTTTCATTGCCCCTCTATAAAGTGGTGATTGAACTCGAAATTTTGGAAGGGCGTGAAACCTTCAACAAACAAATCACCCGCCAGCGTGATACCCCATTCGGGACATGAAGATTAGTGACGAATTTCACGCCCTCCCACGGAAGCGGGTTTATTATGATTGATATAAAAAACCTCAGTTCAAACCAGCGCTTTATGCTTAATATTGTTGTGCCGTTGGCTTACCTGTTGCCTTTGGTGCTGGCTTATTTCGGTCCTAAAAATTTTGGTTTTGGGTTTCGCGGTTTGGTTTATGTTGGCTTATCCTTTGGAGCGGTAGGCGTTCTATTGTGGATTTCTGCCATGTGGAGTTTGGGTTCCTCGTTGGCTGTTCTTCCAGGAACTGATCAACTGGTCACTAAAGGAGTTTACCGGATTTTTCGTCACCCGGTATATATAGGAATTGTTTTAACGTTGACCGGATTGTTTGTAGCTTGCGGCTCGATACCCTGTCTGATCTATGTCGTGGTGGTGGTGATCCCATTAAATATTTTTCGGGCCTGGGCTGAAGAGAAAGTTTTGTTGGACCAATTGGGCCCTACCTATCAAGAGTATAAGAACTCCACAATTTTTTAAAAATCAGGTTATGGCGTTGAAAATAAAATTCCGAGCTCTACTGACAATGTGTGGAGAAACCGTTGAGAATGGTGAGTTGACTGTTGATGCGGGTAACATTGTCGAGATTTCAACATCACAGGGGAATGATGCTACGGCGTTGGATCTCTCCGACTGTTTACTCATGCCGGGATTTGTCAACGCGCATTCCCATCTCGGTTTGACTGCCCTTGAAAAAAAACTTTCTCCTGCCAAATCTTTTGCCGATTGGATTCGCGCATTAATCTCGATAAATTCTGGTCTTGATGATGAGAGCCGGGTGCGGGGAATTCGTGCTGGAGCTGAAGAAATGAAACGTTCTGGTGTTACTGCACTGGGAGATTATGTTGCAGAGCCGGACTTGTTGCCAGTAATGGGCGGGTTGGAATTTAGGTCGGTGCTGTTTTTGGAAACAATAGGGTTTCATTCTGAAAAAGCGTTGGCAATTTGTAAGAACCTCGAAGAAACTTTAAAGGGTGATCCCTTTTCACCATTAAGCCGGCTGGGGTTGGCTCCGCATGCTCCCTATTCTGTTTCTCCCAATCTGTTCCGGTCTCTGGGGAAATTGGCGCAACAATATGATTGTCCGCTTTCCTGCCATGTTGCGGAAATTCCGGAGGAGTCCGGGTTTCTCCAGAATGGAGACGATTCGCTGGAAGAATTATTAAAGGAAAGGTCTGCATGGGATCCTAAATGGAAACCTCCTGGCAAATCCCCAATCGAATATTTGAATTCTTTAAACATTTTAGAGAGTCTCCTAGCCATCCACTGCAATTTTATTGCTGCCGATCTTGATGTCATGGCCTTAAAAAAAGTTAGCGCAGTATTTTGTCCAAAGAGCACCCATTGGTTTGGTCGAAAAGATTTTATGCCGGTTCGCACTTTGTTGGATCGGGGAATTGGTGTTGCTTTGGGAACCGATTCGCTGGCAAGCAATGATTCCCTAAACTTTCTGCAAGAGCTGCGCATGGCAGATAAACTTCTACCTGATGTCAGTCGAAAGGAAATACTCACCATGGCAACCCTTGGTGGTGCAGAGGCGCTGGGATTACAATGTGGCAAGCTGGCTTGTGGACAAAAGGCTGATTTAATTGGATTTCGAATTTCCCCGCCCTATTCAGGTTCCTGGTCAGATATCCCATTCGAATCCCACCGCCAAGAGGTAGATTTTTATATGTTGGATGGAAGACCTAAGACTTTTTTACCAAGCAACTCTTCAAATTAGCACTTCTATTTCGCCTATGGTTGACGGGGGCGAGTGTTTTTCGTATAATCTATTGATATAAAAAGAATTATTTGATTTAAGGTCGCATGCCTAAATTGCTTAAAATTGTTGGGATGGCGGGGATGGTGTTTTTTCTTTCCGCGTGCGGGATCAAGGGTGGAGGCAAATCGCCCCTGCTCTTTAAGCGTATAACTCCTGTGATGGAAATGGAAATGGAAAAACTTATCCAGAAAGGCTGTGATCAGGAATACGAGTATTTTGATCGAGACATCGCCATGTTGTATTCGTTGATTCCCGGTGGCGGGCAATGGTATACTGGCGAGACCCGGAAAGCCTGGATATATTTAATATCTTTTCCTCTAATAGTTCCTTATATAGTTTCTTTTCAAGATGCGCAAAATTCGGTAGACTATTATAATTTCCGATATACGGCGCATTTCTGCAAAAATAAATTCCAGATCACCCAAAAAAAGCTTGGGTCGGAAAAAAACTCCCAAAAGAATGATTCTTTGAAACGCGGAAAGAAAATTGCGCAACAAAGAATAGGGAGAAACAGATACTAGCCATTGTTTTTATGAGAGATTTTGGTTTTTTCGCCTTCTTTGACAACAACCCATGTGTAAGTTTTATCTGAAACCATTTCTGAGGGGGATTTTTATTAAAACAGACAGTTTTTTCTTTAGTCTGTAATAAAAGTAAAATAATTCTGGTGTTCATCAATTTTCGGTGTTAAAATTCACCACTTTGAAATAAAAGGGTGGTGTTTTTTCCTATCAAAAAGCATATAGCCATGCTATGGTGTGTTGTTGTTATCACCCTTTCGCGGCAATTCATCCTGTTAATCTAATGAAATAGCCATAAACCTCCTATTTATATTGAAACTTTGAAATTCAAAGTGTAATATGGGGGTTTTTTATTTGCTGAGCTGGCGTAGCTCAGTTGGTAGAGCAGCTGATTTGTAATCAGCAGGTCGGGGGTTCGAGTCCCTTTGCCAGCTCCAGTTTTTTTGACTGGGTATGAAAAAGGATTCTGGTGCCTCGCAACGGAGATTTGGGTTGAGCGATTGACCGTGTGTTGGGTGCTATGTTTTACCCATAAAGACGGGGAGGTTCCCGAGTGGCCAAAGGGAACAGACTGTAAATCTGTCGGCTCAGCCTTCGGAGGTTCGAATCCTCCCCTCCCCATCCTGAATTTAGGATTGGATGAACTTGCGGGAATAGCTCAGTTGGCTAGAGCGTCAGCCTTCCAAGCTGAGGGTCGCCGGTTCGAGTCCGGTTTCCCGCTCCATCTTTGGTCGGGTT
>JABHBK010000059.1 GCA_018673915.1 Nitrospina sp. | reverse complement strand
CGGTGATAGAAAGGTAAACCGATGAGTTTTTAATTTTGGCATCGGAGAACATTTTTTTAATCATATCCCCCAGCAAACCAGCCCGATCTTTCTATTCAGGTTTTCCAGCCACAATCCAATGATGGAACCCGTGAGCCAGGAAACAGTGATGATCATAAACGTCAGGTAAGCAGAAGAAATATTGATCTGCAAAAGGATTAAATAACAGAACTGCAGGGTTGAAAAATACAGTCCGGTTAGAAAGGCGTATACAGGGAATTTAATCATTATCGAAGTACCTTCCAGCGAAACGTTCCCATCCTCTTCGAAGTACCAGATCCAGATTATCCAATGCCAGAGGCACTGCCTCCGTTAAATAAAAAGCAATATCATCGGGGATAATGATTTCCAATCCTCTTTCGTATCTGCGCGTGGCAAGACGCATGTCCTTGCCGTTGAAGGGAAGCTGTTGGGAGGCGTAGGCAAAACTGCGGTCGGCTTTGTCGCTATTGATAACCATGACCTGCTGAAATGCTTTAGACAATGCGGCGACAACCCGTGCTGGTGTGCGGTTATTGTGTTGCAGAGGACCGCTCAATTGTACGGCAATGACTCCTTGTGCGGTCATTTTTGACTGTGCCAGTTGATAAAACTCCACGGTATGAAGGATGGCCTCCTGAATGGTAAGAGGAGAAGGAATGTCCATTATGATTAGATCAAATTTATCCTGTGTGGTTTTCAGAAAATGCTTTCCATCATCAATGACCAGGTTCCAGCGGTCAAGATTGGAGAGCTTTTCAATGGGAGTGAAAAACTGTTGCCCAGCCAAAAGGACCCCTGAGTCAAGCTCCACCGATTGCACGAATTGTGAATGAGGATATACCTTGGGTACGGATGAGAGCGTACCATTTCCTATAATGAGGGTTTTTTCAGGTTTAATGAGTGTCGCTGGAATTTCGGCGATGTAGTAATTCAAGTCTTCCAGGTCTGAGGCGTTGAGGTTGAGGAGTCCGTCTAAATAAAGGTAGCGTTCTCCATCTTCATCTTTGATCACCTCGACCTTCTGGTAAGCAGAGTTGATGGTCAACAGAGTTTCGGCCTCATCAAGGTGGTGTTTGTACTCATAAAGCAGGGCGGTGGAACGTTCGTCTATTTGTTTGATGGAACTGCCAGCGATAACAGCTATTAAAACAAAAGCTACCGTCCAGGACTTTTTTTGCAGTGCCAGTTGAATGACAACTGCCAGTAGGGCCCAGTAAATAGGAATGATAAATGCGACACCCTTATTCCAACTTAAGCCAACGATGGCAAACCCTGCCGCGAAGCCTATTAGTTCCATGGAATATAGAACTTTCAATTTTTGTACGGTGGTAGTTTGGCCTGATGTGTTTTTATTTATTAGCCGTGGCAAAAAAACCGCGAAGATAGAACTAAATATCAAGGCGTAGAAAAACATTAGGGCTACGTACCAATATCCGTTCATATTTGAATCTGCTATTCCTACCGCGAACATCCTGTAGGAGAAGGGAAACGTCAGGTGGAGAAATGCAATGGTGAGAAACGAATTCTCAAAAAATTTTTCTGAAAATTTCAGGGATAGAAAATAACCGATGGAGAGTCCCAGAAAAAAAGCCGCGGTTACCAGAATAATTACGACTTCTTCTCCGTATAATATGGTGACAAAATCGCGAATCATCACGAACTGTGCAATGCTCAGGCAGGCCCCAACAAGAAACAGCAGGAGAGGTTCTCTTAGTATTTGATAACGGTTCAAAATTTAGCCTGGCTCCGATAGTGTGGTTGTAAATCAGCCCAGCCCCTTGTGGCAGCCCTTCATTGTCTAGTGGATTCTATCAGAAAATCGGAGTGTTTGGATTTGTTCAGGCAGGCAGTTGGCACATATCCTGGAGATTAGCTTTGCTTTTGGAGGACCCGTTTGAAGATCCATTTTTTCCGTTGGGTTGGCTGTAACGGAAAACTTTTCCTTCATAATTGGTGATGACCACTTCATCTTTATTGTGTTCAACAACACTGTTGGGAAGCAGTCTAACTTTGCCGCCTCCGCCTGGTGCATCGATCACGAAATAGGGCACCGCCATTCCAGAAGTATGACCCATGAGGTCTTTGAGTATATCGAGTCCTTTTTGTACGGATGTGCGGAAATGGTCGGTCCCTTCCGTCATATCGGCCTGATAAATATAATAGGGTTTAATGCGATTTTTCAGCAATTTCAGCATCAATTCTTTCATGGTTGTGGAATTATCATTGACTCCCTTTAGCAACACTGTCTGACTGCCCAAAGGGATACCGATATCTGCAAGCATAGCGCAGGCTTTTTCCACTTCAGGAGTGATTTCCGCAGGGTGGTTAAAGTGCATGTTGAAATATAGCGGATGGTATTTCTTTAATATTGAACAAAGGTTTTCCGTTATTCTGGCAGGCAAAGTTCCTGGAACCCGGGTACCAATACGAATGATTTCGAGATGCGGGATGGACCTAAGTTCACCGAGAATCCGGTCCAGTTCCTTATCGGGAACGAGGAGTGGATCTCCGCCGGACATGATTACATCACGGACTTCTGGATTATTGCGGATGTATTCAATTCCTTGTCGCAGAGTTTCTCGTGTGACGATTCCGGGAAAACCGATTTTTCGTTTTCTCGTGCAGAATCTGCATACAATGGGGCATTGATTATTGATCATCAGCAGTACGCGGTCTGGGTAGCGGTGAACCAACTCGGGGACCGGCATATCGCCTTCTTCATTTAGCGGATCGGATAACAGTGTTTCTCCCTCAATAAGGTCGTCTAATTCTTCAGGAGTGGGGACTACCTGCTTCCATAAGGGATCATTGGGACCCTGAATTTGACTCAGGAAATAAGAATTAATTCGTATGGGGTAGATTTCTCCTACCTTCTTAAGCTTTGCCCGATACTCTGGAGATTCGGGAATAAAAGGCAGGTCTTCAATCTTTACCGCGCTCTGGCTGAGTTGTTTTTGCCAAGGCTCCATGTTTTTTCCTTACATTATGGGGAATTAAGAATTAACAGGGTAAGTCTTTTTAAGATAGTCGATGATTTCATATTCATCATCAAGGATGGTCTCTCCATCCACCAAAACCGGGACTGTAGATTGCCCCGATACCTTGTAAACTTCCTTGCGTTCCTGATGGGGCCAAGGAACTTCAATTTTCTCATACTCCAGGCTCATTTCGGCTAGAACTTCTCTAACCATTGCACAGTAACCGCACCCATCTAAATTATAGAGTTTCATCACTTCTAATTTACCTTTAATCTCTTGTGGCACAAGGTACCATTACTGCGTCCGCCATACCGTGAATTTTCTTTTTATTCTGAGGGCAAAGTGTAGCCAAAATGCCTGCCAGATGAGTAGTATTTTCTGACACAAAATAATAAGGGGTCAGTCGTACTCGGCTCTGAATGGTTTCCATCTGGCCGGAGTTTCGGTCTAGATAGGAAATGGGCACTCGTTTCCCTTTATAAAACTTTTGTAATATCGATGTTTGGTCGGGAAATCTTTGCAAACCTTTCGTCAATGTTTCCTGCCAGATTTCCCCTGAAACATCATGTCCCACTACCACTCCCCGGCTTCCCCATGATTCTGGAGAGAAACCCGAGGGCTTGATAACCATTTCCCGTTCTTTTTGGGTCAAATCCATCATTTCCTGCCAATTCTGAACGGGAGCACCTCTTAGCTGCAATCCAGGGATAACCCCGTAAGGAGGTAGAGGATTGGAGTCCAGAATCCAAGTCTCTGGAATTAGATGGGATAAGGTGTTAAAAGTTTCAGAACCCAATGCTTTTTCCCAATCTGGTTTCAGGGATGGATGATGGAACAAGGCAAAACTGA
This sequence comes from Nitrospina sp., assembly GCA_018673915.1. Taxonomy (GTDB): domain Bacteria; phylum Nitrospinota; class Nitrospinia; order Nitrospinales; family VA-1; genus LS-NOB. The sequence continues at coordinate 113,806 of JABHBK010000059.1, read as the reverse complement.
GTTTTTCTTCCAAACAGGTCTTATAAGGGGGGGTGGTCACCACCTGACCTTTTTTTGCCGCGTACATCATCAACTCAGACTTTGGGATATTTTTGAGGTCAAATAACTCGAAAAAACGATACAAGACATCGATCCGAAGCCACTCTCCGTTATTTAGGATAAACAGTCCTTCTTCTCGAAATTGAATCTCTTTGGGATGAACGGTATAAACGGGCAAGCCTTTATTATTTAACAGGGTTGCAAGCCATTCCATCTCACTTCGATAGTCTCCCGCTTCATCCGAGACGACAATGGCAACACAAGGCTTTTCTTGCTTAGCCAGAGATTCGGCCATTTGATAAAATTGTTTCGGGATTCCACCCTCGGAGTCGCCAACAATCTTCCAGGAAGGATCTTTATATAAGGACATGAGTTCAGCCGTCAGTCCGAACCCACCGGGAACTGAGTCCAGTTCCGTTACAGCAAATCCATCTTCTGTCACAATCACATCAGGTCGAATGATAGATGGCAGGGTTCGTCGAAAGCGTTTCATTCTGCCAAACTCAACTAGCTCATTAGGTTTCCCCGCATCGAGATATTGAGCGAACCATTTGGTTCCTTTGACACTTTCCAGATAAAGATCATTCCAGGAGCTGTAAAACTTTAGGAGATGCGGGCCAAGCTGATGAAAAAACTCCGTATCTTCTGGGGAGAGAAAAAACGGTTCTGGCGAGATCCGCCAGCTGTTTCCCAAATCAGAAGAACCTTCCGTAAATAACCCGGAACGGGTCAGCGAGGCTTGAATTTCAACACAAGTATTTTCGGGATGGGCAATCATGCTTTATCAGATTAAAAAAATTAACCGCAATTGTCAAATTTCCTGTTGCCAGATTAGATGTTACAATGCTCACGTATTCATTTAAGATAAGGAATTTATGACAAAAGATTCAAATCAAGAAGGTATCATTCCTCTTTTTCCTTTGCCTTCAACAGTATTTTATCCTGGCACCCCCTTGCCTCTGCATATTTTTGAGCCTCGGTATCGTCAAATGACTTCTGACGCCCTGGCAGGGGAACGCAAAATTGGCATGGTTCTTCTAAAGCCAGATTGGGAATCGGCTTATTTTGACCGTCCAGACCTATTTACCATAGGTTGCGTGGGAAGCATTGCAAAGGAAATTCACCACCCTGATGGAAAATTCAACTTCACCCTGGTTGGACTGCATCGGTTCCGCATCTTAAAGGAGATCGATGGAAAACCCTACCGTCGAGCAGAAATAGATATCCTCGAAGAAAAGAATGAACAGGAAATTAGTGAAAAACCCAATCCAATCCGTGACAGCTTAATTGACCAGTACAGGGAATTTATAAGCTTTATCCCGGAGGGAAACTCTCTGAAAAATGAGCCCGACTGGAATTTGGGCAACCTACTCAGCCAGTTTGTAGGCCGGTTCGCGTATCGGTTGGATCTTTCTCTGGAACAGAAACAAACTTTTCTTGAGGAGCAGGATGTGCTTCTTCGCGCAGAATTCCTACATAATTTTCTCAAAATGAAAATCAACCTCGTCCACCTCTCCAAAATTCGAAACGCCACTCCCGATTCCGCTCGTTGGAACTAACCGGCCAAGTGGCTGGTGGCAATGAGGCGGTGACGCTAGCACGACGGAAAGATTAAGCTTAAGCAGGTCACTGCGCCATCGGCTTTTTCGAATTCGCTCATTTCCAGTTCTTTTGTTTCAAGCCCATGCGCACGAATTTTCTCGCTGATCTTTGGGAATCCGGTTGGCATCAGAACAAAGTTTCCTAATGTCAGGCAATTGGCGGCATAAGATTCGTTTTCGGTGACTTCGATCCAATCAAAATGTTTCAAATTTGAAGCATCTATTCGTAAAGGATCTAGTATTAAAAGATTGTTGCCAAGAAAGGTGGTGGCGCTTTTGAGGTGCAATCCTTTTGTCACAGTTACCGGAACCACTTTTTTAGATGTGAGCTTGGAGAGTGCTTTCACAGCTGCCAAATTGCTGCGTTTGGAAAGCCCCACAAAAATCACATCGGGAGTGCTCATCACATCCCCACCATCAAGCGTTGCGGGGGAATCGAGGGTCACACAATCGTGGTATTTTTTCAGTGCCGTGGCGGTGGATTGGACTTCCTCCTGGCGGGAGGGTTCTTTCATCGGGCAAAGCAGGATTTTATCTTCCAGAATAACGGCGGTATCTTCGACGAAGGTGGCATCGGGCAAATGGTCCTGAGGTGGCAGGTATTCCACGCTTCCCCCGACCTCTTTCAGTGCCCGGACATAATGCTGGTGCTGGTGCAAGGCGACAGCAAGGTCGATATCATTTTTCTCAGGGTGCTCCGATAAGGCCTGAGAAAATTTTAGTCCGGGTTTTCTCACATAAGCTGTGAACATGTCGGATTCTCGGGCTTAATCACAGGTAGGGGTGTTCATCAATCGGGAAAAGTAGAGCATGGGGAAAAGTTTCTTTGCTTTCTTAAGAATTTTCAGGGCGGCTTTGTTGGGTTTGAGTTTAGTCCCAATTTTATCGGGTCGAGCGATATATGTCAGCCCACTAATCAGGATGAAATCGTGGCGGTTGAAGCGCAGCACTTTTCGCTGGTATTCATTAGGGTGGCCAAAATATTCATCCAGTTTAGGAATATGCTTTTCATCCATCGCATAAAGTTCTCCGTGCATCATTCCGGCATTATCATTAGTCGGTTCAATGTTAGCCAACCCCAGGTTTTCTATTCCCCCGTTATCAATGGGGATTTTGTTGAAAACCAGCCTCCAGGCCGAGAGAGTGACAGAAGTTTTGGTTATATACTCCAGACCCTGCTCTTTAAAAAAATCTTCATTGATTAACTCTCCATACGCAAAAAAATTGACAACATCAGCCATTATTATATCTCCTGTTCCAAGTCATTTAACTTAGGGGCTTTATTTGATTTCTCCCCAAGAGTACCCGGCAAAGAACTTGCTGGTTATAGGGGAGTATGATAGTATCAAAAAAATCATTCCTATGTGATCGTCATTTTCAGTTTGATTGAAGAAAGTTTTCATTCGCAGGCGATTTTTGCTAATTAACTAAAATGTTGATGATTTTCCCTTAATATCCCAATTTTAGGGAAATTATTTCTTTTATAATTTAAGGAGTAGTTTATGTCAGCCAAAGTGGTTACGGTTTCCGATGCGGAATTTGAGCAAACGGTTATAAAGTCTGATAAACCCGTTATGCTTGATTTCTGGGCCGAATGGTGCCAGCCCTGTAAAATGCTTGCTCCTACCGTTGAAGAGCTTGCCGGTGAGTTTGAAGATAAGATTCTGGTTGGAAAATTGAATGTAGACGATAATCCCAATACTGCAACCACTTATGGTATCCGTGGTATCCCCACTCTCCTTTTTATAAAGGGCGGACAAGTGGTTCAGCAGGTTGTGGGAGTAAAATCGAAAGCAGAAATTAAAAAGGTTATTGAAGAAAACCTGCTGGCGTAATTCGTTTGGTATGACTGAATAAATTAAACCCCTTTTCCCGAATGGGAAAAGGGGTTTTTCTGTTAGAGCGGTAATTATATAGACGTATAGACAGGGCGCAGCCCCAGGTTTTCAATCATATCTATATCTCTTTTAGGGTCTCGGCCTTTGGTTGTGAGGTAGTTGCCCCCCAAAATTCCATTGGCCCCCGCAGAGAAAAGTTGTTCTTGCTGATCGGTTAGCACTTCTTCCCTTCCTCCGCAGACGAATAGGTCTATATCCGGTAAAATCAGGCGCATTAGAGAGATCGTTCTAAGTGCTTCATAGTGTTCCATGGGTTCGAGATGGTCCAGCCCAGTCCCTTCAATCGGTTTTAGAAAATTTATGGGGAACGATTGTGTTCCCAAATCGCGAATTGAGAAAGCCAGTTCTGCCCTTTGCGTAAACGATTCTCCCATCCCAAAAATCCCACCTACGCAGACTTGTAATCCTGCGGCCTTGGCATTCTGTACGGCATTTACCTCATCCTCATAGGTGTGGGTTGAAACAATTTTATCAAAATGGCTTTTTGCGGTTTCCAGATTATGGTGGCATCGATCCAGTCCGGCTTCTTTCAGCTCCTTCAAATGTTCCATTGGCATTAATCCGAGGGAACAACAGGTTTCGAGCTGCGTTTCAGCCTTGATACGTTTGATAGCCTCAATCACCCGATCCAATTCTTTCCGGTCATCGAGAGAAGTCCCGGAGGCAACGATGGAGAATTCATTGGACCCAAAAGCTTCCGCTTCTTTTGCGGCCGCAACAATTTCTTCGACATCCATCAACTCATATTCCGGCGAATCGGTCTGGAATGAGCTGGACTGTGCACAGAAAGAACAGTCTTCCACGCATTTTCCAGATTTTGCGTTGACGATGGAACAGATTTTTACGTCCTGTCCTTTAAAATGATCACGGATGCGGTCTGTTCCGAGAAAGAGATAGTCCAGTTCTTGGTGGCTCAGGGTTTCCAGTTGCAAGGCCTGATCATAAGAAATTGACTCGCCTTTTAAGGCGGTATTGACCATATTATCTATTAATTCTGTGCGCATAGAATTTGTCGTTCTTTAAGGGTTTAAATATGAATGTCTCATCATAGTGTTTCTTCATTCATAACTCAATAGTTTCACCAATTCTTCTACGGAATGGACAGGTTCGAGGCAGGTTCCCTGTCGGCAGACGTAAGCAGTTGCTTTTCCATTTACCAGTTTTCGGTCTTTTAACAAGGGGATGGATGTGCTTCCAATCTCATCCTCATAAGCGAAGGCGAAAACGGCATTCGGGTAAAACCCTTTACGCAGAGTATCCAATAGCTCCTGAGTTGCCGCATCGTTTTTCTTGCCTACCACCGCAACCTCTTTGAGTCCACCGAGGTACAAATGCAGGGCTTGCAGCATGAAAGCTGAGTTGAGGCCATGCTCCATCAGTTCTTCATTAAAGTTTAGAAATATTTTTTCCGCTTTGAGGGATAGAGCCGGGTCGGCTAGGTAGGCGGAAAGCCTGAGCAGGGTGAACGCAGCGTTGCTGTTTCCAGAAGGTTCCACGCCATCGTAACCGCTGATTTGTCGCACCAGCAGTTCTTCTCCGTCACTGGCCGTTTCGTGAAAGGTCCCGTTATCACTCAGGAATTTATCCTCCACTCTTTGCATCAAATCTTTGGCTGTTTGAATATAATGAGATTCGTAAGTGGCTTCATACAAATCCAGGCAAGCGGTTGCGGTGGCGGTATAATCAAACAAATAACCGTCATAGCGGGCTTCTCCATCTCGATAACGTCGCAGGATTTTCCCTTCTGGTGTCCGTAACTGAGTAAGAAGAAACTCCATGGCTCGGGCTGATTTTTGTATCCGTTCTACATCATCTAACACTCTTCCAGTTTTTGCCATGGCACTGATCATCAAAGCGTTCCAGGAAGTGAGTATCTTATCGTCAAGCAGGGGGCGAATGCGCTTACTGCGGACTTCCAGGAGCTTTTCTCGCGCGATGGCCAGCTCCTTCAAGCCATCGGCTTCCTGCATGCCTACGTCCTTTGCCACAGTTTTAGGATCGCGAGTGATGTTTAAAATATTTTTCCCGTCGAAATTTCCACCAGGGATGATGTTGTAATAGGGAATGGCGATGCTGGCGGTTTTCCTCCCTAGAATTTGCTCAACCTCCTCCTGGGTCCACACATAAAACTTGCCTTCGACTCCTTCGCTGTCTGCATCTTCGGCACTGAAGAAGGCCCCTTCTTTTGAAGTCATGTCCCGGTCGATATATTGCAGAAGGTCGTTAGCAAAATCTGCAAACTCTTTCTTGCCAGTGACCTGATAAGTTTCGATCAGGGCAGTGGTGAACAAGGCATTGTCATAGAGCATTTTTTCGAAATGCGGTACCAGCCATCTGTCATCAGTGCTGTAGCGGGAAAGTCCTCCCCCAATCTGGTCATAAATTCCACCGAACTTCATGGCCTTGAGTGTGTTCTCGGTCATGGTCAGGCTGTTGGCATGACCTGTGCGGTGGTATTGCCTGAGCAGGAGGGATAGGCCCATCGAAGGGGGAAACTTGTTTTGTGGTTGAAACTGAAAGCCGTGGTTGAGCCTGTCATAATGCTTTTCAAAAAGTTCGAGAGCTTTATCTTCCCCGTCAAAATCTAAATCCTCCAGCGTGGCGGAACTTTCATCACGCAGGGAGGATTGGCGAATAAATCCGACCACGGCGTTGGTCTGTTTTTCAATTTTGTCCTGCTCATTCATCCAGGTATTGGTGAGAAACTGAAGCACGTCCAGAAACGAGGGTAGATTATGGCGGCGCTCGGGCGGGAAATAAGTTCCTCCATAAAAAGGCGCTCCATCCGGAGTCAGAAACACATTCAGCGGCCAACCCCCCTGCTGGCCCAACGCATGCACTGCTTGCATGTATATGCTATCAACATCCGGCCTTTCCTCACGGTCCACCTTGATGCTTATAAAACTTTCATTTAGGACTGCCGCCAAAGTTGGGTCTTCAAATGATTCGCGCTCCATCACATGACACCAGTGACAGGTAGCGTAGCCAATGCTTACCAGCACCGGCAGGTTTTTCTCTTTAGCGATCTTAAAAGGTTCATCACCCCACGAGTGCCAGTTGACTGGATTATGTGCGTGTTGCAGCAGGTAGGGACTTTTCTCATTGATGAGCGAATTGGTGTAGGCGTGTTCAACCATTTTTTCTAGTGTGTGGGAAAAGGGTTTTCTAAGCTATCTCGCAGGGGGTTGCTTTTTCCACACTAAAGATTTTCAAACTGCTGGAAAAAATCCGGAAAAGATTTTTCCACACATTTAGGATTCTTAATGCGGACTCCTGGAATATTTAATCCGGCCACCGCGAAACTCATGGCCATACGGTGGTCGTTATAAGTTTCAATTTCGGTTCCTGAATAATTTCCCGGTCGTATGATGAGAAAGTCATCTCCCGCTTCGACTTCAGCGCCAAGACGGGTTAATTCCTTTGCCAGCGCAGAAATTCGATCCGTTTCCTTGATCCTGAGATTGCCGATCCCCTGAATCACCGTTTCTCCTTTTGCAAACAAGGCTGTCACAGCTAAAGTCTGGACCGCATCTGGCATATTATTCATATTGATGTTAATTCCCCTCAAAGGGTTTCCTTTAATATGCAGGGAGTTGGATTTTTTCTCTACCCGGCAACCCATTGATTCGAGAACGGAGGCAAATTTTGCGTCTCCCTGCACGCTATGGGGATTGATATCTATGAGGGTTACCTCCCCGCCAGTCACTGCTGCCGCCGCCAAAAAATATGTGGCGCTCGACCAGTCGCTTTCCACCCGGTACGTTTGAGCTTGATAGCGGTCTCCTGCTTTGACGGTAAAACGCTGGTAACTCTCATTTTCAACATGGACTCCGAAGGTCTTCATGATGTCGAGAGTGATGTCAGCATAAGATTTTGAAGTGAGTTCCCCTTGGATGTTTACGCAAGTATCATTTTTGAAATAAGGGGCTGAAAGTAAAATGGAAGTGAGATATTGGCTGCTTTTGTCCCCCGCCAGCGAAATGTTTCCTCCCGGCACTTCCCCGCCTGCAATATCTATAGGAGGGCAACCGTTGTTATTTGCGGATACTGCCTTAATTCTCATTTGTGTCAGGCAATCCAAAAGATCAGCCAGAGGTCTCTCTCGCATCCGCTCATCGCCATCTAGCCGGGTGTTACCAGGCACTAATGCAGACAAAGTAGTTAGAAATCGCATTGCTGTTCCGGCGTTTCCTATAAAAATATCTTTGCTGGATGCAGACAGTTTTCCGCCTTTACCGGTAACAATAAACGTTTCTTCTTCTTCCAGCACAGGGACACCAAATGATCGCAAAGCCTGAATCATGTACTTCGTGTCATCACTGATCAGGGGTTTTTCTAACCGGCACTCACCATCGGTGAGCCCCGCTATCAACAATGCCCGGTTGGTATAACTTTTGGAACCGGGAATGGTAACGGTTGCTTGAAGATTCTGTATAGGATTGATTTCTATCAAGGTCTGAGAAAATTGAGGGTTAAAATAAAGAAAATATACCACACCCTTTAGCAGGGGGGCATATAGCAATAGCTTTCTCTGGCGAGCAATAGGAATAGGCGGCTCAATGGCTTCTTGCTAGGTCCCTCCCACGGGAGTGGGCTGGTTGTTTCGTTTAGGGGATTCTGATATGATCTAGTTTTCTTGGGGATTTATGAGAAGAATCAGTTATATCTATGTATTTAAAGGTTCTTCGGCAATAGGAGATAGATATGGCCGAGGGTGAAAAACATTCCTTATGGTACCGGGTGTGGGACCACCGGTCAGTCAAAGAAAAACAGCGTCTGCGATCACTGGTCCCTTGGATTTTTTATGGTATCGCAGTTTTTTATGGGATTATTTATTTGTCGATTCTCAATGAGATTAATCGAGAAAAAGTAGGGACCACCGTTAAAACCTGGTTTGGCGGGGATAGCCAATCCATTGTTGATGCACGTGAAAGAGAAGAAGCGGAGATCAAAGCAAGTTTTAAATTCACCCGCAAAAGAGTTTCTGGCGGCCACTAACCGGCGAGCCGCCGGTGGCAGGTAGCAATGGCTCTCTCTTACATGCAAGTGATTGTCTCGGCTTTAGGAATATGAAATTGTAATTTTGCATTGGACTAAAAATGAAACGTTTAGTATTTATTTCTAACTGGTTTTACCTGTTCTCTCTTTGCCTTTGGGTTGGAGGGATGTTCCTGCTTGGTATCCTGGTAGAAATCATGGTGCGGATTAATTTGAAGGATCAGCCTCAAGTTGCCAGCACAATCATGAATAAGGTCATGGATGTTTTTAATGTCCATATTATTTATACCTGTATCACGTTCATGGTTCTGGCCGAGGTGATCAAGTTTTTGGTAGCTAAATACAGTTCCGCTGGTTACGAACCGCAAGTGGTTACCAAGCGTAAATACACCCGCGAGGTATGCCTGGCTATCATGATCGTTTTGGCCTTGTATATTGGTAGTGTTCTCCGGCCTGAGATGCATGCCATGGATAAGCTCAAAAAAGCGAATCCAGCAGATCAAAAATTGAAAATCCAGTTTGATCGTTATCACTCCAAGCTGACCTGGATCTATACTGTGAATATGGTCTTGGGTTTAACGTTATTCTATATAAGTGGCAAAGAGATGGCTCGTTTCGCCACTAGGCGTGAGGCCAATGAGCAATAGCCCATTAAGCCGAGAGGCCGATTGCCCGCAATTTAACAACATTGCCAGTCACCAGCAGAGGTTCTCTGCTTGAGCACAAAAAAATATTTTTCAATACGCCCCATACCCCTTAAATGGTTTTTGTCATGTTCCGTTTTTTTTCTTTATTTCGGAGCGTGCATTGCTACATCGTTTGCTAATCAGCAAGAGCGTGATCCACAACAGTATGACCCGTCATACAAAAAGCCAGAGTACCTTGAAAAGAAACAGGTTGTCGAGCCTGCTTCGAAAGATAGTTCTGATATGGCTTTCGTTCGAGGGGGCAAGTTTGTTAGAGGATCCAGTTTTAAACAGAATAAGGCAGCTTATAAAACCTGCCGCAAGTATGATAAATCCTGCAAACTCTGGTGGTTCTCTGACGAGTACCCCTTGAAATTGGTAACACTCGATAGTTACTTGATAGATATCTACGAAGTGACGAATGCAAAATACTTGGAGTTTGTGAAAACGACCGGGTATCCTCCCGCCCTGGATGATTCCTGTACCACTGATGGGTGTTGGGAAGGAAACTTGTGGAAAGAGAATTCTTTTCCATCAGTCATCCGTAATCAACCCGTTACACAGGTGAGCTGGCATGATGCACAGGCCTACTGCAAGTGGAGAGGCAAGCGCCTGCCAACAGAAGCGGAATGGGAAAAAGCCGCTCGCGGGCCCAGTGGCAGTATATACCCATGGGGGAATGCTTTCCCCAAGGGAAGGGCGACCTTCAAAAAAAAATGGAGAGGGATTTATACCATGACCAATGTTGGCACCTATCCGACTGGAGTTTCAGTTTATGGGGTGCATGATATGGCAGGCAATGTTTGGGAATGGGTGGACGACTGGTATAGCCGCACTTATTACACTCATGGGTCTATAGACAACCCTCAAGGCTATGAAGATGGAGAGTTTAAAACTCTTCGTGGCGGGTCTTGGGTCAATTATGCTGGTACCCTGAGGAGTGCTTATCGCAGGTGGAGTAAGCCCGATGTCAAGTTCAACGATTCTGGGTTTCGTTGTGCCAAGTCTGCGCCTCTTGAATCGGAAAACAATTAGCTAACCATGACAAATAAACCAAAACGATCTGATGAGTTGACCGACCGGGAACGTGAACTGTTAAAGCCCTATCTCTCGGATGTGGATGCCAATGTATTTGCGTTGGAGAACCTGAATCCTGAAGTGATCGGCGGAGCTCTGGCCCGTTACAGCCGCGCTCCAACCGGATTCAAAGAAACGGTAGTGCGTGAGTTTTTGAATCCTGATGGCAGCCCCAACGATGTCAAAGGGTCGCAGATGATCGACCGGGTGGTGAACAAATTTGGCGATGAATCGGTGGCCGAACTGGCGGTAGCTCCCCTGTGCATGGAAGAAATCTCAAACCTGATGACCAAGGTCATTGAAGATTGCAGGATTGGTGGTTCGCCCATCGAAGAATCGACCCGCTATGTTCTTTATGATGCCAAAAAAAACGGCCGTTGGCGTTATGTGTGTCCGGAAAACATCAAGGAGTCCGGGCTTGGCAATGCATTTACCGCCAATATGGATTTTCTTTTTGAAACGTATGCGAAGATGGTGGAACCCATGCAGGAGTTGTTTCGCAAACGTCTCACTCAGGATGCGTTCGAAATTGAAGTAGAACGAGATGGAAAAGTTCAAAAGGCAGGGTTGAAACTTCTGGAAGGTGATAACGAAATAAAAGCTCATCGCATTGCTTACAATTTCACTATCCGTAGCGCGGCATGTGATGTGATTCGCTGTATTCTTCCAGCCTGCACTCAGGCCAACGTCGGGTTAGTAGGCAATGGACGTTTTTTCTCAGGTTTGATCACCAAACTCCTGTCGCATGATTTATGCGAAGCGCATGAGTTGGCCGATTCGGTTCGAAAAGCTCTCAATACTCAGATTCCTACTTTTATCAAGCGGGCAGGGCGAAATGCGTATCTGGCAGACAATCACCGGAAAATGCGGGAATTATGCAGAGAGTTTTTTACATCGGTCAAGATTGAAACCTCAGCCGAAGTGGAGTTGTTGGAAGATAGTCCTGAAGCCCAGTGGGTCAATCTGCTATCGAATATGGTTTTCCCTTATGTCCGTCATTCTTCCCGCCAAATTCGTGAAGTGGTGAAGTCCTTACCTGAAGAACGAAAAAGACAAATTTTTGAAACCTATATTGGTTCACGGCAAAGCAAGCGCGACCGTCCCGGCAGGGGGTTAGAATATGGCTATCCCATTCAATTTGATATTCTTGCTGGATTCGCCGAGTACCGAGACCTGCAACGTCACCGCATGCTCACCCAGCAAAGGCAGGACCTGGGGGTGGACTTGGGATATTCCGTGCCGGAAGAAATTGAAGAAATTGGCATGGGTCAGGATGTACAGGAATGTTTCGAACGTACCGAGTCCTTGCATCGCGATCTGAAACGGGCTGGTATGGAGCAGGAGGCCCAATATGCAACATTGTTCAATCATTTTATCCGCTGGAATGTGGGTATGAATCTCAGGGAGTTGGGGCATCTTGTGGAACTGCGTACCCAGAAAGCCGGACATCCTAAATACCGGCGCACGGCGCAAATGATGGCGCGCCTCTACTTAAAACGCTGCCCGGAGATGGAGCCAGTCCTGCAGTTCGTGGATTACAATGACTACGATGGAGGCATCACTCGTGCGGATCAGGAAGCCCGCACCGCCCGCAAAAGCCTCGCCTCAAACCTCTTCGACGACCAGGATGACTAATCAGCGTGACGCTGGATCCTAATGAGCACTATTCTGCTGGCTAGCAAGCGTGTTCCCGGCTTGACGAATCCCTGCTATTTGCCTCCCATGTGTTATGTTCCCCTCATTTGTCTTCATGCCCCGAAGGGGTACTAAGAGGCCGGGGCCAGTTTGCGCCTTAACATTTTATGCTAGCAACCGTGTTCTCGGCTTGACGAGTCCCTGCTATTTGCCTCCCCTGCTAAGGGGTTAGAAAATTTTTCAATTTTATGGTAGTCTTATGCGCTTATATTTCCCCCAACCTATTTCTTTACTGAGAGAGAAAAAGTGATGAAGATTGGTATTCCTAAAGAAGTCCATGCTGGTGAAAAACGAGTGGCGACCACTCCTGAGGTCGCGAAACAGCTTATTAAGCTGGGTTTTGAAGTCGCCATTGAGGCGGGTGCGGGTTCTGCCGCTCATTACTCCGATGCTTCCTACGTCGAAGCCGGCGTAACGGTTGTCAAAAACACCAGGGAGATCTGGAACGAAAGCGACATTATTCTGAAAGTCCGAGGCCCGGAACTGCACCCGGACCTTAACGTGGAAGAGGTGGACCTGCTAAAAGAAGGCCAGATTTATATTTCGTTTCTCTGGCCGGCGCAGAATCCCGAACTCCTAAAAAAGTTAGCCGATAAAAAAGTCACCGCTATGGCGATGGACATGATACCGCGGATATCGCGGGCTCAGAAACTGGATGCGCTCAGTTCCATGGCGAATATTGCGGGTTACCGGGCAGTGGTGGAAGCGGCCCAGCATTTTGGTCGATTTTTCACTGGTCAGATCACCGCGGCGGGCAAAGTTCCTCCGGCTAAAGTTATGGTGATCGGTGCCGGCGTTGCGGGTCTTGCCGCCATTGGTGCCGCTAAGAGCATGGGTGCTATTGTGCGGGCTTTCGATACCCGACCGGAAGTGAAAGAACAGATTGAGAGCATGGACGCGGAATTCCTGGAAGTTGATTTTGAGGAAGATGGTTCGGGTACCGGTGGATATGCGAAGGTGATGAGTAAAGAATTTATTGCAGCAGAAATGGCTCTGTTTGCGGAACAGGCGAAGGAAGTGGATATCATCATCACCACGGCTCTGATTCCTGGAAAACCTGCACCAGAGCTGATCTTGGAAGAACATGTTGTCGCCATGAAAGACGGTAGCGTGGTCGTTGACCTTGCCGCCGAACAGGGCGGTAACTGCAAACTGTCAGAAGCCGGAAAAGTGGTCAAGAAGCATGGGGTTTCCATCATTGGATACACCGACTTGCCCAGCCGCATGGCGGCACAGGCCAGTCAGTTATATGGCACTAATCTGCGCCACCTGCTGACAGACATGACCAAGGAAAAAGACGGTAACGCCAAAATCGATTTTGACGACGAGGTGGTTCGCGGAGCCACGGCGGTGAAAGAGGGGGAAATTACTTTTCCTCCCCCTGCACCAAAACTTTCAGCGGCACCGGCCAAACCGGTGGAGGCCGCAAAACCCGTGGAAGCCAAGGAAGAAAAACCCTCGGTGATGGGTCCATTTATCACTTTTGGAGTGGGAGCCTTGGCTTTATTCGGATTAGGTGCGGTTGCTCCAGCATCCTTCATGGCTCATTTTACAGTATTTGTGCTGGCCTGCTTTGTTGGCTATATGGTGATCTGGAATGTGTCAGCGGCGTTACACACTCCACTTATGAGTGTGACCAATGCCATCAGCAGTATCATTATTATTGGAGCTCTATTGCAAATCAGTTCAGAGGAGCAGGCGATCGTATGGGTGGCCGGATTTGCAGTGTTGATTACATCAATTAATATCACAGGCGGCTTCGCGGTAACGCGTCGCATGCTTGAAATGTTTCGTAGATAGGAGGCGAAGATGAGCGAAGGGATTGTAACCGCCTCTTATGTAGGGGCAACAATTTTATTTATTTTAGCATTAGGTGGGTTGAGCAATCAGGAGACTGCAAGACGCGGCAACCTGTTCGGAATGATTGGCATGGCCGTGGCTCTGATCGCCACGATGTCTGCCGTAACAGCTAACCTGGGGATACTCATTGGTGGCTTGTTATTGGGCTCAACCATTGGCTTGATTTTAGCCAAGCGGGTGCAAATGACTCAAATGCCTGAGCTGGTTGCTATGTTGCACAGCCTTGTAGGGCTTGCCGCAGTTTTGGTTGGATTCGCCAATTTCATGGACCCGGGAAGATTGCTACATTACACCGGTATAGAGTTGACCATTCATGATGTGGAGACTTATTTAGGGATCCTCATTGGTGCCATTACCTTATCAGGTTCTGTTATCGCGTTTGGAAAACTGAGCGGCAAAATTGGTGGCAACCCGATGTTATTACCGGCCCGGCATTGGATGAACCTGTGTTTGCTACTAGGCTCAATCTATTTATGTAAAATGTTTGTGGATCAATCGGCTGCTGGCGATGGACTCACGCCACTATTGATCATGACAGGAATCGCGCTGTTGTTCGGGATTCATATGGTCATGGCCATCGGTGGGGCAGACATGCCGGTAGTGGTATCCATGCTCAACAGTTACTCCGGTTGGGCGGCTTCTGCCACAGGGTTCATGCTCAGCAACGACTTACTCATTGTGACTGGAGCATTGGTAGGTAGTAGTGGTGCCATCCTCAGTTACATCATGTGTCGAGCAATGAACCGGAAATTTTTATCGGTCATTGCTGGAGGATTTGGCACAACAACGGGTAGCGGTGCATCATCGGCCTCTGTTGAAGATCAGGGAGAAGTGGTTGAGATGCATGCTCCTGAAGTAGCCGCGTTGTTGGCGGAGTCTAAAGAGGTCATGATCATTCCGGGTTATGGAATGGCCGTAGCTCAGGCCCAGCATATCGTATGCGAAATCACTAAAACTCTCAGGGCCAAAAAAGTTAATGTGCGGTTTGGAATTCATCCCGTTGCGGGAAGAATGCCGGGGCACATGAATGTTTTACTGGCCGAAGCCAAGGTGCCCTATGACATCGTTTTTGAGATGGATGAAATCAATGATGATTTTCCGAAAATTGATGTTTCGATCGTCATTGGGGCCAATGACATTGTCAATCCTTCCGCGCAAACGGATCCGGATAGCCCGATCGCCGGTATGCCGGTGATGGAGCCTTGGAAAGGTACTACCACCATCGTGCTGAAACGCGGGATGGCAACAGGTTATGCCGGAGTCCAGAATCCGTTGTTCTTCAAAGAGAACACGCGCATGTTGTTTGGCGATGCTAGAAAAAGCCTGGATGAGGTTTTCAAAAACCTGTAGTAAAAAATTGCTGTTTGTCCCCCTCCGTTTCTTGAAGCGGCAGGGGGATTTTTTTTTAGGGAATCGTGAAAGCCAGGTTGCCCTTTGAGGAGGGCACCAGAATAAGGTTGCGGGCATAGTCAAAAGAGATATTTGCCGGAGTCAGAATATTTCCCCTGACAATTTCTACCCGGGAAAAATTATGGATCCTGTAAATTTTTCCTTCTGCTTCATCGGACACCAGCAAGTTCCCCTCCCGGTCCCAATCCACTCCATTTAGATTTTTGAATATTGTTTTCGTACGGAGGATTTGTGCGATCTTTCCATCCAACCCAATCCCCAAAATTTTTCCTGTAGCCCGAGCCACTACAATCAATCGCTGGCGTATAGAGTCATATATAATTCCACTGGGATTGCCCAGCTGATTATCTTTTTTGAAAACAGAAACTTTGTGGTTGTCCTTGGTGGCAACCTTGTAAATGGCGTTCGCAAAAATATCGGAGATGTAGAGGTTGCCCTCGCTATCGAATGTTAAATCTTTCAATCGCTTCGCCCCGATTCCGGTCAAATCAATATGGCCCAGTGTTTTCCCGTTATTCTTGTCAAACCAGCGCAATGAATGGATGTCTGTCACATAAAGGATGTCGCCATGAAGGGCCAGTCCATCGGGAGCATGCAGAGTCACTTGTGGATCTTCTCCGCGGATCACAAGCAGGGTTTTTCCAGATGAGTCGAACTTTACGATGAACCCATTATTGTCTCGGCTCGCCGGATTGCCGTTGATGTTGGAGATGAAATAATTTCCTAAAGCCGGGTCAACAATAAAACTTGCAGGGGCCTTTAAGGCGTTAATGCGAAATGCTTGGGCGGGATGAGGGATAAACAAAAAGACGGTGAGCAAATTTGCTATGATGGCTTTCATGGTCCAACTTTAGCATAAGTGACTAATTTTTCATTTTTAGAAAAGCTTGTATGCCTAAATTGCAAAACAAAAGTGAAATTTTCCTGGGAATGGGGTTGATGGGTATGACCGGCCTGGCTATGGGATGGGTGGTGCACAGTCCGCTTTTAATGACCATTGCCGGTATTTTGGGTTTGGTGGTAGGTGGATTTATCGGCTGGCTGGGGGGTCGATTATTTATGGTCATTGTCTGCCTGGGAGTTTTGCTAGGGGCCTTTTTGGGCTACCGCACTGGAGACCGAGATATATTGATCATTGCCGCAGGAAGCGGAGGTGCCATTGCCGGATTCATGGGCGCACAAATTCAACAATTTTTCACCACTGGTCGTGGGGGCGATGAACGATGATTTTTTTTGACTAGCAACGACTTGTCTTGGTTGATAGAAAAATATATATCCGCTTGCAAGTAGGAAAACCAAAACCCCTACTCCGGGTTAGGCTTGGTGGGCCACATTGCGTTGACTCTGCCGAAATCGAACATGAGATTTTGATCCCATAGTTTGTCTTGATCTGTAATGACCTGAAAGTACTTCCAAATTTCTTTACCTTGATGTTCCCATTTATTATCTGGCTCACCAAGAACCTCCAGCACTTTTTCTTTTCTACGGTTCATGAAGGTGGACTCGAATTCAATGACGGTATAGATGTGTTTTTCCTCCTGCACCTTTCCATCCTCGGACCATGCGGTGAAGGGAAAAAGAAGTAGGACGCAAAAAAGAAAACTGCTTATTTTGGATGGGATCACTGAGAAACTCCTCATGAATATAAGTTACCAACAAATTTTTCATAACCGTTATAGAGAAGAGTCGGGCGGATGTCCCCGGTTCCGATCATCTTCTCGCGGGTCTGGGGCCAGCGTGGGTGCGGAATCCGCGGGTCCACATTGGCGGTAAAATCATACTCCAGTCCTTGAAGCGTATTCCAGAAGGTTGATGGACGATAGTCTACCAGTTCGATCTTCACGATTGACTTTATATTTTTGAATCCGTATTTCCAGGGGACAACAAGACGGATGGGGGCACCATGTTGTTTGGATAGCGGATGTCCATAAATTCCGGTGGCTAAAAATGCTAGCTCATTCATGGCTTCTTTGAGGGTTAATCCTTCCACATAAGGCCAGGGTTCCCAGAAGGCCAGTTGGCCCTGGGCGGTGAAGGGTGTATAAAAAGTTTCCAGCCTCACATGGGTGGCTGTAGGTTTTGGTTCGACTTGCTTGAGAAGTTCTTTCAACGGAAACCCGGTCCAGGGTACGGCCATGGCCCAGGCTTCCACGCAACGCAGTCTGCATACGCGTTCCTCAATGGGCATGGTTTTCAGCAAGTCATCCGTATCGAAAGTTTTTGGTTTGTTGACCAGACCGCCTACCTGAATGGCCCAGGGACGGGTAGTGAGTTTCTGCGCGTAATGCACCGGGTCGGTTTTATCGGATCCGAATTCATAAAAATTATTGTAGCTTGAGGCGATATTTTCTGGAGTCAGAGGTCGGTCCAACTCATAAGCTGTGTTTCTTTTTGCGGGATAGATGGATTTATCCAGTTCGCTCCATTCCACTTCAGGTAGAACCTTCGGGGGAACGGAGGGTCCGCAACCATAAAGAGTCCCAATAGTGGCTGCAGTGGTCAGTGCTGTTCCTTTTAGAAATTCTCGCCGGCGGAGGTATGCCGACTCCGGTGTGGCCAGATTGTCTGCAATCCCCCATTCATTTTTTAAATGGATATGAGCCATTTCTTATGAGTCCTTATTGGTGACCCAGTTGTCAATTCCCGTCAAGTAGGCAGGGAGCCCCTGTTCGATGGGCAGAGCGATGATTTCTGGTACCTCATAGCTGTGATTTATTTTGACCCAGGTTTCCAAGGCATCATAGCGGTCTTTCCGGGTTTTAATGATCAAAAGAAATTCTTCATCAACATGGAGCTTTCCTTCCCAGTGGTAGGTGGACTGAATTCCTGGAACGGTGCTGACACAGAAAGCCAGTTTGTCTTCGACTAATCCCCGGCTTATTTTATCCGCTTCCTCTTTTGACTCGACGGTGATGAATAGTACGCAATGCTCACTCATGGTAGGTCCTCATCAAAGTACAAATTTTAATAGATAAAATCCTAGAACAAGAAGGATGAAAAATACGATACTGAATATATTGAAATATTTTTCGATGATCACCTTGATCGGTGGTCCAAATTTGTAAATGATAAATCCGACCAGGAAGAATCGGGCTGAACGGCTGATTGCCGACGCCAGAACGAAGGTCGGGAAATTGATTTTGAACGCTCCTGCCGCCAAGGTGAAAATTTTATAAGGCAAAGGTGTGAAGCCGGCGGCGGCAACGGCCCATGCCTGGTGCTCGTCATAGAGACCACCAATTTTCTCAAACTTGGCCTGCAAATGGTAAAACTCCACAATGCGGTTGCCGATAAGATCCATGAACTGATACCCGATAAAATAACCAAACATTCCTCCCAGCACGGATGCAATGGAGCAAAAGAGAGAAAACCTGATCCAGAGTGCCGGGACGGCTACCGTCATGGCGATCAATAAAACATCTGGAGGAATCGGGAAAAACGATGACTCCACAAACGAAACAAAAAATAAGGCCGGGAGTGCATAAGGGGTAGCGGCCCATTGCAGGACCCAATCGTACATAGATCGAATAATTTTCATGGATGTAATTTCAATATAAGGTTAATGGGTTTCTGCTAAACCGGACTCATTGAAGGTTGAAAGGATCAACATCAACAGAGATCTTGAGTTTACCACTCGAAGCGGATTTGAGTTCTTGCAGTTCCCGGCTGTCTGCCAGAATCCCTTGCAGGGCCTGCATTTTCTGACCTCGTAATATCACATGCCAGCGGAATTTGTTTTGAATCTGATACAAAGCCGCCTTAGAGGGTCCTAATATTTCAACTCCTTTATTTCGTGTTGCCTGCCGAGTAAGAGCACGTCCCAGTTTTTCAGAGGTGCTCTTTACCAACGATTCATTATCGCTGACAAGTTCTATAGCTACAAGTCGGGTGAATGGCGGATAGTTGAGTTGGCGCCTCAACTTTAATTCCTTTTCGTGGAAAGCGTTGACATCATGTTCCTGGACGAACTCAAACATATAATGATCGGGATTGTTGGTCTGAATAATTACTTTACCAGGAACTTTTCCGCGTCCCGCCCGCCCTGCGACCTGGGTCAACAACTGGAAAGCTCTCTCGCATGATCTGAAATCGGGTATGTTCAAAGCTAAATCTGCATGTATCACCCCGACCAGTGTGACGTTCGGGAAATCATGTCCTTTAGTAATCATTTGGGTGCCGATGAGGATATCGATATTCCCCGCATTCATATCCCGGTGCATAGCGGCAAAAGAGTCGCGTCCTCGAGTGGTGTCTCGATCGATTCGGGTGGTTCGAGCATGCGGAAATAATTTATTTACTTCTTCCTCCATTTTTTGGGTGCCAAAACCGCTAAAACGAATCACTTCTCCATGGCATTCCACGCAGTGGTTTGGCATTCGTGCCTTGAAATTACAATAATGGCAGAGCAGCCGGTCTTCCGTGCCGTGAAAGGTGAGGGTGACACTGCAATGGGCACATTCTAATACGTAACCGCAGTCAGGGCAAAAAACAAATCGTGCGGTTCCGCGGCGATTGAGAAAAAGGAAAATCTGTTCATTGCGGGAAAGTCTGTCGCGAATTGCGCTACGCAGAACTCCGGAAAGCATGGCAAAATTTTTAAATTCTTTGCGCTCACGTTTCATATCCACCATGCTCACAATGGGAAGCATGCTTTCACCGATCCGGCTTTTCAGAGATAAATATTTATATTTCTTTAACTGGGTATTATGAACGGACTCCATGGAAGGGGTTGCTGATCCCATAAGGACGACTGCATTCGCTGACCGGGCACGCATTACAGCGGTATCCCGAGCATGATAGCGGGGGTTAGAATCCTGTTTGTAAGAGCCATCGTGTTCTTCATCTATAACTATAATGCCCAGGTTTTTAAAGGGAGCAAATACAGCCGAACGGGCACCGACGGCGATCGACACTTTTTCCTCGTAGATTTTTTTCCATTCCAGATAGCGTTCGGTTTGCGATAAACCACTATGCAGAATGGCAACTCGATCGCCGAAACGCTGACGAAACCGCTTGACCGTTTGCGGGGTTAAGGAGATTTCAGGAACCATCATGATCGCGGTTTTATCCATTTCCAGAATACGCTGGATGCATCGGATATATACTTCTGTTTTACCGCTTCCGGTGATTCCATGAAGCAGGAAAGATTGAAATTTACCTGCATCGATTGTTGAGGAAATCTCATTGAATACGGCTTCCTGTTCAGGTGTAAAGGTCAAGTGAGATCCGAATGGCTGGTCCATGGTGCCTTCAGGCACCAAAGCCTGGCGCTCTTTTTTCTCGGTAAAAACCTCCACCAGTTTTTTTTCTTTAAGACTGCGGAGGGCGGATTTACCACCAGGAATCAGAGTTTCCAGTTCCGCCAGGTTGATCTCTTTTTGCCGAACAAGATCAAACACACTTTTCTGTTTGGGACTGCGCTTGAGCAGGTCTGTTATTTCTTCCTCTGTTGGCAGATTGCTGGCAAGGCGAACAGCTTTGACAAGCTGGTAGCTGGTCTTATCGAGTCCTGCCGGGAGAGCGGAACTGATGGCCTCACCCCATGCGGATTGGTAATAGTCCGCCAACCAGCGGGTGAGAGATAGAATCTCTTCGCTCACGATAGGTTCGAGGTCCGGAAGCTCGGCGATGGTCTTGAGGGCTATGGGTTTGTCCCATTTTTCCACAAGATTGACCACATACCCGGTAATGCGTCTTCTGCCAAAAGGTACGAGAACCCGCATGCCGACTCGGACCTTCCCCAACAATTTTGGAGGAATGATATAGGTGAACGGATCCCTGAGGGGAAGATTGAACACCACCTCGGCATATGGCTTTTCTGTTGAAGGTATCGCGTCAAAGGGTTCGATTTTTAACTGGGTCTGGCTATTCATCTGGGCAGGACTTTCAGAAATTTTCCAGATTGTACCACCCACTCGGCGTGGGGCCAATAGGTCATGATGGTTTGCTGCTAGATAGGGCCATGGCTATTTTCTTCCGCTACTAAGGGGTAAAAAAAATTGACTCGCTGGAGATTTTGCTCTAATCTCAACTTTTTCAAAGCATATAGGTCGCTTAAGTTGCGGATACGCCGCATAGAAACAGATTTTTTGAATATTAGGAAGAGGTGGAGCTATGAAAGCAGGAGATAAGATTAAAATTGATTTTGCTGGAAAGAAAAAAGACGCGACAGTAGATAAAGTATTCCCCAAAACGGTTTATCTGAAAGTCGATTTCGACAAAGATAAGCAAAAAACCGTTAAGCGTAAAATCAGCCAGGTTGACGGCGGAAAATCCAAGAAAAAATAAATCCTCTATCCTCTCCCTGTATGGGAGAGGACAGCCCCACCTTAATTAATAGTTATCCGAGACAGCGATGTATTCTTGAACGGATTGGACCCCTTCAGTAGCATTGATGATTGAAAGAACCAGGCTTTTTTCGACACCATTGGCGGCCTCGCCAATCACATAGACCTGATTCAAAACCGATCGATAGAAATAATTGACGGAGGTGACATTAGACTGGGTCAATAATTGTGCTTTTATTTTGGTCTCGATCCAGAAGTCATTGATAGCTCCACCTTCCTCGCCTTTTTTACTGCCGCCTTCTTCTTTCTGTTTACGTCGAGCTTCTTTTTCTGCTGGGGTAACTACATTGATATGGTTGTGAAGGATTTTAATACGCGAGTCTTGTTTGACCAGGCTTTCTACTTCAGAACGTAATCCCGCATCATCCAGGGTTCCTGTAAGAAGTACTCTTTGTTCCCAGACATCAACATTCACATCTAGAAGCAGGCTTTTGTCTTTGTCCTTTAATTTATCGAGAATGCCAGTATGAATTTTTGAATCTGTAACCTGATCTTCGGTACTGCGGCTTTCCCATGCCTTTTGTGCTGCATTAGTCACTACCGATGCACAGCTAGATAAAAACATTGTCATAATAATTCCAGCTAAAGCAAAACAACCAAGAGTTAGACTTTTTTCATTTGTAAATCCTCGAGTGATTTTGTTGTCTAAAAACTATTTTCAATATTCGGAGCCCTTAAAAATAAGTTTTGATTTTTGCCTGTTTTTTCAGGATTTCGATGTAGTCACGGGTGGCTTGTGAAACTTTCTTTTGGCTGAGAAAGGTTTTGATCTTTGCTTTTTCAGTTTCAAAAGGACTGGTTCCCGCCAGTTTTTTATCTGTGACTTTAAGGATGTGGAATCCGTGCCCGGTGCGAAAAATATCACTGACTTCGCCTACCTTTAATTTAAAAGCTCTATCACTGAAGGCCGGAAGCATTTGTTTGCGAGTGAAGTAACCCAAATCTCCTCCCAGAGAAGCTAGGCTGTCTTGGGAAAACTTCCTGGCTAATGCCGAAAAGTCGGTTCCGCTGCGAGCCTGATCGAGAATAGAATTAAACTTTTTGAGGGTCTTCTGTTCTCCGGCTTTCCCCTCTGAAGGATTAAATTTTAGCAGGATGATGCTGGCCTTGACTTGTTCCTGACGGGTGAACTTATTTTTATTTTTTTCGTAATAGTCCCGGGATTCATTTTCAGGGATCTGGATTTTAGGTTCGATTTCTTTTTTGATAATTTGATCCATATATAAATCGGTTTCAAGTTCTTTTTTATATTGATCCAGGGTCATACCCCGGTCAGCAAGTTTGTGAGCAAAAACAGCCTCAGATTTGAACTTGGCCTGGACTTCCTGAATCCGCTTTTCCAACATATTTTTCGTTATATTAATTCCCGAATCTTTCGCCTTCAAGACCAGCAGGGTGCGCCCGATTTCGTCTTCAATCAGTTGTTTTGCGGCGGCTTTTTCCTGATCCGTATTGAGAGGCATGCCGCGTTTCTTGTATTGTTTTGCGGCTTTTTTTAATTCACGGGAAATGGCATCACCACTAATATCCACACCATTGACTTGGGCAACCACTTTGGGAAGTTTGACTTTTAACTCATCGTGCTTATGGCCGGAATGAGCCCAAACATTTACCGGAATGGCGGAAATAAAGAGCCCGGTGCCTAATAGGATCAAATATAAACTCAAGGAAACAAATCGCTTCATGCGGGTCACCCTTTCTATACGGTGCATTCTACAAATGTGATTTAAAAATTAAGAGATGTCATTAAAACTAATCATTCGATCTCTCGATGTCAACCGATTTATTGAGGCTTTAGTCGTTGGGTTAGACCGCGAAAGAGGAATGCTGCGGCAATTACGATGCCCAACAGTACTGTTACTGCAACCCGGTACTTGAGCGTTCCAGTTGTATTTAGGGCCCATACTACACCTCCCCAGAGCATGGGGCCTAAAATGGATGCCGCTTTGCCTGCAAGCCCATACAATCCGAAAAATTCACCGACTTTTTCTGGGGGGGACAGTTCTACAATGAAAGCTCGACTGACTACCCAAACGCCTCCCATTCCTACTCCGGCGATGGGGCCTACCAGCCAGAACAGGGATTCGCTCTGACTTACGGCAGCCAGAGAAAGAGAAACGATCCAGAGTCCCAATACCAGCCAGTAGGACCAGATGGTTCCTTTACGTTTAACCAAAATGCCAATGATCAATGATCCGATCATTGCTCCTACCGTTGAGGAGATCAGAAATTTAATGATTTGTCCGTCGTCGAATCCTATTACCTTGCTGGCATATATCGACATGAAAGCGATAATCGTGTTCACCGCATCGAGAACCAGAAAATGAATCAGAATAAACCGGAACAAAGTATGGTATTGCCGGGCACGAAGAAAAGTTTTCTTGAGAGTATTGAATGCTTCCTTAATGCGGAAAAAGGGAACGGACCGAGTTTCACGATCTTTAACAAACAGGAAGCAGGGGAGAGAAAAGAGCAACAGTAAACCGGCAGTAGGAAGAAAGGCTGAAGAGCGACCGCCGGACTCGACAAAAGGTTTCACCATTAACATACCGATTATGGAACCCAGATAACCGAGAGCCACTCCATATCCTGAAACCAGGCCAACATGGCTGCCTTGCGAAATGGAGGGAAGCATGCCGTTATAAAAAACCAATGCCGATTGATAACCGTAGTTAGCTACCATGAACAATATCAGGCCTGTCCATAGATGGTCGGTGGTACCGATCAGACCGGTTGAGAAAATACAAAGAAGGGTGAGTCCAATCAGGGGAGCCCGGCGTTTTCCGGTAGTGTCTGAAAGGGCTCCGAAAACTGGAACGCTTAATGCCACGGCCAGCATGGAAAGGGAAAGAGCGGTGCTGTATAAAATATCCTGGCCGTCATGATCGACCGTAACCCACAACGCGAAATACAGTGAAATCACGTTCATGGAAAAAATGGTGTTGGCGAAATCGTACAGGCACCAGGAGAAGATCGCGAGTTTTTTGGGGTTGGAGGTCTGGCTCACTGAGGAGATTGCGCGGTGCGGAATCCGTAAATTTCGTTTTTTATATAGGGGAAATTGCGCGCACGTTTGACAACTTTTATGCCTTCAACACTATTGATCCAAGACCCTCCTCGGAGCACTTTCATTTTTAAAGGTCCTCGCGGGCCTTCCGGATTGATTTCGGGGCTGGCACTATAATAGTTTTTATCGTACCAATCCAGGCACCACTCCCAGACATTCCCAGCGGTATTGTATAACCCAAAAGGGCTGACTCCGGAATGGTAATAGTTAACGGGTGCGGTGTAGGCATAGTTATCGTTTTCTCCAAAAATATTAACGAAGAAAAAGTTGAAGCCTTTATCGAATTTTCTTCCCCAAGGCCAAAGACGTCCGTCGTTTCCCCGTGCGGCCTTTTCCCATTCTGCTTCTGTAGGCAGTCTTCGTTTTTTCCATTTTGCGTATGCCATCGCATCATGCCAGCTCACTCCAACAACAGGCTGGTCTGGCTCATTGAAGCGGGAGTCATTCCAGAATTTTGGGGCCTGGTGTTCTGTTGCCAGCATGAACGCTGCATAGTTCTTATTGCTCACTTCATATTTATCGATGAAATAACCGGGGGTGAAAACAAAATGCATGGGTTTTTCATCTTCTTTTCCAGATGAAGACCCCATTTGAAAATAACCTTTAGGGATATAGATCATTCCTGGGGGAGCTTTAGGTTGAGCCAGTGCGGGAGAGTGCAGAAAAGTAATTGTGAAAAGGAAAAGGAAAGAAAAGAGGTAATAGGGTCTGGCGCACCGTGAGGTCATGACAAATCAAAAAATCCGATATGAGCAACAAGGTCCCGCTTGGTTTCTGGTGAGAGGTCCTTGGACTCTTCAATGTTTTCTATGTTGATCCACTGGTAATGCCCATTCCAACAATTAAGGCTCATTATGGTATTGCCATACCAGTCCATGCTGCTGTTCAGGAAAATCGGCCCCTGGCATTTTGGACACTTGCCGTGGATCTCCATATTGTTTCGCAATGAGTGCATTCTTTTGTTTCCAGTCTTTGATTAACAGATGCTACATATAAATTAAATTACAAAGAGACCTAATCCGCAAGCAAATTTTAAAAAACTATGATGTTTAAAATGCTCAACCTTGTTGAAAAGTCAAGGTTTTTCGTTGGCTCACTTGTGTTTTAGAAAATTGTCAGAGGTTCAAGGTGTGGCAAAAAAGGGTTATCCGTTTACAGAGGTGGGCGGGAAACCGGTTTTTGCCAGGAGGGTTTTTAATTCGTCTATGGGGAGCCCAATAATATTAGATTTCGAGCCAGAAAATTCGCGGATCATAAAATTCCCCTTTCCTTGTATAGCGTAAGCACCGGCTTTATCCATTGGTTCTCCGGTTTGGATATAGTTTGATATTTCTTCATCGGTTAGGGATTTGAAACGGACATTTGAGGTTACAGCCGTGTCGAGTGTTTTTTTCGGACTGACAACACAAACGCCGGTCATGACACGGTGTTCTTTACCGCTCAAGCGGCTGAGAATTCTATGTGCATCAGAAACATCCACAGGCTTGCCTAATATTTCCTGGTGTAGAGCTACAAGAGTATCGGCACCGATCACCCAGCATTCAGGATAATTTTTAGCGACATTCTCTGCCTTGGCACGGGCCAATAACCGGACATTTTCTTCCGGGCGCAATCCATAATCCAGCTTTTCCTCCACCGAGCTGGGGACAACTTCAAATTGGTCGGTAATTTGCTGTAACAGCTCCAACCTGCGGGGAGATTGTGATGCAAGAATAAGTTTTGGTGTGTTCTCGGTCATAGACCCCGCAACATACATGAAATAAAATTCGGGCACAACCCACTAAGCGTGGGGCCAATGAGCAATGGCTTTCGCTGGCTAGCAACGATTCTCTCGGCTGAAAAAAACTCCTGCCAGCGGCCTCCCCTGCCAAGGGGCCAAGCGGCAGCCAACAATTTGCAATAACTTTATTTGGCGAGCAAGTAGTTTTGGCGGCTTAACAAGCCTTTGCCCAGTGCCTCCCTCGCTAGAGGGTGGAAATTGAAAACCAAATCCTATATATTGTTCCATTACCTATTTAGTATAAATCTTAATCTACTCATCTAAGGAACTGGTATGGCGGGTGCAACGCATCAAATTCAGATACGACATATTCTGGTTGAAAAAAAAGACGTCGCGGAATTGCTCAAGGAGACGATCGATAGTATTCCTGGGGAAACGGCTCGAGTCAAAATGCTGATGACTCTGGCCGAAAAATACAGCGTATGTTCTGCTTCCAAAGAGGATGGCGGCAACCTGGGCTGGCTGGAAGTTGGCTGGAATAAGAACGACCCCCGGCAACCACGCGGCGGTTTTAAAATGTTGAAGAATGACGAGTTGGATGACTTTATTCGTGACGGGCTTGAAAAAATGACCTTACATAAAGGATTAGTATTTGGTCCGGTGGAGTCTTACGAAGGGTTTCATATTGGAATCATGTGCCAGGAAGTCAAGCTGGACCGGATTCTTTAATCGCCACCAGCGTGACGCTGGACTCAGTATGCAATAGTTGCTGGCAACGCTTTTCTCGGTGCAATCAAGTATTTGCTCATTTCCTCAAGGCGTAGCCCTATCTGCCTCCCCTGCTAAGGGGTGCTCAGTTACCTGCGGCGGTTCGCCGCCTTCCCCAACAAAATTGTAAGCAAAGCAACCACTTGAGCACCGAACCATATAATGCGGGCAGGATCGGCAAGGTTCTTTTGCCTCGGTTTTCTCGAATACCGTGGTCAGAAATTTAGCTCCCATCTGAGCCATAGCGATAGAGTTCACCTCTTTAAAATCTGCAACATTTCCCAGTGTTAGGTTGTGAAAGGGAAAACAGTTGAAGCAGTCCCCTTTGGAGTCAATATCCATTGGGCTACCGTCCGCACATCCGAAATAGAATTCGTTTCGGTTCCATTCTTCCATCGGGGGAACCTGTTTGTTGCCGTGATAATAAATCCGATCGGTAAATGCAAGCTGGTCTTCGCTGATATCATCCAGAAAACAAGGAGGCAGCGAGCAATCAAATCGAAAACATAATTGCGGGAATCGCTCCATAATTTTAAGCATTTGTTTTCCAACTTTTGGAAAATCTCTAATGGGGAGATAAGTGTTGGCTTCCCCTCCTATGATGGGGAATGCAGGGCTGACCCGGATTTTGTATGGCTTGTCACGGGGTAGGCCGGCTTTCTGGTAAATCGTATCGATTTCCTCGCACTGTTTTTCGAGATCCTGATCCTTGGAGTAAAGGTTGATGCTAAAGGTAACGCTATACCCATTGACCCGCAACATACGTTCGGCGACTTCCTTACATCGTTCGTGGTTTTTTTCTGAAATATTTTCCCTTGTTTGCCAATTCAATAGAATTGCAAAGGTGATTTGTTTGCTGTGGGCACCACTTGGACTGGCAGTCTTCAGTATCAAGTCCAACACTTTTTCCGGCATCAACCCATTAGTGAATACACTTAAATGAGAAAATGGTAGGATCTGGTCAAAAGTATTTTGAAAAATATCATTGAACTGGGGATGTAGAGTAGGTTCCCCACCCATGAAATTGATGATGGGCGCATTTTTGATTTTTGGCAGGAACTCGTTTTGGAAATACTCATATTCCATGGATTTTCCCGGTGTCTTCACCGTTTCTTCCATGTACTCATCTGCAAAACAGTAATTGCAGGTTAGATTGCAGTAACTGTTTAAAATTATATTCATTGGATTATCTCTTCGAGGACCCGAAACGGTTCTGTTCAGCTCCTCAAGCCGTATATACCCTTATCTGATGGGGCAAATTGCGGATTTACTATTATTTTCTAGAGTGGTGTATATCATACCATTTGATGTTAGGAAAAGGTCGGCAATGTTTACGGATCGAATTTTTTCTTTCGTCTGAGTATTTGGGATGTCCCGGCCTGAACGACAATTCCCATCTCGCAGGGATAAGTTCGGACTACATTGACAACCTCCTGAATAGCTTTATCTTTGGCATCGGTATCGTCCTCCGCTTCGCAGGCGTACTCCCATGCAGAACTGACTGTAGGAATTTTCTCCAAACCATGTTCTTCCAGCCGTTCTGCAATCTCCTTAAGGCCCTCTTCCCCTAAACCTTTAAATTCTACGGCGATGAAAACTTTGTACTGCAAGAGGTTTCTCCTTTTTAAGGATTTAAAATATATGTAAAGCCTAGTGTATAATAAGCCGTCCAGAACGTGTAATGTTTTAAAACCATAGGGTCTGGGCTTGCACGGGTACTATTATTGTCCTGATCTGCATTCATGGGGGTGTTCGCCCCGCTGGAGCAATTCCACTTGTCTTCCTTTCAAAGATTCATATCAAATATATCCTGGAGTGTTCTCGGCAAGGTCTGCGTACAGATCCTGCTTTTTGGTGTTTCGATTCTTCTCACACGTTATCTGGGTAAAGAACGTTTGGGGGACTATGCCACTCTGCTAGTGATCCCGGTATTTATCAGACTTATGAACTCCTTGGGTCTGGAGACGCTGATTAATAAAAAACTTCCTGAGCTTAATGTTCAAGATCCTTCAGGCTTGCAGGGGAAATATCTGGTTGGGAGGTTGCTGGTTTTAAGATTTTTGACAACCTTTTGTTTCTGCATCCTGTTGTATTTCATTTTGCCGTTTTACCTCGATTTTATTAATTACCAGCAGCTTATAGAATTTCGTTGGATATTGATTCTATATTTCATTGTCATAACTGTTGACTCTATCTTGAGCACTTTGTTCATGACATTGCTGCGCTTTAAAACTTTGGCCAAAACAGAAATTTTAGGAGCTCTGCTCAACCTAATTTTACTGGGATTGTTTATTTCGCTAGATTATGGAATCAGCGGAGTTCTTTATGCTTATATTTTTTCCGCAAGTGTGACCAGTATCATTTATTTGGTTTTGGCGCGCAGGCAGTATATAGGGCCGACAAAAAAACCCGAATGGGACGACATGGGTCATTTAGCCTGGGTGTCCTATGGGATCAGCTTTTTGGGTTTTGGTCTCATGACGCAAAGTGATGTCTTATTGTTGAATTTTTTTAATGTGGGTCGTGGGGATGTAGGGTTGTATCATTTGGTTACAGGGCTCGGGGGAACGATGGCCTTTCTTCTTGCCGGTGTGGCGCCCATGGCGCTGTCTCTGTTTTCTGAGACCTTTGCAAAGGATGGGATTAAGAGTCTGTCAAACCTGTATTGTCAAATTGTTGGGCTGGCTTCCTATTTGACCATTCCCATATATGTTTTTTGTGTTCTAAACGCTTCTCATCTGATCAGTTTTATATATGGCTCGGAGTTTGTAGAGGGAGCTGGCGCATTGGGAGTTTATGCAACCTTTGCAGGCATTCAAACCGCTTTGGGAATAAATTTTACCGTCTCTTCCTTATATGTTATCCGGCGTCAGGGTGTGGCTCTTCGCTCCACGGTAGAAGGCAGCATATTGAATATTGGGTTAAACCTTATGCTGATCCCAACTTTTGGCATGATGGGAGCTATAACGGCAACAGGACTAGTGATGGTTTATATGGTTTTAAGGCAGTTAAAAACCCTCACAGCAGAAATGGAAATTACCCCGGTATTTTCCGTTATTGGATATTGTTTTTTGTACTGCCTCGTAGCCTCCATACCGCCCCTGATATTGTCCTGGTTGGGTAGCGGACATTTGGTAACTAATTTGATTTTATATTTAATCACACTGCTGGCATTACTTATTTTTGTGAAGCCTTTTAATGATGAACAGCGGCAACTGTTTATAAATGTTTATCCGAAATTGGATCGCTGGTCAAAGTGGTTTGTTCGTCCTTCAAGGAATTAATTTATATAATGAACAATATTGAGAGTCGTCCTTGTCGTATTTGCGGGTTTTCAGGTGAAAACCCTGTTTATACCGTTCGTGAAATGATGTTTGGATTGAAGGAAGAGTTTGATTACTTTCAGTGCGCAAAATGCGAGTGTCTGCAAATATCAGAATTTCCTCCAGACATGTCCTCTTACTATCAGCAAGATTATTACAGTCTTTCGCAGAGCCCGGAAAATTTATATCCGAATTCTGTTGTGGGTTGGGCTAGAAGAAAAAGGGATAGCTATAGTGTTTTAAATGAGGGGATATGGGGCAGCCTGATAAGGCTGTTTCACCCGGAGGACGATGATATGTCCAGCATGTCGCGTTTAAAATTGGACCGCAAAAAAAGAATTGTTGATGTGGGGTGCGGAACGGGCTTCCTGCTTTATTTTCTTAAAGAAGCAGGATTCGAAAATGTATTGGGAGTAGAACCCCATATAGAAAAGGATATCGAGTATCCCAATGGCTTAACTATAAAAAAAGCATGGCTACATGAATTAGAAGAAGAGCAGGATGTGGTTATGTTTCATCATTCCTTTGAGCATTTGCCGAACCCGATCGAGACTCTTGAAAAGGTTTATCGCTTGATGCCTCCGGGTGGAACCTGTTTGCTTAGAATTCCCATAGTTTCGTCTGAAGCCTGGAAAAAGTATGGAGTCCATTGGGTGCAGTTGGATGCGCCTCGACATTTCTTTTTATATTCTATTGAAAGCTTGAAAGTGCTTGCCGAGAAAACTAAATTTAGAATTAGGGAAATTGCCTATGACTCCAATGAATTTCAGTTTTGGGGGAGCCAACAATACTTAGAAAATATACCTTTAATGTCAGAGAACTCTTATGGAAGGAATCCATCACAATCGATTTTTTCTGAGGCAGAGATAAAAAACTACAAGAAAATGGCCCATGAGTTAAACTTGGAGTCGAAAGGGGATCAGGCCGTTGTCTATTTGGAGAAAAATTAAGGATGGAATTAAATGATATATAACGATAGTTTCGAGTTTTGCGGAAAACTTTTGGGAGCGGGGCATCCTGCGTTTCTCGTGGCAGAAATAGGTTTCAACCATAACGGGAATGTGGACCTGGCCAAACGTATGATTGATTCCGCCGCAGAGAATGGCGCTGATGCGGTGAAACTGCAAACCTTCCTGGCCCGTGAGATGATTTCAAATACCTTGATGGCCGATGACCCGGACAACCCGGGTAACGAAATCCCTTTCTATGAATTTTTTCAACGCTACGAACTTTCCCGTGAGGACTACGAGGTTCTCATTACCCATGCCCGCAGTTTAAATATCCCACTGTTTTCCACGCCTTTTGATGATGCCTCGCTGGAAATGCTGGTGGATCTGGGTGTGCCCGCGCTGAAAATTGCTTCTCCAGATTTAACCTACACGCCTTTTCTGAAAAAAGCGGCCGAAACGGGATTGCCCATTGTGCTCTCGACGGGAATGGGCAATGACGAGGAAATCGGTGAGGCTCTGCATGCTCTGCGCGAAGCAAAATCTGTGATTCTTCTTCATTGTGTTTCTAATTATCCTTCGCAATATGAAGAGATGAATCTCGGGTGCCTAAGAGGATTGAGTGGTGAATTTGAATTGCCGGTGGGCTTATCCGACCATACTTTGGATAATTTGTCCGCTGTGGTTGCGGCTTCTCAAGGGGCGGTACTAATAGAAAAACATTTTACTCTTGATCGCAAACTTCCTGGAGTCGATCAGTCCATTTCGATGCAACCGACAGACCTTCGCCAGTTGAAATCAGATATTCTTAATGTTACAAAAATTCTGGGTGAAGGAAAAAAGGAAATCCAGGAGTCGGAAATCCCTGTCCGGTTATCCGCCAGACGCAGTTTGGTGGCACGGGTCGATATTCCGGCTGGAACCCTTTTAGAACCAACCATGCTGGCTTGCAAACGTCCGGGCACGGGAATCCCACCCAACGAGTTAGATCGTGTACTGGGAAAATCTTCCAAGGTCGCCATATCTGCCGAACAAATCCTCACATGGGAAATGTTTTCTCTCTAAAGCTTTAACGAGGCTCTGTCTTATCTTTATTGCGCCATCGGCACAGGCCAGCGGCAATGCTGCCTAATATGCAATGGGTGAGGGCGGATATAGCTCCCGGTACGGTCGCCAAACCGTAAGCGGGGAAATTGCTCCTCGCCAGTTCGGTTGCCAGACCGGAATTTTGCATCCCTACCTCAATCGATACTGTTTGAGCATCTCCCTCGGAAAAATGCAGCAGGCGCGATAAAACATATCCCAATATAAACCCCGCCAAGTGAAGCAAAATCACCGCATAAATTAATGAAGTCCCAATTTCCAGAATGGCAGATTTTTTAGCCGCCAGGATAAAGTCCACGATGAATACGATAGACAACACAGCGATAAAAGGGGTATAGGCCTCCACTCTTTTTACCGCGCGGTGGAAAAAATGATTCAGAAAGATCCCAATCAAAACGGGCAGGATGACCACCTTCAAGGTTTTAAGTAAAAGCCCCAGGGTGTCGACATCCACTTTCAGTCCGGTTAATTCAAGAGATATGGACTCCACCCACCATGTAGTTAGAAACGGAGTGAGAAGAACAGCCAGCAATGTTGAGCAGGTGGTCAGGCTGACGGAAAGGGCGACATGGGTTTTGGCAATGAAGCAGACTACATTGGAGGCAGTGCCGCCGGGACAGCAGGCAACCAGAACGAGCCCGATAACAAAGTCGATGGGCAGGTTGAAAGCCAGTGCCAATGCATAGCCCAACCCCGGCATGATGGTGTATTGCAGGCCAACACCAAGCAAGATGGATTTCGGCATCCTCAGGACGCGGGAAAAATTTTCTAAGTTCAGGGTCAGCCCCATACTCAGCATGATGAGACCGAGAAAATAAGGGATCCAATTAGGTTGAAACCAGGTGGCGGTTTCCGGTTTCCAGAGGGCGAGCCCGGCTCCGGTCAGTACCCAGATGGGAAATAGATTTGCCAGCGCAATAAAAAATCGTTCGACAGAATTCACTAAATGAGTGGTCAGGGATTCTGCGCGATGATGCTGGAATAGGCTTCTTTGCCGTCATCATAATCCTGATAACGGATGACTCGCATGTCCTTAAAGATATCAAGCAGTTCGTTGGTATCAAGGGCCCACTTACGGCTGAACCGGGCATATTTCAGGTAATCGACATTATAGGTTTCGACCACGATCATGCCACCCGGTTTCAGTGCTGACTGGAACTGTTTGAAAAGATCTCTTTGCATATAGTAAGAGCAAAGGATTACGTCATAGGTATTAGGTTCCAGTTGAAAACTTTCAAGATCGACCACTTTTGTCTCAATGGTGACGTTATTTTTTTCCGCTAATTTATGAGCTTTTTCCAGTCCTTTTGCGGAAATATCCAGGCCCGTCACATCGAACCCTTGAGTGGCGAGATAAACTCCGTTCCTGCCTTCTCCCATAGCGATATCCAGAACCTTGCCCTTCGGGAGCAGGCGAACATTTTCCACTAGAAATGGAATAGGTTTTTCCCCAAACAGATAAACCTCGGTACTGTATTTATTGTCCCAACGGTCCTTATCTTTGGGATGGGCAAATACAGACCAGCAGGAAATTAAAAGGAAAAGCGTCGTTAAAAGTATAATGCGTTGAAGATCGCGATAAGTTTTCATAGGAGAACCCTAGAGTGAATTGTCCTTTCAGTTTACCGGAAGCACAAAACCTGTTCAAGGGGATTTCCCGTTTACTTGGGTTTGGTGAGCAGGTAGAATTGTTACATTCTACGATATTAGGGAAGCTGTGAATTTTTCATCAATGGAGTGAAGGTTATGTCATCACTAAGTATTTCAAGGGTGGGGATCATTTTTATGGCTCTGCTTTTTACTACAAGTGTTTGGGCGGATCAAAAAACGATTGCCGAATCCGCCGATAAACGTTTTGCCAATTTTGCAGACGGTACAACTCTGGATAGAAAAACGAGTTTGCTTTGGATGACCAACGACTACTGGCAGGTGAATGCTAAGTGGGTCAACTGGTACACCGCTAACGAGTTTGCCCAGCGTATGAATAATAAAAATTTTGCTGGGTACCAGGACTGGCGTTTACCCACTCCCAAAGAAGCCGCTACGTTGTATGACCGAAGAAAACGCAATCTGGATAAAGACGGCGATAAAATCTTTATCGACAGCATGTTCCCAAAAGGCGCGGGTTGGAGTACCTGGACCAGTGAAGAAAAACGTAATAAAGCAGTAGCGGTCTCTTATAAAGACGAAGGCGGCCAGGCTTATCAGGATAAAATATCCGGCACCGATGCTTTCTTAAGACTGGTTCGGCCGGTGACCGGCGGCAACTAATAATGGCTTTTAACCCGTCCTTTTATATTAAATCCTATGTCATCCAAACCGACCGAATCTGAATCCCGGCTCCTGACCCAGGAATACGAAGTGCTCCATGAAGTTGCCCGTGTTCTCCATTCTTCCCAGGGAATGAAAAGCATGTTGGAGAATGTTCTGTTGGTTCTCACCGGATTCGATGAATTGAAAGTTGAAAGAAAGGCTGGCATTTTTCTTGCCGATCCTGATAAAAAAGTTCTCAACTTGTATTGCACTTTGGGTGAGTTCACTTCCGTGTTTCTGGAAAATGAGCAGGTGATTCCCTATGGTGATTGCCTTTGCGGCAGGGTTGCCGAGTCGGGTGAGTTACTGATGAGTGAAAGTTGTTTCAGCGATGCCCGGCATGAACGCAGGTATGAAGGCATGCAGGCTCACGGTCATTATATTGTTCCTCTTAAAACAAGGGAAAAACTCCTCGGGGTGATGTTTTTGTACACCAACACGAATCCTTCCTGGTACAAGCATAGCCAGGAGGTTCTTCTTTCTATCGGGGGATTGGTGGCTGATGCTATTGAACATAGTCTTGTGGAAGAAGAATTGACCAGATACCGAAACGAATTAGAAGAACGGGTGGTCGAAAGGAACATAGATTTAAAACAGGTCAACACCACATTGCAGAAGGAGGTGGTGGAAAGGACCAATGCGGAAAACGAGTTAAAAAATATTCGGGAGCAATTGCGCAATCTGAGTAACCATTTGCAGAACATCCGTGAGGAAGAAAAAACCCGGATCGCCCGCGAAGTTCATGATGAATTGGGCCAGTCTTTAACAGCTCTTAAAATGGATCTGGTATGTTTGAAAGATGAATTGCCCGAGCAACGGGCTGAACTGGCGGAGAGGGTCCAGTCCATGTCCGGCTTGATTGACTCAACCATTACCTCGGTTCAAAGAATATCTTCAGAATTGCGGCCTCAGATTTTGGATGTAATGGGATTGTGTGAGGCCATTGCCTGGCAGGCCAAGGAATATCAGAAAAGAACAAACCTTCAGTTTGATCTTAATTGTGAGCATATTCCATTGAACAAGGAGTTGACTACAGATTTGTTCAGGATTTTTCAGGAAGCGTTGACCAATGTTGTTCGCCATGCTGAGGCAGATCGGGTTCGTGTTGGTTTTCTCCAGAAAGGTAACCGCTTGACTATGGAAATTGAGGATAATGGTAAAGGCATGCCTCTAGAAAAAATCGATCATTCTCAATCTCTTGGACTAATAGGAATTCGCGAGCGGATTCTTTTTTTAGATGGAGACGTTGAGTTTTTAAGTAAACCGGGTGAGGGGACAAAGGTTGTTGTTAATATCCCACTTGAACCATGACTAAATCAGATATGATCAAAGTCCTTGTTGCGGATGACCATGCCGTGGTCCGTCAGGGCATCAAACAGATATTGTCCAAGACTCCTGATCTCTCTGTCGTTGATGAGGCGGAAAATGGCAAAGAGGTACTGGAAAAGGTTAAAGCCTCCCCTCCTGATGTGGTCGTCATGGATATTGAAATGCCTGTAAAAAGTGGCTGGGAAGTCCTCCCGCAATTGAAAAGTCTGTACCCAAAGCTTCCTATTATCATTTTGAGCATTCATTCCGAGGATATGTATGGAATGAGATTTCTCAAAGCCGGAGCTTCGGCATATTTGACCAAAGCTGGCGCACCTGACCAGCTTGTTCAGGCGATCCGCAAAGTTGCGAGTGGAGGAAAATTTATCAGCCCTGAAATGGCCGAGCGGCTGGTCGATGAACTGGGGAAGGATTCTGACAAGTCTCCACACGAAACTCTTTCTCCTAGAGAGTTTCAGGTCTTTTGTTCCATTGCGTCCGGTAAATCATTGAAAGATATTGCCGAGGAACTTTCGGTAGGTGTTACCACAGTAAGTACCCACCGATCGCGAATATTGGAAAAGATGAACCTGAAGTCCAACGCCGAGCTCATCCATTACGCGCTGAAAAACCAACTCATAGAATAATTTCCTGACACTGACTCAATTCGCAACCCCCCCCTGTCGAATATCTACGACAAGCTAAATCCTCTTTCACTGACCCCTAAAACCCCAAGCACAACGATATTTTATTTCCTGTTTGTCGCCCATACTAATTCTAGTGAATGAAACTAAGGAGCCGAGTAATGAAAGTCTTGCTGGCGGTGGATAATTCAAAGGGCGTTTTGGACCGTTTATATCGATTGATTGAGAGCATTCCCGGAGTGGACCCAATGATTACGTTGATCAAAGTAAAAGAGATCACCGAGTCTATCAATAGTCTAAAACCGGATGTGTTGGTGCTTGATTTGTACCTATTGGACGGAACAGCCTTGGATGTCATGGAGAAAATGAGGTCCTCAACAATGAAACCTTCCTTTATGATTTTGACGGAGCAACCCTATGAGGATATTGAAGTTCAATTGAAAATAGCGGGAGCAGGTTTCGTTTTTAATAAATCACTGGAGTTTGAGTTGATTGTGAAAATTCTAAGTCAGCTGAGTAAAAAACAAAAGGGAAGTCAACTTGCCTTTTGATTCATTTGAAGGAGGTGGATTATGTTTCATGAAGTTCGAATTTATAGTGCGAAGATGAAACTAAAAAAAACACTTTCCAGTCAGGAGTTGAGTCGTAATTACTGGAAAAATATTAAGGACCAGGAGTTGGGTTTAAATCCAGGGCCTGGCAAGGTTAGAAAATTATCCGGAGAGTTGAAAAGAAAACTGGATGCGCAGATACCAGGCTTTTTACTTCTTTAGCTGGTATCTGGAAACATCTCAATTAGGGCTTTTCGATGATCTCAACCGGAAGGCCTACATTAAAAACTTTATCAGGGAGGCAAGAAAATAATGAATTGTAATATTGGAAAAACAGATCGACTGTTGAGAGTAGCCTTGGGAGTAGTATTGGTAATTGTTGGGGTCGTAACATCAGGGTCCCAGGGAATAATCATAGGTGTTGTCGGATTGGTACCACTTGGGACGGGTTTAATGGGGAATTGCCCAGCCTACACATTATTTGGCATCAATACCTGTAAACATCACCAGATGTAATCGGAGATCATTGAAAAGGAAAGATGAAAATGATTTCAATATTTAAAAAAGCCCGGTGGTCCCCTTATGCAGTGGGAACAGGAATAGGTATACTTTCCTGGATTACCTTTGCTTTGATGAATAAAGCTTTAGGGGTTTCCACAACCATGGTCCGGACCGCCGGAGCTGTTGAAGGGTTGGTATCTGAAACCTATGTGAAGTCAAATCCCTATTTTTTGAAATATCTGGGAACGGTTGCAGAACCCAATCCTATTCTCGAGTGGCAATTTTCATTAGTGGTCATGCTCGTTGTCGGTGCGTTTTGTGCATCGCTTCTTTCGTCCTCTCGAATACAGGAAGCAGTTCCGGATCTTTGGAGATGGCGGTTTGGTTCTTCTAAGAGGCTTCGTTTCGCTGGGGCTTTTTTGGCAGGGATCGTTGTGATTTTCGGAGCACGTCTGGCTGGAGGTTGCACCTCAGGTCATGGGATTTCAGGTGGCCTGCAGTTAGCGGTCTCGTCCTGGATATTTTTTCTTTGTTTGTTCGCTTCGGGAATTGTTACCGCTTGGCTACTATATGGCAAGGGAGGCAAAGATCATGTTTGAGAATTTTTTTGCAAACCCGACTACCATTTTGATGGGGGGAGTCACTGGATTTCTATTTGGCTTTTTACTGCAAAAAGGTGGTGTGACCCGATTCAGCGTGATTGTTGGCCAATTCCTGCTCAAAGATTTTACAGTTCTCAAAATAATGTTGACGGCGATAGTGGTGGGTAGTGTTGGTATTTATGGCATGCGAGCTTTGGGGTTTGACATCGATCTGCATATCAAGGCCACGGCCCTCCTTGGAAATGCTTTAGGTGGACTGATTTTTGGCGCGGGTATGGCTGTTTTGGGTTATTGCCCCGGCACCGCTGTAGCTGCAATAGGTGAGGGTTCCAGGCATGCGGTACCGGGAGTTATTGGAATGATTGTGGGTGCGGGTTTATATGCGGAAGTTTATCCCTGGGTAAAGGCAAATATTCTGAATATTGGAAACATAGGAAAAGCAACTTTGCCATCCATGACAGGCTGGTCTGCATGGTGGTTTATTTTGGCTTTGTTTGTATTAGCTATGGGTATTTTTAACCTGATAGCACGTCTGGAACAGAAAAAACTTTAAATATGTTTTGGACGTTAAATGTGTAGGACCAAATTTTAATTCTATTTATTTTTAATTAGGAGGTAACAATGAAACATACAATTAAAACGATTTTGATGATGGGTGTCATAAGCCTGGCGGGTTTAGGTTTTCTGGTAAACCCGGCTATGAGCGCAGGACCCGCTGATGGATATGATATCCACGTCCAGGCTCCTCATATGATGGCTGATGGCACTGTGGGTGGACCTTACCACCATTACTGCAAAGGGATTCAGGGGGGAGAAATTCTACAATGCCTCCTCTTTCAAACTACTGCACCCGATGCCAAGCTGGTGGCGGTAGAATATTTTATTGCCAAGGATCTCGCTAGAAAAAATGTGCCATTGATTCAGTGGAACCGGGCATTTCATGATCATCAGGTCGAGATTGATACAGGTCGAGTGGTAATTCTTGATATTGAAGATCCAAAGGAAGTGAAAGCCCTTGCGGAAGCCGCCGGTAAAACAGATGGTGTGATTTTTCATCTTTGGGGAAAAGATCAAGTGGTACCAGATGGAACTGTGACAATACCGACTTCTGTGGGTCACGTTTATCGAACCAAATAAACGATCAGGATACAGGGAGGACGTTGATACGTTCTCCCTGTGTTTAACAATACATCATGAGAGTAAAGACATGATTGGGAATAAAATTAGTCTATGGGTCTTTTTTGCGCTGTGTCTGGGATTTTGGCCTGGATGGATTGAAGCTACTGATTCGGAAGTATTGAATCCTCGTGTGCCCTCTGACCAAATTGAAGAAGCAAAAACATGGGTCAACCCATTTCCCTCGACCCAAGAAAATATTGAAAAGGGCAAAGTGCTTTTTCACGGCAAGGCATTTTGTGTTACTTGTCATGGAAGGGATGGTAGAGGGTATATCGATGTCCCGGGGTTGGTAGGGAAACTCCCACGAAATTTTACCGACAAGGCATGGCAAGCTGTGCGGAAGGATGGTGAACTGTTGTGGATATTGAAAAATGGTAGCGAGGGAACAGCAATGGCCTCATTCATTCCTCTTGTCTTAACAGAGGAGGAAGCCTGGCACGTGATTTTATATGTTCGATCCTTTGGTAAATGAATAAAGCCTTGTTGCCAGTAGGGGTGGCATCCCTTCGAAAATTTTGATAATAATGGATCTAAACAATGCGAATGATCCATTTAAATCTAATAACTAGCTTTGTTTCTCTACTTGCATGGGGGAGCTTAGCAGGTGCGTTTCACCTGGATATCTATGAGCCGAGGGTTCCTCCAAAGCTTTTGGAATATCTTCAGGATATGGATAACCCCTATCCTCCGAGCCCGGAAAGGATTGAGGCCGGGCGAGAAATATATTTTGGTAAAGGTTTGTGTGTTACCTGCCATAGCCATGACGGAAAAGGAGTTGAACTTCCTGGCCATACGCCGAGAGATTTCACCGATCCAAAATGGCAGGATATTCGCACCGATGGGGAGATGATGTGGGTGTTGAGAAACGGAAGCCCTGGAACGCAGATGCCGGTCCGGGTAGGAAAAGTTATCAGCGAGGAAGAAGGTTGGAACGTGATCCACTTCATCCGTACTTTTTCTCAAGCCGATTAATAGGGATAAATTTTCATAGGTAACAAATTTATGAATCAGGGTATATGCAGGAATCGAAAGTCTATAGTGGGGTTGGTCTTGGGAATGTTGTTGTTCGGGTTGATTGCCGAGGTCTGGGCCGGGCCGCCTTTAGGGCATGGACGTCGGCATCATTTGCGAAGCCATCAGGGACATCATGGGCAGGGTTTTGCGGGAGATGGGTTTTGTCCGCAGTTGCGGACCACCGTTCAGGCTCCTGATGCAATCGGTAATCAGGCCAACCCTTTGGAGGCGAGTCAGGAAACTCTTTACTCCGGGGAAACCTTATTTCAGGTGGATGTACAACCGGTTGCCTGCAAAATTTGTCACGGAGTGAATGGGAACGGGTTGGGTATCATGGCACAGGGACTGAATCCTTCACCTCGAAACTTCAACTGCAAGGAAACGATGAAAGAAATTTCCGATGGTCAGATGTTCTGGATCATTCGCAATGGCTCGCCGGGAACAGGTATGCCTGCTTTTAAGAATCTCAAGGACCGTGAAATTTGGCAAATCGTTCATTATTTGCGCAAGCTCTCTCAACCTCGGCGCAGGTGAAATGATGATCCGGGCGTTGGTTCTGATCGTTGTATTGTTTTCGGTCAGCGGAGTGAAAGAGGCCTTGGCGGATTATATTTTACCTGGGTTTTCAGAAATTAAAGGTCTGGAAGGGTCGTTTCAAATGCAACGGGTTTCGGGGATTTGTCCACAAAACCGCAAAACCAGAAAAGCCCCGAGCAGGTATTTGAACAAGAAGAACCCAATTCCACTCACTCTTGAAAATATTACCAAGGGAGAAAAACTTTTTAATCAGGATGCTAAACCGACGGCATGTAAACTTTGCCATGGGGCAAAGGGAAATGGCAATGGCAGTCTTGCAAGAAGGATGGATCCTCCGCCACGAAACTTTACCTGTGCAGAGGTGATGAAAGACCTGCCAGCCGGTCAGTTGTTCTGGATTATTCAGAACGGATCTCGTGGTACCGACATGCCGCCTCATAAATCGACATTGAAACCTGAGGAAATCTGGCAGCTGATTTGGTTTATAAAGGGGTTTCTTAGGGCCTGAAGTTTAGTAACTTTTAAATGTAATCAGGAGAAAAGTTATGTGGAAATTATCGATCAGGAGTTTCGCAGTTTTGTTACTGGTTATGTTTTCAGCACCATCTGTCTTGTGGGCGGGCGATGACGGGTTCGCCGAAAAAATAATCGGCAGTCAATGCAGTAACTGTCATCGCTTTGAAGGCAAACCAAAATCAAAATTTAAATTAAAAGCCCCCGACTTAATGTGGAGTGGAGTGAAATACCAGCGTCCCTGGTTAATTCGCTGGTTGATGGGGCAGGAGGACAATCTCTACCCCAACAGTTACCGCTGGGACAAATCCAGATTCTCCCCCAAACACATGATCTCGACACGCGAAGAAGCCACAGTGCTCGCTGAATATATGGAAAAAACTTACCGCGACCCACGAATAAAGAAAAGCTTTGTCGACATGTCAACTTTTACAGAAATGGAAGCCAGCTTGGGAGCCGATATTTTTCGGGAATATTCCTGCTTAGGTTGTCATCAGCTTAAAGATGACGAGGGGAATAAAATGGGCGGACCGATCAGCGTCGATCTCTTTGATGCGGGCAATCGCTATACCTTGGATTGGTGGAGTCGGTTTGCAGAAAACCCGCAAGACTTTACCCCACATAGCGGAGAATACCTTGCTGACATTAGCCTTCGTAAGGCGCGCCATATTATTGGATATCTCATGACTCTAGGTGTGAAGGATTTTAAATTCCATGAACCGTGGAATTCAAAGGCATTCAAAAATGCAGATGCAAAACGCGGAGCCCAGGTCTATAAAGAATATTGTGTGCAATGTCATGGGCCTAAGGGTAAGGGCGATGGACCTGGAGCTAAAGGTCTCGACCCGAAACCAGCAGTGCATGCGGATTTACCGCTATCCGACTACCCTGAGGATTATTTATATAACCTGATTTTTTATGGCGGAAAGAGTGTTGGCAAATCTCCCAATATGCCGGACTGGGGTTTGACTTTGCCTGAGCAAAGCCTTGCCGATGTCATTGCTTATGTCCGATCTACCTTTAAAGGCCAATAAGGGACTAAGGCTTTGCGCCCTGTCCAGGGCACAAAGCCTATTCCCGCTGGCTCCAATCCGAAAATCTTCTTTCTTTAAATACAAGGCCTTAAGTCAGGCTTTCCACTCCGAACTTTGTTCCTAAAAATTTTTTAATTAAAATTTTTAATTTGCAAACTATGGCGGGATCCATTTTTAGGAATTATATTCCCTAAAGTTAGTAGTCAAGTTCACTTTTTGTGAAAAATTAAGTTTGCTAGTTTTTTCCAAGCAGTGGACCTTGTTTCTAATTCCTGAGTAGGAGGTTGTCATGTCCCTTATAGATAACGCATCCAGCACCAAAGGAAAAATTCTGATCATTGATGACGAATCAGAGGTGAGAGAAGTATTAAGGCTTCATTTGGAATCTGCCAATTACAATGTGATTGAAGCCACCGATGGTGAAGAAGGAGTCAACATGATGAAGTCGGGTTCCAACCTGCTTCAAGTAGGAATGATTATTTGTGATATCAGAATGCCAAAGGTCAATGGCATCGAGGCGATTGATTTTTTAAAGAAAAACGCTCCCTCCATTCCAATTATAGTGGTCACGGGTTATCCGGATTCAGACTTGGCAGTTTCTTTATTAAAGAAGGGTGTGAAGGATTATATGGTCAAGCCCATTGAGAAGGCGAAGCTGTTAGAGAAAGTTGCCGAAGTGCTTGCGGCTCCACAAGATTTTAATTATGTATGAGTTGCGTATCCATAAAAAGGAGTCCATTCAATGGATACCGCTCATGGTGGTTCCTCTATTCACAGAGGAAGCTCCGAGGAAAATGAAACACGAAAGGGCATAAGGACCGGATTAAAAAATAAACTGATCTGGACCATGCTTGGGGTTGGGGCCTTGCCCTTGATGCTGGCGATGATCCTTTCCTATTTGCAAGGAACAAAATCTTTGCAGGGAGTGATTGGAACCAGCTTCAAGGCCTTGGCGCATGAAACCTCCACCAA
The DNA here is from genome assembly GCA_018673915.1 of Nitrospina sp. Lineage (GTDB taxonomy): Bacteria > Nitrospinota > Nitrospinia > Nitrospinales > VA-1 > LS-NOB. The sequence continues at coordinate 70,098 of JABHBK010000059.1, read as the reverse complement.
GATAGACTTGTTGATTGAGGGTGAAATCTCCAGCAATATCCGCCATGCGGCGCACCCGGTCATCAGGTCTACTGTCGAGAGCTTCAATCAAGGTCTTCTTTCGCTTGACCCGGTAACGCGGGAAAAAAATATTCAGGAGCAAGCCACAGGTTCTTCCCGGTCCCTTCTGGAAGAAGAAGCCAGCGCAGTGCTTCAAAGTTTCCTAAAAAGAAAAACCCTCTCTTCCCTCGCGACTCAGGCCTTGTATATCACCGACGCGTTCGGGGTTCTCAGGGCCAGCGTTAATGACTTTCCTGAGTTTGTTCATGTTGGAAAACCCGATTGGGAAAAAACCATTTCCAGCGGTAAAGATTTTGTTTATATAGGACCAGCCAACCATAACAAAAAGACCGAATCTTTTTTGACGACCTTTGCCTTCCCAATTCTGAATGAAAAAGAAAAGACCATCGGGGTTCTCCACCATATATTTGACGTGAAGGAATTTTTTTCCGGTTATCTGGAACCAATTACTTTTGGCGAGACAGGCCATGTCATGTTGATCGATTCGGGAGGAATGGTACTCGACTGCCCTATATTGCCAACGGGATTTATGTTGCCGGACCCGGTTCTGGTAAAGAGTGTTACAGGGCGAAACCCAGATTGGGTCAAGACCATGGGTGACGGCCATGGTGGCGAAGAGCTTTCTATTATTGGGTTTTCACCTTTAAAGCAAACACGAGAGTGGATTGTCAAGTCCGAAGGGAAAACCTGGTATACCTTTGCGTGGCAGGCTTCGGATGAGCTATTTGCCCCCATGCAAAAACTTTTTTTATGGATCTCAATGGCAGGGGGGGTTTCCATTCTGTTGATTGGGGGTATGGGTTCTCTGGCGGCGAAGAAAATTGTCCAACCGATTCGCAAACTTCAGAAAGCCGCAGAACGTATTGGTAAAGGCGAAAAAGTAGATGCGCTGGAAATTAAAACTGGTGACGAGCTTGAGGCACTCGCCAATGAAGTAAATCAAATGAATGATTTGCTACAAAAATCTTTTTCAGGATTAGAACACCAGGTGCTTGAAAAAACTGAGGAGGTTCAATATCTTAAGGAATACACTGACAGCATTCTAAAAAGCGTCCCCGATGCAGTGGTTATTTTTGATCCCAATCTAAAAATAGAATATATGAATGCGGAGTTTGAAAGGGTTGCCCAGCAAACTGCCGACCAACTTCTTGGGCATACTTTAATAGACTTGGGTCCTGAATCTGCATCCACTTGGCAAGAGGTGCAGGATGCGCTTCTGAATTTTTATAGTGAAGTAGTTCCCATTGGTTCCCGAAACCTGGGGAACCAGACCATACAATGTTATACCGCCCAAGATCCTCTTGCCCCTAAAGAATCTCCCTCCCTGCAAAGCATGAAGCAAACCGTCAAGCTGGATGGAAAGATTTTTGCCTTTCAGATTTTTGATATTGTCATTCATGACGACAGTGGCAAGCGGTTGGGGCTCCTTTTAAGGGATGTCACAGAGGATGTGGAATTGCATGACCAACTGGCTATGGCAGAAAAGCTTTCTGGTTTGGGCACGCTTACTGCTGGAATTGCCCATGAATTAAACAATCCTCTGGTTTCGATAATGGGATTTACTGAAGCCATTCTTGACGAAAAAGATTCAGCAAAAATTCATAAATATGCGAATAAAGTTTTTGACCGCTCCCGGCACATGGCATCGATTATTCTCAATATGTCGGGTTATATGCGGTCGGCAATGTCGACGGAAGAAAAGGAAGTAAATCTCAATGAGCGGATCGATGCGGCCATTGATATTGCAATTCTTACTTCTTATAATAATGATATCAAATTGGATAAAAAGTTTTCTGAGCTTCCTCTGATCAAGGCAAAACCTGAAGAGATTCAGCAGATTTTTACCAACTTGCTGACTAATGCAGTGCAAGCGATGGAAGGCAAGGGAGAGTTGCTAATTTCAACCGGGGGCGAAAATGGGAATGTTCATGCGACAATCAGGGATACGGGGCCGGGAATTCCAAAAGAATATTTGTCGAAAATTTATGATCCTTTTTTTACTACTAAAGAGCAGGGTAAGGGAACTGGCTTGGGACTGAACATTGTCCATCAACTGGTATCGAAATATGGCGGGACGATTGATGTCTCTTCCCGGGAAGGAAAAGGAACTACGTTCTCCCTGACATTTCCAGCCAGCCAGATGTGAAAAGTTTATATTTATTGTTTGTCCTGGTGAAGTACAATCCCTGAAAAGGGAATTCTTTATTCTCAATTCTCATCACGCGTAACTTTTGAATTAAATTTGAAAAAAATTATAAAGAATATATATGGGGTAACTGGCTTTTTTTTTTATAGCAGTGGTATGGATGCCACCGGCATTTGCCGACCATGAACCGGAGAAAGCACAATGTCCTCAAAAGCGGCAGACCCTAAAGGCTCCAGGTGATTTTTTGAGTTTGGTGAATCCTCTTCCTGTTACGGCCAAACGGATTGCGAAAGGGGAATCGATTTATCAAACGCAGTCAGCTCCACTTCAGTGCAGGCATTGCCACGGCGAAAAAGGAAATGGGGTTGGGCATATGGGGCTGGAGGCCAACCCTCCCGCGCGAAACTTCACTTGCTCTGCAACGATGGAAACTATTTCAGACGGGCAGATGTTCTGGGTTATCAGGAATGGTGTCCCCGGTACCGCTATGCCAGCGTATCCTGATCTGGCAGATTGGCAAATCTGGGTATTGATTCATTATATTCGCACCTCCCAATAGGTGTGTGGCGGTGATTTTCTTCCTCGGCTTTCCTGCTTCGAAGGGGTACCGCGATCAATAACTTTACCCTGCTCAAATCATGTTGATAGTTCGATAAGCAATCGCAATTAGCCACCGGCTGGTTAGTGAATGGTTAGCTTTTTGTATTTGGATCTGCGATTTTCTTCTTTGCCTCCCAACTCTATTTTGCGTTTTTCCTGATATTCTTCAAAATTCCCTTCGAACCATCTTACTTTGCTATTTCCTTCAAAAACCAGAAGGTGCGTGCAGATGCGATCCAGAAAAAACCGGTCATGGCTGATAACCAGTACACATCCACTAAATTCGAGAATGGCATTTTCGAGATTACGCAGAGTGGTTACATCCAGATCGTTTGTAGGTTCATCCAGTAACAGGACGTTTCCGCCTCTCCTGAGTAGCTTTGCCAGATGGACCCGGTTTCGTTCTCCGCCGGAAAGCTCGCCTACCTTTTTTTGTTGATCGGGACCTTTAAAGTTGAACCGCCCTACATAAGCTCGGGAGATGATCGTTTTTCCAGCGACTTCAATATGCTCAGTGCCGCCGGTGATTTCCTCGAAAACAGTATTTTCAGGATTTAGATCGTGACGATGTTGATCTACGTAAGAAAGTTGTACGGTTGAACCCAGCTTGAGATATCCTGCATCGGGCTGTTCTTCTCCTGCTATCATGCGAAATAAGGTGGTTTTCCCGGCGCCATTGGGACCAATCAATCCGACAACCGCTCCACGAGGTACCGAGAAGGTGAGATCTTTTATGATGGGTTCTCCATAACCTTTACTAAGAGAATCTGTCAGAATAACTTGTTCGCCGAGTTGAGGGCCGGGGGCGATCTGAATCTCAAGCGAATTATCATCCAGGTCTACCTTTCGTGAAGACAACTTTTCATATTCGTTGACTCTACCTTTATTGTGTTTACGCCGTGCGCCGGGAGTTTCCTTTAACCATTGCAATTCCTTTTCCAGTCGTTTTTGCAGGGTCGAAGCAGTTTTTTCCCTCTTCCTTAAGATTTCAGCCTTTTGTTCCAGCCAGGAACTGTAATTGCCTTCAAACGGTCTTCCTTTGCCGCTTTCAAGCTCCAGAATCCATTTAGTAATATTGTCGAGAAAATATCGGTCATGGGTGGAAACGATAATATTGCCGGGATAATTAGCGAGTGTATTTTCCAACCATTGTACAGTTTCTGCATCCAGGTGGTTGGTGGGCTCATCAAGAAGGATCATATCGGGTTTTTGCAGAAGCAGTTTGCACAGCGCAACTCGACGGGCTTCGCCTCCAGAAAGGGTTCCTGCTTTTTGGTCATCAGGCGGTAGTACAAGCGCATCCATGGCGACTTCTACCTGACGGTCCAATTCCCAACCATCTGCGGCATCGATTTGATCTTGAAGCCGGCCCATTTTTTCCATGGCTTTTTCCATTTCCTCATCGGACATGGGTTCAGCCATTTTTGCGCTGATTCCGTTGAACTCCTCAATCATTTGTTTGATATCCCCAAAAGCTTGTTCAACATTTTCCCGGACGGTTTGCTCATTGTCCAGAGCGGGCTCTTGGGATAGGAATCCGATTGTGGTTCCTTTTAAAGGGGCAGCTCGTCCTTCAAATTCGGTGTCTGCTCCTGCCATAATTTTAAGAAGGGTGGATTTCCCCGATCCATTTTCTCCAACGATTCCGATCTTTGCGCCATGGTAAAAACTAAGATTGATTCCACTCAGCACCTCATTACGTCCATAACGTTTGATCAGGTCCTGCATGGTAAAAATATATTCTCCCGACATAATACCTCTTTATATGAAAAGTTATTCCGGCCCATCAAGCGCCAGCGTAATACTTAATCGGACAAAGACTTCTTGATCCGATATAAAATTTGTTAGTTAGTAAAAGTTATTGCTAGCCCTTCCCCACGGGAGTGGGCAGGGGCTTCTTTAATACCACAAAATCATGATCATTGTTAAAAACCATTTTAAACCCAATATTTTCCGCCAACCACTGGAAGGTTTTTGTGCAGTAAAAAATAATATGAGTCGGATCGCGTTTGTAATACCAGTTGGCGAATTTATCAGGTTGGAATCTATTATCCTCTGTTGGGTAAAACCGGGTCATGATTGCGAGATAACCTCCCGGAACTACTCGATCAATTATACGTTGGATTTCTTCAGCCGGATTTCTAAAATGCTCAAAGGTTTCTGTGGAAATGACCAGGTCATAACGCTTATCTAAACGAATTTCGGGAAAAAAGTTGGGGTCATACCCATCTGCTTCAATTCCCAGTCTCGTTAGAAGGATTTTCAGTACAGGCTCATAACCGCAACCATAATCCAGTGCTGATTTAATTGGGTAGGTTTGAAGAATATCAATTTTTTCCTGAAACATACGGACATATCCTTCGCTCTCTAAACTATTCTCATGTTCCAGATAGCGCTTAACCTCATCATCCGGGGAAATATGGAGTTCTGCTGGAACAGATATTGCCCGGCATTGAGGGCAGAGCCAGTATTCTCGGTTTTCTCCCAAGGTCAGAAAATCGGCTGAAAAACCACACATTGGACATTTCATCTTCTTATTTCTTCTGAGGCGTTTTGGTTGCGATCTAAATTTTCCTTGATTCTTAACATCTGCTCTATGATAATCGTTCAATCTATGGGGTGAGTATTTCGTTTTATCCTGCTCAAAATAATCAATAAATTTTAGGAATTTGTCAAATGGTTGCTTTTGTTAATGGTAACGGGCTTCGTCCCGGTTATGTGATCAAAGTTAAAGGTGATTTATATCGGGTTATGGCGGCCGAACATCGCACCCCTGGAAAAGGGAAGGCCTCCATGCAGGCCAAGCTTAGAAAACTAAAGGATGGAACGCAAACGGAAATTAAGTTTCGTGCCGATGAGTCGGTAGAGCGCGCTGAAATGGAACAGGTGGAGATGGAATATCTATACGATGATCCTTCGGGCTTATGTTTTATGAATTGTGAAACCTATGAGCAGACGTTCCTGGATGATAAAGTCATGGGTGATGACAAGAAATTTCTTTTGCCCAATGCTCGGGTCAAAATCGAGTTTTGTGACGATAGCCCCATTGGTGTGTCTTTTCCTGAGACGGTGACTCTCAAGGTGACCGATACCGAACCTCCTTTAAAAGGAGCTACAGCTTCCGGCTCAGGCAAACCTGCAACGCTTGAAACGGGTCTGGTTGTGACGGTTCCACAATTTATTCAAATTGGTGAGATGGTGAATGTTTCGACTACGTCGGGAGAGTATTTAGAGCGGGCGAAGAAATGATGATGAAGGCCGGAGAATGAATACTCTCTCTTATTAAAATTACCTCGGTTATTTCCCCCTCGTCTTCTTTTCCCAATAAGATTTGACTTAAACCAGAGATTTAATTAAAGTAAACTGTTGATTTATTTAGAAGAAAATAATTTTATACCTTTTGGCGTCCTGCCTTTCGGCCTCACTTTTCTACCAAGAGGTTCCGTGTGCAAAATGTAATTTCTGATAGCCCCTTAAGCATTGTTGAACTGGTCATGCAATCGAGTTTGATGGCCAAAGGTGTTCTGGTTTTGCTAATGATATTTTCCATCGTATCGTGGGCGATTATTGTGAGCAAGTTCAGGATCTATCGGCAGGCAAAAAATGAAGACAGTCGATTTTTGGAAACCTTCACGAAAACGGAAAACCTGACGCATATTTATAATTTCGCGAAAGAATTACGCATGAGTCCTTTGGCCCGGATTTTCTTGACCGGTTATCGTGAACTATATGTTTTTCAGGAGATGGCAAAGGAGGAGCGTAAAAAACGTGGAGAGCCTCCATCAACCAGTGGAGAGTCGGTAACACCCCGTGACCTGAAAGGCATTAGTCTCGCTCTTAATAAAGCCATTAATCGGGAAATAGAACGTATGTCACGCAGATTAGAGTTTCTGGCAACAACAGGGAGCACAACTCCCTTTATAGGGTTGTTTGGAACGGTTTGGGGGATCATGCATTCATTCAGGTCTATTGGTTTACAGGGGACCGCTAGTATAGGGGGAGTGGCTCCGGGAATAGCTGAGGCGCTTATAGCAACTGCGGCTGGACTAGTGGCGGCCATCCCGGCTGTCATTTTCTTCAATTACTTCAATAACAAAATTATACTCTTTACATCTGTAATGGATGATTTTTTGCAGGATTTTATCTATATGGCAGAAAAAAACTTCTTGCGGGAACCGGCGAAGGAAAGAACGTTCGATCTTTCATGACCTGTTAGTTGGTTTTGGCCGCATATTTTTAAATTAAAACGTTTATGTTAAAGCGACGAAGACCGTTTGTAGCGGAAATTAATGTGACTCCCTTTGTGGATGTTATGTTGGTGTTGCTGGTTATTTTCATGATAACAGCGCCACTCATGCAACACGGTATGGAGGTCCAGCTTCCTAAAGAATCGATTTCCCCTATCCCTCTCAAAGAAATCCCCACCATTACTTTACGGAGCAATAAAAAAATATTCTGGAAGCAGGAGGAATTGGCAAACTTGATGGGGTTAACCCGTAAAGTGGAGCAGTATATAGAAGCCAATAAAGATGGTGGAGTGTATCTGCGAGCAGACAAAAATCTGGACTATGGTTTTGTTATGCATATCTTATCCACGGTAAAACAGGCCGGAGTACAGAATATTGGGATGGTGACCGACCCTGCAGAGTCATGAGAGTAGAGTTTCCTCAGTCTTTTGACTTTAATCAGATGCTTGTGTTTTCTGTTTTCGTGCACCTTCTGTTTTTGACAATCGTCATGTTTCTTCCGAAACCTTCTTACCCAGGAAAAACGGTTGTTCCTGCATTTATGGTAAACCTTGTCAGTGAACCAACAGGATTTAAAAAGGCTGGGTCGAAACGCTCTGAACTTAAAGCAAGAGCAAAAAAAAAGAGTGTTGAAAAGAAAGCTGCGACAAAAAAAAGTCCGATCTCCAAACCTGCTAAAGTGAAAAAGTCTTCTGCGATCAAAACACCCAAGACTAACGGAGTCTTGGAGGCGTTGAATAAACTGGAAGGAAAGATGGCTCTAGCGACTCCAAATGTTGTTGAGGAATTGGCCCAGGTGGCACGGCTGGAAACCTCCAAAATTAAGCCTTCGCCACCTAAACCGGATAAGCAGAAACCCATTAACGAGGAAACGATTCGAGATTTAGAGGCATTAAAGAATAAAAGCATCAAAGAAAAAAAGACTATTGTTCCCGTTCCTCCTCCTCCAACAGAAATTCTGGAGGATGTTGAAGTGCCTGAAATTGAAGAAAGCCTTCCCGAGACACCAGCTTCTTTGGCGAAGCTACAAGAATCAGTTTCTGAAAGCAAAGAACCTGAAAAACCTAAAGCCCCTAAAAGGGATTTATTGCAGGAATTAGAGCAGGTGGCTAAGTTGGATGCCTCGCCCGTGCTTGTTCCTGACCTGAAAGCAGGAGAACCGGAGCCAGTAGAAAGAATAGAGAAAAGCAGTGAATCCTATGACCCTATTATCGAAAAGCTGAGTTCCTTTTCCATCGAGTCAGAACCGATAAATGTGGAAGTTTCCAATACCCGGCTCGATTCTTCCAGTTTTCAAAGTAAATTGCGAACTCTTCCCAGGGCCTCGCAGGTAACCGATGAGTCGGAAACAGGAAACTCGTATGTTTTTACGAAAAAAGAAGGACCCACGGGCGCGGATGCGCAATCGTTGTATGTGGGAATGATTCAGGAAAAGATTTTTAAAAATTGGCGAGAGCCTTTAGCTGAAAAACATAATCAGGAAGTGGTGGTTTCCTTTTTCATTTTTCCTAGTGGAAATATTGATAAGCCATTTATAAAAAAAAGCTCTGGAGTGGAAGCCCTGAATACGCTGGCTGTTAGGGCGGTTTTGGATTCGGTTCCTTTCCCTGAATTTCCCAGGGAGTTAAAGATGTCTAACCTTCATATAAATATATATTTTAAATATGTTCCCAAAGACTAGTAAGTTCAGTTTTTATTCATCACTGATTTTAATGGTTCTGGTGTTGTTGCAGGCAGGAACCGCCTTGGCGGAATCCCGAGCCCGCATTGATCTGGAACGCGAGACGCGGAAAAAAGTTACCATAGCGATTACAGATTTTGTGCTGAAAGGTTCCATGGAAGATTTTATGGGGATTGGAAAGGAAACCAAAAAAATTCTGGAGAAGGACTTAATGCTTTCCGAATGGTTTTCTCTTTTGCGAAAGCCGGCATTTCAGGAACTGGAAAATATGGAACCTTCAACTTCGGTGATTGACTACAGGAGCTGGCGTCAGGTAGGAGCTCAATGGCTTATTAAAACCGAATACAGCGTATTAAAAAATGGGAAAGGTCAGGTTTTTACTTTCCGATTATATGATGCTGTGAACAAACGATTCCTTTTGGGCAAGCGCTATAAAGCTTCGAGCGACCTGCTTAGAACAACCCTGCACCGGTTTGCCGATGAAGTGGTCATGCAGTTGACGGGAAAACGTGGCATTGCAGAAACTCAAATAGCTTTCCTGAGTCAGGAAAATGCAGGCAAGGAAATCTATCTTATAGATTTTGACGGATATAATCTGAGGCGGTTGACCCATGATCGAACCCTCAACCTTAGCCCGGCCTGGTCGCCTGATGGTAAGTGGATTATTTATACCTCCTATGCTGCCCGTAACCCTGATTTGATCATGATAGATACCTCAGGAAAAAGACGGCAGACCTTGCATCGCCTTCCGGGTTTGAATGCCGCACCGTCATGGTCTCCAGATATGCAGAAAATTGCGTTGGTGTTGAGTAGAGATCAAAATTCAGAAGTTTATATTTTGAATAAAGATCATCAACTGAAACGCTTAACCCGCCATTTTAATATTGATACATCCCCCACCTGGTCACCCGATGGAAAAAAAATAGCCTTCACTTCTGATCGCTCAGGAACCGGATCCCCACAAATTTATATTATGGATTCTGAAAAAGGTGACCAGTCCAAGGTAACTCGAATCTCTTTTGGTTCTGCCTATAACGATAACCCTGCCTGGTCCCCTAATGGTGACCAAATTGCATACACATCGAGAGTTGGGAAAAGGTTCAAAATTAGCATCTATGACCTGAATACTCATAAGAGCCGGGTCGTGACTACAGGTTCTGGAAGCTATGAGCAACCCAGTTGGTCTCCCGATGGCCGATTCATTATATATAGAGGGAGAGAAAATGATCGATTCGATCTTTTCATCCAGAAAGTGGGGAGTAATGTGGCAAGGCAATTGACTTTCTCTGGCAAGGGACATAGTCCCGCATGGTCCTCTTATTTCAAACACTAAGCTCTTTCCAAAGGCAAAATAAATGTAAATTAGGGGTTGTGGTTAAAAGCCGTTTCCTTTAACATATTTATATACCCCTTTTCAGCAGTTTCTTCTTTAAAAACAAAACGTTTGGAATATCGGCAGTTATAAGGAAATAATAAAAATTTCTATATTTTTGTTGTAATTTTAATATAATTATAGGATGATATTTTTATACGATAAATTTTTAAGACCAATAGATTCTGAAACTTAGTTCAACTTGGTTTGCAGAAGGCACTATTTAGTAGATAAATTTGGGGAAAATTTTTTTAGGCGAGGGCTAATATATGAAAACTATGAATTGGAAGATAATCATCACCGCAGTAGTTTGTTTGTTCTTAACGACGGCTTGTTCGAAAAAACTTATGCCGCCTGAGATCGAAACTTCAGGGGGTATCAGTGAAGGGTCGGAGTTCACAGCCTCTTCTTCAGGATCGTCAGAGGATAGCTTTGGCGGATCAGGTGGGCCCGGAGACTCTGGTTTCTTCAGTGAGGAACCTGTATTGGAACAAAGTTCCTCCTCAGGAAGTTTTGATGCTGGAAGCTCCAGTGGCTCTGCGGGAAGCGGTCTATCTGGAAATTCAGGTCCAGGAAGTCTGGGCGGTTCCGGTAATGGAGACTTTGGTTCTGGCGGTCAAGCCAATATCGGCAATGGTTCAAGTGGTTCTTTTGATGCCAATCCTTTTGCATCAAATGGTGGAAGTGGTTCTGGAACAGGCTCTGGAATTCAAGAGTCCAGGTTACAGTCCTTTAAGTCATCATCAGATTTGAAAGATATTCACTTTAAATTTGATCAATATGACCTGGACGATAACTCCAGAGCTGTACTGCAAAAAAATGCTGAGTTTCTCAAAAGCAATCCGAACGTGCATGTGGAGGTTCAGGGTCATTGTGATGAGAGAGGCACCAATAATTATAATATAGCTCTGGGAGAGCGACGGGCTCATTCAACCAAGAAATATTTGATATCTCAAGGTGTGAGCTCCAGAAATGTGCATGTTATAAGCTATGGCGAAGAAAAACCTTTTTGCTTTGGTAGCGGCGAAGCCTGCTGGCAAGAAAATCGTCGGGCGCATTTCATGGTTTCAGAGTAATCATTTCGCGTTTTTAATGATTCCGGATGGAATCTGTATATAATAGGCCGCGTTGGGGAGACATCCCTGGCGCGGCTTGTTTTTTTTATGGCAAGGAAATTTGAACCAATAACCTAGGTATCTTGAAATCTACGAAAGAGCAGAATCCATGAAGGCGAAATCCCTCTATTCACTTTCTTTATTTTTACTCCTCCTAATACTTTCTCCGGTCAATGCGTTTGCCCAGCTATTTGGCGCCGATGAAGAGGACTTATTAAAAATAGAAACTGAGTTAAAAAAATTCAATTTTCATCTAGAGAATTTAAAAAATACCCAGGTTAAAAGTTTGCAAGGACAACAAGAAGAAATGTTGCGCCAGATTGAAGAAATCAAGCAGATTCTTCCCCAGTTATTGGGAGCGATTGACCAGAATAAGGCGGAAACAATCAGTAGTCTGGGCAAAACTAATTTAAAAATAAGTGATTTGGAAGCGGAAGTAAAACATCAGGTGTTGGATAAAATCCACCAGCAAAACAAGATCCTGGACCAGTTCCAGAAAGGCCAGGAAAGACTGAAAGAGGGTCTCGCGCAGGACATAGAAAAATTTGAACAATCCAGCAAAACAAATTTTCGGCAGTTTGCCTCGGCCAATAGCGACACCCTGGGTAAAGTTGTTCAGCAGGGGGAGGCTCAGAGCGCCACGATTCAAAAAGGTTTCGATGATACCATTGCCCTTTTTCGCACGGAGGTTATTCCCACCATTGCCGAAGAAAACGAGAAGAACCGGCAATTGGTTCTGAAGCATTTGGAGCAATCCAACCTGGAAACTAGAAAAAGTCTTGCGGCCTTCTTCGCAAAAAACCAGGAGGTGAACCAGAAGCTAAGAGAGATTCTCCAGGAAAATCTGAAGCAAGGTTTGGAAACTAAATCCATGCTGGATGGCATCAAGAAAGATATTGGAGTCACTCATGTGGGGCTGGAAGAGGTAAAGCAAGATATTGTTGGCAGTAATTCTGTGGTGGAGCAAACCCACAAGGCTGTGGTTGTTGCGAATAAAAATCTTTTGATGGCAGATGAAAAAAATAATAAGCTGGCAGAAAGCTTGAAAGCTCTGCAAACTCAAAACATCGCTTCCAATGCAGCGCTTTCCGCTCTCAAGGTCGACCTGGAACTTACCGGGGAGTTTAATAAGTTAGCGGATGAAAAGTTTAATAAGCTTATAGACCTTTCCACAGAGCTTGCTATTCATTCCACGGAACTGGAAAGTTCGATGGTGGGGCAGTTGAAGGAGTCAGCGCAAAAAGATGATGCCGGTAATACCAAAGTGGATTTGGCAAATGAAAAGCTCTCCCGACTGATTGAAATTCTCAAAACGATTGCTAAGGAACAGGCAAAGCTGGGTCCCGTTGCCACGACTCTGGGTACTATGCAAAAAGAGCAGGGAGCTTTGCAAAAGGCTCAGGCAGGTTTGAAAAAAAATCAGGAAGAAATCATGAAAGCTCTCGCTGATCTGCGCCGAAAAGCGAATGTAAATATCTCCCGAGGCGACGATATTAAGAAAACTCTTGGGAAATTAAGTTCCGCTAAAAGTGGAGCCGGTGGGAAATAAAACTGCCGGGCGAAAAAAAGCTTTTTCTTCAATAAAAATGCATCGGTTATTTTCAAAGTTTGACCGATCGCTAAATCCCACTGTCCTGCCACATTATGGCTAAAACCACTACTATTTTTGTTTGTCAGGGATGCGGGCACCAGACTCCTAAGTGGATGGGAAAGTGCCCTGAGTGTTTGTCCTGGAATAGCTTGGTGGAAGAAGCCTCGCGTCAACAGTCAAGTTTGCGCAACTCTAAACGAAGTTCCAACTCCTCGGTGCTAGTCCCAATTACAGAAGTTCAGTCTATTGCCGATAACCGTCTGACGACGGGTATAGGAGAGTTCGACCGGGTCTTGGGGGGAGGCATGGTCGAGGGTTCGCTCATTCTGATTGGAGGAGAACCGGGAATCGGAAAGTCCACAATCACTTTACAAAGTATGGGCCATTTGGCCCGGCTCGGGAAAAAGGTTCTTTATGTTTCCGGGGAGGAGTCGGGGTCTCAAATCAAGCTCCGTGCTGAACGCCTCAATGCTTTGTCAGAAAACCTACTGGTGTGTTCCGAAATATGTGTGGAGGATATTCTAAAGTGGATAGATAAGGTTGAACCCGATGTGCTGGTGCTGGATTCGGTGCAAACATTTTACACCGCGGATTTGCAATCAGCTCCGGGAAGTATCGGTCAGGTGCGGGAAGTGGCATTTAAAATTTTTCAGGCAGTTAAGCATCGCAGTATTCCTACTCTTTTGATCGGTCACATTAATAAAGATGGGGCGATAGCGGGTCCAAAATCTTTAGAGCATATTGTGGACACGGTGGTTTATTTTGAAGGCGAGCGAGGCCATGCTTACAGGGCCTTGAGGGCGACTAAGAACAGGTTTGGTCCCACTCCAGAAATCGGAGTTTTTCAAATGGCACCCGAGGGATTGGTGCCGGTGGAAAATCCTTCTGAATGGTTTTTATCTGAGCGACCTGAAAACTCCTCAGGTTCTGCCATTGCGGCCACTCTGGAAGGAAGTCGTACTTTATTGGTAGAGGTTCAAGCCTTGGTCAGCACATCTTCTTCTATAGGAATGCCGAGAAGAATGTCTACGGGTTTCGACCACAACCGGATGTCTCTGTTGATTGCCATAATGGAAAAAAGGATGGAGCTCAATTTACAGGGTGAAGATATTTTTGTGAATCTGACAGGGGGGATAAAGATTACTGAACCGGCTCTGGATTTAGCCGTCGCGGCAGCTATAGCAGGAAGCTTTCAGGACAAGGTCATAGATCCGTTAACAGTGCTAGTTGGAGAGGTGGGACTGACAGGGGAGGTGCGTTCCGTCATGCAGTTGGATGCCCGAATCATCGAAGCCAAAAGGCTTGGTTTTAAGCGTTGCATAATCCCACATTCTGCAAAAAACGTTAAGAGTTTGCCCGATGAGGGCGTTGAGTTGATTTTTGTAAAAAATCTTTCGGAAGTATTTGAGCATTTATTTTAATCCTATAACCAGGGCTTGCCCCTGCGGTTTGCCACGTCATTTTTAGAAACCTTCATTGAGTCACTTTGTCCGCTTAGGGAGAGAAAGTTGATTAACCAATTATGAATGTTTGCGCGATCATTCCGGCTGGAGGCCAGGGAACCCGAATGGGAGGAACTGTTCCTAAACAGTTTCAAGCCTTAAAAGGGAAGCCTGTCCTGCATTACACCTTGAGAACACTTCAAGAATCAGATCTCATTGATTCGTTGGTTTTGGTGGTGCCGGAAAAGGAATTGGTTAATGCCCGTGCCGATTGGTTGAATCGTCCCCCAGTGGTTAAACAAGTTGTGGTGGGGGGTGAGAAAAGGCAGGATTCTGTTTTTAATGGGTACCAAGTTCTTCCCAAAAATACAGATATTGTTTTGGTTCATGATGGAGTGCGGCCTTTTTTGTCGAAAGAAATGATTCAAGAAACCCTTGAAGTTGCTGATAAATTTGGTGCGGCGATCACGGCTATTCCGGTTAATGACACACTCAAACAGGTAAATAATTCCGGAACGGTTTTGCGAACCGTGGAGCGGGAAGGTTTATGGCGTGTTCAGACTCCACAGGCTTTTCGTTTTGATCTGCTCGGGGAGGCTTTTCTTAAAGCCCAGGCAGATTCGTTTTATGGTACGGATGAAGGCTCTCTCATTGAATATCTGGGCCAGGAAGTCCGGATTGTGGATGGGTCCGAATGGAACCTTAAAATCACCCGCCCAGAAGATTTGCTATTGGGAGAAAGCATTGCCGGGAAATTGTTTCCTGATCTATAAAGATTTTTCAGCACATTCCAAAATTTTCTGCTTCCTAAAAGTCCTCGGATCATCTAATACCTGTGCCAGCCTAAAAATTAATTTTATCTTTATCAAAGGAGAAAAAAATGTTGCAACCCGGAACCGATGCGCCCGATTTTTCTGTAAAGGATCATAATGGAAATGCTGTCAGTCTAAAAGACTTAAGTGGGAAAAAAGTTGTGCTTTGGTTTTACCCCAAGGCTGACACCCCCGGTTGCACTATGGAAGGCCAGGGTTTTCGAGATGATTTTAAAAGTTTTGAAGACAAGAATGTTCAAATATTCGGAGTGAGTCTGGATAACGAAGCGGATAATAAAGCCTTTGCAGAAAAATTCTCCTTTCCTTATCCTTTGCTTTGTGACGTGAACCGGGAAATTACTTTAGGCTATCATGCAGTTAAAAGTGCTGAAGAGCAACACGCGGCTCGCATCACATATGTGATCGGAGAAGATGGGAAAATTCTCGAGAGTATCGAAAGTGTCGATACCAAGAGCCATTCCAAAGATCTATGCTCCCGGCTTTAATCTTTTGGCAAGGGTATGAATCCGCAGCTCATTGGGTCTAGCGGCGCGCTGGTTGACGTTGCCGGACTGGGGGGGTATGATCCCTTTTCACTAAATTTCTGGCGGGGAGCAAAAAATGGGGTACAAAGAATCTTATATGCCTGAACCCTTGGATGAAGGCAAGAAGAAGAAAAAAAAAGAAATTTTGCATACCCGGATTGCTCCGGTTGATTTTGAAAATATTAATGATGTGGCTGACTTGGTGGAATCATTCCAATCGGCTTCCATTCAAGCCCGAAACCTCGGGCAATGCGCTAAAATATTTGGGAACATGCTTCAGGATGAAGAGAAACCCACTATTATTTTGGGGCTGGCGGGTCCTCTGATCGCGGCAGGACTGAGAAAAGTCATCCGGGATATGGTTCATTACAATATGGTGGACGTGATTGTTTCAACCGGGGCGATTTTATACCAGGATTATTATAATGCCCTGGGTGGTGGCCATTATTATGGTAGCCCAAATGCCAATGATACCCAACTCAGAGAACTCTTCATCAACCGGATTTATGACACTTATGTGGATGATGAATTATTTGTCGAAGACGACACCCTGGTGGGAAGGTTCGCCGATACTCTGGAGCCTGGAAATTATTCCAGTAGAGATTTTATCTCCAGGCTTTCCGAAACCATTGATGATGAAGATTCCATTCTTGTAACTGCCAGAAAAAATAATATTCCAGTTTTTTGTCCGGCCATTAACGACTCCAGCCTGGGAATAGGGTTGACGGAACATTACTACTCGGCCCGTAAAGAAGGGCGTACACCGATTACCATCGATTCCATTCGAGACAATTACGAATTGACCCAGGTTGTGGTGAACTCAACACGAACGGCAGCCTTTTATGTCGCGGGAGGCGTTCCTAAAAATTATGTCAACGATTCGGTGGTCATGTCCTATATCTTTGGGAAAGATACCGGGGGTCATAAATATGCTTTGCAGGTCACTACAGACTCACCCCATTGGGGAGGGTTGAGTGGGAGCACGTTGGCCGAAGCGCAGTCGTGGGGGAAAATAAATAAAGAGGCGACGCACAGCATGGCATTTGTTGAGCCCAGTGTCTCGCTTCCCATGATTTATGGTTATGCTTTCCAGAAAGGACTCTATAAAGGGCGCCCTCGAATGGACTTTGAATGGGAAGGCGATACCCTGAAAAAAATGGCCCGCCGGGCAACGCCCGGTGGTAACTAGGCCCATTGGTCCGAGAACAACGTTGCTAGCGGTCGCGACGTTCCTCCCTCAGCTTAATGTGCTTTTGCTCATTCCGCATTAAGATCCAGAAATACCCGCGCTTGATCAATTTGAGGGGTGGTCTCAAGTTTGGACTTAATGTTTGCGACCAAAGAGCGGGAAGCCTCCATGTCTTGCTTCGAATCGATCTTTATAAAAACATCCACAATATTCTTTCCCTTGATATGATGCACCCGAATTTCGGGTGGTGAAATACCCAATTCTGAAATTATTGGTCGTGTAATATCGATCAGCTCTTTTCTCGTTACGGGGTAGATGCCTTCGACATCTGTATCGTGTTCGCCATCGACATGAACCAGAACATCCTGAATATTGTGGATGGCGTTGATGAGATTGCGTCGCGCGATTTCGGCTATTCGGTGGCCTTCAGTGACTGTCATTTCAGGATCGACAAGGATATGCACGTCGATGAGGAACTCCCCACCTATGACTCGGGTGCGCAAATCATGAAAATGAAGAACCTCGGGGATTTCTTTTAAAATGGAATGGATTTGTTTTGTGTGCTCATCGCTCAGAGCAGTATCCATCAAGTCCCGCATTCCCTGTCGGGCTATGTCTATGCCGACCTTTACGATCATGCAACCGACTATAGCTCCTGCTAGAGGGTCCATGAAAGCAAATCCCTGTGAGGCCCCGACAATCCCTATGAGTGCGGCGATAGAAGAAATGGCATCGGTTCTGTGGTGCCAGGCATTGGCGATTAAAGAAGGACTTTGTGTGGTCTTCCCTACACGGAGGGAATAATGAAAAAGTCCTTCGTTGATGAGAATGGAAAGTACGGCGGCGGAAGCTGCTAGTAAACCTGGTGCTTTACCGGGGTTGTCAGACATTGTTTCCCAGGTTTCATGGATGACCCCGATGCCAGTGGCAATGATTAGCAGGCCAATGATGGCGGCTCCAATTGTTTCCGCACGCCCATGCCCATAGGGGTGGTCTTCATCCTGCGGCATTTGCCCGATTCGGTGGGTGAACAGGACGATAATATCTGTCACCAGATCGGAAAGGGAGTGGATGGCATCGGCCACTAAAGCCACACTGTTTCCTAATATCCCTCCTGCAAATTTAAAAAGGGAAAGTAGAATGTTGGCAATCATGCCAACAACAATGGCTCGGATTCCTGGGGTCATAGTCTTTTCAAATGCGCCAGCGTAATGCTGGCCCCTTGGCAGAAAAAGGTGCTGGGCAAGGGCATGTTGTACCCTTTCAGGGCATGAATGCTAATGAAGAAATATCACGTGCTACTGGCCCTACCTCTAGTGGTCATCAATCTCTTTATAATTTTAACATTTGCTGCTGGAAAGGGATACGTTTCCAATTCTTCCATTTTCACCCAATCCCATTCCTCGCAAGCGGTAGGTGAAAGTCGGCCAGAACGGATCCTGCAAAAGAAAACATGCAGAGTGACTCGGAACCGGGTGTAGCTGTGTTTGACCACCATAAGTTTTTCATCAATATGAAGAGTCACCCCTAACTCTTCCTGAATTTCACGATGCAGACATTGTTCCGGAGATTCTCCTGGTTCAAATTTTCCTCCGGGGAACTCCCATAGTCCTCCCATCAGCCCACCTGTCTTTCTCTTTTGAATAAAGATTTTATTTCGACGGAGGATGACTCCCGCGCTGACTTCAATTTTGGAAGAAGGCGGGGGCTGTTTGCGAGGTGGGTAATGATTTTGCTTTCCCGATTCCTGTGCCTGGCAGGTTCGCTTCAGGGGGCAAAGAAGGCAGAGGGGTTTTTTCGGGAGGCATACCGTAGCGCCCAGTTCCATAAAAGCCTGATTGAAATTGCCGGTTTCCATTTTTGGGAGAAGGTTCTGCATGACTTCCCACAATACATTTTCTGATTTGCGATTACCTCCGTTTTCCTTGAGCAGAAAAATCCGTGACAAAACTCTTTTGACATTTCCATCGAGTACGGGAACCCTTTGGTCGAAAGCAATGCTGAGGACAGCACCGGCTGTGTAACGACCGACTCCGGGAAGTTTCATGATTTCACTCAAGGATTCCGGAACTTTTCCTGAGTATTCCTGTTGGATTATTTGTGCGGTTTTCCTCAAATTGCGGGCGCGGGAATAATAACCCAGCCCCTCCCAGTGTTTTAATACTGTGGACTCCCGAGCCTGTGCCAGTTTTTGCAAAGTGGGAAAAGATTTTATCCAACGTTCAAAATACGGAATGACCGTCTTTACCTGAGTCTGTTGCAACATGAACTCTGACACGAGAATGCGATAGGGATCCCGGTTATTCCGCCAGGGCATCTCACGTTTTTCTTCTTCATACCAGTTCAGCAATTGTCGTTGCAAAGTTTTAGGAGAAAAGCGGGGGGGCATGCTACCGGTCACACACCGATGGCATCTTTGCTCCAGATGACTTTGTGAAGTTGGGTTTGCAGGCGAACCGGTAGCTGGTCTTCAAGTATCCATTGTGAGAGATCTTTCAAGTCAAGCTTGTCATAAACCGGGGAAAATAATACCTGCGTAAAGGAGGCCAGATCATGTTTTTGCATCAAACTGCGGCTCCATTCATAGTCAGTGCGATCAAGAAGAACGAACTTGATTTCATCGTGCGGGGAAAGGTGCTTTAGATTCTCAAGATGATTCTTTTTTTCCTCACCGCTACCGGGACATTTAATGTCGAGAATTTTTATTACTTTTTCCGGGACTTTGTCAATCGATAGAGACCCTCCTGTTTCCAACATAACGCGATATCCCTTTTTCAGGAGTGATTCCATAAGCGGATAAACTTCTTCCTGCATTAAAGGTTCTCCACCCGTGATTTCGACCAGTGGTAAATTGAAGGTTTCCACCTGCTCCAGGGTTTGCGCCAAAGTAAGATTTTTGCCGTCATGAAATGCATAGGCGGTGTCACACCATGAACAACGCAGGTTGCATCCCGTTAAACGGATAAAAACACAGGGCAGGCCAGTGTGAGACGATTCCCCCTGAATGCTGGCATAGATTTCGTTGACTTTAAGCATGCGGTTTTCGAGTTTCTGTATGGATTTTAACCGTTAAATGAGTTAGCTTAATTTTACATTATTTTTGACAGGGGGTTCACTAAACTTTGGCTAAATTCTATACGGAACTGGATAATAAACTGCAGGAATTTATTGCTGGCCAGAAAATATTCTTTGTCGGCACTGCCGCTTCTGAAGGCCGGGTCAATGTATCCCCAAAGGGTATGGACAGTCTTAAAGTCCTTAACTCCAACCAGTTGATATGGCTCAACCTTACAGGGAGTGGCAACGAAACCACCGCTCACTTGCTGGAGCAACCTCGCATGACCCTCATGTTCTGTGCGTTTGAGGGGAAACCGTGGATATTAAGAGTTTACGGAAAAGCCCGGGCCATACACCCCAGAGATGATGAGTGGGAGAACTGGATCAAATTGTTCCCGGAATACCCCGGCTCGCGGCAGATATTTTTGCTCGATGTCGAATCGGCACAGACCTCCTGTGGCTTCGCGGTCCCCAATTATCAATACAAGCAGGATCGGGAAGACCTTGTTCAATGGACAGAAAAAATTGGTGATGAAGGGGTCAAAAAGTACTGGAAGAAAAACAATCAAACTAGTATTGACGGCAAACCCACCAAAATTTTCAACGATTGAAGCACAGATTGCCCAAGCCTGATTCCCGATAGTTGATAGAAGATGGGGGGAATCAGGACATCTTTTGTAAAAATTATGTTATTAAAATCATTGAAAAATTGATGGCTTATTAATAGCATTAAAAAGTTTTCCAAACTGTAACATTTTAATGCTTGGCACCTGTTTATAGTTAGAGATAGGCATAATACATGATCGATTTGCATCAATAGGAAAATGAGGCAATATGAATACATGTGGCAAAATAATGATGGTTGATGATGACCAGAAATTAGGACAGTCCTATAAAAGAAGCCTGAAGCGATTGGGCTTGGAAATAGAAATCTATGATTCTGCTCAAAAGGCTCTTTCCGACCTGACAAGCGATTGGCCGGGTATCGTGGTGACAGATATTATGATGCCTGGAATAGATGGATTAACTGTAATGAAAAAAGTGAAATATTTTGATCCGGATCTTCCTGTGGTTCTTGTCACCGGCAGAGGAGACATTCCAATGGCGGTTGAAGCTATAAGAGATGGGGCGTATGACTTTCTGGAAAAACCCGTTGAAATGGAATCGCTTCAAAAAGTTATGGAACATGCGTTGGAAAAGCGACGTTTTGTTTTGGAGTTAAGAAAGCTTCGTGCCCAAATTGCCAGCTACGATCAAAGTTCATTGACATTAATGGGTACTTCTCCGTCCATGGAACAACTTAGGAAGATCATACGAAATGTTGCGGATTCGCAGTCAGATATTCTGATTTGTGGTGAAACGGGAACGGGTAAGGATTTGGTCGCCCGGTGTTTGCATAACCAAAGTCAAAGGCGGGATCAACCTTTTGTGGCCATAAATTGTGGAGCGATTCCGGAAGCAATTTTTGAAAGTGAACTTTTTGGGCATGAAGCGGGGGCATTTACCGGAGCAGATCAGAAACGTATTGGGAAATTTGAATTTGCCAATCAAGGAACTGTTTTTCTGGACGAAATTGAAAGTATGCCGCTCAATATGCAGGTAAAATTGTTGCGTGTTTTACAGGAAAGAGTTGTTGAAAGAATGGGTTCCAATAAACTAATTCCTATAAATATTAGAGTGATTGCTGCTACCAAGGTTGATTTAAAAGATGCCTGCGATAGAGGTCAATTTAGATTGGATCTTTTTTACCGATTAAATGTGATTCAGGTTTGCCTTCCTCCACTAAGGGAACGTAAAGAGGATATTCCTCTTTTGTTTCAGTACTTCGTAGAACAATGTTGCAAAAACCATAATAAAAAACCTTCAGTCATATCCAGTAAATATTATAGCCGCCTAATTGAATCCCCATGGGAGGGCAATATCCGTGAATTAAAAAATGAAGCGGAAAAATATGCTCTTGGAATGACCGATGATTTCATGAGTGCCCCGGCAATTCATGGAACTGCAGATTCAACCCAAGCAATAGCATTGGATGGGCTGACCCTGTCTAAAAAAGTCTCCGAATATGAGAAAAAATTGATTGAAAATGAATTGATCCGCAGTAAAGGTAATATTAATAAAACACTAAATGCTCTCCAAATCCCCCGCCAGACTCTCCGCGACAAGATGAAAAAATTTGGATTCCAGCGAGAAAATTATATCTAGATTTTGTTCGGGATTTTAACGGAAAACCGTTTTTTAGATCACTGAATAAACGGATCCTCGTTGATAATTGAAATCCCCCTGTTCCCACCTAATTTGTAACGCCTTTAATAAAGAGTAGTTAGGAATTTTTTTCGTTTGGCTTTGAAATTGCTCTATTTCAATTGCAGGTATTAAAATTGTCTAACCTTGCTGAATTTAAAGAGGGTGATTATGAAGAAAAAACTGCTCTTTGTGGATGATGATGAGAATTTCCTGGCGGGCATTGTTCGACGTTTAAGATCTCGCGAGCAGGAGTGGGAAATGATTCTGGCAACAAGCGTGTTAGATGCTTTTCAGAAAATAAGAGAATCTGAAATAGATGTGATTATTTCTGATGTTTTTATGCCGGGAGCAGGGGGGATGGAATTTTTGGGGTTTTTAAAAGAGGGAATTCATACGAAAACGATTCCCATAATTATGATAACCGGAAAAAATGATGAGGAATTGAAACGTCGGGCTATAAATCTGGGCGCTGTAGATTTATTGAAGAAACCTTTTGAGCCTGAGGAACTTATAGCAAGTTTGGTTAGTGCTCTTTATCCAAATGAAAAACACCAGACTAAGTAACAAAGATTGATGTAACTCGGGTGGCCAAAGTAAATGGAAATGCCTGAGATTAGTGAAGCCAAATGAAATGCTGAAATGGGCTGAGAAAATACTCCATCTCTATTACCGGTATTAAAGTTATCTAACCTCGCTGATATAAAGAGGGTGACTATGAGGAAAAAGCTGCTCTTTGTGGATGACGATCAAAATTTTCTGGCTAGTATTGCTCGCCGATTAAGACATCGCGAGCAGGAGTGGGAATTGGTTCTGAATACAAGTGTATCTCAGGCGTTTAAGACAATAAGAGAGAATGAAATAGATGTGATTATTTCTGATGTTTTTATGCCGGGAACAGGCGGTATGGAATTGTTGGAGTATTTAAAAAATGGAGTTCAAGCACACACCATCCCAATAATTATGATCACGGGAAGGAATGATGCGGAATTAAAACGTCGGGCATTAAGTCTGGGAGCTGCAGATATTCTGAACAAACCCATTGAGTCGGAAGAACTTATAGCACGTTTGGTCAGCTCTCTTCGTGAAAAGGAGTACTTGGATCAGATTACAGAATTTAATGCTACTCTTGTGAAGAAGGTAAATGAAAGGACCAGAGAATTGGTGGAGGCAAATAAAAATTTGGAGATAGCCCGACAGGAGGCGGAGTTGGCCAGTAAGGCGAAAAGTATTTTTCTAAATAATATAAGCCATGAGCTGAGGACGCCGCTAAACTCCATTATTGGTTTTAGCGATTTGTTGGGATTAAAATCATTTCCAAAAAGTGAGGGAGGAGAGATTGAGCGGGAATTAAAAATAATCAATAAGGCAGGGAGGCATTTGCTGCAACTTATTGATGATATTTTAAGTTTTTCAAGGTTTGAAACAGAAAAAATAGAAATAGAATTGGGCCGTGTTGATATTCCTGAGTTGGTGAGAGAACTGGATATGACTCTTCATCCGTTGGCTGAAAAAGAACAGGATACCATTTCGTATGAAGGAGATCTTGAAGGTCCCAGTTTATTTGTGGATCGGGCAAAACTAAAGCAAATTTTACTTAATCTAATGAATAATGCGATAAAGTTTACTCCAAAAGGCCAAATTACTTTTACGGTAATAAGAGGAAAGCCAAACAAAGATACTATCAATTTTGAAATTTCGGATACTGGAATTGGGATGACTCGAGATCAGATTGATGGTCTTTTTAAACCATTTGTGCAGGGTGATTCTTCCTCCACACGGAGATACGGGGGGGCAGGTTTGGGCCTGGCTATTAGTAAAAGCCTGGCACAGTTTCTGGGAGGAGATATCTTGGTAGAAAGTGAAATTGGGGTGGGGTCTACATTCACTCTTGAGATTCCTGTAATAAAATTGGACTCGGAAGAAGTTCTGACGGGCAACGGAACCTAAAAATGAATCAAATAGAAATAATTTTTGGGGTGTTGTTGCTATCTGGAATGGCATTTGGGTTCATTAAAGCCGCTGGACAGAGAAAGGAACTCCAGTCCAAATTAGATGCTGCTGAAAAAGAACTTCAGGACTTGAGAATAAACGAGGATTTGGATATTTCAGAAAAGGTGGCTGAATTAGCCGGGCAGATTATTAAGAATGCGAGTTACAAAAATGAAATTAGTATAAAAGATGAAGACGGCGAAAAAATTCAGCAAATCAATGAATTTTTAAACAATATTCTTAATAGCCCAACCAATATATCCATTATTTCAACCGACCTTGATAGAAAAGTAATCTTTTGGAATAAAGGTGCGGAACGAATGCTTGGATATACTGCAGAGGAAATGGTCGGCAAAAAGGATATTGAAATCTTATATGCAAATGAAATAACAAAACAGGTTATTGCCAGTCATATACAATCAATTGTTAAAGATGGTACTGGACTGATCGCAGAAGTTGAGGAAAAAACTAAATCTGGTGAAAACATTTGGGTGAATCTGGCCATATCACCAAGGTATGACAGCAATGGAAAACTGAACGGGCTCATGGGAATTGGTGAAGATATTACAAATCGTAAGCTGATGCAGGTTCAACTAAACCATGCGCAAAAGATGGAATCAATAGGGCAAATGGCTGCTGGAATCGCTCATGAAATTAATACTCCTTTGCAATACATAGGAGACAATGCTCGGTTTCTCAGGGATTCATTTGTTGATATTTTAAGTTTGTTTAAAGAATATATCAAGTTGGTTGAATTTAATAATACCGGTATGTTTTCTCTTGAGCAATTGGACGCTATTGAAAAAAGTAGAAAAGAGAAGGAATTTGATTATCTTGCAGATGAAATTCCAGAGGCAATCAATCAATCACTGGAAGGAATTGACCGGGTAAATAAAATTGTTCAGGCCCTGAAGGAATTCTCCCACCCAGGGTCAGACGAAAAAAGACCCAGTGATATCAATAGAGCAATAAATACTACCCTGAATGTTTCTCGAAACGAATGGAAATACCTTGCCGAAATGGTTACAAGCCTGGATATGACATTGCCGCTTGTGCCTTGTTATCTGAATGATTTCAATCAAGTAATGTTAAACCTGATCATCAATGCGGTACATTCCATAAAGGAGAAAGCTGAAATCAATAAGGGAATAAGCGGAACCATCAGCATCACAACCAAGTTGCGGGGAAAATGGGTGGAAATTTCGGTGTCTGATACGGGCCGGGGAATACCGGAAAGTATTCAACAAAATATTTTTGACCCTTTTTTTACGACTAAAGATGTTGGTAAGGGAACCGGCCAGGGATTGGCTATTGTTCATGCGCTCATAGTTAAAAAGCATCAAGGGACAATTGAATTTGAGTCGGAAGTAGGAATTGGAACAACTTTTCGCTTTCAACTTCCTTTATTACAAAAGCCTATCAAGGAATTAGGCTGATCAATAGGAAAAATTATTTTTTCTGCATGGTAATGCCAGGCTTTTAATCGTGTGGGGTGGCTTTAAAAAAAACCACAATCAGCAATTGTTAGGATTCAAATTGATCTCAATATGTTATTCGAGGTTATAAAAATGGACCTGATAGCTTAATAAGAATTGAATCGAAATTTGTGGCAGGGGAATCAAGATGACTAAGACGGGAAAATTAAGAATTCTATTTGTAGATGATGAAATAGTAATGCTTCAGTCGCTCGCTCGTTCTCTGCGAATTATGCACAAGGAATGGGACTGCGAATACGTCAGCAGTGGAAAGGAAGCACTAAGTGTTTTATCCCATGAAAGTTATGACTTGGTGGTCTCGGATATGCGCATGCCGGAAATGGATGGAGCGGAGCTTTTAACTCAAGTCAAACACCTTTATCCTGAGACCATGAGGTTTGTCTTGTCGGGCCAGGCCGAAGAAAGAGTTTTCCTGCGCTCATTGGGTTCCATGCACCAGTTCCTGGCCAAACCTTGTGATTTCGAAGTTTTGAAAGGCTCCATTAATAGAGGTTTGTCCTTGAGAAACTATTTGCATAGTAATAAAGAGATTAAAAAACTTCTCCTAGAGGTTGATTCCCTTCCCAGTCTTCCAGATTTGTATTGCGAGTTGATGAATGAATTGGAGTCTGCTGATTCATCCTTAGAAAGGATTGGCGATATAATTTCTCGGGATGTTGGGATGACATCCAAGATTCTTCAGGTCGCCAACTCGGGATTCTTTGGTTACTCTCAAAAAGTGTCCAGTCCCCTTCACGCCGTGCAAATTCTAGGAATGGATTTGATTCAAAATCTTGTTTTGACTTATGAAGTGTTTTCCAAGCTGGGGGATTTCAAGTCGGGGAAATTAATATTTGACCGGATTTGGAAGCACAGCATTGATGTTGCGGGGACGTCAATGCTGCTGGCTAGGGATGAAGGGGTTGATGCGGAAATTGAAAACTTTGCGTTCACGGCGGGGTTGCTTCATGAAATCGGGAAAATTATTTTGCTTATAAACTTTCCAGAAAAGTTTAAAGAATTTTTGGAGGTGAAATTAAGGAACAGGGATCGAAGTAACCATGAAATGGAGGAGGAGGTATTTGGTTTCAGCCATGCGAAAATTGGTGCCCACCTGGTCGGTTTGTGGGGACTTCCAGACCCGATTGTGGAAGCCATCTTGTTTCATGAAACCCCTGCTGAGTGTACCTCCAGCACTCCTTCTCCGCTAACTTTTGTCCATGTTGCCAATGCATTTGAAGAGGAAATGTTAAAGGAAGGCGATCTAAATGTGCCTTTTAAAATTGATCAGGGATACTTAAGAATGGTAGGTCTTCATCATCGTATTCCCAAATGGATTGAGCAATATCAGGGAACTTATGGTGATATAGATTTAGATAAGCTTTAAAGAAATTAAAAAAACTAGCTTGCTGGTTGCTAATCCTAAATCCCTAATCGGCTGGTAAGAATTTTGGTTCCCATTCGGGCTTTGGCGGTGAAGTCGGCCCAGGATCTTAATTGGGTAATCTGTTTCATGATGTATGTGGGACTGCGGTAAAATCTGGCGTGGCACTCATCCTGGATCTGGCGCAATTCCTCTTCGGTGAAATCCTTATTCCAGAATTTAATTTTAAATTCAGCAGTAGGATTTTCAGCAAATTCTTGCCAGTAGTCTTCCGGCACGATTCCTTCTTCCAGCATTTGGTAATAGAGCTCTACCTTGGGATAAGGGGTACAGATGGAAAACTGGGCGTAATCGGGCCGCAGTTTTTTAGCAAAATCGACGGTGGCGAACATTTCTTCTTTGGTTTCATGAGGAATACCGATCATCATATAAGCGAAGAAACCTATTCCAGCTTCACGGGTCATTTCAATTGCCCGCTCCACTTTTTCCGGCGTCTGGCCTTTTTGCAAGTACTTTAAATGTTTCGGACTCGCGGACTCTATTCCAAAATGGATACGGTAACACCCGGCCTTCTTGAGCGCGGTCACCACTTCCTTGTTGATGGTGTCAACCCGGGCGGATATTTTAAAACTTATTTTGATTCCCCGCTCAACGATCAGGTTGCAAATTGCCAACACATTTTTTTTGTCGATGGTGATGGTGTCATCAACAAAAAACAGATCGTCCACTCCTATCTTGACCAGCTCTTCAATTTCGCTGACAACGCTTTCGGGACTGCGGATGCGAAACTTAGTTTTGCGAATATCGCAGAAGGAACAAGCCGCTGGGCACCCTCTAGTCGCCTGGATAGTGAAAAACTGCCGACCTTCCCCAATAATATGCTGGTAGCTTGAAATATCCACCAGATGACGAGCGGGAAAAGGTAATTCATTGAGATCAAGAAGCTCGGTTTCTGCCGGGTTGATATGTGAGTTTCCATTCTGCTTCCAGCCCAGTCCGTTTATGGACGATAATGATTGCTCATCGTCCCCCAAAGCCTGTATCAAACGGGTAAATATTTTTTCACCTTCACCAAAAACTACATAATCAATTTCTGGCAGGTTGAGAGTTTCTTTTGGGTATAAGTTGACATGAGGTCCACCGAGGCAGACTTTCAGGTTCGGGTGTTCTTGCTTCAGGACCTTTGCCGTGCGAAGAGCATCGAGCAGGTTAAAAGTCATGATGCTCATGGCTATCATGTCTGGTTCAATTTCCCGGACACGGGCGAGTAAAGCTTCTTCTGATACGTTTTCCGGTGGACAGTCGATAAAAGTTGCGGTGTTTCCAGTTTCGCGTTCGTAGTAAGCGGCGACGTAGAGTAGCCCGAGTTTCGGATAATAGCCTTTACCCCCTTCCAGAGCTCTTGGCACGGAGGATTCCAGCGAAATGGTTTCAGGCGGGACGAGGAATAAAATTTTCATGGGATTGATCAAGTTTTTCCCTTAAAATCAGAATTTCATTTTACCACAGAAAATATGAAAGGACGGTTCAGAGTGAAGCCCATCGTTACCGTTACCAATATGTTTCCCGAGGCCGCTTTGGAAAAGCTGGACTCACATTGTGAATTGCGGACCAATCAGACTGAGAACCCGCCTACTTCTGATAATCTCAAAAAGTACGCGTCTGAAAGTGCGGCGATTATCACTTACTTATCGGACAAAATAGACCGGGACATTATTGATTGTGGAGAGAATTTGAAGCTCATTGCCAATTATGGGGCCGGATTCAACAATATTGACGTTGCGTATGCTGCAAATAAAGGAATTTGGGTGACAAATACTCCTGGGGTCCTGCATGAAACCACTGCAGATTTAACCTGGGCAATGATTCTGGGAGCCGCTCGTTGTATTGTTCCCGCTGAACGCTTTACCCGCGAAAACCGGTTCAAAGGTTGGCAGGCGAAGATGTATCTTGGCGGCGATGTTTATGGCAAAACCCTGGGAGTTATCGGTTGTGGTGAAATCGGCTCGGCGGTCGCCCGCAGAGCATCGGGTTTCGATATGCGAGTTCTCTATCACAACCGCAACCAACTGCCAGCAGAAAAGGAACGGGAGTTAAACGCGGTCTACGTTTCGCTGGAAGAATTGCTCCGGGAATCTGACTTTGTGACCGTCCATGCTCCGTTGACAGAGCAGACGCAATATATAATCGGCAAGGAGCAGTTCGAAATGATGAAGTCTTCGGCTTACTTCATTCATACTGCTCGAGGTAAGGTGGTGGACGATAAGGCTCTGGTTGAAGCGTTGAAAAAAGGCGGTATTGCTGGCGCAGCACTGGATGTTTATGAAAACGAGCCGGCGCTTACCGAAGGTATGACCGAGCTGGAAAACCTGATGTTGCTGCCGCATATTGGCAGTGCAAGTCATGAGACAAGAGATAAAATGGCCGATCTTGTGGCGAATAACGTGTTGGATGCTTTGGGAGGAAAAACCCCACGTTGTCTGGTGCCTTCATGGCAAAAATGATGCGAGTCAAACGTTAAAGCGAAAGTGCATGATATCGCCGTCCTGGACAGTGTAATCTTTTCCTTCGACTCTCAATTTCCCTGCTTCTTTAATCGCGGCTTCAGATTTATGCAGAACCAGGTCTTCCAGGCTATAGACTTCGGCACGAATAAAACCTTTCTCAAAGTCGGTATGGATTACTCCTGCGGCTACCGGAGCTTTTGCATTTTTGGGGATCGTCCAGGCCCGGGTTTCTTTTTCTCCTGCTGTAAAATAGGTGGAGAGTTCGAGTAGACCATACCCAGCGGAGATCATGCGGTCGAGTCCGGTTTCGGTCAGCCCCATTTCTTCCATAAACATTTGCTGTTCTTCGGGGTCTTCGATTTCCATAATTTCCCCTTCAATTTTCCCTGCAAGAGCCACGACCGATGAGCCATCCTGCTCAGCAATTTGTTTGACCTTTTGCACGAGCTCGTTTTCGGTATCACCGGGATCCATAACATTGCAAATATAAAGAACCGGCTTGGCACTCAACAGAGTCAGACTTTTTACATACTGTTCCTGCTCATCATTGAATCCTTTAACCGCTCGTGCCGGTTGGTTTTGATCGAGGGCCTCTGCAAGTTTGGCAATCACTTCTACCTGCATGCGCGCTTCTTTGTCTCCGGATTTAGCCAGTTTTTCAATTTTGGTTTTGCGGCGGTCCAGGTTCTCTATGTCGGAGATGATCAATTCTGTATTGATGGTATCGATATCGGAAGCCGGGTCGATGATGTCGCTGACATGCGGCACATTACCATCCTCGAAACAGCGGACCACATGCGCGATGGCATCTACCTCACGAATGTGGCCGAGAAACTTATTTCCCAAGCCCTCTCCTTTAGAGGCACCCTTAATGAGTCCGGCTATGTCGACAAATTCCATAGTCGTGGGAACAATTTTTTTGGTCTGGACGTAGTGGGTGATGGTGTCCAGGCGTTTATCGGGAACGGGAACGATTCCGCTATTGGGTTCGATAGTTGTGAACGCATAATTTCCTGCTTGAGCTTTTGTTCTTGTCAAAGCACCGAATAGAGTTGATTTTCCCGCATTGGGGAGGCCGACGAGGCCACAGGTGAATCCCATTTGAAGTCTTACTCCTTTAGTTGTTGATTTTTTTTGAAGATGAAAATGGTTGTAAGAAAAACAGGCACAAGAATACCAGAAAAGAGTAGCCAGCGATGATTTTAAAAAATATTTGTGGGGTCACGAAACTGAACAGGGTGAGGAAAAAAACTGCTCCAACACTACCGTAGGCTCCTGCAAGCCCAGCCATTTTTCCAGTAAGCGGTTTGGATATCAAGGGAATCACCGCAAAACAGGCACCGCTGCCGGCTTTTAAAAAGATGGAACCTACTATTGTAAGGGCTATTGCGCTGGTAAGTTGCCAGTTGGAATTTATATCACTCATAAACCAGTGACTTACCATTCCACCCATGACCATGATGAAAAGGGTTCTTTTTCGGCCAAAGCGATCAGAAATCCATCCCCCTCCGGGGCGAGCGATTAGATTCATGAAAGCGTAACTGGAGGCCAGTATTCCGGCTAACCCCACAGAAAGTGAAAAAGTCGTTTGCAGAAACTGCGGGAACATCGAAATGACTGCCAACTCGGAACCGAATGTAAGAGAATATACCAGGCTCAATATAGCGATCTGGCTGAACGCATATTTTTCTTCCTCGGGCACGGTGTGCTGTAATCTAGCCGTGTTCACTTGCCAACATCGAAAGCCATTCAGAATTAAAAGAAATACCATACCGAGAATCAAGACCATAGAAAGAGAGTTCGGTATCAGTGAAAATGGAGGTTCGGAAAGTTTCCAGATGAACAGAGCCATGGCCCCATAAATGGGTATGAGAATCAGGATGTGCAAGATCAAATCCCGATAGGAAGTCACCTCTATCACCCCATGCAAGTGAACAGGGAAACCCCGGCCTTTTCCTGGGGCATCAGGACAAAACTTGTAATAGACCCCTGCCCATATCAGACAAGATAACCCTGAGAAACCTGTGGCAACCCGCCACCCGATATCTTCAGAAAAGGGAAGGGCTATAAGCGGAAGGAAAAATACCGCAAAAGCAGAACCGAAGTTCCCCCAACCCGCGTAAATACCCTGGGCGGTTCCCATTTTTTCAGGCGGGAACCATTCGGCAATCATTTTTATGCCGACCACAAATCCACCGCCGACAATTCCCATCAGCAAGCGGGTGAAAAGCAGCGATTTAAACCCTTGTGACAGGGCAAACCCGAAACAAACCAAGCCGGAAAATATTAAAAGACTACTGAATACTTTTTGTGGGCCATATTTATCAACCCAGAAACCGATAATGATCCGTGCAGGAATGGTTAATGCCACATTGCAAATCATCAACACATTGATTTCAGCGGAGGACAGACCCAAGGCGTGCATGATTGTCGTATTGAACGGTGCCATGTTGAACCAGGCCACAAAGGTCATAAAGAATGCGACCCAGTTCAGGTGCAGAGTGCCCCATTGGGTTTTGCTGAAACCTAGCATTCTGTTGCCTCGCTTGGGCAGTGTTTGCGGAAGTACTTGGGAAAGAAAATCATAACCTCATCAAATAAGCGGAGAACAATAAACTGCGATAGGTATTACTTGGAGTCCGTAGAGGGCGGATCGGATTCAAATTTTGGGGAATAAAAAAATGTGCAGGAGTAATACAGGACAGGGAGAATGCTAAAAACGGAAGATGATTGCATAATTCTTTTATGATCTGCCATCAACAGACTCAGGCTGGTTGGTCATCATTTGATGTGATTTCACTACTCCACGATGATTAAAAACAATGACCATATCTTTGGTGATATCTTCACCCAAGGAATTGTAAAAATTGTATTCATAAGTCCAAACCGGATAACCGTTCTGGATACCTTTTTTAAAAGGAGCTCCAAACATGGAGTAGATTTCTTTTTGAGTCGTTGTTCCTATAACAATGTTTTTATAAAGAGACTCATTAAAGTTTTTTCCGGCAGTGCCGCAACCGTAGGTGAATAGCAAGCCTGATAAAAGAATTGCATTAAATGTATGAAAGGAGATTATTTTCATTTGTCAGGTTCTCATTTTGATGACGCCAAAATATTGTATTTTTCCCGATGCAATTTTGGATTTACTTGAAAGGTGATTTCAATATTGTTTTGCTTTTCCATTTCTTCGAGAAAGCTGCTCTCTTCCTCAAATAGCATGTCATAAACTGTTGGGTGCACTTCAATGCAAATTTGCTTTTTAGTGATGTTGTCGGTTTCCCGGCGTTGGATTTCCCGGATGATTTCGTGGCAAACAGTCGTAGTGCCTTTGATATAGCCTTTCCCATTACAATAATCACAGGGGTCACAAAGGGTTTGAACCAAACTTGCGCGCACGCGTTTGCGTGTCATTTCCACCAGGCCCAATTCGGAAATTTTTAGGATGCGGGTTCGTGAACGATCTGCTTTAAGTGCCAGCTTGAGAGCGTTGGTTACCATTTCCTTACTTTCTTCCTTTGCCATATCGATGAAATCCACGATGATGATACCGCCAATATTTCTGAGGCGAAGCTGATAAACAAATTCTTTAACCGCCTCAAGATTAGTTTTAAGGATGGTATCTTCTGGATCATTGTGTCCAACGTATTTCCCGGTATTGACATCAATGGCAACCAGGGCTTCCGTTTGGTCGATAGTGATATAACCCCCAGACTTCAGCCATATGGTTCGACCTAAAGCGCGGCTGATATCCATCTCTATCCCATAGTGATCAAAAATAGGCATAGGGTCTTTATATTGCTCAATCTTGTCGGACAAATGGGGAAGATACGTGGAGCAGAATTCCAGGCATTTGGTGAAATCCAATTTTGAGTCAATCACAAGCCGCTCGGTGTCACTGGCGAAAAGATCGCGGATGGAACGGAAGATCAGGTTCAGGTCTTCATAAACAAGATGTGGAGCACTCCTGTTTTCAGATTGGAGTTCCAGGTTTTGCCAAAGGCGATGTAAAAATTTGAGATCCGATTCAAAATCAGCAGCAGCGGCGTCTTGCCCCGCGGTTCTTACAATATAACCTTCGCCGGGGTTGCCAATTTTGCTGATCAAGTTCTTTAACCGTTCTTTTTCATCTTCATCCTCAATTCGCCGGGATACGCTGATATGATTGATCGTGGGCATATAGACTAAGTAGCGCCCAGGTAGAGTAATATAATTGGTGATGCGTGCTCCTTTGGTTCCCAGCGGATTCTTGGCAACCTGTACCAGAATTTCCTGGCCTTCCTGCAAAATATCCTGAATACGGATTTCATGGTTGGGTCTGCCGGGTTTTCCAGTAAAGGAATCATCTTTGTCATCATGCAGAGGTGGGGGGTCCATATCGTCTTCGAGGCCGAGCATATCAATGACGTCGATATCCCCAACATAAAGGAAGCCGGCTTTCTCTAGTCCAATATCGACGAAGGCAACTTGCATTCCCGGAAGAATTTTGGTGACCTTGCCGCGATAAATATTTCCTACAATTCCTTTGTTGGTTTTATGCTCAATAAACAGTTCCGCGACCTGATGGTTCTCCATCAGGGCAACACGGATTTCGCGCTGGTTGGAATTTATAAGTATTTCAGACGACATGAATATCCTGTTTATATTGGGTGTTTAGAAAATTATAACATGGCATGAAGATCAAAACTTGAGAAAAACCAGGCAGGAGATTTTTGTCTTAATGCATTGTTCTTCGCATTTCAACATTAAGAAGAAGTCCTATTGCAAAAAAATTGGTAATGAGAGAAGAGCCTCCATAGCTCAGGAGGGGAAGGGGAATGCCCGTGATGGGGAACAGGCCGATGGTCATACCGACATTAAAAATAATATAAAATGAGATGGAACTGATAAGGCCCAGAGCTAGAAAAAAACCGAATCGATCTCCAGCCCGAAAAGCGATATTCAATCCTTTCAGGATGATAAAGAGAAATAAAGATAAAAGAATGGCGACACCAAAAAAACCGGTTTCCTCAGCGAAAACTGAAAAAATAAAGTCTGTATGCTTTTCTGGCAGAAAGTTGAGCCGACTTTGAGTTCCTGCGAGGAGACCTTTCCCCCAAAATCCACCTGACCCAATGGCGATTTTGGACTGGATAGAATGGTAGCCAGCTCCAAGCGGATCCAATTCCGGATTGAACAAGGTGAAGAGTCGGGTTTTCTGATAATCCTTGAGGAAGAACCAGATTGCCGGAGCCAACAAGAGGCCACAGCTGAATAGTTTTATCAAAGTTGATTTTTCCATTTCGATAGCGACTATGAAAACCAGGAAAATGAAAAATATCATCATGGTGGTTCCGAGGTCCGGCTGGACAACAATGAGCCCCCCCAGAACCGAGGTCATCAAGGCTGGGATGATTAAATCTTTTAACGTGTATTGTCCCGACATCTTTCCCGATTCGAAGTATTTGGCCAAGGCAATGATCAATGACACTTTGGCAAATTCGGAAACCTGGATGCTGACTGAGCCTATGTAAACCCAGCGACGAGAACCGGATGCAACCACTCCGTTGACCAGCACATAACCAAGGGCTAGCAGAGTTAAAATATAAATGAGGTAGGCATAGCGACTAAACCAGCGGTAATCCAGTGCAAGGGCGATGAGCATGGCAACCAGCCCGTAGCCAATCCAGTAAATTTGTTTGATGTAAAGTCCGCGAAAAAAAGCTTCTGGCCGGCCATGGTTGGCACTGTATATTGTCACCACACCGAGAATAGATATTCCCAGGCATGTTAGAAAAAATATCCAGTTGAAATTAGAAGCTAAGCGCTGATCAATCATGCGAGTATTTTATCATAACATGTTGAAAATTATGGAGTGTTTTAGCCTCTCCTGTTGGTGGTCGGGTGGCTTAGGGTGCTCGGTGTCTCTTTGGCAGATTAAGGGGGGAGGGAACAGGCAGAAAAATTTCTTCCGCATGGTATGTTTCAAAAACCTTAGGGGATGCTATCACTTAGCATCCCCTTCCAGTTTGATGTCGAGGTTTAATTATGAAGTGAGTCCCTCAATGGGGTCACTTCAGGATGAAGGAGTGACAGAAACATTGTCGTATGTTGTGCTACTGGTAGCGGTGATTAATGCAATTTGACCCTGAGTATGGGTTGTGTCGACTGTGGTGATGTCGTAATCTGCGGGTTCCGTAGTGCTCGTTTGCCAGAACTTTGCGCTGAGATCATCCCCGACGACACTGGCCTTTAAGGTATAATATTCGTTGTTATCAAAGTCAAAGGCGGCTGAACTGACTAAAGTGGTTTCGGCGGTATCATTCTTCACCAGCTCTAAAACATATTGGTCATCGTTGGGGCTGCCTCCACAATTGGTTGAGCAGGAAATTTTTGCCATATAATACTGATCCGAGTCCTGATATCTCAGGGCAAGGCCTACATGTTCGGCTGCGCTCAATGATCCGTTGCGCTTGATTTCCACCTGGGCTTCGTAATCCTGCCAGGCGGCGCAACCATTTGAGGAATAGGCCTCATTGTTGGATGCGGTTTTATACTGTTCAGATGCGACATTCCAGTTGGCACCTCCCGTTTCGGTCCATCCATCGCTGTCCCCATCGGAAAAATCATCCGTGAAAATTCCTGTGCCCGATTCAAAAGAAACCGGAATGGCGTTGAACACGGGATAATCTTCTCCGTCTACATCAATGAGAGCGCTGGCAGAAAGAGTTACAGTAATACTGGGAGACGACCAATCGTAAGTCAGGGTGGTAGTGGCGTTCCCCGATCCAACGGTCGAATTTGATTCAGGGCTGACCGTGCCATCACTGGTGTTAAAAGTGACCGAAACGCCGGAGTCGACACCTTCCCCTTCCGAATCCACGACACTCGCCGTAATAGTGGTCGAGTCGTCGGGGCAACTGACAGGAGTGGGATCGGCAGCTAATGAAATTTTTCCCCAGGGAGCGGTAACCAGGTTTCTCGGTGAAGTGACTGCTGAAAAGGTTTCTCGATGAAAGTGGTCGCTGAAGGCAGTGGTTCCGCCTGCGACGGCGGCGACACTGCCCGATAAATAAGCGCCACTGTTCAGGTATTCATCATTCGGGTCTTCATCTTTCGACAGTGCAGTGATATCCATTTCAACTTTGCGGATATCGTTCAATTCATCTGCAGGAATGACATAAGGAGGAACGGGGTCTCCATTTCCATCAACCGTTACCCCTTCTGGTAAAGCATCTCCATCCTTATCATAATAGCGGAAGACGATATTATCGATATCTCGAGCCACTTTGTTTTGCACGACACCACTGTCTGAGTTATTGGGAGTGATGAGGTAAAACTGAAACGGGGGACCCGTTATGGCCAGAGAAATTAAGTAATCCCGAGTTTCCGTGCTGGCAACATCATCGTCACCATCTTCATCGAAAAATGGAGAGATGGTAAAGGTCTCGTTGTTAGCGCCTGTCGGATCGGAGACGGCATAAGTCAGCACCTCATCATTTTGAATCACTCCGTCATTATCTTCATCGTACACCATGGTGATGTAATGATCGGAAGCCGCCAGAAACCTTTTCCCACGGGTAACATTGAATCCCGCGTTCTGGACACTGCGAGTGACAAAGTCAGTCGCTCCCCTGCCGTTGGCCTGCATTTGGCCCAACTGGCTCTGTCTCGAGAAGGTGTCTCCCTGTGATTGAATGACACCGGCTATCAAGGCAAGAAGGGCTAAAGAGATGGCGGTGCCTACCAGTACTTCGGTCAGGGTGAATCCGCGTTCATTCATTTCAGGTGTTTTTAGTGACTGATTCATCATATTTTCCTCGTCTTATAGCTATTCCAGAAAGCCCACTCGTTCAACGCTGAATATGGATGGGATAAAAGGCGGCCAGAAATCAGGATCCTGAAAGCGAACATCCCAGCCCCAGTTTCTTGTTGGTCCTGAATAGCAATCTCCACCCAGGCACCATTCACCATCTGCCTGCACACTGTCCCAAAGATTGATAAACGAGCCGTTAATATTTAATGACTTGGTTGTATTACCATTGCGGCGTGTCCAATCTTCATGGAGCCGCGGATAAGTATGCACACCGCCACTGTACGCGCCGGTATCGTTATCGGTGGGGACATGTCCGGCAAAAAGAGCTGCATTTACGGTGGTTGTGCTGGCACTGTGATCGTTAACCAGTGTGTTGAAATTGATTCCGCAACTTTTATTGCCGAAGGCATTTGAGAGAATATTCATCGCGTCACCAATCAGCGCGACGCCCTTTGTGTCAACGGTGTTGAAATCGCCATGGATGTAAATCGGATTATCCGTTGCTAAAGTGGTTTCATCAGATAATTGCGGACTGGAGGTGGCGGCTATTTCTAGTAGTCGAATTGCCTGGACGTCCGCATCGTTGTTGGTGAATGCGGCATTAGGAGAGCGAGAGGTATAGATCAACATTCCATCTCCCGCGAGGGTAAGACCTTGGTCTTCAAGATAGGCTTCATACCAGAGGCCGAGAGCATAAAGATCAATATCGGTGGTGTCTACATCCCGGTCTCCTTCCCGGCAGTCTTCAAACGCTTCACTGGTTTCCTGAATGACAGGAAATGGAAGACCCGCTACCGCATTGCCAGCTGAAGATTCCCCAGCCAGAACCAGGGCAGTGACATCAGTTAATGATGGGCGCGAAACAAAGACTTCTATATTTCCTGCTCCCAAACCTCCGGTGCCAATGATGGTCATACTGTCGATTGTGTCTTTGCCAGGTTCCTCGGCTCTCTGCTCATAAAACCCGCCGCGTTCAAACAAATCTTTTGAAGGTGTGCTGTAAGGTTCTTCATTTACCAAAACAAAATTGTTGAACCGGGCTTCTTCATCTGCTTCATTGCTGGAAGTAATATTATCTGTCAGTAATTCTTTTTCTGCATCTTCATTAGTGATTCCAACGCTGGAGGTTTTGACATAAACGGTATCTGCATAGTCGTTACCGGTGTCTTTCGCATAGGTAAAAATACTGCCCGAGGCAGTCATGGAATGCGGAGACAAGTTGTCGTCCTCATCGTAGTTACGTATATTAATATGATTGCCTGCTGAGGATGCTCCAATATATATGTCACCGTTGGAATGAATGCGCCCCCAGCTGTTCATATCCGGACCCGGGAACAATTCCATGTCGGCGGAATTTCCGCTTTGACCATAAAAAACGAAGTACTGAACCAAAGGCGTTTCCAGAATGCGAATCTGTTCGTTCACGGTTTCTCTTGAAGAATCATTGAGCGAACTTGACTCAGCTTCTATGTTATAGGTGTAGGCATAATGATAAATAATAGTATTGCCTACAACTGTCTGGTATAGAAACTCGTCAAGCGGATTGGTGACATTATATTTGACCTCATAGTTGCGGTAATTTGCAACGCTGATAAAACCATCCGAATCGGCACCATCGACATCTGCGGATTCGGTGTAGGGGATTAAATCTTCAAAGTCCTCGATGATTGCATTTACCGCAAGATCGAGGCCGACCTCCGCAGAATAAAAGGCATTCTTTCCTTTTTTATGCGATTGAGAAGTTTCCAGATTCAAAGTGATTGTCTGCAATGCAGCTATGGCAACCGCCGCCATTGCGGAGAGAACAAAAAGATAAACCAACATGGTGCTTCCCTGTTCCTGCCGGATTAATTTCAAAGGATTGCTGTTAAATATAGTATTCATTCAATGAATTGCCTCCTGTGAAGTACCGCTGCCATTTCTACCTCCCGATCACTACCTCGGCTGTCCGTCCATTCTGTTGTCACCAAAACTTCCAGCATATGAATCCCTGTCGGCTCATCAAACGTTTCGGTTGTGCCTGTGGGATAAATCTGCAAAACCAAAGTTTGGGTGAAATCTCCATCTGTTTCAGCTTTAGAATAGGTCTGATCATCAACCTCGGTAAAGCCTTCGTCCGTCAAATAAGTAGAAGTCAGGTAAGTGAAGCCAAATATACCCCCTGTTGGCTCATTAGCAGATAAACGTTTTACTTCTTCAATTTTGTTCGCAGTTTTCAACGTAGCCTCGGTAACATTTGCGGAATGCTTCTGGAAAAAAATGACGGAGCTGGCAGTTTGGATAAGGCCGAAGATGCCAATGGTCAGAATCACCATGCTGATCAACACTTCTATTAAAGTAAAACCTCCCTGATTATTGCCGCGTGGCAACAAGCCTTTGTGAGTTGTGGAGGTTAATATCTTCATCACTAACTCCAGGGAGGCGAAACGGTTGAGTCATAAGTCCAGTAATCCACTGCGCCGGTAGCTTTCAACACACTGATGGTACGTGCGCGGGCGTTAGTAATTCCGACATCATTTTCGTGCAACAAAAATACTGATCCGCTTGCGCTGGCCTGGCCTCTGGAGTCGAAAGTAACCACTTGAGATCCGCCAAATGAAACTGCTGCGGAAACGGCATTGCCGTCAATATCTGAAATCCCGGAGTTGAATGCGAACTGGGCATTTTCCTCCAGGCTTACAGATTTTGTAGACTCACTGGCATCTTCTACTCCATCTCCATCGGTGTCGTCATGAATCGAATAGGAATCGTTAGTGGTGCTGAATGTGACCAGAACATTGTTATTGTTTTTGACTGCTGTGGTACGGGCTAGCATCAAGTCAAAATATACTCTTTGCGCCTGACCGTTGATCTGGTGCTTATCTTTCCATTTTGAAAAATTTGGAGCAGACATGGCAAACGCTATCCCTATAACTGCTAAAGTTATTAACATTTCGATTAAAGTGAAGCCATCCTGAGACTCCAGGAAACGTCTAATCTCTTTACTTCTTTTTTCTGGCAGTTTCCTGGTTTTCATCTTTAATCCTCAATAATTACTAAAGCAAAATAGAGGCCAAATTTCTTGGCCATCTGAGCACGGTAAAATTAAATCCCTATATTCAATATGTTGTGGATTGTTTTTTTATTGCCCCCACAATAATGGGATTTATATATTGTATTTGATAAGCATAGATTTATCTTATTTTATACAATTTTTACGTTTTTTGCACATTTTAGAGGGTAAGTTTTCAAGAAAAAAAATATTAATCGCTTATTCGTGGGGGATGGGTGCCAGTTCATAATTCCCAGTCTACTTGCATTAATCTTAAAAATATCTCGGTCAGCCGAGAGATTATTCTGGGGGATCTGACAATAATGGAATAGCCGGTCCATGAATTTGAAACATTTTTTGGAGAGTGGCGCTTGTTTTAAGTATGCTGTTAAAGAATTAAAAAGATTGAACGATTGGGAGAACTAGGATGAACGACCCGAATCAAGATAAAGACCATAAGGAAGAGGAGTCTTCAGTTAAGAAGGAAGAA
This sequence comes from Nitrospina sp., assembly GCA_018673915.1. Taxonomy (GTDB): domain Bacteria; phylum Nitrospinota; class Nitrospinia; order Nitrospinales; family VA-1; genus LS-NOB. The sequence continues at coordinate 29,326 of JABHBK010000059.1, read as the reverse complement.
AAGGATAGTCCCCGCAGTGAAAATAAACCTTCCCGTCTGGCGGAGCGCAAAGGCCAGCGTCCGGCATTTCCCTTCAAGAGAAAACCGATTTAATGGGTCTTTTCTTAGTTTGAAAACTGTACTCAAGGCCTCGGTTGGTTTTCTTGATTTCTACTTAATAGAGTGAGGGCTCATGTCTTTGCCTGGATTTGCAACTTTGGAAGGAACATCCCGTTACAAAGATAGATTCTCTTCTCTTTGTGCGGAAGATCATTTTCGAGATTTGTTAAAAAAAGTGAACCTAGAAAGACAGGATTATCAAAAATGAAAGATTGCCCTTGTGGTTCAAATTTTCCTTTCACAGATTGTTGTGGCCCGTTGATTAGGGGAACCGGTTTTCCGGATACGGCGGAAGATCTAATGCGTTCGCGGTATACCGCGTTCACCCAGAAAAACTGGGAATATCTGGTAATTACCAGCCACCCGGAAGAAAAAAAAGAAATGGCCAAACTGGGGCCTGCTCTGGTTGATGATGAGGTGGTTTGGAAAAAGCTGGAAATCGTGGGTACCCGGGCCGGAGGTCAAGATGACTCTGAAGGCCAAGTCGATTTTGTCGCACAGTATATTAAGGATGATTCCGAGCAAACGATGCGGGAATCCTCACGCTTTTATAAGATCAATGGTCGCTGGGTTTATAGCCGCAAAGATTCTACTCTTCCCCCTGTTCCGGTTTCACCCCAGGAAAAACCTAAAACCTTTGTGCGCGATGAAGCTAAAGTTGGCAGAAACGATCCTTGCCCTTGTGGGAGTGGAAAAAAGTATAAAAAATGTTGTGGTTGACCTATGGAATAGAGATGCTTGATACCCCCCCCCAATTTATCTTTAGACTCTTTCCCGTTATTTTCGCCTCATAGAACCTCCCTTAAGGAAGAAATTTTGTTGGATTGATGACATCAAAACCTATTCTTCCAGCACTAGAATTTAGAGAAAAAGAGTCCTAAGCGATGCTTTTATAGGCACCCTTCAGTTTGGGAGGTCTGCCCAAAATAATCTCTTTAAAATCAATGGTTTTTTAGGCTGCATACTTTCTAATCGACAACCCCCAAAGCCTTTACGGGTCTAGGTTAGAGGATAATTTATCGAGGTTTTCCACAGGTTTTTCACATTAGGTGTGGAAAAGGTGGTTTGCCAAGTAGAGAACCCTTGAAACCCTTTCCAGGCATAGAGATGGGCATCGATAAAGGAGAAAGCCTGCGTTGCATTGGGTGAACTCAATAATGTTTTCTCAGAACCCTTAAAACATTGGCTGAACCAAGGCAATAAAAGGCTTTGTTCAGGTTCCCCCATATATACTAAGGGCATTTGAGGTGTCAAAATTCTGAAACCTTATTTCCCTCTACTTCTAAGCTCGGTGAGGGTAATGTTAGGGCATTCATAATGTAATGTTTTTTGACAGCCTAAATATAAGGGGAAATAGATGACAGGAAATTGATACCCTTTTTTCACCTCTACTTTAGGGGTTCATGCAGGAACCCTTTCTAATTTGAAATATGTGGAAAAACAAGAATAATAAAATTTCGTGTCAATATTTTTCGTACAGGAAGGTCGAATTAGTTTTTCTGCTTGAAAATTAAAGAGATACTGGTGCGTTCTTGTGACACAAAAATTATTTGCCGTAGTTTAAAAATATCGGTTTTCTGATATGTGATAAGTTTTCCACAATTAATTCACAATTGAGGATTCCCAGAGGACTTGAATTTTTAAGCTTTAGTCTTAACGGTGAGCTAATCTTACTTTTAGCAAATACGTCAAAAATTATTTAGGGTCGTATCCATTGGTTTCTAGAAAAGCTGCTATATCTGGAGGAATCGGGGCACAAAAAGATAAATTCGCCCCCGTGATGGGATGTTTCAGCTCTAATAGGTGGGCATGCAAAGCCTGTCTTTCCATTTTTGGGTTGCCAGATTTCCCGCCGTAGAGATCATCACCAATTACAGGGTGGTGGATCGATGCCAAATGGACCCGAATCTGATGGGTTCTTCCTGTTCTGGGCAAAAGCCGAAGGTAAGACCAACTCTTGGAACGGTGAATGACTTGGTATTCGGTATAAGCTTCCCGTCCCTTTAAAGTTGTGGTATCCATTTTTTTGCGATGTGTTTTATGCCGGCCAATGGCTGAATGGATAGAATCCCTATCCTTTTTAACGTTGCCTTTAACTATGGCCAAATATTCTTTGTGAATTTCACGATTTTTGAACTGGCTGGAGAGGTTTTTATGGGTGGGTTCAGTTTTGGCAACCAAGACTAATCCAGAAGTGTCCTTGTCCAGCCGGTGAACAATGCCGGGACGTTCGACACCGCCAATGCCTGAAAGATCAGTGCAATGATGCAGTAAGGCGTTGACCAGAGTTCCTGTGGAATGCCCGGGCCCCGGATGAACCACCATACCTGCTGGTTTGTCCAGAGCGATTAAATATTCGTCCTCAAAAATAATATTGAGAGGAATGGGCTCAGGCGAAGTGTCCAGGGAAACCAGAGCGGGCACCTGAATCGTTATCTGGTCCCCTTCTCGAACCTTATATCCAACAGGCCGCTTCAAACCATTCACTGTTACCCGACCTTCAACAATCAATTTTTTTAAACGAGACCGGCTGATCTCCGTTTGTTGGGCGGATAAAAAAACATCAAGCCGTTCCCGGCTCGAATCAGCGTCTACTTTATATTCGTATTGTTCCATAACCAGTAGGTACCCTTAGCAGGAGAGGCCAAGGGTAAAAGTATATTGAGCCGTGGAGACAAATAGCAAAAACTTAAAAAGTTGCCAACACCACTTGTTTGCCAGTAAAAGTTATTGCTTACTGGGTCCAGCGCTACGCTGGTTATTTTTCCAGAAGGCGCGGCATCAATTCAACAAGGTTGCAGGGTTTGTGAGTGCTGTCCAGCTGGTGGATGAGGATTTGGTCCCATCCATCCTTGCAGGCTCCGGTTGATCCCGGTAGAGCAAAAAGGAAAGTGCCGTTGGCAACCCCTGCTGTACAGCGCGACTGTAAGCTGGATGTCCGGATGCTCTCATAACTCAACATACGAAACAGTTCGCCAAACCCGGGAATCGACTTTTCATACAGTTCCTCAAAAGCTTCTGGTGTGATGTCGCGCCCCGTTACACCGGTTCCCCCTGTCGCAACCACCACGTCGACTTCGGTGCTGGCGATCCATTTTTTCAATTGCTCCTGAAGCAGGTCTTTTTCATCTTTTATGATTTTCTTCTCTACCAGGTTATGCCCGGCTCCTTGAATTCGGTCTACCAACACCTGGCCCGACTTGTCATCCGCTTCGGTTCGAGTGTCAGAAACCGTTAATACTGCGATGTTCACACATTTTTTTTCGCTCATGATGTTTTCCTGATCTCCTGTTAACAAAATATAAACTATGTGCGAAATCCTTTAGGATTTTGCTAAAAATCAAACTGATTTTGAGTGGATTTTAAAAGGAATTTAAAGTTTAATGACTCTCATTATAACATAAGGTGGAATAGAAATGCCGACAGCCATTGTAACAGGAGGAGCGATTCGAATAGGCCGGGCGATGGCCCTGCACCTTGCGGGAAAAGGATTCGACATCGCCCTGCTTTATCACAAGTCCTCAGCAGCTAGCGAGAAAACGATTCAGGAAATCCGGTCACATGGGGTCCGGTGTCAGGGTTACCTGGAAGACTTAAGGAAATTAGATGAGGCGGAATCGTTTATCAATAAAGTTTTACAGGACTTGGATAATGTGGAACTGCTGATAAATTCTGCGGCTAATTTTATTCAGGAAAATATAGAGCAAACGCAGTTCGATACGCTGGTCGATACTCTCAACCTTAACCTTATGGCTCCCTACCTGTTGATGCGTGAATACAAGCGTAAGGTCAATAAAGGGTTGATTGTCAATATTCTTGATGAACGAGTGGAAAAAACCATCCCTACCTTCGCAGCATATTCTGTCAGTAAAGTGGGGTTAAAACATTTGACGGAACTGGCGGCGGTGGAGTGGGGGCAAACGGTTCGCGTTAATGGCCTAGCTCCGGGACTCATCCTCCCTCCCCAGGGCGGCGACCCCGATTATCTGGAAAAAGCCGCCAAAAATGTTCCGACTCGAACTCACGGAAAAATCGAAAATCTTCTGCAGGCTCTCGACTATTTAATGGAAAATCAATTTGTTAATGGCGAAACCCTGTTCGTCGATGGTGGTTCATCCCACTGCTAGTCAGCCCCCGCCGGTGAGGTGTAAGAATTTTGCGCTTCCCATAACAAATTGAAAACTGGTATTCTTATAGTCAATAAGGTCCCCGAAAAAATTTTAAGGAGTGACAAATGAACAAGAAGCTTTTTATGATTCCGTTGGTCGGAATGTTATTGGTATTTTCTTCAACGGCTATGGCCCACGACGGTGAAGCTCACGCTAAAGAATTATATGAAGAAGGCAGTGGCGGTTCAGCGATGGGAATGGATCACAAAGCCAGTGGAATGGCTCATGAATATAAAGAAGAGCATGGTGGTGGAGTCGAAAAGCATTCCAAAGAATATTATGACAAGAAGTATGGAAAATATGACCATGAAAAAAAAGAGACAATGGATGAAGGAAGTGGCATGAAAGATGAAGCCATGAAACGGAAAGAAATGGAACATAAACGTATGGAAGAAGGAAGCAAAATGTAACCACTAGGCGTGGGGCCAGTGTGCAAAGCGTTAAGGGGCTAGTGACAAGTTAGCTTGGCTTAGAGAGCCTGGAGTGTCATGCTGAGTCAAGTCGAAGCATTAACCCTCTCCCGAATCGGGAGGGGGTTTTTTATTATCCTCTTTGTAAGGGAGAGCTATACTCAATCGGGTCTTGGACGCCGGCTTGTTGGAATCCTTTCAGGCGTAGTTGGCAACTGTCGCACACACCGCAGGACATTCCGTTTTCTCCCGGATTGTAGCAACTATGCGTCATGCCATAATCCACTCCTAGTCCCAGCCCTTTTTGGATGATTTCTGCCTTGGTCAGTTTGATCAGTGGGGTATGGATATTCAATTGCTTTTTTCCTTCTACACCAGCTTTGGTGGCGAGGTTGGCGAGAGTTTCAAACGCGGCGATGAACTCGGGTCGGCAATCGGGGTAGCCGCTGTAATCGACGGCGTTGACCCCGATAAAAATATCGTTGGATTCTTTAACCTCTGCATACGCCAAACAGAACGAAAGAAAAATGGTGTTGCGGGCGGGTACGTATGTGACGGGAACTTTTGCTGCCATTTCTTCCTGATCCCGATGGGTCGGAACGTCGATGGAATCGGTCAATGCGGAGCCTCCAAATTGGCGAAGGTCAATTTTGACGATTTGGTGGTCGGTCGCCCCGAAATGTTTGGCGATGTCCCGAGCCCGATCCAGCTCTATTCGATGCCGTTGGCCGTAATCGAAGGTGAGGGCGAAGAGGTCGAATCCTTCTTTTTTGGCCATGGCCAGGGTGGTGGTGGAATCCAGCCCACCGCTCAATAAAACAACTGCTTTCATAGGTTTTCCCGGATCGTAAAGGGTTTCTCTAATGTCCTTGCGGAATGGAGGTTGTTATTATATACTAATCCGCTTAAAATAAACCTGATAGTACCCTTAAATTTAAAGGGTTTAGCCCGGATTTACATGTTCGATAATTTATCCGATCGCCTTGAGGCGGTCTACAAAAAATTAAAGGGTCGTGGTGTTCTTAAAGAGGCCGATGTTGATGAGGCCTTGGGCGAGATTCGTGTTGCGTTGATCGAGGCGGATGTCAGCCTTCCGGTTATCAAAGATTTCATCGTATTAGTCCGGGAAAAAGCTGTCGGTCAGGAGGTTTTGAAAAGCCTGACTCCGGGGCATCAGATGGTCAAGATCGTCAACGATGACTTGACCCATTTGCTGGGCGATGAGTTTGTCGATATTCAGTTTGCTCAAAAACCGCCGACTATTATTTTGATGGCGGGGCTTCAGGGGGCGGGTAAAACCACCACTGTGGGGAAGCTTGCCAAGCGGTTTAAAGAAAAAGGAAGAAACTGTCTTCTCGTTCCGGCGGACGTTTATCGTCCCGCAGCGATTGAGCAGTTGCATGTTTTAGGACGGGACCTCGATGTGTCAGTGTATGACGCCGAGGGAGAGAATGATCCGGTAGCTATTTGTAAAAAAGCGCTGGATGAAGCCGTCAACAAAATGAGTCAGGTAGTGATCATTGATACTGCGGGTCGTCAGCAGGTTGATGATGCTCTGATGGACGAATTAAAGCGCATCAAGGAAACAGTCCAGCCGCACGAGGTGTTGTTTGTGGCGGATGCGATGATGGGCCAGCAGTCTGCCGATATTGCGAAAACGTTTAACGATGCAATTGGTATTGATGGCGTGGTCTTGACCAAGATGGATGGTGATGCGCGCGGCGGTGCAGCGTTTTCCATTAAGAGGGTAACCGGCAAACCGATTCGGTTTGTGGGTATGGGAGAAAAGCTGGACGCGCTTGAGCCGTTCCACCCTGAGCGAATTGTTTCCCGTATTTTGGGCATGGGTGATGTCATGTCCCTGGTCGAAAAGGCCGAGGAAAATTTCGAGCAGGAAGAACAGGCAGCATTACAGAAAAAAATTAAGGGTAATGCTTTTACCCTGGAAGATTTTCGTGACCAGTTGAAACAGGTTCAGAAGATGGGGTCGATGGAGCAGTTGTTGGGAATGATCCCCGGTGCCGGAAAAATGATGAAAGGTTTGAAGGTTGATGATAACGCTTTTGTTCAGGTCGAAGCGATCATCAACTCCATGACCTCAGCGGAACGAAGAAAGCACAACATCATCAATGCCAGCAGAAAGCGCAGGATAGCTCAGGGAAGCGGCACCCGTGTAAATGATGTCAACAAATTGTTGAAACAGTTTGTGCAAATGCAAAAAATGATGAAGAAGGTTGCCCGAGGCGGTGGTCTCAATTTTGGCAGTCTAATGGGAGGACGCGGAATGCCAGGAGGGCGGTCCTTTTAAACGAAGTTTTTAATTAATGGCGGTTGTATTCCTACCGGGGTATGAACGCCATGTATACCGGGCAAGGCCCGTAACTTAGGAGGAAGTAAATTGGCAGTTGTAATTCGATTAACTCGGCGAGGAGCAAAAAAGAAACCCTTTTACAGGATTGTGGCAGCAGATTCCCGAATGCCAAGAGATGGAAGATTTCTTGAAATTCTGGGAACCTACGATCCCCTGAATGATGAAGTGGGTTGTAAGGTGGACGCGGATAAAGCAATGGCTTGGATAAAAAAAGGTGCCAAGCCCAGCAAAACTGTCGGAACCCTCTTCAAAAAGGCTGGGGTCGGAGTTTAGATCCGAAAAATATTTTCGCAAAACCACAATTCGTTAAAAGCGTGAACGTGCTTCTCCCTAGTTAGGAATTCGTTTCCTGTAAACTAGGAGGGAGTTATGAAAGATCTCATATTAACGATGGTTAAAGCGCTAGTGGACAAGCCGGATGAAGTTAGTTTGCAGGAAGTGGAAGGCGAAAAAACAACGGTGCTTGAATTGAGAGTCGCGAAAGAAGATCTGGGCAAGGTGATTGGCAAGCAGGGAAAAACGGCCAAGGCCATGCGTACCATTTTAAATGCGACGGCAACAAAATTAAAAAAACGGGCTGTGCTTGAAATTATTGAGTGATATGGATTGGATTCCGGTTGGTAAATTAGCCCGAACTCATGGCCTGAAAGGGGAGATAAAGTTTTATCCTCAGGACCCGGATGGTATTGAGTTTTTCGACGGACAGACCGTCATGCTGGAAGGGACAGAAAACAAAATAAAGATTCAATCGATTCGCGGGGCTAACACGCCCTTCATTATCAAACTAGAGGGTGTTGATCAAATCGAATCTGCCAAGCTCCTGACGGGTAAGGAAGTTCTGGCAAGCCGTGAGGATTTTCAATCTCTCCCTGAGGGGGAGTATTACCGATTCGAAATTGAAGGCCTTGAGGTCTTCGATGAAGAGGGTCGTCCTCATGGAGTCATCGAAGACATCATCCCTACGGGGAGTAATGATGTGTACGTGGTGCGAAACGGGGACCATGAGTGGATGCTCCCCATGATAGATTTGGTCGTCAAGTCCATAGACTTGGAACAGGGTAAATTAGTTTTTCATCGTATTGAGGGTTTGCTTGAGGACACTCCGGTTTGACATTGTCAGCATATTCCCGGGGATGTTTGAGTCCCCTTTCGGGGATAGCATTTTGCAACGAGCCCGGGAAGAAGGATTGCTGGATCTTCGCGTTCATGATTTACGCGACTACAGCCTGAACAAGCACAAGAAGGTGGATGATGCCCCCTTCGGAGGTGGAGTGGGCATGGTTATGAATGTCGAGCCCATTGCCCGAGCCATTACAGCGGTTAAAAAGGAAGTCCCCGAAACCCGAACGATATTATTATCACCGGGAGGGCGGCCCTTTAATCAGAAAAAAGCCTGGGAGCTTTCTCGTTTACCGAGCCTGACTTTAATTTGTGGTCGCTATGAAGGCATCGACGAGCGGGTGCGGCAGCATTTTGTCGATGAGGAAATTTCCATCGGTGACTATGTTTTGACAGGTGGGGAAATTCCCGCCATGGTTCTTGTTGAGGCCATAACAAGGTTACTGCCGGGAGTGCTGGGTGATCCGGAGTCGGTGGTGGAAGAGTCTTTCGCCGATGATTTGCTGGAATATCCACAATACACTCGGCCTCGGGATTACGAAGGATTAGAAGTTCCAGAGATTTTGGTTTCTGGCGATCATAAAAAAATACGCGACTGGCAACGGGCAGAAGCTTTGAAAAAAACCGCGCGGGTTCGGCCTGACCTGCTGAAAAAGAACCGGTCTTGATACAGGACAGCATTGGCATACTATTCGAATATTCATCTGGCACTGATCCATTTTCCCGTCTATAACAAAACCGGGGAAGTGGTAGTCTCATCCGTAACAACTTTGGATGTGCATGATATTTCGCGCGTCTGCCGGACATTTGGGGTCGGTAATTTTTATGTGGTCACCCCTTTAAAGACCCAGCAGGAATTGGTGGAAAGATTGGTCGGCCACTGGCTGAAGGGTCATGGGGCGGAATACAATCCAACTCGGAAGGAAGCACTGCTTCAAACCCGGGTCATGAAAAGCCTGGATGCGGTAGTGGCAGAGGTGACCGAACAATGTGGGAAAAAACCCAGTGTAGTGGTTACGGGTGCCAAGCAGGTGCCAAACAGCATTGGGTTTGCAGAATTAAAGCAACAATTGAAGGAACCCATGCTCCTGGTTTTTGGCACGGGTTGGGGCTTGGAAAAAAACCTGGTTCAAAATGCCGATTATGTACTGGAGCCCATTGAAGGTAATAGCGACTTCAATCATTTGCCAGTACGGGGAGCGATAGCAATTATATTAGACCGCTTGCTGGGCAGGGGCGGATCTTGATAGAAAATTTTTTTAAAATCAGAATCGAAAATAATTAATGAAGTAAGAGGTATTTCCCAAGGAGAGAGGTTCATGAACTTAGTAGATCAGATTGAAGCGAAAGAGATGAAAAAGGATGTTTCCGATGTTCATATTGGCGATACGGTCAAGGTACATATGCGTATCGTTGAAGGAGAGAAAGAACGTATTCAGGTCATCGAAGGCGTGGTCATCAAAATGCGTGGCGGTGGGGCTCGCAAGACCCTGACGGTTCGAAAAATATCTTTTGGCATCGGTGTGGAACGTATATTTCCGTTCCATTCCCCGCGTGTCGAAAAAATTGAAATTGTTAGACGTGCCAAGGTACGCCAGGCTAAACTTTATTACCTGCGCGAACTGCGTGGTAAAGCGGCCCGTTTGAAAGAGCTCAAAGCACCGCGGCCCACAACAAAGGCGAAAAAGACCAAGACACGTGGCAAAAAAGCCAAAGCCGCAAAGGCTGCTGCTAAAAGCGCCTAATCCACCCCTGTGGAAGGGATGCCGCAATAGTTTGTTGACTCCGCTTAACGCGGATTCCGTCAAATAGGGAAAATAATTAGCCCCCTCTTTTAATAAGAGGGGGTATTTTATTTCTTCCTCCCTCCTCAAAAAACCTATAGGTTCTGCCTTCCCGTTTAGAAAGAATACCACCGCAAAAACTCTTTTATCCGTACTTAATCCGTTCTGAAACCCAAACAGCATCATAAATTTTTAATTAACCAATATCCCTAGTCAAAATCTTGCATGGATATTGTATCCATCTTCGGATATCGGAAAACCGATTTATGCGTTGTAAGTTGTTGATTATTAATGTAAAATTTTATTACATAAAATATGGAGCGCTAATAATTTTTTATCAAAATACTCGCTTGTCTGACATTGAGTAGGAGTGCTCCTGCCTTAAGAATGCATACATTTGTAATCTGAAAAGAGGTGTGGCATGAAATGGACCTTTTGTAGCAGAGAATGAGTTTGCTAAAGGCGTTTAGCATTCTTCGAAATGTTTTAGGCCTTCTTGCCTTATCTCTTTTTATGGTAACTGGTTTCGCCGGGAAGACTCTGGCGGCCGATGCGGTTACGGAAGTCACTAGCGGTCAAACGGTGACCTCAGGAACCTCAGGAATTTCTAGTGGTCTGCTCGAATCTAATGAAACCGCAGGAACCAATATCACTATTGACAGTAATTCCGGTACGGTTACGATTGGAAACAACACAACACCGAATGATTCATTCACGCTTACTGAATCCTCAGGAAGCACGACCCAGGGAATCAATGTCAACACTTCAGGCACGAGTAATGGGGTGATCTTTGCCGATGACCTTGTGGTGAGCAGTACTGCGTTCACTAATAGTTTGACGGTGACAGGCATAGACGACAATATTACCTTTCAGGGCAACGCAACGACCTCCGGGGGTGGAGCGAACTCAATTGCCATAGTGGGTGGTACGGGAACTTCTACTTTATCTCTGACCTTTGATACATCGAACGCTGAAAATATTATTTTCGATGCCTCCATCACAGCCTCAAATGCATCAGATACGATCACCATGAATGTCAACAATTCCAATGGTGGTGCTAACACAATCAATTTTTCACAGGCCATTGGTTCTAGCGCAGCAATTGACATTATGAATATTGGTGCAAGCACTACTGCAACCTTTGCCAGTACTGTGGCCGCTGATACCATTAATATTTCAAGTACCAATACCACTACCTTCAATGGCTCAGTGACCGGGACTATCGACTTCGCCGCTGATGGAACGGTAAGCGTTGCGGATACTGTGAATATCACAGGGGCCGTCACCAATACGACAACGAATCAAGGAACTTTGACTCTATCGGGAACCACCACGGTCAGTGGTGCGGTGGGTTCAACGGGAGTTGGACTTAAAGCCATCAATGCAGGGGCTACTGGCAAGACAGCTACTTTTTCCAGTGCGGTAACAACTAGCCTGCTGACAACTACAGGTACGGGTAACATAGCTCTGAATAATTCGTTTACCGGTAATCTTAATTTTGCTAGCGGTGCGGGCGCCACCGCTACTGTTGCGGATGGATTTAATTTTACAGGTGCCATCACCAACACGACCACGAACGAAGGAACCTTGACTCTATCGGGAACCACCACGGTCAGTGGTGCGGTGGGTTCGACGGGGGCTGGCCTTCAAGCCATTAACGCGGGTGCTGCTGGCAAGACAGCGACTTTTTCCAGTGATGTAACAACCACCCTCCTGTCAACGAATGGCTCGGGTAATATCGTTCTGGATGGGAATTTTACCGGTGTTTTGAATGTCACAAACGGAAATGCTGCCACTATTTCTCTTGCGGATGGCAAGAACTTTACCGGCACCATCACCAATGCGACCACGAATGAAGGAACTTTGAATGTGGCAGGTACCAGTACCTTCAGCGGCGATGTAGGTTCGACCACTGCCGGATTAAATGCCGTAAATATTCAAGGTAGTGGAAAAACTGCAACATTCGCCGGCGATCTAAAAGCAACGACAACGACCATCAGCAATTTAGCAACGTTAAAATTTACCAAGTCGGCAACGTCCGTTACCGGGGCGATCACATCTTCGGGAACGGGTATCCTCGATATTGGAACAACAGACGTTAACGTTTCACAAGCCGTAACATTGGGTGCTTCTGCCACTTTAAATATTACTATTGGAGATAATAACGGGTCAATCATAGCAACGGCTAACGGTATAAGTTTGCAATCTGGAACCACCATTACTCCGACTATAACTGGTGCCATTACTTCCGGTCAGGTTATCACCATTATCCAAAGTAATGCGGCGGTCACCGTTCCCACAATTACTGACAATAACCTGCGGATAGATTTTGTAGCGGCACAGTCTTCCAATAATCTAACCCTCACCGCCACAACCGTATCTTCATCATCGTTGGGACTTGCTGGTGCGACTGCGGAGATCAATGACATAGTAGATACAGCATTTTCCGGTGAAACTTTGCTAAGTGAATTGAACAGCATGTCGAGTAACGCTCAATTGGAAACTGCTCTTGAAACCCTGACACCTGTTGTGAGCGGAGGGGCTGTCCTCGGAGCCGTATCGGCAGGTGGAGCGGCCTTAAGCACTGTATCTTCCCGTATTGCAAGTCTGCGCACAGGCATTTCTGCCGGACAAGGTTTATCCTCCGGTGATGAAATAGAAAAAGACAAAAGGTTCTGGATCCAAGGGTTCGGAACATATGCGGACCAGGGCAAGCGGGAAGGGATTGAGGGATTTACTTCGTCCACCGGGGGTGTCGCTTATGGTGCCGACAGTCAAATCAGCAATGCTCTACTTTTAGGCCTTGCAGGGAGCTTTGCCCATACAGATGTGGATACCCGTCTTTCGAAAAATGGGACCACTGTAAACAGTTACCAGGGAATGATCTACAGTTCGTATGAATTTGACAAAAACTATTTCATAAATGGTCAGATTGGTTTGGCCTATAACACGTATGATGGGAACCGTTTCATTACCGTAGGCGCCGTTGATCGAACCGCAGTTGCTGACTATGAGGGTTATCAGGTCCTTACCCAATTAGGACTTGGTCGTGATATGTTTTTTGGGAACCATTTTGAATTTACTCCCAGCCTGGGTCTATCCTGGAGTCATATTGAGATTAACGGCTATACTGAAACAGGAGCAGGAACTTCCAACCTCATTATTAATGATCAAGATTACGATATCCTAAACCTAACCCTGCGTGGAGAACTTCGCCGTACTTGGGATGTCAGTGAAGGAAGTCTAACTCCTGAAATCCACCTCGGTTATAACTATGAAGCGCTGGATGAAAAAATTCAAACTGTCTCGGCATTTACCGGGGGTGGAAACACCTTCACGACAACTGGGTTCGGCCCTGCAAATCACAGTGTTTTAGGTGGGCTGGGTATTACCTTTGCAGACCACAACAATTTTGAGTTCATCGCGACTTATGATATTGAAGCCAAAGAAGATTTTACCAGCCATTCTGCTTTGCTAAAATATCGATGGAGTTTCTAAAGATTGGATGTCTGAATTTGGATAAAACTCGGCAAAGATTAAGGGGCGGATTGTTGACGAGCCTGACTCTGGTTCTATTGCTAACTCAAAGTTGTGCAAGCCATAGTCCCGAAAACACTGACTTGAAAATCTCCAAAATGGCAGGGTTGCAGGCGGATGAGCTTAGAGGGGGAGACTTTGTCCTGCGCGTCTATTACAAATTTGATAATCCTGGAGCGCCACTGCACATTTATTTGGAAGGGGATGGCAGAGCGTGGCTGAGTGGGACAAGCGTTTCCCGCAATCCATCTCCAAGAAATCCTGTTGCGTTACACCTGGCAGCGCGCGAACCAGGAAAAAATGTTATGTACATCGCACGTCCGTGCCAGTACGTTTCTTTCGAAAAGAATCCCCACTGCGAATACCCCTATTGGACTGGCAAGCGCTTTTCGACTGAGGTCATCGATAGTGTGTCGGCGGTGATCAACCTGGGAAAGGAAAAGGCGCGGGCAAATAAACTTGAGATTGTTGGATTTTCCGGCGGAGGCGCGGTGGCAGTGCTGGTGGCGGCTCGCCGTTCGGATGTTAGTGGTATCCGCACCGTAGCAGGCAATCTGGATCATAGAGCGTGGACCCGACACCATAAAGTTGATTCTCTAGATGGATCATTGAATGCGGCAGATGTCGCGGAAAAAGTCGCAAACATTCCCCAAATCCACTACGTCGGTAGTCAGGATGAAAATATTGGGCAGTATGTTGCAGAAAGTTTTCTTTCCAGGGCTGGGCGAGCAGACTGCATAAAAATACAAACTGTGAAGGGTGCCACTCATTCCAAGGGTTGGGAACAAGCTTGGCCCAGGCTTATTGCAACTGCCCTGCCCGAGTGTTCATAACCTCACACTGGGTGATGGTTAGTTGAAAGTTTCAACGGAAACACCGGGAACGGGTTTGGGTTTTGGCGGGCTGTTTTTTTCCGGAGGTAATTTGAAAGTTTCTCCCAGGCCGTGCTTCAGCTTGATGTTCTGGTAACTGTATTTGGCGCGAGAAAGATAGGCCTTAAGTCCTTTAACGCGTGTTTTGTCGGCGGGGTGGGTGGAGGCCCACTCGGGAGGATCACTGTCCCCTTTTTCTTCACTGAACCGTTTCCAAAATCGGATGGCTTCATCAGGGTCGTATCCGGCTTTAGCCATGTAGACCAGCCCAATCTGGTCGGCTTCTCCTTCATCGGCACGACTGAAAGGCAGTTGGATGCCGTATAAAACTCCCAGTCCTAAAGCGCTCATAATAATTCCTCGCTGGGTATTACTTTGCAGGCTGATATTAGCGCCAATCATGGCTCCGGTAAGCAAAAATTGTTGCGACATTCTTTGGGCTCCATGCCGTGCAATCACATGGGCGATTTCGTGGCTCAGTACAGTGGCCAGCCCTGCCTCATTTTCACATATTCTTAGCATACCGGTATATACCGCTACTTTACCGCCCGGCAGGGCAAAAGCATTTTTGTCGTTCGATTCAATCAGTCTGAACTCCCAATCCAGTTTTGGCATATCGCTGACTTCCGCGATCCTTCGGCCTACGCGTTGAAGCACTTGATTTAAATGGGCATCTTTGGAATCCTCTTGATCTTTAAGCGCTTTATTATAAGCCTGTTTACCGAATGCAATTTCCTGCGACTCAGGGATGAGGATGAGGGCCTGCCTATCTGAAATCGGTGTGGTGGCGCAAGCGGTCAAAAGAAAAACAATAAGAATTACTTTAAATAAATTTGGCATATATCAATTATAGAAGGCTCGGCGATGGTTTTCAATAGCAGGAAAAGAGTGAAGCGGGTTGAATCCATTATGGGAATGTCTTATTCTCTGATTATGGAACAGGATTTATGGGACTTTGAAAATAAAGCTCGCGCCCAGGGTTATCAATTTATTGCCGGGGTGGATGAGGCCGGGCGAGGTCCCTTAGCCGGACCAGTGGTAGCAGCCGCTGTCGTTTTACCCTTTGATGCTGATCTTCCGGGGTTGAACGATTCTAAAAAACTTTCTCCTGCAAAACGTGAGAAGTTATTTCCTGAAATAAAAATGCAAGCATTGGCTCATGCCGTGGCCGTGGTCAATCCGGAAGTGATTGATGAAATCAATATTCTCCAAGCGGCGCGGTTAGCCATGAAACAGTCGGTGGAAAAATTATTGCTCGACCCCGACCTTCTGCTCATTGATGGAAACCAGAAGATTGACGCGTCCATAGAGCAGTGGGTCATTGTGAAAGGAGATGCCAAAAGTTTTTTCATCGCTGCTGCTTCAGTCCTGGCAAAAGTGACTCGGGATCACATTATGGAAGACTATCATCGTCTATACCCGAATTATGAGTTTGCCCGGCACAAAGGCTATGGAACAAAACTGCACAAAGGTTTGATAGCTGAATATGGTCCTTGCCCTATCCACCGCAGAACATTTAAGGGTGTTACAGAATATTTGAAAGGTTAGTTTTGCATGCTTTCATTGCTGAATAAAAAATGGTGTCTGGTTGAACCGTCTGTAGAAACAGTTTCTTTATTGGAGAGTGGACTCCAGCTTCCCACTGCGGTGGCGGTGCTTCTTGCAAATCGTGGAGTGACTTCCATAGAATCAGCCAAGGATTTTATAGAAGCAGATTTTGCCCGTCTGCACGATCCATTTCTGATGACAGGAATGCGCAAGGCTGTCGATAGGGTGATTCAGGCATTGGAACATAAAGAGGCCATCACCGTTTTTTGCGATTACGATGTTGACGGTGTGACTTCTGCCGCTTTTCTCACACATTTTTTCCGAGACCTGGATTATCCGGTCGAGGCCTATTTGCCTGAACGTCAAACGGAAGGTTATGGGCTCAATTCGGACGCCGTTCGAAAAATTCGTGAGCAGGGCGCGGGCCTGATGATCACAGCTGATTGTGGTATCACCGGTGTGAAAGAAGTGGCTCTGGCTAACGAAATCGGGTTAGATGTTATTATCACCGATCATCACCAAGTGGGGGAGGAGGGATTACCCCCCGCCATCGCGGTCCTCAATCCGCATCGCTCAGATTGCGAATACCCTTATCGATTTTTATGTGGAGTGGGGTTGGCCTTCAAGCTGGCCATCGCAGTGCGGAATACATTGCATGCGGCGGGATGGACCAAGGAACGTTTGCCAAATTTAAAACGGCATTTAGATTTGTTTGCCTTGGGAACCATTGCCGATGTTGCGCCGTTGACGGGAGAAAATCATATTCTGACATTGCACGGACTGGAAATGTTGGCCACTACCTCCAAGCCTGGGTTGGTGGCATTGAAGGAAGCAGCGGGAATTGTGGGAAATGTCGATGCGCGCTCGGTGGGATTTGGGCTTGGTCCACGACTCAACGCCGCTGGCAGGTTAGGCCGGGCTGATAATGGCCTGCACTTGCTAACCTCCACCGATCTAAAAGAAGCCAAAGTTCTTGCACTGGAACTGGAACAAACCAACAAGGAGCGCAAAGAAATTCAGGAAGAAACTGTGGCGGAAGCAGAATCTCTTTTTCGTCGCGACATCAATATTGAAAATGATCGTGTGATTGTGTTGGCTTCGGAAATTTTTCATCCGGGAGTGATAGGTATTGCCGCTTCCCGACTGGTTGATAAATACCACCGACCCACTGTCTTGATTGCGTTGGAAGAAGGTCAAGGGAAGGGGTCGGGACGCAGCATTCCTACCTTCAACTTGTTCAAGGCGTTTACAGGTTGCTCTGAACATCTTATTCAGTATGGAGGTCATGCTTACGCCGCAGGACTCAGCATCCAGGAAGATCAGATTGAAGCGTTTCGTATTGCTATGAACGAAGTGGGCCATCATTATCTAACAGAAGAAGACCTCATTCCTGAAGTGCGGATGGATACTGAGTTATGCTTGGAGGAAGTCAACCATTCCCTTTATAGCCGAATGGCTTTACTGGAACCCTTTGGCGCTGAAAACCCAGTTCCCAGTTTTTTGTCGCGGGGTGTGAAATTTCAGGAAGTAAAATTTATAGGCAAGGAAAAGAATCACGTCCGCTTTCGTGCGCAACAAGGTAAGGGACGGATTGAAGGGGTTGGGTTTGGTTTTGCCGATGTGTTTGAATCGGTCGACCCTCCTACAGACCTTTTCGATATTGCCTATGAACTCAACCTCAACACCTGGAACGGTAGAGAAAAGTTAGAGATAAAACTTTTAGATATCCGTTTATGCTCTACCGAATGGAACTAGCAAGAGGTCATAAAGGGTCGGTCCTCACGTTTACTTTTCACCCTCTGATATATTTAGAGCTATTTTGAGGTTGTTACGTGCCAAGGCAAAGTCGGGCTTGAGATTAATAGCTATTTTGAAATGAGAAATAGCTTCCTGAACCTTTACCGCCGTCAACAAATCAAGCCCAAGATTATAGTGGGATTGGGCGAAGTTTGGCTTGAACTTGATAGCCATTTTGTAATGTGAAATTGCTTCGTCAATTTTTCTTGAGTTGGACAGGGCAATCCCAAGATTGTTGTGTGCAGCGGCGTAGCCAGGTTTAAGCTTAATAGCCAGCTTGTAATGAGAAATAGCTTCCTCAGTTTTTCCTGCATCAGACAGAGCGTTCCCAAGGTTGTTATGGGCCAGGGTGAAGTTGGGTTCGAGTTTAATAGCCTTCGTGAAATGGAAAATTGCATCTTCAGTCTTCCGTTCCGCAGACAGAGCACTTCCAAGGTTGGCATGTGCGAGGGCAAAATTCGGATACACTTTATCGGTTACGCTAATAGCATGTTTAAAAATGGTAATACTGTTTTTCCAATGACTCACCTGGCTCCAGGTCATTACCATTAATGCTGGAATATATATTCCTGCCAGAGCAACCAAAACCTTGTTTCTATGGCGCCACTTTGCCAAAAGCTCTGGCACTCCCCAAGCTATAATGATGAAGATTCCAATAAGAGGTACATAAGCATATCGGTCGGCCATTGCTTGCCCCCCTACCTGTACAACCCCAATCACAGGAGCCAGGGTTCCAAGATACCAAAACCATCCAAATGCAAAATAAGGTGCCTTCCTGATAAACTTAATGGCTACTGCTGAAATGGCTACCAATGCTATTGCGCACAGTACTCCTTTCCATACTTCCAAAGCATTTCCGGGATGAGGATAGAACACTGCCAGTCCCTCTGGCCATACCGCTTTTTTTAAATAATCCAGATACGAAACCATTGCGTTAGTAAAACGTGCGGACAGTGAAAAAGCTTCTATGTTCTGTAATGCGCCCCCACTTCTTTGAACTATAACCGTCGCGATGCTTGAACCTGTTGTAAGTAAAATTAAAGGGAATTTTTCCCAGACAAGGTGCCAGAATTCTAATTTCTTACCCGAATAATTTTCTGTGATTTCCTCAGGGCCTTCATCCTGCTCAAATCTCAATCGTCGCAAAGGCCAATAGTCCATCATGAGAAGGACAAAGGGTAATGTGACCAACATGGGCTTTGACATTAAGCCCAGGGCAAAGAGTAGAGCTACCAAACTGTATCTCTTGACACCCGGTTTCTTGGAATAGTGAATGTAAGCCCACATGGTTAGGAACCAAAAGAAAGTACTGAGAACACTTTTGCGCTCGGCAACCCACGCAACGGATTCAACATTGAAAGGGTGAAGTGCAAAGAGGGCTGCTACGAAACCGCTCTGCCATAATGTTCCTGTCATTCGGAAGAGAATGAAGAAAAGGAGCAGGGCATTAGCGGTGTGAAAAAACAAGTTGGTCAGGTGATGACCTTTGGGATTTGACCCGTAAAACTGATAGTCAACCATATGTGAAAGCCAGGTTATCGGATGCCAGTTGGCAGCATGAGATGTGGTAAATGCCCAGGTAATACTATCTTGGGTTAACTTGGATTTCACATTCCAGTTTTCAGTTATATATTCTTTATCATCATAATTAATGAATTCATGGTCTTGAGTTGGCCAGTAAACGGCAAGGGTTGTTACTACAAGTAGTATGCAGATTGAAATTTTCATGGTTTTGCTGGCCTCAAGAGAATTGAACTAACCCTTATGACTCACTGCCCTTGCGGCGATGGGTCGGGGTTATTCGACTCGTACTGCTTCTTTAGGATTTAATTTTGCTGCCAACCGGGCGGGATAAAGTCCGGACAATAATGAAATTCCCCAGAATAGCGTTACCATTACCAGTATGAACAGGGTGGGGAAATGAACCTGAATGGTCCAGCCGAAGGATTGTTTATTGATCACGAAGATCAGGATATAGGAAACGATCACTCCCGCCACAAACCCCATTGCTGACCCGATCAGCCCGAGTATCCCCGCTTCTATTAATACCATACGTTTTATTTGTCTGGTGAAAGCGCCAATAAAACGCAGAATTCCTATTTCCCTTTTACGTTCCAGAATTAAAGAGACCAGAGTGTTGAATAGTCCCAGCACTGCCACCAGTATGGCAATGATTTCCAGTGAATAGGTGATGGCGAAGGTTTTATCAAATACTTCGAGAACTTGATGTTTCAATTCGGAATTGGAACGGATGATGAGCCGATGGTCTTTTAATGTTTTCAGAACTTCTTTTCGTATGGACTCCAGTCGGGTTTTATCTTCAAGATAAATAACAAAACTGTTGATCTCGGTTTCATCATAATATTTTAAAAATGTAGTGCGGTCGAGAATGATATAGCCACGTTCACGCGAATAATCGAAATAGATGGCGGCGACTTTTATTTCAGTTAGACCGTTAGGAGTCTTTAATTCCAGATTATCTCCTACACTTACTTTGTGTTTGAGAGAAAAAGCTTCAGATATCAGAGCCCGATCCTCACCGATCATTAATTGATCCAACTCTTGAGCAGTTGGTCCGGATTTAATTACCAGATTCCCGTATTGCGAGAGCACGGAAAAATCACCAGTGGCCAGCACTACGGGTAGTTCGTTATAAGTGATGTCGATGGCGCGGAACTGGTCGACTGCGGCAACACTTTTCAGGGACTTCAATTGCTCCACGGATTCGGAGGGTAAGGTATGCTGGTAGTCGATATCCCTTCCTCCCGCTATCCGCACAAAGAGATCGGCCCGTAATGTCTGGTCGATCCAAACGATCACGGTTTCGCGAAAGCTGTGTACCATGATAGACATACTGATTACCATCATGAATGCGATGGCGAGTGACGAGACGGCCAGAGCATTGCGCCCTACATTTTGTGAAAGGTTCATGCAGGCCAGCAACCCTTCTCCCCCAAAACGGTTTTTGAAAAAGAAATGCAGTCGGTCGCGGGTCCACAGTAAAACTGAAGGGGATAACAGGGAGACGCCGAGAATGATCAGGAATACTGAAAAAAACCCAAAATAAGGGAAATGATTTATCGGCGGCAGTTGAGTGCAGAATGTTGCGAGAAGAACTACTGCTAGGGCGGTCATGTTTAATCCGCGGCTTCCGCGAAATAGTTTTAGGTCGTAACTGCCGCGTCGCATGACAGAAGTCGGTGGGGTGGTAGCTGCATCCCACGCTGGGATAAGGGCGGAAATAAATGAAAGCGTAACTCCCAATATGAAATAGGGAGTCATTTGACTCCATTGGAAATCAACCTTCGTAACATAGCTTGGTGCATATAGATTGTTAACGGTGAGGGAAACAGCATCCAGAGAAAACTGGGCGAAAAAATATCCTAATCCGATTCCCAGTAGGGAGCCGAGGGCACCGATGACACCAGCTTCAAGGAAAAAAATTAGAGCGATCAGAGTAGGGGTGGCACCTATTGCGCGCAGGGTACCAATTTCAACCCTTCGCCGCACTACCGAAAGGGCGATCATGTTGTAGATCAGGTAAAGGGCTACCAGCAGGGCCACGAAACTTAAAGCCGTAAGATTGTATTGAAACGCCTGCAACATTTTTTCAACCTGACGGTTCTTGCGTTGTGGGCGTTCTGCTTTCATAAATTCGGGAAGAAGTGCCGCAATTTTTTTCTGCATGAGTTCGAAGTCAACTGGGTTAAGAAATTGAATGTCGATGCGATCCAGTCGACCTAACTTTTCAAATACAATTTGTGCCGCCGCGATATCCATCAGAGCAAAATTTCCATTGAGGGCTTTGGCTATTCCTTTGTTTTCCAGCACAGCATTGACGTTGAGAGATTTTTCTTTGCCCTTTATCAGGAGTTGAATCGTATCGCCGGGAGCAAATTGGGTGCCAGGTATGAACTTTTCGGGGAGGATGACTCCATATGGATCCAATAAGAGGGGTAGCAAACCTTTCAGATCTTTTTCAACAGTTTTGATAGAAAAGTCGCGGATGCCGCTGTCCTGTAAAAGGTCGGTGCCGATAATTTCAATCACCTCACCGCTGGTGGATTCGACCCCATATCCTTCGATCACTGGATAGGCTTTAATCTCATGTCTGAGGGTATGAAGTTTTTCAAAAACCGATTCATCAAAATCCAGTCCCTCTACCCTTATAACCGCATTGGCTCTGCCTAAAACAAGGTCCACGCTTTCGGTGAACGACATCATGGTTTGCTGATTTGCCAGGCGGATGCTGAGAAACACGGCGACACCTACTGCCACGCCCAGTATGGTGATAAGGGTGCGAAACGGGTCTCGCAGTAAGGGGCGCAGAATGAGTGCCGTGAACAGGTCTTTAAAATAAAACAGAAAGCTCACGGTATTTTGTTGGTAAGTTTGCCATCACGAATTTCGTAATGGCAGTTTCCAAATTTCGCGACCTGTGGATTGTGGGTCACCATGATCACGGTTGTTCCAAAGTCTGTCGATGCTTGTTTCATAAGATCGAGAATTTTTAATCCATTATCCGAGTCGAGGTTGCCGGTAGGCTCGTCGGCAAGAAGTATGGAAGGCTGGTGCACCAGGGCGCGGGCGATGGCGACTCTTTGCATCTCTCCTCCCGAGAGCTCTGCGGGAAAAGAGTCGGAACGATGCAAGAGTCCGACATATTCGAGTAGAACATTAATGTGCTTTTCATCGGTTCTGGATGAATGTGCAAGTAGAAGCGGAAGTTCTATATTTTCCATTACCGTGAGGGTTGGCATAAGGTTGAAAAACTGGAATACAATACCGATCTCTTTTCGGCGCAGTAAGGTTAGTTCATGGTCGGAAAAATCGGACACTTTGCGGCCGTTGAGGATAATTTGTCCCCGGTCGGGTAGATCGAGTCCTGCCAGAAGATTGAGCAAAGTGGTTTTTCCACCGCCACTGGGACCCATGATGGTGGCGAAATCCCCGGCATTGAGGCTCAGGTTCACGGCTTCCAATGCGGTGACCGGCTGGGACCCGCTCTGGTAGGTTTTAAAGACATCAATAAATTGAATGATAGGTGTGGTCATAAAGAAAAAGTATATTAAAAAAAACTCCCTCCCAATATAGCATGGGTCGGCGTTGATCCCGCCTGAGGAATATGATAGGAATGGATCCGTAAAGCTTTTTATATCTTGGAGTTAAATATGGCGATCTCGCAAAAGGTCAGCGGGTTCATGGAAAAATCTTCCTGGATTCGTAAAATGTTTGAGGAAGGCATCCGGCTGAAACAGGAATTTGGTGAAGAAAATGTGTTCGACCTCTCTCTGGGAAATCCAGTGATGGAACCACCGGAAGAAGTCCGTAAGGCTTTGGTAGATTGCGCGAGAGATGAATCTTCGGGACTACACCGTTATATGCCCAATGCGGGGTTCGCTGATGTGCGTGCGGTAATCGCCGAATCTTTGTCTCCCGAATGCAACGTCGAGCTTTCGGCCAACGATGTGGTGATGATCTGTGGTGCGGCGGGCGGACTCAATATCACTTTAAAAACCCTGCTCGACCCGGACGATGAGGTCATCATCTTCGCGCCTTATTTTGTCGAATATTTGTTCTATGCCGACAATCATGGCGGCAAGGCGGTGGCGGTGCCCACCCTGGATGATTTTCGTCTCGATTTTTCGGCGTTGAAAAGCGCGCTCAACGAAAAAACCAAGGCGGTCATCATCAACTCCCCGAATAATCCCACTGGAGTGGTTTATTCCCGCAAAGAGTTGCAGGAACTGGCGGATGTTTTAAAAGCCCATTCGGCTCGGCTCGGCAAGCCTTTATACCTGATCTCGGACGACCCTTATAAAAAGATCGTATTTGATGGCGTGGAAGCACCGAACATCATGGAATTTTACCCCAACAGTATTTACATCACCTCGCATTCCAAGGACATTGCTCTTCCGGGTGAGCGTATTGGATTTGTGGCGGTGCATCCTCAATGTGAGTCTGCTGAGTCACTCATGGCAGGCCTGATTTTCAGCAACCGGGTATTAGGATTCGTGAATGCTCCTGCACTGATCCAACGTGTGGTGAAACAGGTGCAGAGTGTGACGGTGGATGTGGAACAGTATCGCCGGAAACGTGATTATTTATATAAAGAACTAACGCGGATCGGATATGAGGTGGTCAAACCACAAGGGGCGTTTTATTTTTTCCCGAAATCTCCCATACTGGATGAGGTGGAGTTTGCCAAACGATTGGCTGATAAAAAAGTACTGGTCGTGCCCGGTAGAGGATTTGGCCAGCCAGGTTATTTCCGTGTTTCCTATTGTTTCCCCGACTCAGTCATCGAAGGCGCCATCGCTGGATTTGAACAGGCCTACGAGGAGTGTAAGGATAAGCCCAAAGAGTCTTGATTGTGGGGTAGCCTTCCGTCATATTTCAGAGGGTTATCTGGAGAATCTTTTCTGGTAGAATTGAATCTAATCAGCATTAGTGAAAATAGTGATCGAATTGTAAAGGATGGTTTGTTATGGCATTGACACAAGATCAGATCAACCGGTACAGCAGGCATTTGCTTCTGCCTGAGGTGGGGGTTGAAGGACAGGAAAAAATTTGTGATTCCAAGGTGCTTTTGATTGGCACTGGCGGGCTAGGCTCACCGCTCGCTCTTTATCTTGCGGCGGCTGGGGTAGGCAACCTGGGCCTGATAGATTTTGACGTGGTCGATCTCAGTAATTTGCAAAGGCAGGTAGCGCATGGAGAATCGACGGTTGGAAAGTTGAAAGTGGATTCGGCCAAAGCTCGTATTGCCGACTTGAATTCCAGCATTAATGTCACCACTTACAACACGCGTTTGTCTTCGGAAAACGTGATGGAGATTTTTGCCGACTACGACATCATTGTAGATGGCACTGATAATTTCCCCACCCGTTATCTGGCTAGCGATGCCTGTGTGTTGTTGAAGAAGCCTTATATATATGGCTGTATTTTGCGCTTTGAAGGTCAGGCTTCGGTGTTCGATTCCCGAGTGGGACCGTGCTACCGCTGCCTGTATCCCGAACCCCCACCACCAGGCCTGGTACCAAGTTGTGCTGAGGGCGGAGTAATCGGAATTCTTCCAGGCATTGTCGGTTTGATTCAGGCCAACGAGGTGATAAAGCTGATTCTGGGTAAAGGCGAATCGCTGGTGGGACGGCTTCTGTTGTTCGATGCTTTGTCGATGAAGTTCAGGGAAATGAAATTGCGTAAGGATAAGGATTGCCCCATCTGCGGCGACAACCCCACCATCACGGAGTTGATCGACTATGAGGAATTCTGCGGTATCTTACCGGTTGAAGATTCTTCCGCTGATACGGAAAAGGAAATTACTGTGGAGCAGGTCAAACAAATGTTGGACGAGAAGCATGCGTTCAAATTAATTGATGTGCGCGAACCGTCTGAATACGAAATCTGCAAAATTGACGCTGCGGCTTTGATTCCTCTGGGTGATATTGAGGATAAAGACCCTGCAAAATTAAACGGATTGAATCAGGACGATGAAATCGTGCTGCACTGCAAAGCCGGGGTGCGTTCGATGAAAGCGTTGAAAGCACTAGAAGAAATGGGATTCCGCAACCTGAAGTCCATGCGCGGAGGCATCAACGAATGGTCTGAGAAAGTTGATTCCTCAGTACCTTTATATTAATCGGCCAGCGGTATATGCCTCTTCTGGTAAGGGGCAACGCTGGTGGGTTGACAAGGTAGCAGGAGAAGTTTAAGGTTAAGTAAGAAACAGAGAACTGGTCGAACTATTTTTATATGGAAACTGAAAGGGGGATATTGTGAGTGATTCTGATGGGTCTGAACGCAGTTTTGAAAAATTATCCAAAGCAATCACCGAAGCGGTCATGACTTCACCCAAAGTTAAAAAAATTGTTGCTGAAATTCAGAAAGACGACAATATTTGTCCCAAGAGTTTTATGGTATTGGTTCTTAAAATGGAAGTGTTGACGGATTCGCTTGAGCTAGAAGTCGAAGAAGAAACTATTGACGAGCGGCCTGCGCCTAAAAAGCGTAAAAGTAAAAAGGCTTCCAAAAAGTCGCAGTTCATCGATGGACAGGAACTTTCTAAAAAAGAAATTGAATTTCAGGAGTTTACCAATAAAAAGTTTGATACCCAGGAATGGCTTAAGAAAAACGGGCTCATTTTTTAAGGTTTTTTTTCCTTACTTGGTTACGGCTTTCTGTTCGACCTTCTTTATGCCCAAGGCTGTCCTTTCTGTAGATTTTGATTCTGCTCGAAATGCGATGGTTGAAAACCAGATCAAGCGTCGTGGCATTTTCGATAGGGCTGTTTTGCGAGCCCTGCTTCAAGTTCCCCGGCACCTCTTTGTAGAGCCCAAGTTTTTAAGCCGGGCTTATTCCGACTCTGCTCTTCCCATAAAAGAAAATCAGACTATTTCGCAACCTTATATCGTTGCTCTCATGACCCAGAGTGCAATGTTGAAGGCTGATGACCGTGTTTTGGAAATCGGTACGGGTTCGGCCTATCAAGCGGCGGTGTTGGCAGAAATCGTCCAGAAAGTTTATACCATTGGGATCGTTGAGTCCCTTGCCCAGACCGCAAAGGATAAATTAAAAAAATTGGATTATAAAAACGTAACGGTACGACACGGCGATGGGTATAGAGGATGGCCTGAACAATCGCCATTCGATGCGATCCTTATCACTGCGGCGGCACCAAAAATTCCTCAACTTCTGATTGATCAGTTAAAAGTGGGTGGAAGGATGGTACTTCCACTGGGAAAAACCAAGGGTTCGCAGGACCTGATTGTGCTGACCAAGCTGGAAGATGGAAGCTTGAAAGAGAAGTTCATAACTGCTGTGGTGTTCGTGCCAATGACCGGAGAAATTCGGCAATGAAATTTTTTGGTTCGAATAATGAGAAATTAAAAAAACGCCAACCAGCGGTGGCTGGCAGGTTTTATCCTGAAGATCGCGAAGCTCTAATCCTGGAAGTGGAAGCTCATATTGAGCGGAATGCGGCAAAGAGTCCGGTTCTGGGCATCGTTGCGCCGCATGCCGGGTTTAAGTATTCCGGGGATGTTGCAGGGGCGGTCTATTCAAGAATAGAAATTCCAGATACAGTTATTTTAATCGGTCCTAATCATACGGGCCGAGGCGAGAAAGTGGCCGTCATGACAGACGGAGTTTGGTCTATGCCGATGGGGGACATTGCCATAGACCAGGAACTGGCAAACGCAATATGTGAAGAAACGTCCATGGCGAAACCGGACGCTTCTGCGCACCGGTTTGAGCATTCCCTTGAAACCCAGTTACCCTTCCTGCAATATTTTAAAAAGGAATTTAAAATCGTACCTATTTGCCTTCAGCGTTTGCAAGTCTCAACGTGTAAAACTCTCAGTGAAGGAATTATGCGGGCGGTCAATCGTTTTGGGAGGCCTGTCTTGCTGGTTGCCAGTTCAGACATGACACATTATGAATCGCATGCCAAGGCGGAAACTCTGGATCGAAAGGCTATTGCTTGCATTAAAAAACGTGACCCCGCTGGCTTGTATGAAACAGTGCGATCAGAAAATATTACGATGTGTGGGGTGAATCCGGTAAGTGTCATGTTGCATTGTTGCGAAAGTCTGGGTGCCAAAGAGGCGGAGTTGGTCAAATATATGACCTCGGGTGAAGTGAGCGGGGATATGGATAAGGTCGTGGGTTACGCAGGACTGATAATCCACTAGCCAGCGTGACGCTGGACCCAAAGTGCAATTGTTTTAACTGGAAAGCAAAAGGTTGTCTCGGCGCAGTCAAACCTTTGTCCATTCCCTCCCACGGAAACGGGTACTAATCGTTGACGGTTCACCGGGCTAGTTGCGGGGGTACTGCATTAATTCGATTTCATATTTGTCGGGATCTTCGGTGAATATAAAACGCGTTCCATTTGAGGTTTCGATCGGCCCTTCAGTGATGGGGATTCTGGCGTGTTCTAACTTGAAGATACAGTTGTCCAGGTTTTCGACCTCAAAGGCCAAGTGCACAAGATCTTCAGGGACTTCAACTTTTCCCGAATTAGGGAATGAGCACAACTCTAATTCGCAATTGGTATCGGGAAATCGCAAGAACACCAATATTGAGCCGCGTGGTGAGGTTTTCTGCTCCAGGACTTCCATGCCCAGAATATCCCGGTAAAACCGAATGGACAGTTCCATGTCAGAAACTCGAAAGCGAGTGTGAAGATATCTTTTGATCATAATTGAAAAAAATTAAATACTATTTAGCCTATGTCTGGAAACGGCCAAAAGCGGACATGGGTTGACTAATATTATTAGTGCGATTGTATGGTAATTGTATCGTGTTTGGAATTATTTAATAGGAAGTGTGAAAAAATAATCTAGCAAAATATAAATTGAATAAATGCTGAACGCAAACGGCAGGAAAAAATCAAAAATTAATCTGATAAAGTAAGCGGTCCCAATTAATTTGCTTGAAGTGAGGTTTTTTTCAAATATTAAATCCGATTGTTCTTTCGCTAATGAAAGTAGCTCCTTCCTCCTTGCCAAGTCGTCCTTCTCTACATCTATACCTTTATATTTCAATGCGGTTTTTGCCAGGCTTTTCAGAAGGAGGACGGTTTTTTTCTCATCTCTTGCTTCTTTAATGGATTTTAATGTTTTATTTACTACATCCTGTCCTTCTTCATCAAATTGAAAGCCTATCTCCTCGAGCCGGTTTTCTAAATTGGACTGAATTCTTAAGGTATTGATTCTTGATATTCGCCATTTAAAACAATCATTAAACCCGTAAATCAAAAATCCAACTAAAAAATAGCTTATGATAGCCACAACAATTAATATTAAAGTCCCTTTGTCAGTGTCAGTAAATTCAAGGCCGAGGGAAAGTATTTTTGTTGGGAAAAGCTCTAATGTTGCCATTATTATCCCCGTAGCACTGGCAGCCAATAGAGATTTGCGTTGTCCCCGAGTGGCCTCAGAAATGGGATCGGCTAGAATTTTCTCTGTTGAATTTTCGTTAATATGCATGACATTAGAAATAGTCAGGTCAAGGTTTTCCCTTGATATGCTCCAACTAGTAATCCCAACCTTCTTAACTATTTTCCCTTAAACCCGTCTGAAGAGATAGCAGGGTATTATAGTAATGCTCAATCTAGTAATTGTCCATGTTCATCGAATGGCTTAAGGTGATCTTCCCGGTATTAGTGGGCAATTTGTTAAAAGAATGTTTCGCTAGTTTGTTATAGGCAGCTATCGGCCAAAAGCGGACATTAAGGTTTTTGTGATTTGTGCCACAACGCTCGCCGAGAGGACCTGCTGATTAGTTATCAGTTGGTTTTTTGAAGGGATTACTAAATACTGCACATTAAGGGACTGAAACTCTTTTCGGCCAAATCTGGTGAGGAACCTCAATCTGTTGCTCCTCCTGATCCTGATGGGGTCCTCTTCACCCACCAGCCCGTTTGGCCTTCACGCCTTGCTTCTTCAAATAGTCAAGTATACGTTCAATATGGTCCCCTTGGATCTCGATGACGCCTTCTTTGACCGTACCGCCAGAACCGCACATCACTTTGAGCTTCTTGCCCATCAATGCCAAGGTAACAGCATCCATATTGAGCCCTTTAATCAACGTGACACCTTTACCTTTTCTGCCCTTG
>JABHBK010000071.1 GCA_018673915.1 Nitrospina sp. | reverse complement strand
CGATTATTTTTGTCACTCACGATATCGTTGAAGCCGTCACTCTAGGCGATCGTATCGCCATCCTCCACGAAGGGCGACTGGAACAAATCGGGACCAGTGCGGAAATCCTGGGAAATCCTGCCACCGAATTCGTTCGGAATCTATTTGCGAAATCTGTCAAGTACTGGAAGGATTTCAAAAATATTCTGTAATGAAGAATACACCCCTGACAGCTTACATTGTCGAACGCCTGCCAGAGATTTGGCAGCGCATCGGAGAACACATTTTTCTTACAGGGATATCTACCCTGACAGCAGTGCTTATCGGTATTCCTCTGAGTATTTTGGCTTTCTACCGACCTGGGTTGCGCGGTCCGCTTTTGGGAACAGTCAGTATTTTGCAAACGATCCCCAGTCTGGCTATGTTGGTTATCCTTTTAGCCCTTTTCCAGAAAATCGGAGTCATACCGGCAATTGTCGCGCTCATTCTCTATGCTCTTCTCCCTATAGTTCGGAACACTCTCGCCGCGCTTCAGGGAATTGCACCGGAGATCATCGAAGCGGCTCGGGGAATAGGCATGACAGAATGGCAAAAAATGCGGCTGATCAGGATTCCTCTGGGAATTCCAGTAATTATGGCGGGCATTCGGACTGCCTCAGTAGCGGGAGTAGGTATTGCAACCCTCGCGGCATTTATCGGAGCGGGAGGTTTGGGCGAATTTATCAATCGCGGTCTGGCTCTTTCCAACACCCGGTTGATTTTTCTTGGTGCGATTCCTGCGGCACTACTGGCCTTGCTGGTAGATTTTGTGCTGGGTTATATAGAAAAGGTTTGTGACCCGAAACGAAACAGACATCGACCCCATCGGTTTCATATTGCCATGAAGCTCTCCATAGTTCTGGTTTTACTTTTGATCCCCGTTTTTATGAGTTTTTCCCCCTGGTTCTCGCAAACAGCAGAATTTTCTGAAAAGAATGAAACGAAAGATATTAATGTCGTCCGCATTGCATCAAAAAATTTCACAGAACAGATTATCCTCGCCGAAATGATGGCCCAGGTGATTGAAAAACGAACTCACCTTTCCGTGGAACGCAAGTTCAACCTGGGCGGAACAATTATTTGCCATCAGGCCTTAAAACGGGGGGAGATTGATCTGTACGCGGAATACACTGGGACAGGCTTGATGGCTATTCTGAAACTTCCCGCAATAAACAATCCCGATGAAGTATATCATCGTGTGTCAGAAGAATACCGCAACCGGTTCAATCTGATTTGGTTGCAACCTTTTGGCTTTAATAATACCTATACTATCACCGTCCGAAAGCAGGACGCATTGCGAAACCAATGGAAAATTATTTCTGACCTGATTCCCATGTCTTCAGAATTGGTAGCGGGGTTTTCTGGAGAATTTCAGGAACGGCCTGACGGATATCCTGGATTTCAGGAGATTTATGGGTTTAAGTTTAGAGAAGTTCATGATCTGGACCCAGGTCTAACTTATGAGGCTTTGGCCAAGGGAGCGGTGGATGTGATCGACGGTTATTTGACCGATGGACGGATTCCAGCATACAACCTGGTTTCCCTAAAAGACGATAAGAAATTTTTCCCTCCTTACCATGCCGCACCAGTAGTTAGAGAAGAAACTCTGAACGCTTACCCTGATCTGCGCAAGGCATTGGCTCCTCTAGGCTCCCTCATAGACAACACAACCATGAGGATTCTGAACTTTGAAGTGAATGAGAATAAACGGGACATTCCAGAATTGGTGACAGAATTTTTGAAAGACAAAGAAATTTTATGATTTTGGAACGTCTTTTAACTTTCCCTCTGCTTTAAATAATTTGTAGCACCTGCATAAGCAAAAAGGCCTACGCCAAATCCACGTAAACCATTGATAGGTTGGTGGGCAATCTCGGGATCAAACAGAGTGCCTACTTATATAAGAGTTAAGTTTCCGGCGTGAGAGGCCGGGAGACCAAATAATCTTGCTACGGTGCGGTAGTCCTGCATAGGCAACCGCTTTTTTTATGTGAAAAATTGCAGACAAAGTGTAGGCAGTTAATTGCTAAATTTGAATTTAGCGTCTAGGGCTAACTCATTCTTAGTTTTCGTGTCCCTCATGGTTGGCTCCCTTTAAAACATATAGTCAATAGTGGACTTGACCCCTTGACTTGACCCCTTGATGTATTAACTCAATATGGCTAGGAAATAAGTTTTTGCCTAATCCTTATTTTAAATTAACGCTAATATCGAATCTAAATGCTCTAGGTAAGATCAGAGCTCCGGGAAGATTTGCCTACAATAGAGGAAGTCCCAACACCAAAAGGCACACCAAAGGCGAAAGCTATATAGGTAAACATTGAAGCTGATATTGCTATTGGATCTTCTATCATGTACTCCAGACTCCAATGCAAAGGGTTTTCCGGGAAGTATTGCTCGCCCTTCATACAAATAGGAACACCAAAATTCTCAATGTTTGCATTAAAAATCGGGGAGTCCAAATACAAACTGGTTTGCCAGCAATTCTTCAATCTCATCTTAAATTCCAAATTAGTAAAGCCACCTTTATACTTCAAATACGATACATACTTATTGACACTGGCGTTAATAACGCCAAATATTTGCAGACCATCTATAAACTTTAGCGAGGTTTGTGAAACGTTACCAATCAACGAGGAAATGACATCACGATAACCATTAGACAATTTTAAATACGACCATGTCCCCCATTTAAGTGGGATCAGGGCTTTAAAATTCCCAAATATATCAATTTCAATGGTTAATCCATTTAAATGGGTATCTGAAGCTTTTAAATTTCTCAATGAAATACTATCGTGGTAGGTCGATACTGTGTCAATTTCAATGTTTCCGTTAATGTTAAATTCTTCCTCACTTATATCTTGAAGTGTAAATTTGTAAGGTTCATTGAAATGCTTCTTTAGGTATTTTAAATTTTCTTCGTTATAAAAGTTGTCGATTGAAACACTCTTAAATGGCTGTATATTTCCGTATATTTCTAAAAAGGGTTGCTCGTCCTCCGCCTTACAAAAAGAAAAATCTAGTTTTCTGAATTCCTCTAATTTATTCATATAAGTTTTGGCTTTTTTATAAAGCTCATCGATCGCATGTCTATTATTTTCTGGAATGGGGTCTGAAGCTCCTCCTTGCCTTATATAAATTCTTCCACTTGAGTGAATAAAAGGCGGGTTCTTTCCTTCTGGGATAGCCACCATAAGGACATATAAGTTGTTTGAGAGTTTAATTTGATAAGTGTCGAAATAAGGAAACGGGTTTAAATGTCCTCTTACTGAATCTCTAATAAAATCGGGAAGGCAATCAACGCCGGGTATCTTTTCACAACAATTTGTCTGAGGTGATGCGCCCCTGATTTTCTAGACACTTCGTAGTTTCATGTTTTGCTGTCGTTCGAAGTCTATGGGTGACAGCATCCCATTCTTGCCATGCTTTCGTTTTGGATTATAGAACATCTCGATATAGTTGAAAACGTCTTG
>JABHBK010000018.1 GCA_018673915.1 Nitrospina sp. | reverse complement strand
TTGGTCGGCATGTTTGGAAGGACGAACCCCGGAATATGGCGCCCTCCCGGAAACAACACAACCATCGTCTCAAAAGAAATAGAGTGCCGGCCCTGCAACTTGAAAACAAGAAAAGAGGAATGCTGGAATGGTCGGCCGGAATGTAAAAGCCTCATTACCGTGGAAGACATCATTTCTGCCATCGCCGAAGTATACCCAGCAACCTAAAAATCCATTTTCCTCATTTAATATGGCCGCTTGACATGCTGTACTGGCAAATGTCTAATACCGACTTGCTTTTTAACTGAGCAAGTTATCTTTTTTTAAAAAATGATACCGAGGAAGACCTTGGCCATCCTTCAGACTGCCAAATATACTTCGACATGAAATACAGCTATTTAATTGTCGGGGCTGGTTTTACCGGCGCAACGGTTGCCCGGGAAATTGCCGAGAAATGCAACGAGCCGGTTCTGGTGATTGACAGGAGGAACCATATTTCGGGCAATGCGTTCGACCAGAACGATAAAAATGGAATTCTCATACATGAATACGGACCTCATATTTTCCATACCAACTCCCTGCAAGTATGGGAATTTTTATCCCGGTTTACCGAGTGGAACCCCTACGAACACCGGGTGCTTGGGCAAGTCGGCAAGAAACTTATACCTGTTCCGTTTAATTTCACTTCTATAGAAACCCTGTTTTCTTCTAAAGAGGCTGACATTATTAAGGAACATCTATTGGAAGAACATGGGAGCGAAACAAAAGTTCCTATTTTAAATTTACTGGAATCCAAGAACCGGTTTGTTAAAGAACTGGCAGATTACGTTTATAACAACATCTTTTTCAATTATACGAAAAAGATGTGGGATCTGGAGCCACAGGAACTGGACCCTCAGTTGCTTTCCAGAGTTCCCATACAAATCGGCTACGATGACAGGTATTTTCATGACCAATACCAGGCCATGCCGAAAGAAGGCTACACCAAAATGTTTCAGAAAATTCTAAACCATCCTAACATTGAGGTTAAGCTTGACACTCGCTTTGAGGATATTTCCGACCCAAATGAATTTAAAAAAGTCATTTATACCGGGCCCATTGATGAGTTTTTTGACTACCGCCATGGCGAACTTCCTTACCGAAGCATTCGATTCGAATTTTTAAATCACGACACAGAGTATAAGCAAAAAGTGGCGACCATGAATTTCCCCGGCTTTGAATTCCAGCACACCCGGATGACCGAGTTCAAGCACATGACATTCCAGAAAAATCCCAAAACAACCCTTTCCCGGGAATACCCGGAAGCGTACAACTCAAAATCGAACCTGCCGTATTATCCAATTCCCACAAAGGAAAACAAAAAACTGTTCCAAAAATATAGAAACGATGCTGATAAAGTTGAAGAGCGGGTGGCTTTCGTTGGGAGGCTGGCAGACTACCAGTACTTCAACATGGATCAGGCGGTTGCCCGGGGCCTGCAATTTTTCAAAAAAGAACTTTTATCCAAATAAGGATTGAGTTCGAATAAAGACTTCCAGGGCGGATTCACAATCAGGCCAATCTCCATTCCAGGAACAGTCTCCCACTCCTCTAGTGTTGACTACCAATATTCTTTTTGCCATCTATTTCATTTCCTATATAGTTACTTGACAGGCAATCAAGCTGAATGTCTAATAGGCAGGAAAATGGTCCCATCCATTTTGATTTTGCTTCTATTGAAAGCTTACTTGAGTCCAAAAAAAATCTTACCAAAGAGTACCTACGAACACAGCCAAAACACGGAACTCTGGTTTTAATGGGACTTCGTCAGATGTTATAGATAAATATTATGCACGATATATTGATGTAAATATGCAGAGAATATTTTTTCAGAGATTCTAAAGAGAACGTAATGAACAGCATAAATAATAACTCAATACCTGAAAAAAAAATAAGGGTAGACGTGGGAGGGGGAAAGCTGGACCCGGATAAAATCGCTCGCTACAAGAGGTATATTGGCGAAAGCTACAATTCGTCCGATTATTTTGTGGTCGAATTGACCCCGCTACCCGGTGTTAGCGTAGTTTGCGACATCACCCAGGGGCTTCCCTTTAAAAATGGGTCTGTGGACGAGTTGATCTGCGTTCATGTCCTGGAGCATATTGAGGATTTGAAAGGAATCATGAAGGAGTTACACAGAGTTCTAAAAAGCGGAGGGCTTCTCAGAATATGGGTTCCTCATTGCTTTAGCCCGACGGCTTTTGGCGATTCCACCCATGTCCGTTTTTTCACCTTTGAAACACTGACGCAGTTCGGCAAAGATAATCAGGCATCCTATTATTATGATTTTCACTTTGATTTTATCGGCTCCCAGATGCAAATATTCAGACGTTGGTACAAATCCAATCTATTTGATAAATTTCTAGAAAAGTTAATCAATCTCAATCAAAGAAAAGGGGAAAGATTTTTAAAGATCCTTCCTTATAAAGAATGGGAAGTCTATTCTGAGTTAAGGAAAGGGGAGATTTGACCCTCCACATCTTACATTCCGAGGCGGCCACCGGGTGGGGCGGACAAGAAATCAGGATATTCCAGGAATGTCAATTGTTGCTGGAACGCGGGCACCGTGTTTCCATTGTTTGTCAGCCTGAAAGCCCACTCGGGGAAAAATGTAGCCGACTCAGCCACCCCGGCTTTACCTATTTCCCTCTGCCCATGAAACGGTCTTTCAGTTTACCGACCCTGTTTTCCCTGAGAAAAATTATAAAGAGTGCCCAGCCTGACATTCTTCACTGCCATAGCTCCATAGACAGTTGGCTGATCGCTATGGCGGGAAAGGTTTTGGGCATTCCCATTGTTCGAAGCCGACATGTCAATATCCCGATACGAAATCATATTTTTAACCGTTGGCTTTACGCGATTGCTCCCAGCTACATCCTTACCAGTGGAATGGGTATTAAAAAAATGGTCTCAGAGCAGGCAAGGGTCTCTGTTGATAAAATAAAATCTATCCCGGCGGGCGTTGATTTTCGAAGATTCGATTTTCATATTAGCGGAAAAAAAATAAGGGAAGAGCTGGGGGTGAGCCCCCATCAACCCTTGATCGGGAAAATCGGTGTAATTCGCGGCTGGAAGGGTTTCGATTATTTTGTGAACTCCGCCCCTTTAGTTTTAGAAAAATTTCCAGATGCTCGGTTTGTCATCGTTGGTTCCGGGCCCGGATACGAATCCATCCATTCAATGATCAAAAATCAAGGGCTTGAAAAATCCATTTTTATGCTGGGGCACCGCGAAGACATTCCGGAAATCATGGCGGCACTGGATATCCACTGCGTGGGTTCCTTCGCCGTGGAAGGCACAACCCAGGTCATCCCCCAGGCCTTTGCCATGAAAGTCCCTGTAGTTTCTACGCGCATAGACTCCATCCTGCCTATTCTTGGAGATGGGGAGCGAGGAATTTTAGTCGAACTTAAAAACTCACAAAGTATGGCCAATGGCATTATGAAATTTTTAACCGATCCTGACTTAGCCCAGACCATGGTCGAAAAGGCTTACACCTTTTGCAAAAAGGAATTAAGCGTTGATAAAATGATGGACCAAACCATTGCCGTTTATCAAGAAGTCTGTTCTTATCCTTAACCACTTCGGTTTTCCAGCGCCATGAAAATAGCCATCATCCGGCAAAAATTTGTTCTTTACGGCGGTGCCGAGCAGTTTGTGCAGGGCTATATTCACCAACTGGCTGAGGCGGGACATGACATTCATATTTTCGCCAACCAATGGACCCCTTCCAGCCATCCCAACATACATCTTCATCATGTTCCATCTTTTAAATTTAACGCGTTCATAAGAACC
This sequence comes from Nitrospina sp., assembly GCA_018673915.1. Classification (GTDB taxonomy): domain Bacteria; phylum Nitrospinota; class Nitrospinia; order Nitrospinales; family VA-1; genus LS-NOB. Next base: position 2,614 of record JABHBK010000018.1, on the reverse strand, counting down.
CTTTCATTTGCATGGTTTTCGGCCAGAGCTGTCAAAAACAAATCTTTTGATATTATTCAGAGCCATGAAAAAACCTGGAAACAGGATGTATACCGTGCTGGAGATGGATGCCACAAGGAATGGCTGGAACAAAGAAAGCGTTTTCTCCCGGCCCTGAAAAGATTTTCTCTTTCCTTCAATCCCTTTCACTGGTTAATTTTGAAACTGGAAAAGACCATGTTCGAATCGGGCCAGTGCAAAAAATTCATCGCCATATCCCAAATGGTAAAGAACGATATCCTCAAGCACTATCGCTGCCCCCAAGAGAATATTTCAGTGGTCTATAACGGTGTCAACTTGAAACGTTTTCACCCTGGGAATGAAAACCGACAAAGCATCAGAAAGGAACTGGGAATTACAGAAAGTACCGTTCTTATTCTATTTGTGGGATCTGGTTTTGAAAGAAAAGGGCTGAAACACCTGCTTCAGGCAACTCAATATTTGCGCTCAGAAGATTGGCGGCTTGTAATAATGGGGAAAGGCAAGTGGAACAAATATCTGCAATTCGCTCCCAAAAATCTGAGGAGCCGAATTATTCATAGGGAGCCAGTTCCGGAAATAGAAAAGTATTATTCTGCGGCAGACCTTTTCGCCCTGCCTTCTATTTATGAACCGTTTGGGAATGCCAATCTCGAAGCTTTAGCAACAGGGCTCCCTGTCATCACCAGCCGTCATTGCGGTGCGGCAGATATCATCCAGCATAGGCTAAATGGCTTGATTGTAGAAAACCCTGAATCTCCAAAAGAAATTGCTGATAATATCAACACCCTGTTTGACCCGGTATTACGCCAGTCCATGAGTCAAAATGCGCGAACCCTGGCGGAACAATTTTCTCTGGAAAAAAATACCCGCGAAATGTTGAAAACTTATCAGGAGGTCATTTCCTCCCAGGGAAAATAAACCACCTATGCCGAAAGAAAGTCCTCTCCATTAAACAGAAATTCCCAACTTATGATAAAATTGTTTTAAATTTATTATTTATCCAATTATCGCTCAAAATCCAGGTCTAAGTAAATTAATGATTGATGTAGTGTTGGTACGTTGTAGGAACCTTACTGAACAGGAAGGTGGGGATGCCGGGAAACTTGGAGGCCGGGATTATCCTGCCCTGGGGGTTCTATATATTCAGACCTACCTGAGAAAACATGGCTTCAGTTCTTTGGTCATGGATCGCTATGACGACAAATATATAAACCTGGACATGGAACAGTTTGTAGAAGAGGTTCATAAGGTTCAGCCACGTTTTGTAGGCATTTCCGCCATCACCTGTCAGAGCCCGGATGCGGAAAGTATTGCCCGGTTTTCCAAATCAAAGTTTCCCGATATCCCCCTTATATTGGGGGGGGTTCATTATGGAGCTCTCCCGGAAGAAGGACTAAAAATTGCCGAGTATGTGGTGATCGGGGATGGAGAGCATGCCACTTTAGAAATTTTGCAAGGCCTTCATCAACCAGGTGTGATCCAGGGCAAATCTATTGACCCGGATGAAGTACCGTTTCCTACTAAAGAAGATTTTTCCAATACTGGTTACTGGCCCGATAAAATAGGAAAGTTCAGTTTAATCACAGCTAGAGGCTGCCCTTTTGAATGCTATTTTTGCAAAGACGGATTTCGTGGTAGTGCCGTCAGGCATCATTCTGTTGAGTATGTTGGGGAAATGGTAGAGTTTGTTCTGAAAAATTACGCTATAGATAAAATATTTATTCTGGATGATATTTTTATCCCAAATGAAGAACGCTTGAGAGCTTATCTTGAAGAATTCAAAAAACGAAAAATCAAGGCCCGCTTTGAGGTATTTTTCCATCCCAATACAGTACGCGAAAAACTTTTGCCGCTGTTTTGGGAACTGGGCGTGAGAAAGATTTCATTGGGCATCGAATCCGGCTCTGAGCAAGTTCTTGCAGAAATGGGAAAACATGTCGGGAAGGAACTTATCAGAGAGAGCGCCAGATTATTACATTCTTACGGATTTGAAGTCAGTGGATTGTTCATCCTCGGTCACAGGGGGGAAACTTCAGAAACCATGCGCGAGACTCTCGATTTTGCCCGCGACCTGTCTTTATCTACGGCCTGGTTCTCCTATATGGTTCCCTTTCCTGGAACCCCGGTTTGGAATGAAGGGATAGATCGGTACGGTAAAATTGTGCACGAAGACATATCAGACTGGGGAAATCTCATCCCCGTCTTTTTGCCTAAGGATTTAACCATCGATCAGATCACCGAGGGGATGAGGGAAGCTCAATCCATCAAAAAACAGATCAGGAAAAGACTTGGCAATAAGATCCAACGCCTGAAAAGAAAAACCGAATACCAGTGGAACTTCCGATTTAAAGAATTCCTCGCCCCAAAAACGTTTGCCAACCACTAGTTGTTCTTAATTTTAAATTCAAGCGGGAATAGACCTGCCCGAAAATTGGGCATATTCCATATCCAGCCTTTTCTTCACCCAAGTGGGAACCCGTTGCTGACCGCTTGAGTTCAGGGTTTTGTTCGCTTCTGCGGTAAAAAATGCATTCCAATGCCTTTTCCCGAGTTCTTGCCCCGAAACGGTCTTTTTAATTTTTCCTTGCGGATC
>JABHBK010000070.1 GCA_018673915.1 Nitrospina sp. | reverse complement strand
GTTTTTCAGTTATTTTTTGTTCGGTTGAATCTTTAGGGGGGGGGGGGGGGCCTTTGTGACCGCAACCGATTGGACCGCTCATTAAAATTAGGGCCAGAAATAAAAGGAAAATGGTTTTAAATTTCATACTCAAACCTTATGAAGACCTCTTTATTATTTTTCTTGCCCAGAATGGGTTCCCGCCATCGACGGCTCTATTTCAATTTTTTCGTTAGCCGGGAAATTTGTGCCTTCACCTGATTTTTTGCTGTTCCCCCATGAATATTTTTTCGATCCACGGAGTTCGCAAGGGCTATGTGCTCCGAAACATCCTCTTCAAACCGTTTAGAAATTTTGCGGAGTTCCACCAACGTAAGGTTGCCCAAAGTTTTTCCTTCATCCAAACAGTAGGCTACAGTTTTTCCTGTTATTTCATGAGCTTCACGAAAAGGAACTCCCTTCAGAACCAAATAGTCTGCCATATCGGTGGCAGTCAAAAATCCATTGGCTTCTAGTTCTTCATTTGAAAGCAATTTAAATTTTGTCGATTTCATCATATCGTTGAAAATCTTAAGGCAAACTTTGACCGTATCTGCAGAGTCGAACAAGGGTTCCTTGTCCTCCTGCAAATCTTTGTTGTAAGCCAGCGGCAACCCTTTCATCAACGTAAGGAGAGAAACCAGGTTCCCGAATACTCGGCCCGATTTTCCTCGAATCAGTTCTGCCGCATCCGGATTCTTTTTTTGCGGCATGATACTGCTCCCGGTAGTGAAAGCATCGGATAATTCCACAAATCCAAACTCACTGGAATTCCAAATGACCAGTTCTTCGCAGAACCGGCTAAGATGCATCATTAGCAAAGCGGAAGCACTACAAAATTCGGCGGCGAAATCTCGATCCGCTACGGCATCCATACTGTTATGGGAAATTTCCGGAAAATTTAAAAGTTTGGCCGTGTATTGCCTGTCGATGGGGAAATTAGTGCCCGCCAAGGCCGCCGAACCCAAGGGCATGACGTTAATCCTTTTTCTGGCATCTAAAAAACGATCTTTATCCCGAAGCAACATTTCTACATATGCCAGAAGATGGTGCGAAAGCAAAACGGGTTGCGCCCTTTGCAAATGCGTGTATCCCGGGATCACCTTATCCATATTCTTTTTTGCAAGACTTACCAACGTCTTGCACAACCGATCGATTTCTTTTACGGTTTCGTCCACTTCGTTGCGCAAATAGAGGCGAATATCCAGGCAGACCTGATCGTTTCGACTACGGGCAGTGTGAAGCTTGCCTGCAGTGGGGCCAATAATTTCGCGCAGGCGACTTTCAATATTCATGTGAATATCCTCCAGCTTGTCACTGAACTGGAAACGCCCCTCTTCGCATTCCCGCAAAATCCGCTTTAATCCTTTTTGGATTTTTTGTGATTCCGGCGAGGAAATAATTTTACAACGCGCAAGCATTTTACAATGGGCAATACTTCCCTCGATATCGCAGGCATAAAGTCGCTTGTCAAAGGAAATGGAAGCCGAGAAGGTTTCCATTAAAGCATCGGTCGATTGTTTGAATCGGCCACCCCAAAGTTTTTTCATAATACCTTTCTTCAACGGCCCACTAGGCGTGAAGCCAAATTTTCAGCGGTTTAATTGATAAACAACGATTTAGCCCCTCTCAACCAAATCCTTGCCCATTTGCCTTCCTCGCATGAGGGTGGCGGAGGAAGGGGGAATGAAATCCCGTTTTTTAACCCATTTGTCTTTTTGAACAATATTGACACGGGCTCCCAGGGGAACCATTTTAGCCAGGAAGTTCAGGTACCATTCCTGAATATTGGGGCAACCGGCGCTTCCGTTTCGCCAGTCAAAGTTTTTCTTAAAAAATTCATTTACCCGGGCCGCATTCACACCATGGATTCCATAACTGCCCGGAACCGGGGTACCCAATTTTTTCATACCCATCCACCAATGCCCGATTTCATGGTCTTCATGACCAAAGGGAATCGCCCGCACTCTTGTTTTTCCGTCTACCGTCTCTTTTTTATACCATGTAGGCTTGTAAGCTTTATTCTTTATTTCATATTCACCCGGCGGGGTTTCCTCTCCCTGCCTTCCAAAAATACTTTCTATTTCTAAAATTTCTTCATCGTTGTAATAAACCCTCAGAACACCACTTTCAATGATTCCCAAAAGATACCAGAGCTTTGGGTTTTTATAATTGTAAGAGGCGACATCCTTACTGTTGTACTTTAAAGTCATTGTCTGACCGGAGCGTACATATTTTGCACGCTTATTGTTGTAAACCTGCTTAAGAATATATTTCAGGTTTTCCGTGACTTTATTATTCAAAATCATCTGTTCAATCTGCATGCTGAGTTCAGCGTTGAACTCTCGTGTCTCTTTCAGTTCAACAGAGGTCGTAGTAAGATCCTGACGAATCTGTTCCACTTCTTCCTTTGAGACCAAGCCAACCTTATTTAGACTTTGATACCAGGCCACATCTACTTTTTGTCGGGTTTGCGTACCAAGAATAAATTGGTAGATAACGATACCACTGGCAAATAATATCCCAATAACAGTCCCCGCCAACTTGAGAGTCCGCTTAACATTGTTGGATAAGCGATACCTGGCAACTTCAAATTTTACTTTTTTATCTTTTTCTTCTAAGGCGCCAAATGTTGCGTTTTGGAATTTTTCCAGAAGGCGGACTTCAAGCTTTGCCAGAGGCCGGGTATGGGATCGAAGTTTTTCTATTATCCAATACAGGTTTTCACGAGTCTTGCGATCGTAACTACCATTAGGATCTTTATTACCGATTAGATTGTATTCGGTAATATTTAAAACCGAAAGTTTAGTATCAGATTTCATAAAACCCAACCCACAAAAATTTAACAGAAACCTCTAAAGGGGAGATACAGCCTTGATATTTTATCCGGGAACACTTTAATATTCAATAAGATAAATCGAAGTAGCGGGGGAAATTCAACCGGTTTTTTTTAGAACCTCTCCGAGCTGGAGCAGGAGGCTGGGCTTTTTGGCGTTTGGCATGGAACACCTGCCGTCAAAAACTGCACCTTTTTCTAAAATAAAATTAGGGGAGTGGATGTCTCCTTTAACTTCAGCATCCTTGGTAATTTTTATTTTATGAGAGGCACGTATATCACCGAAAACCTTACCCTTACACATTACTACTTCTGCGGCAATATTGGCGGCAACAGAAGCCGTTTTTTCTATGAGAACAGCTTGGGCGATAATTTCACCTGCAAAATTTGCTGAAATCTTTACTTTTCCCGAGTGGGAAATTGTTTCTCGAGCTTTTGTATTCTTATCTAAATGGATTCCAAAATTGGCATTCTCAAATACTCTGTACAGTTTTTTCTCCGCACGAGAACAGTTCGCTTTTCCATTGTTTAATTTTTCAATGATGTCATAAAGTTTTTTCCGGGTTGCATCATTATAGACTCCGTCCCGATTTCTGGTTTCCAGAAAAATATACTCAGCTGGGGTGAGGACGTGCAGATTTAGTTCGTTCATAGTGAATTTTAGGTCAGGCTACTGGCGATTCTTTTGAAAGGGTTAAACCAACTACCTTTTCCATTTTTTTGCAAAAACTGGATAATATCGCTGTTGCTATTGGAAAGGGTAGGGCAAAATTTGTTTTCGCTGATAATGTTTTTGGCAACCAAATTGACACAATTAGAAAGAGCGCTGTCCTTATCGTAAAACAAGGTGCCTCGATTATTAGTTATATTTATTATTTTATGATGAGGAACCATTCCGACTGCATGGATCCTATCCTTATAATCTTCAAATCGGTCAAGAGTGTCAAGATATTCCCTTAATTGATCCAGACAGTTTGCGATTTCTTTTGAGTTCTGGCAACGATTGAAAATTATTCCAAATTTTTTATTTTCCAGAATTTCCGACACGGCCTCCTCGCCCTTCGATGCGATCATCCGGTTGACATAAGCCTTGTCCATTCCTGATAACCTTCCCTGCTTATAATCTTGATGAAAATCTTCATAATAATCAATAAAAGAATGCAGGGCATCGATACTACCATTTACGGCGATATTATTACTCATATCAAAAATAAAAATAACTTGATCAATCGAATTCATCAATGAAGATAAATGGTTAACCCCGCCTGCCGGGGTATCAAGCACCACATATTGAAAACGCTCGGTCAGCTCATTGACAAACTCCAGAAAGAGAAGGAGAAACTCCGGCTCGTTGATGCGTTTACGGTGGCTTCTTTTACCAAGAATGGGAACTTCTCCGCCCAAAAGGGAAAATTTATATTCTTCAATATAATTGATATATTCATCGGCTGTTGGTCTGGAGTTGGCTTCATGTTTTTTGAGAATTTGTTTGACCTGGCCAAGATCTATTTTTTTCAGGAGCGGCCTGAGGGTTCTTATCTGACCCACTGAATAAATCTGGCTTCTCTCCAAAAAAAACTCATGCAATATATTTCCAAAAGGAAAATCTGAAAAATGGAATAATTCTATATTCAAATTTTTGTATAAAGCCAACCCTTTTTCAAGTTGCGGATGATCCCTTTTAATTTCCTTATTCAAGTAGGCTTGAAAAATAGTGAGAATTCGGTAAATAGATTGTAAAAAATCAACCTGGTAGGTTTTATTAGCCAAGGTTTCAAATAAATCGTAAAAAGTTTTTCTAGGATGACTTTCCAGGATGCTGGAAATTGTGGGAAGCCTGAGGTCAAGATCAAAAAGGCAAACACTATCGTGAGTAAGGGATTTGCCCAATGATCGCGTCAAAGCAGCAGCCGTGTTGATGGACAAGGTTGTTTTACCGATTCCTCCTTTAGGTCCAATAATTGAAATAATCGGCATTTAGCTTTTCCTCTTTTTTTCGTTTGATCCGGCGATTACCACAGTGATCTCGCCTTTCCACGTTCGTGTCTGATCCGCAAGTTCCTTCAAATTTCCTCGAACCACTTCCTCATACAATTTAGTCAGTTCGCGGGCAATGACCACTTTTCGATCGCCAAAAAATCGGTAAAGGTCCTGTAGAGTTTTTTGAATACGATTGGGTGATTCAAATATAACCACGGTGCGTTTTTCAGTTGCCAGGTTTTCCAATGTCGTTGTGCGGCCCTTTTTACGTGGGAGAAATCCCTCAAAAATAAATCGATCCATGGGTAAACCAGAAACGGTTAAAGCTGCCAGCAAAGCCGAAGGACCCGGGATTGAAAAAATGGGGCACCCTTCTTCGATCGCAGCGTTTACCAAATGATAATGTGGGTCAGAAATTCCTGGTGTTCCTGCATCTGAGACAAGGGCAAGGTCATTGCCCTTTTTGAGACGTTCAATAAAATCTTTGCCTTTTTTAATTTTGTTAAAACTGTTGTAGCTGGAAAGGGACGTTTTGATTTGATATCTGTTCAATAATATCTTTGTCCGTCGGGTATCTTCAGCGGCAATCAAGGAAACTTCATTTAAGATTTCTATGGAGCGCTGGGTCACATCGCCCAAGTTGCCAATTGGGGTGCTCACTACAAATAAACTACCCGTTTCTTCCGAGCTTGGTTGTGCAACAGACATATTAATTTTTTATTTTAGTATCCAACTATGAAAAACTCAACTTTTCGTTTTGTTCAGAAAGACCCGTTTTCCATTATCCATTCTTGGATTGGTTGGAACTTTTCTTTTCTTTTTCTTTTTCCTCGGCTTTAACCAGCGGTATGATTTTGCTTTCTTTTCCTGTCATGTCACAGGATCCATCCAATATCCCTCCCAGCTCAATGTACAAAGCCGGAGATTTAACATTGCCAACCACCCGGCTGTTTGAATGGATTTCAACCTTTTTGATTGCTACGATGGTTCCTTCCACGCGACCCATGCAAATGACGGTTCCCGCATAAACATCTGCCACAACATGGCCCGTCTCGCCAATTATTAGCGTATCGTCAGTATTGACTTGACCCTCGAACTTACCGTCTACGCGAACAGTACCCTCAAAAGTCAACGAACCATTGAAAACCGTGTCTTCGCCCATATAGGCTTTAATCTGCTTCTCTTCTTTTTTCATTTTATTGTCCTCTCCCCACATGAGAAACCTCTTATCCAAGTTTAACTTTTATTCTGGCCGATCAAATTTTGGATTCGATCCAGGTCATCATCGGTGTAATAAGTCACCACCAGCTTGCCGCCTTTTTTTTGCGGATTAATGTCAACCTTCGTGCCCAACCTGCTCTCTAATTGCTTTTCCAGATCTTTTATAAAAATATTCTTTTTTGAAACCAGGGAAACAGGTTTTGTAGAAACCGGCTGCTTTAAACTGTTTACCCGGCTTTCAGTTTGCCTGACCGTAAGGTCCTGCTTGAATATTTCTTTGCGTAGTGTTTCAATTTGTCCGGTATTATCCAACCCCAACAGAGCCCGAGCATGACCCATAGAAAGTTTTCCGGAAATTAAATCTTCCTTTATGTTGCGGGAAAGTTTGAGTAGCCTTAGAGTGTTTGCCACAGCGGTTCGGCTTTTGCCTACCTTTTTCGCAATCATCTCCTGAGTCAAAGCGAACTCATCGGATAAGCGCGAATAAGCTTCCGCCTCTTCTATAGGGTTTAGATCCTGACGGTGGATATTTTCAATGATCGCCAGCTCCAAAGCTTGAGCATCGCTCACTTCCCGAATTACGGCTGGGATTTTTTTCAAACCCACTTTTTTTGAAGCACGCCACCGTCTTTCACCCACCACCAGCTCATAGCCGGATTCCGCTTTTTGAACCACAACCGGCTGTAGAACCCCGTACTCGCGGATAGATGTTACCAGTTCTTCCAGTTTATCATTATCAAAATATTTTCTAGGTTGAAAACGGTTGGGTGAAATTTCATCGATCAGAAGTTCCGTATTTTTAGCAGGCCCGTTTTCATTAGATTCCGGAACTCCTATTTCAAAATCCGGAATCAATGCGTTGATACCTTTGCCCAATGCTTTTCGATTCATACTGCCGAGTCCTTAAGTGAAGGATGTTCATCCAATTTAGATCGGAAAATTATTTCTTTGGCCAACTCTACATAAGAATCCGCGCCTCGTGATCGACCCGCATAGAGCACTATTGGTTTTCCATGACTGGGCGCTTCGCTCAATCGCACGTTTCTAGGAATGATAGTTTTTAGAAGAAAGTCGCTGAAATATTTTTGGACTTGGTCCTTTACCTGGGCGGCTAACAGGGTTCTACTATCAAACATTGTCAACAAAATGCCCTCTACCATTAAATCGGGATTGATCGATTTTTTTACCAACTTTAGAGTTTTCAGTAAATGGCTCAAGCCTTGAAGAGCATAGTATTCACATTGCATAGGAATTAAAACTGAGCTGGAAACTGCCAACGCATTCAGAGTTAATAGACCTAATGAAGGCGGACAATCTATAACTACAAATTCGTATTTTTCCCGCACTCCATTGAGCGCAGATTTTAAAATTGTTTCTCTGGATTCTTTATTAACCAGTTCGATTTCAGCCCCAGTAAGGTCAACTCGCGATGGGATGATTTGCAAAGTTTCTATTTCGGTCGAGCAAATGACTTCGTTCTGGCTTGCGTCACCCAGCAAAAGCTCATAAATACCCTTAGATTCTGGGTCAATACCCAACCCGCTCGAAGCGTTGGCCTGGGGATCCATATCTATCAAAAGTACTTTTTTGCCCGAAAGGGCTATTGAAGCCGAGAGATTTATAGCCGTGGTAGTTTTCCCTACCCCGCCTTTTTGATTTGCAACACTTATTATTTTGCCCATGCAACCTCTCTATGTAGCAACTATACTAAAACTAACATAGAATCAAACTTCCGCCAATACATAAAAACTTTTATTGCAAATGTTTCACGTGAAACATTGGCCAAATTGTTTTTTAACAACTCTTGTTTCACGTGAAACATTTGCTAAATACTAAAAGGCTGGAAGCTACACCATGATAACTACTTATAGAGACTTCTTTATCCAATAAAAACATTGGGTTGGATAATGATTGATCTTGTTTTTCCTCGGGACTTTTTTTCAAAATAATCTTCCCACCTGGGACCAAAAACCTTTCACCCAGCGACAAGCAAGCCTGTGATGATGAAACGGCACGGAAAACTACTGCATCAAATTTTTCACTCAGGGTATCTAAAATATCTTCAACTCGAGCATTCATCACTTCCACCTTATCTAACTCAAGGTCTCGGATCACTGTATCCAAAAAACTACATCGCTTGCGTTGACTTTCCACCAAAACCAAATTCAAATTGGGAAAAATGATTTTTAGCGGTATTCCAGGAAATCCTGCCCCGCTACCAATGTCCATCACTCGATAGTCCTGCTCCAGGGCTCGAGAATACTGAAAGGAGTCGAATACATGTCTATTAAGAATATCCTCGGCAGTTTTTTCAGCAGTAAGATTAATTTTGCGGTTCCACTTAACTAGAAGTTGCAAATATTGTTCAAGGCGGGAAACAACAAGAGGCGGTTGGGCATTCAGACCCAGCCTGGGATCTTTCAAGATATTTAAAATTGGCCCTTGCATGGGGGAGATCAGGAAGAGAGAGTTTTTCTAAACTCACGGGTAAGAACAGGAATTACCTTAAGCGCATCGCCGACAATACCATAATCAGCAACCGAAAAAATAGGAGCATTGGAATCAGTATTAATTGCTACGATACAACGTGATGAAGACATCCCCGCCAAATGTTGAACCGAACCAGAAATACCACAGGCAAAATAGAGATCAGGAGAAACCGTTCTGCCAGTCTGCCCCACCTGATTGGAATATTCCCTCCAACCATTATCCACCACGGGTCGACTAGCACCCACAGCCCCGCCCAGAACCTCAGCAAGTTCCTCTAATAATTTGAAATTTTCTGGTCCTTGCATACCTAATCCACCAGAAACAACGATGCGAGCCTCGGCGATATCCAAGTGGGTTCCAACCCTTTTAACTAATTTCTGGGCCTGAATTGAAAAATCCGGTAATTGGATATCCTCTTTAAATATTTCTCCAACCCTGCTCAAAGAAGGTTCTGAATCACGAAAAATATTGGGGCGCAAAGTAAGTATAAATGGTTTCTTGCCTTTAAAGCGTATTGTAGCTAAGGCTTTTCCGGAGGACACAGGACGAACGGCCTCGACCTCGTCACCGCGCAAAAAAGAGACGCCAATGCAATCGGTAGCTACCCCTACCCCCAACTGAGCTGAGAGAACAGCGGACAATTCTTTGCCCAAAATAGTCGCAGGCAAAAACAAATAATCCACAGGAATTTTTTCAAACTCCTTAGTTAAAGCAAAAGCATAATTTTCATGAATATAAGTTTTCAAATCAGGATGGTTAAGAAACCGAACTTCATCTGCCCCACTGCGGATAAAAAGATCTGCCGCTCCCTCTTCATTAAAGCCTAAACAAAAAACAATGACCTTGCCAGAAACTTGATCGGCGAGTTTTCGGGCCGCATTTATTACCTCAAAGGAAACAGGTTTAATTCCCTCAAGGTCATGCTCAACCACAACGCCAAGAATTTGCTCTCCACTCACAAAAAACTCCAATGATTAAAAAACAATTGGAACCTCAGACAACGTTAACAAAAAATAAAGGGGCTAGTGAAAGCGAACCAAAGCCATTATCAATATATTGCCCATTATGGCTATATATTAAATGAAGTGAATCGCTATGTAGAAACGTCAATATTTACCGGGGGGCCGAAACAGGGGAAGGTCCAAAATCCACTCAATTTCCCAAATTTCACCAACGGTTCCCAGCCCAAGAAGAAAAACATACAAAACCAGGAGACCAATCCCAATTTGGCCTTTATATTTTTGCACAAGAACTTTTATACCACTGGGGTTGGTGGAATCTGAAGTTTCACTCATATTAGTTTATTATTTCTAATTAAATAATTTTTTCTTCATCACGCAACAGTCGAACAAGATTGCTACCGATTTCATCATCACTGCCTTCTAGAATTATTCCCTTTTTTCGTTCCAGAGGCAAGGAAAGATTTACCTCCTCAACTCTATTGTCATCCATGGAAAAAGCATTTTCCTCAATGCCAAGGTCGGCACCCGAAAGAGTTATAATTTCTTTCTTCTTCGCGGCCATTATACCTTTAAGGGAAGGTAAGCGTGGTTCATTAAGACCTTTCTGGCAGGTCAACAACAGTGGAAGTTCCAACTCGCGTATTTCAGCACCCCCCTCTACCTGACGGGTAATTTTGGTTTGCTTAAAATCATCAGAAAATTCTATCCCAGTCACCACGGTTACAAAAGGAATGCCCAAAAAAGTTGCCAGGATTGGACCCGTTTGAGCCAGATCCACATCAACAGCTTGCCTCCCACAAAGAATTAAATCGAATGGAATATTTTTTATATAGCGCATGAAGATACTGCCAATAGCATAAGAATCCAATCCATCAAATTTTGGATCCATCAAGTGCACAGCTTTATCTGCACCCATTGCCAAAGCTTTTTTGATCGAATCTTTAAAACATTCAGGACCCAAGGATAAAATTGTGATTTCGGTATCAGGCTTTTTTTCCTTAATGCGTACGGCCTCTTCAATGGCAAATTCATCATAAGGATTAATAATGCGGGGACTCCCAGGTGAAACCACCCGCCTGTTATCAATCTGAATAGCCGCAGCTGTATCAAGAACCTGTTTAACACAAACAATAATTTTCATAACTATTAACCAATTCAGGTACGCATATTATTTGGCTATTATCGCAAAGGAACCCCATTTACAAAACAAATATTTCAAAAATACTCAATTCCAAAAAACAAAATTCAGCCTGATTTGTTAAATCTGAGATTTATCAACCCAACTTCTCAAGTAAAAATTATCAATCCTATTGAAAATCCGAACCCCATTGTTGGCCGGGTCATCAGCGCGCTGTAACCAACATCATTTTCTTACAATTTAAATTTACATTCTTATTCTCGATGGGCATAATAGGTGCTATGAACGAGTCGGATATTGATAATTCAAAGCCCATTGAAAAGAAAAAAGATCCGGGGCCCCCTCTCAAAATTTTACTCGCGGATGATACAGCAGTAAACCTGGCCTTGGCATCAAAGTTGTTAAAGAAACGAGGCCACGAAATTACTGCAGTCGAAAATGGCCTTCTGGCTTTTGAAGCCTTCAAGGAAAACTCATTTGATGTTGTCTTGATGGATATTCATATGCCAGTAATGGATGGATTAGAATCTACATCCAAAATCCGGGAGCTTGAGTCTTCCCAACCTTCCCGCCTTCCGACACCCATAATAGCAATGACCGCAAATAACGAACAGAGCGATCATATTACGTATTTAAGTTCAGGGATGGATGGAATTATTACCAAACCCATGAATATTAAAACGGTGGTTTCACAAATTAGAGAAATAATTGCAAAATTCTCCGCCTAATAACTTTAGGGTTTGGTCGCTAAGGAGCATTAAGCCCTTCACCATTTCTTGTTCTTAGCTAACTTGAGACCGCGGCCTCTTATCTTTCCCGAGAGATTAGCTCCACCTTCCCACTAAAATATCGACTAAAACCAAGCAATCTTGTTTTCTACCTTTACAAGCCATATCTTAACTTCCCATTAGGTTTTAGCCATCATATCCAAAATGATCAAATTGGTACTCAAAACTTTTACCAGTTAAACCTTATCAAAAGAAAAGACACTCAACGAATCCTACAGAAGACTATTAATAATGAACAAACTCATAATAAAATGTCAAAAACCAAAGGTTTTACATTTTATTAAGATGTGGGCAAAAGCCCTGTGCACTAAAGGATTAAAAAGAAATTAAGTAAGGTTGGGCTAAAATAAAACTGGGGCCCAAAAAACCTTTTATAAGCTAAGTTCTGCAAATTATAAAGACTTCAAAGTAAAGCTTCTTAACTATGTAATTGAGGACAAGGTTCTATTCTTCCAACCTATTGGAATTACATGTTTTTTATCATTTAAAAATTAAGTAGGGGAAGATACTTCAAAGAATAATTCTTTTTTGGACAGACAGGCAAAAAAACCTGCTTGGAAAACTTTTGTTAACATGGGGGTTGAAGAGCTTTGGACTTTTTTAAGTTTTTTGCAGTTGCTATTAAGACACGTATTTTATATATTGGACGCCAATCTCCCCCTTATAACTCATTGTTTGGTTCCAAAAACTATGGAAGCCAAAGAAACTCTTTGGAAAAGATGTCTAGAAAAAATTGAAGGGCAGATACTGCCCGAAAACTACTCTACTTGGTTTTCCCCTACCTATCCGAGAACTTTAGATGGTGGTCTAATAACCATTGCGGTTCCAAATCAGTTTTATAGAAAATGCCTTATTGAGAACTACCGAGATCTCATCGAATCTACCTTAATGTCAGTAACAGAAAAACCAATTCTTGTTGATTTCTGCATTGAACCCGAAAAACATGCCCAATTGGAACCAAATAATGAACTGAAAGAAGTTTCGGTTATTGAACCGAATCAAAACTTATTTCCCGGGGATTTATCCTCTCTAAACCCAAAATATAATTTTTCTAATTTTGTGGTTGGAACGAGCAATCAGTTTGCTCATGCGGCTGCTTTGGCCATTTCCACCCACCCCGCATTAGCTTATAACCCTTTATTTTTATATGGATCGGTTGGGTTAGGTAAAACCCATCTGTTGCATGCCATTGGCAATAAAATTTGTGAAAACAACCCTGGATCCCGAGTTCGATATATTTCTGCTGAAAGTTTTACCGTTGACCTCATTGAGTCCATTAAAAAGGACAAGATGCCTTTTTTCCGCAAGCGGTATCGACCATTAGACGTGCTTTTGGTCGATGATATTCAGTTCATTGCGGGGAAGGAGAGGACCCAGGAAGAGTTCTTTTATACTTTTAACGCCCTTTACGAGTCACACAAGCAGTTGGTAATTTCCAGCGATCGGTACCCCAAAGACATTCATAACATGGAAGAACGATTGAGGTCTCGGTTTGAGTCTGGCTTGGTCGCTGATATCAACCCCCCTGATTTGGAAACAAAAGTAGCGATTTTATACAAGAAAGCTGATATTCACCAAAAAACCATTCCTCAAGATGTCGCCATCTTTATTGCTAGTAATATAAAATCCAACATTCGTGAGCTAGAGGGGTTTTTGCTTCGAGTAATTGCCTTTTCCTCCTTCACCCACCAAGAACTCGATCTAGAATTAACTAAAGAAGTATTAAAAGACTTTACTCTAGATAAAAACAAGCACTTTACTATCACAAATATAATGAAATCTGTCGCCAAGTATTACGATATTAAGGTCTCTGATATCAAATCTAAGAGACGCACCCGCGACATTTCTGTTCCACGGCAAATAGCTATGTTTTTGTGCCGGGAGCACACCAAATCCTCGCTCCCAGAGATAGGTCGCCAGTTTGGTGGTAAAGATCACACAACTGTGATTTTCTCTTATAAAAAGATATCCGGTTTAATTAAAGAAAACAATGACCTAAAGGCATCTATTCAAGAGATTATCGAGCATATTGAAAAAGGATAATCTGTTAAAAACATGTTAAAAAAACCTGAAAAAAACAGGCAAAATAAGGTATAATTTATAGAGTAAATCTTTTCCCCACCCTTACTCAAAAAAAGCAGTTTTACTAACAGGTTCTTCTTTAAAATCCACCTTTAGTTTTAAATATTTAGAAGGTTTTTCCACATACTTTCAGGCCCTACTACTACAACTATAAATAAATATAAATTTTTTTTATAAAGTAACTATTAAACATATATGAACACATCTCAAAAAACTGCATACGATTCTTCAAATATTAAAATTCTGGAAGGTTTGGAAGCTGTTCGAAAAAGACCTGCGATGTATATTGGTGGAACGGGTTTAGATGGTTTGCATCACTTGGTATTTGAATTAGTCGACAACAGTGTTGATGAAGCAATTGCTGGTTTTTGTACCGAAATTGAAGTTGTATTGCATATCAATGGCACGGTAACAGTGTCAGACAATGGACGGGGAATTCCTGTAGACCTGCATTCTGATAGAAATATTTCAGCAGCGGAAGTTGTGATGACGGTTCTTCATGCAGGAGGAAAGTTTGATAAAGACTCCTATAAAGTATCAGCGGGGTTACACGGTGTTGGGGTATCAGTAGTAAATGCTTTATCTGAATCGTTAAGCCTGGAAATAAAGAGAGAGGGAAAAACATATAATCAAAAGTATAGTCGTGGAAAACCTATTTCAAAGCTAGAGGAAACAGGGAAGACAAGTTCTTCAGGCACAAAAATAATTTTTAATCCAGATGATGAAATTTTTGAAGATCTTAACTTTCGATTTCAGATTTTATCTAACCGTCTTCGGGAGCTAGCTTTTTTAAATAAAGGGTTAAAAATTCATATACACGACGAAAGAGATGGAAAGGATGATGCCTTTTTATTTGAAGGGGGAATTTTTTCATTTGTAGAACATTTAAGTAAAAACAAAAAAACAATCCATCAAGACCCCATTTATATTGAACGGAATAAAGATAATTGTGATTTGGAGCTAGCTCTTCAATATAACGATAGTTACGTTGAAGAGGTTTTCACTTTTGTAAATAATGTTAATACAAGAGATGGGGGCACTCATTTAAGCGGTTTCAAGTCAGCTTTAACCAGAACAATTAATAGCTATGCAACGCAAAACAATTTGTTAAAAAACTCAGGGGTGGCGCTGACCGGGGACGATGCGCGAGAAGGCTTGGTTCTGGTGCTAAGCATTAAGATCCCCGAACCCCAATTTGAGGGCCAAACAAAAGGTAAGTTAGGCAACACCGATGTAAAGGGGATTGTCGAACAAATTGTTAACGAGAAGTTGGGCCAATTGTTTGAGGAACAGCCGTCAATAGCTAAAAAAATTGTAGCAAAAATAATAAGTGCTGCACAAGCTCGAGAGGCCGCAAAAAAGGCAAAAGATCTTGTACGAAGAAAAAATTCGCTTGAAGTAAGTTCGCTACCCGGAAAATTAGCAGATTGTTCTGAAAAAGATCCTGAATCCTCAGAAATTTATATTGTAGAGGGTGACTCCGCTGGTGGTACCGCAAAGCAGGGTCGTGATAGAAAGTTTCAAGCGATTTTACCAATGAGAGGAAAAATTCTTAACGTCGAAAAAGCCCGCACAGAAAAAATGATAAACAGCGAACAAATTCGTATGCTTATTACAGCTTTGGGAACGGGAATTGGAGTTGATTTTAAAATTGAAAGTCTACGCTACCACAAAGTTATTATAATGACCGACGCTGATGTAGATGGTGCTCACATCAGAACCTTGTTGTTGACCTTCTTTTTTCGTCAAATGCCACAATTGATTGAAAAGGGTTGTTTGTATATAGCGCAGCCCCCGCTCTATAAAACAAAAAAAGGAAAGAAGGAAACTTATTTAAAAGATGACAAGCTACTCTTTCAGTTTTTGATGGACCAGGGCATAGAAAAACTCGAAATAACATCGCAAAAAAACGAACATAGAATACTTGGAAGAGAACTTAGTCAGCTAATAAGCGATCTCTATCGATTTGAGGAATGCTTTAATCAGGTTGTCAGGAATAATATTCCGAGAGCAGTTTTAAATGTGTTGGTAGAGTTGGGCGTGAAAAAAGAAGCTTTTGGAAGTCTTGAACAGGTAATGGAAACAATTATTCATATTCTCGATTCCCTGATTGATGAAGAAAGTAAAGAAAAATACCAATATAAATCGCAATACCTAAATGTTCCTATTCAGTTTACGGACAGCGTTGAGCTCAACACTGAAAACATAAACAGACTAAAAGAATTTTTAATAGAAATAGAAGAAGGGAATCCTTCCCCGGTTTTTGGTAAAACTTCGCACGACTTTAAGAAAGTGGACTTGAACAAGGAGCTGAAGGATGTTCACTTTCAATTGATGTTCGATCCCGAAAAGGGAAACTATCAAATAATAATGTTCGGTTCCAATAATGGGCGAGACTTTCAGCTAAAGTTCAATGCTGAGTTTATGGAGTCAGTAATTATCCAAAATATCATAGATATCTATGAGCCCATTAAAGCGCATGATTACCCACCTTTTGTTTTACACAATAACGGGGATAGTATTACTGCCAATTCCAAACACGATCTATTGCGGGCCGTTTTTAATTTAGCTAAAAAAGGGATATACATTCAGCGCTATAAGGGTCTTGGAGAGATGAATGCTGACCAGCTTTGGGAAACAACCATGGATCCAGAAGTTAGAATTCTTTTACAGGTTCGGGCCGATGATCTGGTTGCCTCCGAAGATTTGTTTACCACATTAATGGGGGAAGAAGTTGAACCTCGCCGTGAATTCATTCAGAAAAATGCGCTACAGGTAAGAAATGTGGATATTTAGCCTTGCCACCGAGGTGTAAGGACCGATGAAGATACACAACAGACTCAAGATTTTAGAAATAACATAACTCCTCCTGACGAAGCCCGGTCAATTTGGAAAATATTGTATAGAAAGGTATTTGAATGCCGGAAACGATTGACCAGATCAATATAGATGATGAGATGAAAAGCTCGTACCTTGATTACGCAATGAGCGTAATCATTGGTCGCGCTTTACCCGATGTTCGGGATGGTTTAAAGCCTGTTCACCGACGCGCACTCTTTGCGATGCATGAAACCGGAAATGTCTCCAACAAGCCCTACAAAAAATCTGCTCGTATAGTTGGTGATGTAATGGGTAAGTATCATCCGCATGGTGACCAAGCGATTTATGACACCATCGTCCGCATGGCGCAGGAGTTTTCTTTAAGATATCCCCTTGTTGATGGTCAGGGAAACTTTGGTTCGATTGATGGGGATTCCGCTGCGGCGATGCGTTACACAGAAATTAGAATGGAAGAAATCACCGCTGAACTGCTCCGGGATTTAGAAAAAGATACCGTTCAATTTATTCCTAACTATGATGATTCTTTGGAAGAACCTTCCGTCTTGCCGGCAAGTTTTCCAAACTTACTAGTAAATGGCTCGTCTGGAATTGCCGTGGGAATGGCGACCAATATTCCTCCGCATAACTTGAGCGAGGTCATAGATTCTGCAATCTACGTTATTGAAAACCCCGATTGTTCAGTGGAAGACCTTATCGAGATCGTTCCAGGACCTGATTTCCCCACTCGAGGTGTAATACTGGGAAGAAATGGAATTAGGTCTGCTTATCGAACAGGTCGAGGGATAATTCGGGTTCGTGGGCGGGCTGAAATTGAACCAATGGAAAAAGGAGACCGGGAGCGGATCATCATCAACGAGCTACCCTATCAAGTTAATAAGGCCAAGCTGGTAGAAAAAATTGCCGAATTGGTGAGAGATAAGCGATTGGAAGGAATTTCGGATCTGAGAGACGAGTCTGATCGAGATGGTATCCGTGTTGTGGTGGAATTAAAAAAGGGTGTTATGGGTCAGGTTGTTTTAAATTCTATTTATAAAAATACCCAGCTTCAGGATACTTTCGGCGTCATTCTTTTGGCCTTGGTGAATCAGCAACCCAGAATTCTGAACTTGAAAGAGTTCTTGCACTATTTCATTTTGTTTCGCAAAGAAGTAGTGACTCGGAGGACTGAGTTTGACTTAAAAAAGGCTCGCGAGAAGGAACATATTCTTGAAGGATTAGCTACGGCTCTTGATAACCTGGATGCAGTGGTCCAGCTTATCCGCAACGCAGAGGACCCGGCTACTGCACGTGATGGACTGATGACCGAGTTCGGGTTGTCAGAAATTCAAGCCAAAGCCATTCTTGAAATGCGGCTACAACGTCTCACGGGCCTAGAGCGACAAAAAATTATTGAAGACCTCGAAGAAACACGAAACCGCATTAAAGAACTTTTGAATATCCTCGCCCATGAAGAAGTTAAGCTCAATATCATCAAGGAAGAGTTGACGGAAATTAGAAATAAATATAGCAATGAGCGTAGAACAGAAATTGTTGATACAGATGAAGGTGATATAGACATAGAAGACCTCATCGCCGATGAAGACGTAGTCGTTGTTTATACCCGGAGCGGTTATATTAAACGACAAACCGTTGATAATTACCGGGCTCAAAGAAGAGGGGGAAAAGGAATTCGAGGCATGAATCTTAAGGAAGAAGATGTGGTCGAAAAACTTTTCATTGCCTCAACACTGAGCCACCTTCTAGTGTTCACCAGCACAGGTAAAATTCACTGGTTGAGGGTTTTCTCTATTCCAGATGTGAGCAGGATCGCCAAAGGAAAATCCATTGCCAATCTTTTACGGCTTCAGCCCGGTGAATCCATTGCCAGCATTCTTTCTGTCAGGGAATTTGAAGAAGATAAGTTTGTAATGATTGCTACTGAACGAGGCATCGTTAAAAAGACCTCCTTAATGGCTTATAGCAAACCTCGTCAGGGAGGTATTATTGGGTTAACGATAGATGAGGGAGACAGGGTTATAGGCGCCGAACTATGTGATGGTGAAAGCGATATATTGCTTGCCACCGCAAAAGGATTTTCCATTCGCTTTTCTGAAAAAGAAGTGCGCCCCATTGGCCGTACAGGTCGGGGAGTTCGTGGTATCCGTCTTAAAAAAGAGGATGAGGTGGTTGGAGCGGAAATAGTCCACCCCGGAAACAAACTCCTCACTGTAACTTCTCGGGGTTATGGCAAGAGAACTCAAATGGAAGAGTATCCAGTACAGGGTCGGGGCGGTTTGGGTGTAATGACTATCCGTTGCAATGAAAAAATAGGAACTGTGGTGGGTGTGCAACAGGTGGATGAATCTGACCAACTCCTGGTCATCACCTCAGATGGAAATATTGTACGCATGCGAGTTAACGAAATATCATTAATAGGCCGAAATACCCAAGGAGTTCGTTTGGTTGGTATTGGGGAAGGCAATCAGGTTGTTAGCATAGAAAAACTGGTCGAATAAAACTTTCCTGTTTATGGATGTGAACCCCCGGATATCTGGAAATCTCATTTCAATACAATCCAGCTCATATGAAAACGGTTTGATTAAAACCCAAATGATGACCAGAGTATTTTTTCTGGTATGGGTTTTCTTTGTCTCCTGCTCAGAACAGATGGATCCTCTCCTTCAGAAAGCAAATGAAGAATGGATTCAAGGTAGAAACCACAGTGCTATCGAAATGTTCAATGAGGTGCTGAAAAATTTTTCTTCCGGGGCAGAAGCAGAAGAAGCCTTGTTTCGCCTTGGTGAAATCCATCATTTTAGTTTAAACAATAGTACGCAGGCTCTTATATATTTTCAGGAAGTCATGCAAATGAATCGCGCGGGGGAATATAGTTATCCTGCCCAAAAATATATTGCTGAAATTGCTGAATTTGGTTTAAAGGATTATGATCAAGCCATCATTGAATATCAAAATTTAATCAATAATTATAAAAGTGAAAATGAAAATGGTAACCATCAATACCGAATCGCTTCCATTTACTATAAAAAACAAAACTACGAACAGGCTTTGGTGGAACTGAATATACTGCTGGAAAATTATCCGCGTAGTTCTTGGGCAGAAGAAACCAAATTTAAAATTATCGAAATTCTTTATGCATTGGGCCGGTGCCCAGAAGCGAGAGAACACTACCGGCATTTTAATTTGGAATATTCAGATAGTCGTTTTAAAGAAGATATGGATTTTGTTGTCGCCTCATGTCTGGAAGAAGAAGGACATTTACAAGATGCTTATAATAGATTCAAGGCTTTGGAAGGACGCTATATTTACCCCGCCATACTCAAAATGAAACTGGTAGGCATTGAAAAAAGGATGAAAAAGCAACACTGATGCTCGACTTAAAAATCATTCGTGATAATCCAGAAGCGGTAAAAAACCAACTCAAACGTCGAGGCGGTGATTTTAAAGAACTGGATGAACTGCTTAAACCAGAAAAAGACCGGCGCATAGGGCTCCAGGAGTCAGAATTACTAAAAAGCAGAAAAAAGAAACTTTCTGCAGAAGTTGGTCAGCTAAAACAGAAAGGTCAAGACGCTTCCGAAATTATGGAAGAGGTCCGGACCATTAATATATCTATAAAAGAGTTAGACGATAAAATCCAAGCCTGGGAACAACAGGTTCAAGAAAAGCTACTTGGAATCCCTAATCTCCCCGATGATTCTATTCCTGATGGTAATGATGAAAGCGCGAATCGAATGGTGCGCAATTGGGGAACGAAACCCGAGTTTACATTCCAACCAAAGAACCACGTAGAAATCGGGGAAAAACTTGACCTGATCGACTTAAAAAGAGCCGCAAAAATTTCAGGGGCTCGATTCGCTGTATATAAAGGTCAGGGGGCCGGTCTGTTACGCGCCTTGATTAATTTCATGATCGATGTGCAAACCCGGGAAAATGGTTACCAGGAATTGTATCCCCCTTTCCTGGTCAATAAAGAAAGTATGCAGGGTACCGGACAGCTGCCAAAATTTGAGGAAGAATTGTTCGCCACCCGAGATGACCCTTTATATCTAATCCCCACAGCTGAAGTTCCTGTTACCAATTTTCATCGTGATGAAATCCTGGAGGAGGAATCCTTGCCGATCTGTTATGCTGCCTACACGCCTTGTTTTAGACGAGAGGCGGGGTCATATGGAAAAGACACGCAGGGATTAATTCGGCAACACCAATTCGACAAAGTAGAGCTGGTCAAATTTAGCCATCCGGACGAGTCGCCGGCAGAGCTTGAGAAACTGGTCGAAAATGCAGAATCTATTCTAAAAAAACTTAACCTGCATTACCGGGTGATGGAATTGTGTACCGGTGACCTAGGCTTCTCTGCCGCAAAAACTTATGATCTGGAAGTATGGCTTCCCAGTCAAGATACCTACCGGGAAATTTCGTCTTGTAGTAGTTTTACCGACTACCAGGCTCGACGTGCCCAAATACGGTGTAAAAAACGTACTGGGGGTAAACCGGAATTTGTCCATACTTTAAACGGATCAGGTCTTGCGGCCGGAAGATTATTTGTCGCATTGCTAGAAAACTACCAGCAAGAAGATGGAACAGTGCTTGTCCCGGAAGCGTTGCGTCCCTATTTACATGGGCAGGAAACATTATCGTTTTAACGCCTTGAGTTTATGGTAAGAACAGTCCGCTTGACTTTTACCCGCAAGTAGATAAATATAAGCGGGTTCACGATATTTAGGAGGGATGGCCGAGTGGTTTAAGGCGGCGGTCTTGAAAACCGTTGAACGAAAGTTCCGTGGGTTCGAATCCTACTCCCTCCGCCACCTTCTCGGGGCATGAAGACCAAGGAGCACCGTCTGATCGTAGCACCCCATGGTTCCTCCTATGACTACCACTCATTATTGTTAGGGAGAGGGCGTTTGATCCTCTTCATTTGAGCTGGAACTGGTATATGTCTGCCCAATAGTATAAATAGGGATGTTTACAATTTCTCTGAGAATTTTAGTTACATATTCACTTAAAATTCCTAGCAGAAAAAACAATCCTGAAAATGATATTGACATAAAGCCCATTATACTTACCCACCCTACCCCAGCGACATTTTCCAGAAAAAAATAATTGTAGGTAACCCAGACTCCTATCACCATTGAAACCATTAAAAATATTGCAGAAAGGAAAATAGGAGCCCTGGATCCAATGGAGGTATAGGAAGCAAAATTTTCAAATGCAGATAATATTTTTTCTGAGAAGGATCTTTTATCAACATAGTTATTATTAGTTGGTTTGTAAGGAATATTCTTTTTAGGAAAACCAGCTAAAGATAAAAGAGCTTTTTTATACCGAATCCGTTCATCAATACTAAGAATAGAATTTAAAGCTCGACGAGTCATTACTAAAACTCGCTCGGTAGCTAGAGGTTCATTCAAATAAGATAGTTTGTTAAATAAAAAGTAATAAAATTTTGTGGTGAAGTTTGAAGGATTTTCGGGATGAATCACCGCAATATCTTTGCCAGATTTAATAGCTTCGAATGACTGGCTGATAAGGTTCAAAGGAAAATCTATAACAGGGCAGCTAAATTCAATAATAAAGTCTCCCACAGCTTTATCTAATCCTGCCAGGATGCCTCTTTCGCTTCCATGTTTTTGGGATAGACGAAGAACGGACCCAGGAACATTTATTTCTTCCAACGCTTTTACAGTTGTTTCAAAAGTCTTGTCAGACGAAAAATCATCCACAAATACCAATTGATAGTTTTCGAAAGTTTCCCTGATTAGAGGCATTATTTCCTGCAGGAAAGGTTCTATTACATCGGCATCATTACTTAAGTAGCAAACTAGGGATATGTACCCCTTTTCTTTATATTGCATTTGTTATTTGCTCCAGTTCATAGATGGCATTGGCTTTTCCAGAAAGGACGGTAATAAATTTAGGATTTTCTGAATAGGTTTGGACAATAGTTGGGCGAGAATCATCCATTTCAGAAAACTTTAAAATAGGTTTAATGGCAAATAGCGAGCCTTTGTAGTCAACCTTAAACTCAGGTTTTAAATATTTAAATGCCAGTTGCCACATATCTTTATATGAAGATTTTGGTTTGGAGGGGCATGTATTACAATTTTGAAGAATATTTGGAGCACAATCAGCAACAGAATCCTGGCATGAAAAATGAGGTAGTTGATTTTCAGATGTTCTTCGAGGAGTAAACTCAACAGCGGTAAGAGTGTGTAAGACATTTTTTCCATAAGGCATAATTGAGAAAAAAGGCCCATCCATCATAGTGATCCCTAAGTTCTGCATTTTTGGATCTACGCTACACAAAGCAACCTCACAGATTTCATATTTTATATCGAATAAATCAAATCCGAACAAATCTAAAATTTGGTTCACACTAGCGTAAGTACAATTAAAAATTCCCTGCGATTTAATTTTTAAGCCGCTGGTAAATTCTAAATTAAAATAAGGTTTATCTTCATGAGTGTTAGTTAATTGCTCATTGAAATAATACGTTATATTTTTAAATTTTTTATTTCTTTCAAGTAGAATTTCTTTCACCAAGCCAGGATCAAACGCAAATTCCTCACTTTCATAAGCTCCTTCCACTGTTTTAGGATTAAAATATAGAGATGGGTCAACAGGTTTTGCTGGTATATGGCAGAATTCACAAAACCTCAAAAATTGCCGATTGGAAGTAAAGGAACTACGATTCGATATAGCATAAATTTTCTTAAACTTGTTATTTATTGCCGCCTCAAAATCTTTAACAAATCGGTTGAAATATTTGGCCGATGTTATTGCCGTCGAAAGACTTCTGGGGTAATGATAGCCTTGATGCACTCGGGCTTGATTAATACATGAGGCTCTGCCAAAAACTTTACTATCAAGTTCGACGACGCAAACTTTTAATCCTTTTTTCCCCAAAAGGTTGGCGGCAAACAAGCCGAATATTCCCCCGCCAAAAATAACAAAATCAAAATTTTTAACATCCCTCATTTAATATTTTTGAGCCTTCTGTAGTTTTAGACGCTTAATTTCTTTAGAGTAACTCATGATTGTTTTAAACAGTCGGACTCTGGAGTCATCATCATCTTCCCACTTTACGGGGATTTCACAAATCCTCATTCCCATCCATTCAGCTTTAACTAAAAGCTCGGTGCAAAAAAACCACCCGTCGTTTTCCAAGCCTGATTGAAAAATTTTGTCATAAGAAGTTTTTTTTAGGAATTTAAAACCACACATCCCATCAGAAAACTTTACATCAAGCATGGTATTTAAAAGAAAGTTAAATCCACGAGAAGTGATCCCTCGTAGTATTGAGCGATTTGAAACTTGAGAATTAGGAAGAAGCCTGGATCCATTAATTATATCTACTTCATCATTATTTTGAAAAATCTGGTAGACCTCTAAGATGTGGTTTAAATCAGTAGCGAGATCTACATCCATATACCCAATTAAATCGGCATCCGAGGAGGCCCATGATTGTTTTAAAGCCAACCCCACCCCTCTTCTGTCCACTTTAAGAGCCCTAACTGCTGGGAAGCGTTCGGTCAAGTTTGTGGCTAACTTTTCTGTGTTATCAGTCGATCCATTGTCCGCAAGGGTGATGGAGTAATTTTTAATTTCGCTTTTTTCGAGAAACTCAACAGTTTTAGTTACACCTCTCTCTAATCGGGACTCTTCATTCAAAATCGGTATGGTTATGTCTAACTTCAAATTACTCAATATTTTAGTTTGTTACTCTTTAAGCGCGCATAGCGATATTAATATTTTCTAAAAATTGCATGACTTGTAAACCCGCATTTTCATCATTCTTGGGTTTATCACCATCTTTCAGGCAGGAAATAAAATAGTCTACTTCATTTTCTATAGCTTGTTTGGAGGAAACCGTCAAAGTTTTAATTGAATTATTAGATGGGTATTCTAAGTTCCCACTTTTACTATCATAGGAAACTATTTTATTATTATAAAGTTTCAACTTATTACCGTTTATAGCCATATCATCCCAAAGAAGAATGGCTTTTTCACCAGCTATAAATATTTTACGTTCCTTTATTGGGCATAACATATTGTTAATAATGTCCGCATTAAATCCATTTGGGTAAATTATTGAGACCACTGCGGTATCTTCCAAAGGATTAATGATATGTGCTGTTCCAGAGGCTTTTATGTTTATAGGTTTTTGTTCACCAAAAAGATCTAATAAAATATAAGCATCATGGTACATCAGGTGCCCTAAAATATTTATATCGCTTTGAAACCTTCCAAAATCTGCTCTTGTCGAATGAAAATGAAATAATTTTCCCAGGTCTTGATTACGGATAATTTCTTTTACGACTTGATACTCTGGGGTAAACAAAAAAGTATGATCTACCATTATTTGTAAATCACATTGTTTATTTATTTCAACCAGTTCCTTGGCCTGTTCTAAATTTAATGCGAAGGGTTTTTCAACAAAAATATGTTTACCTGAAAGTAACCCTTTTTTTACCAGATCATAATGTGATTTTCCTTGGGTGGCGATAATTACAAAATCAATATCAGGGTCAGAAAATATACTTTCAGCATTTTGGCTTACTTGGCTTGAAGGCGAAATAGTTAAGGCACTTTCTAATTTGGAAGGGTTTCGATCGCAAATTATTTTTATCTCAACATCACTATGAGAACTGAAATTGCGCAGCAATATGGGTCCCCAATATCCATAACCGATCAATCCAGCTTTAAAAATCATTTGGAATTCTTCTGCAATGGGTGATTTGCAAGATTTGCCTCCGATAATCCTGTCTCTGTGATCCTGCTTCTAAAAGGAAGGGGTTAAATGAAGACCAGAGATTTATGTATGGAATTTAGGGAGTATAAGCAAATTAATCAAGAAAAATACTTCTTAAGCCGTTAAGTTTAGAGAGTCTGATTATTATCGACAGTTTGAGAAAAAACTTCAGAGAACCTAATACGACAGCAAAATAAATCATATAATATATGTAATAGTGCTTATTATGCAATGCTATAATGCGGGAAGAACTTGAGCAATTAATTTGCAAAATATGAGAACAAAAACGACATTAATTAACCCTCAGCAAATTTTCAGCAAGGGTCAAGTTGCAGCCGGCCTGACTCCCCCCTTGGGTGTAGCCTATTTGGCTTCTTTCCTCATTGGAAACGACTATCCCGTCCAAATCATTGACGCATTAGGAGAAGACCCACATGAAATCAATTCTTTTGAAAAAGGGTCTTTTTTAAGAGGGTTAAAAGTGTCAGAAATTATCAGAAGAATTGATTCTGACACCAATTTGGTGGGGATTTCTAACTTGTTTTCCTTTGCTTACCCGGCGGTCGAAGTGCTGTGTCAGGAAATTCGCAAGGCATATCCTGAAAAGAAAATAGTGTTAGGGGGTCCTCACCCTTCTGCTCTTTATGATGAAATACTAAAAAATGTTCCAGAAGTTGATTTTGTAGCCATAGGAGAAGGTGAAGAAAGCTTATTGGGACTGGTAAATTATTTGGATGGAAAGTTAGAATTAAACGAGCTTTCAGGGTTGGCTACTCGGGATAAATCTGGGAACATTATTGTATTAAATTCAAGTAAAAGAATTAAAAACTTAAATCAGGATAATATACCTTTTCCAGCTCGACATTTGTTACCGATGGAAAATTATATTCAGGCTCAAGAAGGACATGGGCCTTCCTCAGGGAGGTGGACCTCAATTTTAAGCTCCAGAGGTTGCCCATACGGATGCACCTTTTGCGAATCAAGAAGAACAGTATGGATAGCGAGAACCCCAATGGATGTTGTCGATGAAATGGAATATTGCCTTAAAGAGTGGGGAATAAATGAATTTCATTTTGAAGACGATAACATGACCATAAATAAAGAGCGTTTGATTGGAATTTGCGATGAAATTCTTGATCGTGACCTAAATATAAAATGGCAGACCCCTAATGGAATTCGGGCGAGTGTGACAGATAGTGAAATGCTTACCAAAATGAGGGAAAGTGGTTGCCTTCATGTTACTTTGGCCCCGGAAACCGGATCAGAAAGAGTCCTAAAAGAAATTATTGAGAAAGGTAAAGATTTTGACTTGGCTCAACTAAAAGATTGTGGGGCTTTGGCGCATAATTTGGGATTGAAAGTGGCAGCGTATTTTATTATTGGGCTTCCGGGAGAAACTCGCAGCGAGGTTCAAGAAACTATAAATTACGCCAAGGAACTAGCTAAATGCGGGATTGATGAAGTGGCTTTTGGTTTATTTATTCCATTACCGGGTACTCCATTATGGAAAGTTGCTAAAAAGAAAAACCAGGAAATGGATTTCCTTGATCTTTTAGCAGTTGGGGACATGAACAAGGCCGTATCCTGGAACGATTATATGGACGCGGAAGAGCTCAATTCCCTAAGGCTCAAAGCTTATATAGGATTCCATTTAACGAGGATGATCTATCACCCACTTTTATTTATGAAATCTTTTTTCAATGTAATGCGAAATATTGAGGAAACGAAGACCGAAAGAACATTGCTTCAATTTATAAAACATTTCGGAATTAAAAAGAAATCTACAAAAAAGACAGATATTGGGTTGGCTTCATATCCCTATGATTCTTCGTCTACTGTGAAGACCATTTTGCAAAGTAAGCCACATTATGCTTATGGCCACAGCCTTTTAAAAACTTTACGTTTCTGGAAAAAAGAAACCTTTAATTCGAAAAACTAATAGAACTGCGTACCGGGAAAAATATTTAACTATTTGCTGTTTTATAGAAACCAGTCCTCAAAAAATATTAAACTCACCCGTTTTCAAGCAATGAACAAAAAAGATCTTAAAGTTACTTTGGTGCGTGGCCCGCTGGTTTTCAGGGAGGGCGCCGTAAATAATGAAGCGACCACGGCTATAGGAATGGCCTATGTTGATGGGTTTCTTCGTTCAGAAGGCTATGAAACAACTTGGGTGGATGCTATTGCAGAGGGGTTGAACGAAATTTGGGCACCTGAAAAATATCCCGGGTTCAATTGCCAAGGTCTTACCTTTAATGAAATATTAAACCGTATTCCAGAATCTACAGATGTAATTGGTTTTTCTGGAATGTTTTCGGGGGAGTGGCCTGTTTACCGTGACCTGATTAACCTGATAAAACAAAAATTTCCTAATATTCTTTTTGTTGGCGGGGGCGAACATTTTACTGCTCTTCCAGAATATAGTCTTCGGGATTGTCCAGCCTTGGATGTCTGTGTACTGGGAGAAGGAGAGCAAACATTCTTTAATTTATTGGAAGCCTATACAGCAAAAAGAGACTTCAAGGAAGTGGAAGGAATTGCTTTTATTGATTCCTCAAATACCTTTATCGGAAGTCAGGAAGCTCCACCACGAATAAGAAAAATTGATGAAATAGGGTGGCCCTATTGGCCGGAAAATTATTTGGAAAAGTTTTGGAGCGCTGGAAAATCTTATGGGGTGACGTCTGAAAGGGATATGCCTTTTTTAGTTTCCAGAGGTTGCCCTTACCGATGCACCTTTTGCTCAAGCCCTCAGATGTGGACTACCCGTTATATTTTGAGAGATGTTGAGGATGCGATTAAAGAAATTAAATTTTATATTAAAAAATATAATATAACGAGCCTGCAATTTTATGACTTGACTGCTATAACAAAAAAAGGTTGGATCGTTGAGTTTTGCCGGAGGATGATTGAAGAAAATATTAATATCAAATGGTCCTTGCCCAGCGGAACTCGCAGCGAAGTATTAGATCGAGAAGTGCTGGAATTACTAAGTAAAACAGGTTGTAATTACCTTGTTTATGCACCGGAAAGTGCATCCCCAGATACGCTTGTCCATATCAAGAAAAAAATCCACCTCGATCAAATGGAGGAATCCATTTTCGAGGCCAAGCGACAAAATATTATAGTTAGAACTAATTTGATAATTGGTTTTCCTCATGAAACCTGGTTCGATATTTTTAAGACGCTTGCATTTGGAATTAAAATGGCTATTAAGGGTGTGGACGAAGTTCCAGTATTTATTTTTTCTCCTTACCCAGGCACAGAAATTTTTCGCAAACTCTTTACCGATGGAAATTTAAAAATTGGGGATGATTATTTTTTACAACTCACCTCGCTCAACAGTGATTATTTATCCTGGAATGTAATTTGTAGTAATCCGCGAATTAATTGGAGAGTTTTAGGTTTTGTTCGAACAGTTTTTATATTAACGAATTATTTCATCAGTTATATTTGTCATCCTTTGCGTATCTTTAGAACGATAAAAAATATATTATCGGAAAATATATCTGCAACGGTGTTCGAACATCGATTAAAAGATATGTTTAGAAGAAAAAAAGCCCCATCTTCATATTCCCCTTAAAGCATCCATCTCTTGAGTGAAAAAATTTTATATTGAACCTAATGTAAAACCGAAATAAACCACGTAGGTGTTTTCATTCTTAATGGCTTTGTCAAATAACCAAATAAAACATCCAGTTTTGGAGCAAACTACATGACTTTGGCATCAAAAATTTTTACGAAGAATTCTTTTCGGTTGATTCTGGGCATTATTTTTTTGGCAGGTATTGTGATGCTTCCTTCAAGGGTCCCAGCCTGGCTTGATGGTTTGCCTTGGAATGGTGTAGCAGAAACTTGGGTGGTTCTAGCCATCATTCCCTTTTTGTTTGCTCTAGGTAGGAGGTTTTTGTCATTTAAGTATTCTATTTTTTTTCTTGCGGGAATATTGGTAGTGAAAATCATCCTGTATTCTGGGGCACCTGCAGGGGGATGGCTGGTGAAAGCATACCCAAAAATGAGCCAAGAAGAATTATTTTATGACACCGGATATTGTGTGTATTTCAAAGATGTGTGCAAGCGTCAGGAACCTCGCCACATGATGGGTAAATTTAACCTTTTGACTAGTGAAGGCTGGGTCAAAACTTTTGCGACCACATGGAATCAGAATGCATCAGGAATCCTTCAGAAACCTTGGAGGGAGAAAATGGACTTTCCCTTAGATTGGGCCATTCCTCTTTCGGTTAAAAGGTACGAAGATTTGAATCCGATTTATGAAATTGAGGGAACTCTGTTTGTGCCGGAGGGAAAACAATTTGCTTTGATTGCAGAAGGGGTTGAAGAGGGGAGTTTGCTAGCAAAAAATAAGGAAGGTAAAGATGTTGTTCTTTTCCCAGTAAAAAGTTTTGCAGAAGTGAAACAGGTAGCACTTTTGCCTGAAGGAAAATGGAGGGTGTCAGGCAAGCTAAAATACAAGGGAGCTCAATGGTCTCTTATTCCAGTATGGGTTGAGTCTAATCAAGCTGTGATCTCTAATATGAGCCGAGGAAGTTTTTGGCAGGATGAGTCTGTTTTATCTCTAGATTCAAATACCATAGCATTCTATAAAGGTTTGAGTTGGGTGAGTGATGCATTGATGTGCCTGTTTTTTCTGGCGTGGGCAATATGGACAGCGGGTATTTTGGTTAAGGAGCAGGTGCTTACGTTGCCATTGGCTGGCTTTAGTTCATTAATTCTTTTTGTTTCAATATTTTTTGGCCCAATGATTGATAAGGTTTTAAAAATGGTCAATCAGGTGGATGTGACAAAAATTTCTCATCTAGGTGTATCAACCATCTTTGCAGGTTTAGGATTTCTTTTCTGGACCTACATCAAAAAAGATTACCGAATTTTTCACTCTAGCCGAATTGTACGAAGTACATTTGTATTTTTCGGACTCCCTTCACTAGTGTTCTTTCTGCATACCTGGGGACATAAAATTGGGCAGTGGTATGTGTTTGTTGCGGGAAATGATATGACAGGCTATCAATTTTTTTCACGTCGAATCGTAGTCGGAGGTGAATGGTTTACCGGGGGAGAGTCAGCTGTGATGGGCAGGGAATTGTATCCTTATGTAAGGGCTCTCGCAGGTGGATTATTTGGACAGTCTGTAGTTTCCTGGTCAATGTTTGATGTTTGGTGTGTATTGGGGGCAGCCACCCTTCTCGGAAGCTTGGCTTTAAAGTTTCGAATGCCTCCTCTTACAGCTTTTTTAACCAGTATGGCCTACCTTTGTATGACCTTTAATGGGAGTTATAGATATTGTATTGGTCAGGGGATGAGTGAGAACACAGCAATGTTGTTCCTGTTTCTAGCTGCCTGGTTTTTGCTTCAAGCCCGTGAAAGCGGCAGGATTAATATTTTTCTGGCTACCCTTTGCGGCATTCTTGGATATTGGGGACGACAAGATCATTTGGGTGTTATCGCGGCTATAGCTTTATTAACCCTTGAACCAGTTAAGGGTCCAACTGGAGGATGGAAGGAGTATTGGGAGCGCTTTAAAATAGGTTGGCATCGACTGGCTTATTATTGGACAGGTGGAATAGTTATAGGCGTTGGCCTAGTTTGTTGGCGGAACTGGGTTCTTGAGGCAGGTTTCTTCATTGCCGGTAAAGGTCACCCACGCTTTGAAGACGAGGGTGTTACTCCATTGTGGCACTTCTATGAGATAATAACCGGCAATAACTGGCCCATTCCTATGTCTATATCAGCGTATTTTTTGGCCTCAGGCTTATTTGTTGCATTACTAGCGTTGGTTTGGCGTCCTAAACCACTCTTCAACTTCCCGCTGAGTTTTGGAATAGCCTTTTTGGGGTTGTTTGCTCCCTATATTTTTGTGTCAACGATAGCCTATTCGCCTCGCTGGAGTTTACACTTTCTTCCTCTGGCTCTTCTTTCGTTAATGATCTTTTTGAACAATGTTTTTAAGGAAAATCGAATAATTTTAAAATTTAATGAAAAAAATTAATATTCTTTCCTTAGGACAAAAAGTTCTATCAAGGTTCTCACCACGGAAAAGAAATAAAAAATTTGTCCTTCAAGCCGTTCTAATGATATATGTTTCAGTACAAACCATCGTATTTGAAACGAAATAATAAATATTTAGAATTTCGGTCAGTTTTGGGGATTGAACAAATTTGGAATTTTTATATTACTCAAATATTGAGCCTTAGAGATAACAGGTTCTTGACTTTTTCGAGGAACTGGATAACTATCATAAATACACGAGGAAGTAGGAAGGGCCAATTGGTTTAAGGCGGTGGTTTTGAAAACTGTTGAACGAAGGTTCAATGGGATAGAATCTTACTCCCTCCACGAATAATTAAATAAATTTCCCAATAAAATCAGTTGTTTAAAAAAATTCGCTGAATATTCTCAGCGTCCAAATAAACTGGAGAGGTGGCCGAGCTGGCTTAAGGCGCACGCCTGCTAAGTGTGTGTGGGTTTACTCTCACCGAGGGTTCGAATCCCTCCCTCTCCGCCATCCTTTATAATGAGTAAGGTAAAAGATTTGACACGTTTAATTAAAAATAGAATTTGGCTGATACTTGTGTTGTCGGTGTTCATCGGATGCACCCATGAAAGCAAGGAAGACATTGCAGACTTGCCTACGACCGATATAAATAAACTGAATGTTTCCCAGTTTGAAGGGTCCCGATCAAAACCTGCTCAGCAGGTGGATGCTGATTATGCTGGCAAGCCGGTAGACGAAAACCACCCCAATGTTCAGGAAGCGGTCAAAGTAGAGCGGGCCATTGATGTGCCGGGTGGGGTAAAAGGTAAGTGGAAAGCGGTCAAGCTTCTGATCAAGAATAAAAAGGATGAAGAACGCAATGAAATGAAGACCGTCACTCTGGGATCCAGTTTTGAGTTGGAAGATTCCGGAATCAGGGTTACAGTGGGGCCGTTTTTGCCTAATTTTGTAATGAGCCAAAATGCTTACACGTCAAACGGAAATGAGTTGACCAACCCCGCTATTCAATTAGTGGTTGAACAAAATGGCAAGACCCTTTATACAGGGTGGGCATTCGCAAAATATCCCACAATGTATGCGTTCGAGCATGAAGACTATGCTCTGCAATTGATGGATTATATACCTATTGATGTATCCTGATTTTTAATTGGGATCCTATCCCAATATGCGCCCATGGCTCAGCTGGATAGAGCGACGGTTTGCGGAACCGTAGGTCGCAGGTTCGAGTCCTGCTGGGCGCACTCTTT
>JABHBK010000028.1 GCA_018673915.1 Nitrospina sp. | reverse complement strand
TGTAGCACGCGACACCGACGAGGCGGGCGTTGTATTTTTTTCCGGTCTAACGGCACGATTCCGTTCTTGATGTGTTTTTCGACATTTTCGACTAAACACTTTAATGGCGAAACGTATTTTTCTTCGCCAGACCGGAAAGAATCGTGCAGATTCTCAATAACGTCACCTCAACGTTTTTCCCCCTCAATTCGACTCGGTCGACCAGCAAAGACCTGGATGTCCGGATCGCCCGCGATACCCTAAACCAGGCTGGCAGTCCTCAGAAACCCAAACAGGACATTCTGTTTAATTCGGTATTTATCAATAGTAGAAGGGTTCCCAAGCTGGAGGCCTCTGGGCCTTTGGCCGCTTTCCGGGTCAACGATGCTATTGCTCTGCTTTCCAGGCAATCCGAGTCCAGAAAAATCCCCATTGTGGATGATCTTGGTAGAAAAGAGCGGTTCTCTCTGCTCAAACTTCGGCAACTGGATGAACTTTCCACTTCATTAACAAGCCTTAAACAATCAGTTTCTGGGCTGCTTAAAGTCGACGCGCTGAACCTCAAGTCGTCTTCCTCTCCATCTCCTTCAACCCGATCGGAACGGGTTCAGATAGTTGTGGGTAAGGATGCGTCTCTTGATTCCTTCAATGTCACTCCTGTACGCCTGACGAAAGGGGCGATTCTGGCTTCTGATGAACAATCCACTCCTCTGGGAACTCTGGGACTATCGGGCAGCTTTTTCGTCAATGGAGTGAAAATTACCGTCGAATCCTCGGACACGCTCATCGACCTGAAAAACAAAATCAATTTCGGGGAAGACCAAAACCGCAATGGAGTTTTGGATAAAACAGAAGATGTGAACAATAACGGGACTCTGGATATTATTCAAACCAAAAATACTGAGTTTGTTCCCGCCATATACATTGTTGAAGACCTTGACGGTGATGGAGAGATCGACCTGGGTGAAGATGTTAATGACAATGGCCAGCTAGATGGAGGAACTGCGGAGTCCAAAGTTCTGGCATTAATTAAGGACAACCGGTTGGTCCTCGTTGGGCAGGCGGGCGGACGGGACCAAATTGATTTGCTCGATAGCGATGACGTGCTTTTGGAGCTAGGATTCTTTGAGTTGAATTTCAAAGGATTCCCGGTTCAGAAAGAATTCCAGTTCGATTCAGAAGATCAAGACCTCCTAGAAAACCTGATTCAGCAACCACAAACCGCAAAAATTGAAGTCAACGGCAAGCCGGTGTTCAGCGATACCAACGTTTTTTCGGAGGTAATCGAAGATACAGACGTGGTCATCAAAAGCGCATCGGAAAAGGCCGCCCAAATAAATGTTTTTATCGATGCCGAATCATTTTTTACCCAGATTAAAACTCTGTTTGATCAATTCAATAATTCTATTTCAAAAATCAATGATCTTCTAGGTGCCTCTCGGACATTTGCGCGGGATGGGGATATTCAGGATATCCGCAATGACCTTACCATCGAACCTCAAGAAGGAGCGCGAAAACTTGCTGATCGCAATGAAGAGATAGATGCGTTTCGGGGGCGGCCGGGAAACCCATTTGCAACAGGCATCAGGGTGGTCAATACGGAGAAAAATAGTCAGCAGGATGTGGCCATTGCCTCTGCGGTTCAGGCAGTTAAATCCGGAATAACCCGGGCTTTCCAAAGCAAAAACGAAAACCTTTTGCGACGGCTGGGTTCTATTGGCGTGCGCTCTCTGGCGGACAACACCTTTGTGCTGGATGAAAGAGAATTGCGGCGCGGACTCGACTCCAATACAACAGAAATTTTTGACCTGTTTACCAATCCTGAAACCGGAATTCTTCCTAGCCTGGAAGAAAGCCTTAACACAATTTTGCGGGAGGAACTCGGTGAGTTGGCGATTGAAGAAAATGAAATCATCGTCCAGTCGCGTTCGCCAAGAGTCCTGGCAGAAAATTTTCGCAAGTTTACTGAAAACACTAATTTGGAAAACACAATACAAACCCTTATTGCGGTGGCATGAACTTTAACTATGAATCAAAAAAATAAAGAAATTACCAAGTTGCTCAAAAACAAACAGGAAACTTGCGCTCGGCTTCTTCTGAAAATGGGAGAGCAAATGGAAGCTGTGAACAAGGAGGATGATTCTCAACTGAAGGAGATTATTGAGATCAAAGAGGGATTAATCGCGGCACTCAATGAGACAGATCAAAAGATTGCTGACCTGGCCCGTGATCTGGATGGAACAGCACGGGAATCATTGATTCGTGAAAATAAAGACCTTGGGTTTCAAATTGAAACTGATCTGGAAAAAATTATCAAACAGGAAATTGATTGCCAGGAAAAACTCAAGCTCGTGAAAAGCGAGGTGGTGGAAAAAATCAAAGGATTGAGGAAGGGGCAGGAACTTTTAAAAGGTTATGAGAGATCACAAAGAATTAAACCAAAAATTTCAAAAAACGTTTAACTGAAAGGAAAGAACCATGAACATTTCAATAGTTCCAGTAAGCAGGATATTCAAAACCTATCAGGGCCAGGCTCGCATCGCAGAGTTGAACAATAAGAATCCGGTCAAACGGGTTCAGAGTCAACGAGACCGAGTCAGTATTTCGGAGGAGGCCAAATCGGCATTAACTGCCCATGCACAAGGAGCGTCTCAAAAAGTTGAGACTCAGGTTGAGGAAGCTCCAACGTTACAGGCCGAGGCGATTGAGACACAAGAAAATAATGAAACGGTACCTGAAACTTCTGACGACGAAAGTTTTTCCAGGACCAACTTTGCAGAATAAGTGGTTGTTTGGATTTATAAAAAATATATAGGTTTTTCTGGGTTACAGAGAACCTCTGCCATCGTGGAATACTTCCTCAGTCTTCGATTTATGAAGGCAACGGTAGAATATCACGTACAGTTCGCAAACGTTTTCCCCCATCGCAAAGAGTTTCTGCTCACTGCGCCCTTTTTTAAAAGTCTCGAGTCTGGTACTATCCTCCCTCTGGTTTGAAACAATATTTTTCCCGGTTTGTTATGATTTGTGTCCCCATTGTCGGACCTTCTATGTCCAAAGCCCAGGAACAGATCGCATCTGCTCCGGCGGTTGCAGATATTCTTGAACTGCGCCTGGACCTGATTGCTGATCCCGATCTTAATGTGTTATTCGATTCTGCAAGCCTGCCGGTCATCGCTACTTGCCGTTCTAAAATTGACGGTGGACAATTTAAAGGTCAGGAAGAAGCCCGCATACAACTTCTTCGGGATGCCTTAAGGGCCGATTACGTGGATATTGAAGTCTCCACCCCTCGAGAGCTTTTACAACCTTTTCTGGAGGGGGTGGACCCATCAAAAATCATTCTTTCGTATCACGATTTTTCCCACACTCCTGAAGATTTTAACCCGCTTTATGATGCCATGTGTGAATTGCCCGGAGACATCATCAAAATTGTTACCTATGCCCGGGATCTTCACGATAACCTGAAAATGTTTGATCTATTGAAACGGGCCAAACAAGAAAACAAAAAGTTGATCGGTCTTTGTATGGGAGACTTGGGAGAAATCAGTCGAGTCCTTTCTCCTCTATTTGGCGGATTCCTGACCTTTGGCAGTCTTGAAACGGGGCAGGAAAGTGCCCCGGGTCAGATGCCAGCGAAAACTCTCAAGGATATTTATCGGGTTAATACCGCGCGTTCAGATTTTAAGATTTATGGCGTTATCGGGAATCCAGTATCCAAAAGCCAGGGATACCTTGTCCACAATAAGGCTTTCGAAGAAAAAGGATCTTCGGACATATACGTTTCTTTCCGGGTCGATAACGTGGAAAAATTTTTCCACGGTTATAAAGATTTTTTTAGTGGACTGAGCGTTACCATGCCGGCTAAAGAACAGATCATTCCACTGTTAGACAGAATCGATGAAACGGCGGGTAAAATTGGTGCGGTCAATACGGTGGTGAAAGAAGGCTCTGACTGGGTAGGCTATAACACGGATTGCTCCGGTGCCATTTCTGCGCTTGAAGCCTGTACAACGCTGCAGGGCAAAAATATTTTAATTCTGGGTTCCGGTGGAACTGCCAAGGCTATTGGTTATGGCGTGAAAGAAAAGGGCGGCCGTTTAACGGTCACCTATAATAAGAATAAAGAACGGGGTGAAAGTCTGGCAAAGGAATTGGGTTGTGATTTGGTATACGCCCGTGATGCGGGGATTCGTCCCATCGATGTCTTGATCAATTGCTCCCCGGTAGGCATGAGTCCGAATGTCAATGAAAGCCCATTTCCAGCAAGAGATTTTAAAGAAGGTATGGTGGTGTTCGACTCCGTCTACAATCCACTAGAGACAAGACTTTTGCGCGAAGCCAAAGCCGCAGGATGCACGGTCATTCCCGGCAGTGAACTGTTCATCAACCAGGCCGCCCGCCAGTTTGAGCTTTGGACCGGACAATCTGCCCCCATCGACACTATGCGCGAAGTGTTGTTGAAAAAACTAAAAGGTTAACCTGAGGATCGGTAGCGGGGAACAGTTGTGTCCACGATCTGCGACCATGCATCGATACCACCGATTAGATTGTGCACCGTT
Organism: Nitrospina sp.; assembly: GCA_018673915.1. Lineage (GTDB taxonomy): Bacteria > Nitrospinota > Nitrospinia > Nitrospinales > VA-1 > LS-NOB. Next base: position 58,810 of record JABHBK010000028.1, on the reverse strand, counting down.
TTGAATCCGCTTTCGACCAACTCCATGGCCGCTCTTTGTGAACGCTCCCCGTGGTGACAGATCACAACAATCTCTTCTTCATAAATGAATTCCTGTTGTCGGTCTACGACTTCACCTAATGGAAAATTTTCTGAGCCATTGATGGATGACAGGGAAAACTCCCAGGGCTCGCGGACATCGAGCAGAAAAATATCTTCTCCGCTATCGAGCTTCTTTTTTAATTCCAGAGGTTGTAGTTGTTTAACGGAGTTCATGGGCGATTTTATTGAAAACCTATCATTGGCCAGTAGACGAGAAGAAGGAATACGTAGAAAATGAGCCCCATCAAACTGAGGATGCTTCCAGACCAGACCATTTCTTTTAGCGTCAAGAACCTTGAGGAATAAGCCAGCGCTGCTGCTGGGGTGGCGATAGGCAAAATGAAGGCAAAGTTACTGGGTAAAACTACTGCCATGGTGGCTACTACCGGATCAATGCCATAAGCCGGACCCATACTGATAGCGGTAGGCAGAAGGATGGCAATGACTGCTGAGTTACTCATGAAAGTGGTGAACAGGGTGGACAGTACCGCTATGACAATCAGGAAAACAATTCCCGACTCGACCAACCCCGAAAATAATTTTTCAGCCAGCCATAATGCCGCTCCCGATTCGGCCATGACTTCTCCCAGACAGATGGCACCTCCATACATCAGGACGATAGCCCAGTTGATATGAGATTCTATCATTTTCCAGGTAATGAGATTTAGCACAAACAATGCAACGATGGAAATGATGGCGATGTTGGCGATACCCAACTGGTCTCCATATCCGAACCAGCAAAATAGTGTGGTGCCCATCACCAGGGCAATGCCCTTCTCCTGAAAGGTTAATCGTCCCATCACCATCGATTTTTGTTTCAATGCTTTTCGTGCGGGTTCGATGTCATGAATATCCGGAGGAAACATGATTTTTAAAGTTAGCCACCCGCCTGCAAACAGGAGTAGTACTAGAGGAAAACTCAATTGGGTATATTGAAGAATGCCCAGAGTTTTTTGCCCGGCCGTGGCTTTCTCCAGCATCTCCACGCCCAGGGGAACACGGCCTCCGCCGAGCACGGTCATGGCACCTCCGATGATGCATCCCCAGGCCATGGCAAAATACATGGACTTCGCAAAGATAGAGTTGTCCCGTTTTAAATTCAAGGATTGTATGATTTCGTGAATAATGGGGAAAAGGATAACCGCCACTGCGTGCTCTGACATGAAACAGGAGCTGATTCCCGCAAAGCAATAGGTTGCTGAGACCAATCTCCCGGGTGTTTTGCTCCAGTGTTCCATGACCCAGATAGAAATGCGGGTGCTGAGTCCACAGGCGATCATTGCGGCCGAAAGAATAAAGACCCCCAAAATAAAGAAAACTGCTTTGTTCCCAAAAAAACTGTATGCCTGAGTGGCTTCCATAATTCCCAGAAGCGGGACTGCCGCAATGGCTAGTAGACTGGTGATCGATAGGGGAATGAGATTGGTAGACCAAAGGCTGACGCAAAGAAAAAAGAGGCAGAGAACTTTATAGCCTTCCGGTGACAGATCGCTGGGACCTTCTTGCATCAACAACAGGGCAAAAATTCCAAAAAACATAGACAGGGCAATATACCGGCGTAGACGGTCAAAAATCACGATCCATATTGGGCGTCTGTCGATAAATATCTGCTGTTCTTTGAGTTGGGAATTGGACATAAAATTAAAATACTTGTTAAATAAAAACGTTGTGGTGGAAACCGGACTAAGCTTTTCATTCTCCTGTAAGGGATGAAGGCATTCCGCCTGCGATGATAACCCGTTGATAGATAAAGAGCGATAACAAACTTGCCTCAACTCATGAAAAGTGTGGTTTTTCTCCTGGCCAAGGTTCAGAGTCAGGCAACTTTATTGGGGTGAAGAAGGTTTTTAGATTTGTTCGGGGGCTACTTAACCAGCAGGGGGTTTTGCAAGCTGGTAGGTTTCGGCGTTGAGGGTTCTGCCTTTGAAGGGACTTGATCAATCACCCACAGGTCGCAATTGCCGCAGGTGTCACGGTAGTTTTCGCGGAAATGATTAAATTTCCCGTTCTGCCAGATATTCCCCAAACTGTCATCGAGCAGATTGCCCATTTTTGAGTTGGGCAGGAGACAGCAAGGGGTAACATTTCCTTCTCGAGTGACATAAGCATAGTCAAAAGTTTTCAGACAATATTGTCCTGATCGGTGTAGTTTCTTTTTCAACAGGCGATAAAAGAACCGGGTGATTCCGCTGGAAACCGAATATTGCAACCAGTCAAGCTGAATGCCGTTTGACCGGGCGATTGCATCGGCTTTCAAGAAAATAGATAACTCCTGTCGGGAGTCGGGGCGCTCAAGATTGGGACGGAACTGTCGATCGAGTCGACCTACGTTAATGATGTCGCACCCGATCCGTGCTCCGTATTGGATAACATCATAGAGATCGTTTTCGCAATTTTGGTGCAGGGTGGCTTGCAACCTAACGCTGAGGGCTCCAGGTTTTCTTCCTTTTACTACGGCCTCAATATTTTCGTAAACCTTGTTACTGGTATGTCCTTCCACAACCGTTTCATTGCCGTTGACGCTGTCTATGGAGAAGGTGACCGTATCCACATCGGAACTCAGGATGTCTTTCACCATCGATGGCTTGGTGAACAGTCCATTGGAGGTAATCATTACTTTATGCCCACGTTCTTTACAGTAGGCGATCATATCGAAAACACGGGGATGGATGAATGGTTCTCCCCATCCGGTCAGGGTAATGTCCTCATGATGACCTAATTTATCGACCACTTTAGTAAAATTAGCCCAGCTCATGTGTTCCAGTTCGATACCAAGGTCCTCTCTCTGGCACATGGGGCAATCCATATTGCAACGATTGGTGATTTCAATCTGGACCTGCCGGGGGCGCGAAGGAATTTTATAGCGCAGGCGGTCGATGGTTTCTTTGATGAGTTCGATCATTATTCTTTCGAGAAACAGGCTGTCATTAAGGCTGTCTGGAGCCTTGTCTGATGTATTTTACGTTAAATTTTTGGTGAAATAAAAACTTATATGGTTTAGTCGTTTTAATGGTATCTTACTTGTTCATAAGCTTTTCGGAAGTTTTAAAGAGAAACTGAAGCACGCTGCGGGTTTAATATTCGCATTGGGAGGAACTTGTTTGATGGGAATGACGATTACAGAAAAGATTTTAGCCGCACATGCGGGTAAAGAGACGGTTAAGCCGGGTGACAATATCTGGGTAGACACGGATGTGTTGATGACGCATGACGTTTGCGGACCGGGTACTTTCGCTATTTTTAAAAAGCAGTTTGGCGAAAACGCTAAAGTATGGGACCGGGATAAAGTAGTGATCATTCCCGACCATTTTATCTTTACCAAGGATACCCACGCCAACAGAAATATAGACATCCTTCGTCAGTTTGTGAAAGAGCAATCCCTGCCACATTATTTTGATGTCGGCACTGATAACTATAAAGGAGTTTGCCACCTCGCTCTCGCTCAGGAAGGTTTTAACCGACCCGGAGAGGTGTTATTTGGTACCGATTCTCACACCAGCACCTCGGGTGCGTTTGGTATGTTTTCTACTGGGATCGGAAATACGGATGCTGCGTTTATTCTGGGGACTGGCAAGCTTTGGGTCAAGGTTCCAGAATCAATGTGCTTTGAGTTTACCGGCACGTTTCCTGAGCATGTTATGGCTAAGGATGTGATCCTGAATGTTATTGGCGATATCGGGGTGGATGGTGCGACTTATCGGGCAATGGAATGGCAGGGAGATGCCATCATGAAACTCTCTATGGAAGAGAGGATGACTCTCTGCAATATGGCAATTGAAGCGGGTGGGAAAAACGGCATCATTGAAGCGGATGATGTGACGACCGACTATGTTCGGCAGAGAACGGACGCGCCTTACAAAATTTATAAATCTGATGCTGATGCACAGTATTTTTTCAAGAAAACCTACAATGCAAATGAGATGGAACCCATTGTAGCGAAGCCTCATTCTCCTGATAACAAGGCCAAGGTCAGCGATTGTCTGGATGTAAAACTAGACCGAGCCTATATTGGCTCCTGCACAGGCGGTAAACTCACCGATTTCATGGCGGCGGCCCGGCTCCTTAAGGGCAAGAAAGTGAAAATTGACACCTTCATTGTTCCGGCGACTCGAGAAGTTGAGCAAGATTTGCATAGGGAAAAACTCGGGGGTGAAACGCTGGTGGATATTTTCAAAAATGCCGGAGCATATCTCGGTGATCCTTCTTGTGCCGCTTGTCTTGGAGGACCGAAAGACACTTTTGGAAGAGCCAAAGACAATCAGGTGGTGATCTCCACGACTAATCGGAATTTTCCTGGCCGAATGGGATCTAAACAATCGCATGTTTATCTGGCTTCACCCTACACGGCGGCGGCTTCTGCCTTGACGGGGCATATTACTAATCCTGCCGAATATATCAATAATTAGAGGGCGCCCTCGGAGATTAGGGTTGTTGATGGCAACTATTGAATATTAATAGCGTTCTTTTAACCTTGAAGAAATAAAATGAATAAAGTGATTGAAGGCCTTGCCTATGTATTGGGGAATGATATTGATACAGACCAGATCATTCCTGCTGAACACCTGGTGTACAGTTTAAGTGATTCCGAGGAGCGCAAAAACTACGGAAAATTTGCCTTAACCGGTGTACCTGCCGACCAGGCAGGACTGCCGAATGGAGACATTTCTTTTACCGAGAATGGCGAGTACGAATCGAAATATTCTATTATTGTAGGTGGAAAAAATTTTGGTTGTGGGTCTTCCCGCGAACACGCTCCGGCTTGCATGGAAATCGCCGGGGTTCGGGCTGTCATCGCAGAATCCTATGCCCGAATCTTTTATCGCAATTCAGTGGATGGTGGGTTCTTCATTCCGTTTGAATGTGCCACAAGCCTGATAGCTGAGATCAAAACGGGTGATGACCTGATCATTGATTTGGCAGCGAGCACCTTCACCAATCGGACCAGCAAAACAACCTATGAATTGAAGTCGCTGGGTGAGGTCATTGAGATTATTGAAGCGGGCAATATTTTTGAATATGCCCGTAAGACGGGAATGATTCCTTCAGCTTGAGACCAGACTGTTTACCCCTCGGAGCATAAAAATTAATGAAGGCCCCAGCTAAGGAAGAATGCTTTTCCGAAGGATTAAGACACTACAACTTACTAGCGAGGGTTCTCCAAGAATTCTCTAGTTACTTGACGTATAAAATGAAAATAGGTTCTGCAAAAATTCTTAAGTGCCTTGTGCTGAGGGCAGTTTGTTTTCTTTTTGTTTTTCAGTTTTTTGTCCCGGGTACTTCTGCTGTTTTAAAGGTGGAAGCAGGGGAAATGATCCTGATTCCAGAAGGCCCCTTTACCATGGGGAGTTTCGAAAAAGATATTCAATGGGCCGCAAGGCAGTTTCGCTCTGAGTCCCTGGATTGGTATCGCGACGAAACCCCGGCACATACGGTGACCTTGCCTGCTTTTCAAATTGATAAGTATGAAGTCACTGTTGCGGAATATTCGATATATATGGGAGCCACAGGTAAGCCACCTCCACGCGAATTTGATAATTCACGGTTGAATCATCCGCGTCAGCCGGTGGTGAGTCTTACCTGGCAGTTGGCGAAGGATTATTGCCTTTGGGCTAAGAAGCGCTTGCCTACGGAAGCGGAATGGGAAAAGGCAGCGCGGGGTACTGACGCTCGTCGTTATCCTTGGGGCAACGAACCAGACGCCCTGAATGTCAATATTCGTGGCAAGGGCGACAATTACCGCAATACCAGCCCGGGAGGTAAATTCCCTGAAGGGGCTAGCCCTTATGGGGTGATGGATATGTCAGGGAATGTTTGGGAATGGACCGAAGATTGGTTGCAACCCTACCCAGGCAACGAACATGATAGCGAATTTTATGGTGAAAAGTTTAAAGTGATCAAAGGCGGGTCGTGGAACTCGAATCTTGATCTAGCGCGTCCAGCTGTTCGCGGTAAAGCGATTCCGGGCGACAAAAAAAATTATATTGGATTTCGTTGTGTATCCTCGAAATAAAAAGGAGAATTTTATCGTGCCGATTTATAAAAGAATGATTCAGGGAGTTTTGGTGTTGGGTTGGTTGGTATGGTCCTTGCCTGCAATGGGGGCAGGAGAGCATTCTCCGCATGAAGGGGAGAAGATGGGCCATGGTTCTAAAAAGCACGGTAGCTATGGCGGCGCAGGAAAAAAGGGGCATGGTGGCGGAAAACATGGCGGCCATGGTTATGGTCGACCCAAGGGGCCGCCTGCAGATATCCCAGCTCATATCCGGGAGCGGTTGGATCCTGATGGAACAAAAGTCAATTTGAACCGGTCATTGATCGGAGTGAAGGGAATAAAAATTCTTGCTGACATGCCCGAATTGAAAAATGTAAAGTCTTTGGCTTTGCAGGGAAACAAGTTAGGCGATGAAGGCGTGAAGGTTCTTGCCGAATCAGAAACTTTCAAACATACTGAAAATCTTTCCTTGTGGGGCAATGAGATTTCTGCTCAGGGAGCACGGATGATTGCTGAGTCTCCCAACATGAAAAACCTGAAGGAACTCAAACTGACTCGGAATCGGATAGGGGATGATGGGATAGTGGCACTGGCGGAATCTGAAAACTCCAATGCTCTGACATTTATGGATTTGAGTGCCAACGAAATCAGTGACCGAGGTGCCCTGGCGATTGCTAATTCACCCCGGTTTTCCAACCTGAAAACATTGGACCTTTATAATAATCGTATTTCGACAGAGGGAATGAAGGCGTTATTGCAGTCCAAAAATCTAAAAAGCCTGGAAAAGCTTATTTTGGTTCGAAATGAAATTGATCTGGAAAAAGCGGATGAGCTTGCTAAAAACCAGAGTCTGCCGAGTTTAAAAAGATTGGAACTTAATTAGAAAATAGAAATACGTTAGGTACAAACTCAGAATAGCCACTAAAATAATTAACGGTACCGACGGTCATTGTATTGGTCTATTTTTTCCTGTACCTGACGTACGCCCCGCATTAGGGCATCCAGCATTTCCTTTAATGCTTCAACCTCCTCAGCGTGTGATTCAGCGGCCTTAAGGTTGCTTGCCTCGTCTTTTACTTCCTCAATAATAGTATCAATCTCTTTAAGTAGTTCCATAATTTTTAGCCGATTCAGAGGTTTCGTTCACCATGACCGAACAGATATTGCCCGATGAACCCAATAGCTATTAGATTCAAAATATCGAGAAAAGTTGTAGCAAACTTCTGGAGATAAAAGGAGATTTTTATTAAGGGGTTTTAAGAGGCATTGTATTCAAGAATGCTACGAATTTCGGTGAATAAATCGTCTTGATCGAGGGATTTCTTTTCGATTAGTTTTTCTACGCCTCCGTTCAGGCGTAGGCGATCGGCATGGGTGAGTTCCTTGGAGGTGATGACCACAATGGGTATGGATCGCCATTCTGGAGTTTTTCGTATGTTTTCGATGAACTCAAACCCATTCATGACGGGCATCATCAAGTCCAGGAAGATGACGCCTGGAGTTTTATTCTGCACGCACTCAAGGGCGACCTTGCCATTTTCCGCTTCGGCAACATTCATTCCATAATCTTCCAACATCTTGCACAATCTCTTGCGGGTGCTGGCATCGTCTTCGACCACGAGGACGGAGCCATTATCCCATTTGTATTTTTTCATCAAGATATGAATGCGGGTACGGTCAATGGGTTTGGTGAGGTATTCTGAGGCCCCGAGGGAATAACCCTTGTTTTCGTTATCTACCATAGAGATAACAAATACCGGTATATTTGCCATTTCGGAATCGGCTTTCAATTCGGTCAATACGGTCCATCCATCCATTCCTGGCATTAAAATATCCAGAGTTATGAGTGTTGGGTGAAGCTTTCGTGCCAGTGCAAGTCCTTTTTCGCCATCAGTTGCGGTTACGATGCGATAACCCTCTTTTTCAAAAGCACGTCTCATTTGAGTATGGACCATGGGATCATCATCAATTACCAGTATTATATTCTCGTGGCCGCTGGAGTCAGATTTATTATCAGGGTCTTGTATTGGGAAACTCATTGTGCTGGCAAAAGAATCGGTGTTTTGGGCCTTTTTCTCATCTATATGTTTCACCGGTAGCCTAACGGAAAATTTAGATCCTTCTCCAATTACGCTTTCCACTAAAATATCTCCTCCCATCATTTCACAGATTCGTTTGCTGATGGCAAGCCCCAGGCCGGTTCCTCCATACTTTATAATGTTCTGCGGATGTACCTGGGAAAAGCTTTCAAACAATTCAGCTATCTGGTCAGAATTCATGCCGATTCCGGTATCCATGATGATTAGATTTATCCAATCTGTTTCATCAGATGTTTCCCGATTAACGATGAAGGAAACTTTTCCGTTTTCGGTGAACTTGCTGGCGTTGCTGAGAAGATTAAAAAGAACCTGGCGAAGCCGGGTAATATCCACGTTTATAGAACCCAGTTCAGTTTCCCGCAAGACTTCTAGCACGTTGGAATTTTTGTCAATAATGGGTTGGACAGTACTCACTACCTCATTGACCAGAACTTCTAAATCACAATTCTGCTTGTAGAACTCCATTTTACCGGCTTCAATTTTGGAAAGATCAAGGATGTCGTTAATTATGGCCAGTAAATGCTTGCCTGAGGAGTGAATTTTCTGGAGGTCGGGGGAGATCTCTTCTTCGAGGTTCATTTCATCTGCGACTTCCTCTAACAGTTCGCTGTAGCCGATAATGGCATTTAGAGGTGTTCTGAGTTCGTGACTCATATTGGCTAAAAAAGCGCTCTTTGCCTGATTGGCATCAAAAAGCTCTTTATTGGAATTTTCGAGTTCAGTAATGCGCTCTTTAAGCGCATCTACAGAATCTTTACTGGGTTTCATTGATTTTTTATCTTCAGGATCAGACAATATTAAGCCCACAGGGTTTTTTACGGATTAAATTTACCTTTTATGCGGAAACTTGCATTCTATACCAAAAGGAAAAATTAGGCCACTGCAACGACATAGTATAGGAACTTGGATATTGGCATTGTCACAATCTTGTAGCAATTTACTGTTTTTTTAAAGAGTTAAGCTAAATATTTTGGCTAATATTTTTTCCGCTGGGTTGGGCAAGAGGAGGTCCAAAATTAGTGGGATTGGACAAAATATCTAACAATCTGGATGAGAGTGCAGGTTGATACAAGGCTCAAGGTAAATGGGAGAATGTTATGCTCGAAAACACTTATTCTTTGGTTTAAGCCATATTAATACAGCCAGAAAGCTAAATTAGGTCTTGGATTTATTCGTACCTTTTTGTGGTTTTTTCTTTTTCGCTTGGATTTCTCTTCGGTCAATCTCATCCCTTCTATCGCAACTTTCCCTTCTATTCCCAAAAAGTCTTCCCTTATCTTTTACCCTTCGCCCAGTTTCTCTTCGCCCTTTTTTATTTCTATCATGGATTTCTATGCAAACGTATTTTCTGTCGGATTTCCACTTTATTCTTATAGATGCTGGAAACTTTGTTTCTTTATCAATATAAGCAGACTCAATGTCTACACAGGAAATATTTGTGGCCAGACTTAAATCGGCCCCTCGCAGATTCGCATCTCGCAAAAAAGATCCATCTAGATTTGCACCGGTAAGGTTCGCATTTTGAAGGTTTGCCTCTCTCAAGTCTGCTTCGGAAAGATTAGCATCGCTCAGGTTAGCTTCACTTAGGTTCACCATCCTTAGATCAGCCATATAAAAATCTTGGCCCTTTAAATCAGCTTTTCTAAGGTCTTGTTGGGAATATTTTGAGTTCCCAGGTTTTCGAGTGTTTTCATTAGTCATACTTCAAACCTGCATTGCTTAAGCTTATATGTTTTATAAAAATCAATTCCTTCCCGACTAATTATAATTTATTTCACAACGCTTAAGTTGTCAATATCATCAAGTATCCTATCATTGGGATTTGTCTGCACTTAGGGTTATAATAGGGTGTTCATCAAATTTTTCAGCTGTCTATAAATAAGGAGAGGAGAAATGGAGACGCTTGGGGACCATTTTAAATCGCCGGTATTAAGCGTAGATCACGCGACATCAATTCTGGAGTCTGCGAATTTTATGCGCGACAATAAGTCCGGGTACGTTCTCGTCAAAGAAGGCGAGGAATATGTAGGGGTTGTCACGGATGCGGATTTTACACGCAAGGTGGCGGCAGAAAACCTTGACCCAAAATCAACCAAAGTATCAGAAATCATGTCTACCCCCCTCTTCACCTTGGACGCATCGCTGCCTATGATTGATGCAAATGAACAAATGGGAGAAAAAGGTGTGCGCCATGTCAGTATTACCGAAAATGGGAAAATCGTTGGAATGGTTACTGCTCAGGGGCTTCTTGCATATTATTTGAAAATGTTCCGATTTATGCAATGACCCCCGTCTATTTCCCGGTGGAAATTCGGGAAAACCGGTTCGAAAGGTACGAACCCATTCACAAGGTATTACACAAAAAAAGAAAAAGGGCTTAGAGGAAAACCTCTAAACCCTTAAAAAGGTGGTGGGACGGGACGGAATCGAACCGCCGACACGAGGATTTTCAGTCCTCTGCTCTACCGACTGAGCTACCGTCCCAACACAATTTTGTATCAACCAAAAGAGCGAAAATTAGCACAATCTCCCTAACCCTGTCAATTGGGATTAAGGCTATAAATTATTATTTTTTCAGAACTTTTTTGTTATAATAGCGGTTTGTTTCAGTTTTTATATCAGCTTTCCTTATAAATAAGCAAAATCAGGAACGGATTCCTCCCTCATGCTGGTTCTTACCCGAAAAATTGGCGAAAGCATAAAAATTAATGAAGATGTCAAAATAACCGTTATAGATGTAAAGGGCAAGAACATTCGCCTAGGTATTGAAGCCCCTCGCGAAACTAAAATTTATCGCGAAGAGGTTTTTATAAGGATTAAAGAAGAAAACCAAACTGCGGCCACCTCCCATCAATTTGATCCAACCAAGGTGTCCCAATTGATGAAAGACAAAATCAAAAAATGAAGCTCGAAACAACCCGCTTCGGCAATCTCGATATTGAAGAAAAACAGATCATCGAATTTTCCGATGGTTTATATGGGTTTGAAAAAGAAACCCGGTTTATTCTTCTTCCCTTCAACCCAAATGTGGAAAGTCCCATGGAGTGGATGCAGTCTGCCCTGTCTCCCCATTTAGCGTTTGTAATTACCGACCCCTATTTGTATGTGCCAGACTACAAACTGAAACTATTGGAAGAGGATAAAAAAAGGGTGGCCCTGGAACCGGAAGAACCATTTCTCACCCGAAGTATTGTTACGATTCCTGAAAACTATACGGAAATGACCGCAAACCTGGTAGCCCCGATTGTGATCAATCAGCAAAAGGGGATGGCAAAACAATTCGTGCTAACCGGCATGGAATATGATACCCGCCATTACCTGCTCCCCGAAGAAATGCGAACCCCCACCGCTACCCCGCACTAATCACTGAACTCTAAACCTGTTCCTCTTGTGAATTTTTTTCCGGTAGAATTATGATAAAGGTCGTTCCTTTTTCTGGTTCACTTTCCACTGAAATAGTGCCATGGTGCCGCTCTACAAGTTTCTTGCAAATTGCCAATCCGGTTCCAGTACCTTTGTAGTCGCTCCGCCCATGAATTCTGAAGAAGGGTTTGAAGATTTTTTCCTTGAATTTGTTTTCCAGGCCGATCCCGTTATCTTTGACCCGAATTTCCCAGTAATTATTGGTTCCTTTTTGGCAGGTTATATCAATTACTGGAGTATCTGACTTATTGAATTTGAGTCCGTTTGCAACCAGGTTTAAGAACAGTTGATATATTTGCGATCGGTCTGTTTCAATTACAGGGAGTTGCATGATGTTTACCTGGGCTTGTTTATTTAGGATGGTGATTTCCAGGTCGGATAAGACTAATTTAATTACCCCGTTTAAGTCGACGGGCTTAAAAGGTTTGGTTGTGGTGGTGACCATTGAGAATTTTAACAGGTCCTCAATAAACTGAGACATTCTTTCCGTGGAGGATTGGAGCCTGTTTAAGTAGTCTCTGCAACGTTCGTCAATAACACCTTCACTCAATTCTTTGATTTTTTCTGCGTAGGTATGAATTTTCCTGAGGGGTTCCTGCAAATCATGGGAGGCAATGTTGGCAAAATCTTCTAATGCCTGATTACTCCTTTTTAATTCTTCAGCAAAACGCTGCCTTTCGCTTTCAATTTTAAACATTTTTACGGCTGTAATAATAGACTGAGTGAGATTGGAGGGGGTTATTTCTCCTTTAATGAGGTAATCCTGTGCCCCATTTTTTAAAGCTTGTACGGCGATTTGCTGGGTACCTTCGCCAGTCAGCATAATAACAGGAAAACTTAAGGGAGCTAATTCAGATAAAATTTCCAGTCCATCCAGATCGGGGAGGTTGTAATCAAGGAGCAGGCAGTCCGGTTTACTGGTTTTGCATGTTTCCATACCTTCTTCGCCAGTTTCACATTCTTCGATTATAAAAGTGATTTCCTCGTTTTTTTGAAGAAAGTTTTTATATACGAATAAGTCTTCGGGGCAATCATCTATTATCAAAACGTTAATTTTATTTTTTATAGTGCTCATGGATCATAAGCTTTCAGTTGAAAATCTTACTTCCCCTTGGTCAAAATAGCTACCTCTACCCAAAAATCTTTAATTCTTTGGACGGCTTCCATAAACCCTGAAAAATTAACCGGTTTTTGAATATAAGTATTGGCACCCATTTTATAGCAGGATTCAATGTCACGCTCGTCTGTAGAAGTGGTGAGAATTAAGACGGGAATGTCTTTCAGGTTTTCATCGGTTTTAATTTCATTGAGCACCTCTCTTCCATCCGTTCCTGGCATATTTAAATCCAGAAGGATAATACCGGGACGAAAGACTCTCTCATTGTTCTCAAAATCTCCTCGTCGGTATAAAAAATCCAGCGCTTCATCTCCGTCACAGCAGCGAAACAAATTTTCTTTTTTCATTCCCGCCTTTAAAAGGGCTCTTTCTGTGACTTCAAAGTCGATATCGCTGTCTTCGACCATTAAGATATTTATGGAAATTTTTACAGACATACTATTCCCTCAATTGATTGTGAAAAAAAAGGTGGTCCCCTGATTGTATGTGGATTCGATCCAGATTTTACCACCATGCCTCTGAATAATTTTTTTTACGATGGTCAGGCCAGCTCCTGTGCCTCCGCCAAATTTGCTCCGTCCATGCAACCTTTTGAATAATTTGAAAACCTTTTCAATGTGATTTTCCTTGATGCCGATGCCATTGTCTCTTACATATAAGATTGGATTTGCTTCCGTTTCACTTTGGGTTTGAAATCCGATTTCAACCCATTTGCTTTCCTTGTCATTGTATTTTATGGCGTTTGTCAATAAATTGTGAAAAACCTCTTGTATCTTGACTTGATCACAAAAAATGGTGGGTAAGGTTTGTTCAATTCGAATTTCCACTTCATTTTCAGCTATTAAAACCTGTAACGAATCGGTGATTTCCGCTATCAGAGGATTCAAATCAGTTTTTTCCAGGTTAATATTGGTTCTTCCGACCCTGGAAAAATATAATAGGTCGTTGATGAGGTTTTCCATCCTCTTGGTCAAGCGAAGTAGAGTGGTCAGTCTATTTTTACCCTCTGAATCCAGTTTGTCCTGGTAATCCTCAATGATGATGGATGAATAATTATGAATTCCCCGCAGGGGTTCTTTTAAATCGTGAGATGCAATGTAGGCAAAATCGTCTAATTCCTGGTTGGATTCGGCCAGTTCGTTTGCTTTCTCGTTCAACACCTTTGAGTACCTTTGAATGCGGTACATCATCCAACCCAGTAACATGAGCCAGAAAATAGTGATGACCCATAACATTTGTTTGGATTTTTCGAGGCCTGATTTTATCTGCGCGTTGAAAGTTTCCATGGGCCAATTGACCTCCAGAACTCCACGGACATCCCCTGTTTTCCAATCCCTTTTTGGGCTTTCGGGATGATTGTTGTGGCAGTCTACGCAACTTTCTCTTAACAAATCCGCAACTGCATAACGGAGATAGGGCAGGCCCTGATAATTTTCGAATTTGTAAAAAGGTTTTTCGGGATTTCTCCTAAGCTCAGCGAGGGCCTCTCTTTCAAAAGCATCCTGAGGACCGCCCTCTGTCCTCCAGGGAAAGGGATAGTCACTATAAAGGCGTGAAAGGGTATGGGTGCTTTTTTTGCTTATGGCGTCCGCCAGTTCCATGCTCAGTGTCGCGGGAAGGGGAATGGCCTTTTCTTTATTTTTATAGTCATGGGAGATTTCAATACCTTGGCCCACAAGTCGATTAACTACCTGAGCGGTGTAGATAGTGCGGAATTCCTCTAATGCCTCGGAGTACATAGCGGCATCCTGAAGTGCTGTTGATTTGACAATATTGTTAGTCAGGCTGGTGAAATGCTTGATGATCAGATAGAGGCCTATGACCATAAACAGGGCTAACAGAAAGATATCCCTGTTTTGGGTGGAAAACCGCAATTTGGGGGAAAAGGTATTCATCAAAAATACCATTTAAATTTATGGTCTACCTATTATAGGCCTATATCCCATATTTGCACATTAAAGTTCACTGAAAATTTATTGGTTGGACGAATTAGCGTCCAATAAACATTTTTAATGGTCATATTCACCCGGACCTCTGTAAGGAACCTCGAAGGGGAGCTATAATTCGGGTAAAATTATCCTAATTGGTAGGACGATTAAATGGGTTCAGGTAATCGGAAAACTCTTTATCACTGCTGTTGGCATCGATATAGAGGTAGGTATCACGGGAGCCTGAATTGAGGGCGAAATTAACCCGGCTCAGTTGTGTGCCATCGATAAACATGAGGGTATCCCAAGGGGATTGCACCCGGTAGTCTCGGTTTTTCTTCACAAAGCGTATGAACGCTTCGAAGGAACTGGCGCAGAGATCCGCTGGCAAATCTACCAAATCACAGACAACTCTAAGCTGTGTTGGGTTGTTTTTGGTTCGGCCTTCCAGTTTTGTAGCGAGCGAGGCTTTTTCAGCTACATGGGTTTTTATAGCTTTGCGAGAAAAATATTTCTGAATTTCTTCTGCCGGCAGATCATAACGGATGAAGGCGTGAAAATCTCCATGGATAAGAGTGTTATAGCGGTTGATGGTAACTCGTCCCCAATGCCGCATCCTGAATCCCGTGTCCTCGCTGGCCTTGGCCAGGTTATCCGCTCCCTGCTCACACTCTTCCATCGAAATATCAACAGCGCAGACCAGATTTTCCAATTGCATTTTGTTTTTAAAAACCGAGCTATATTTTTCCTGAATTTTTTCATACATATTTTGCTTCGGCTTCCAAGTCTGAAAGGGATCCTTTAAGAGATGCTTCCTCATCTCAGCGGGAGATTCATCAAAGCTCAGGATCAGTTTTCCCGGGCTATCCGGCAGAGTACGAAAATGGGTGATAACTATTTCTTGCCAGCCGATGGTTTTTAGGGTGTCGGGAAGTCTCACCAACTCCAGGTTTTCGTACCCCTTTAAACAATCTTTGTTGGAAATTTCTTGCGAGCAATAAAACTGCTGGATTTTCAGCTTTCTGGAAATTTCTTGTTTCAACCCACGAATTCTATCCAGGAAGGCTGTCTGCTCTTGATGGTTTCGCCGATTGTTGAGGAATTGAGTGACTTCATCTTTACTGGCGTTCCAGGGAATCAGGATGGTGTGAAATCCGGCAGTTCTCAAAAACCTATTGCTGATGCCAATAACTTTATAATCAGAATTAGAAGAATCGGAAAAAGCTTCTCTCAGATTACGGACACCCTTCAGACACTGTTCAATAAGAGGGATCTGGTCTTCAGTGAAACCAATTTTTTTAATAAAAGGAAAACACTCAAGAGTTTGAACGCCAAATTGTTTTTCCAGTTTCAGTTTTTCTGCAAGGAGCTGGTGAAACGTGTTTGCCGAAGCAAGAGATGGAATAAAGAGGAAGCTCACCCAAAATGTTAGGAATATTCGAGAAATAATTTGTATTGTCATACCACGATTATACCATCTCGTAGTAGTTGTAGCTCATTAAGTCGAAATAATTTTAGTCAGCCAGACAGCATAGGATAATCAACCATCGAAAGCGGATCATCCAACTACCAAAGCCATTATTTTAGTTTTTGCTCATTTTTTTTCCACGATTGTGGGGACAGTCAAACGGTGATAGCGGTGGCACCAATATTTTTATAAGCTTCGAGGGAGCGTTGGTGGCAGGTGAGTACAATGACTTGACGTTGCTTACTAAACTGGCTAAGAATTTTTATGATGCGTTCATCACGTTCATCATCAAAGTTTACAAATATATCGTCCATGACTGCGGGGAGTGGTTCAGAGCGGGTTTCGTATTCATCGATAAGACCAAACCGCATCGCGAGATAAAGTTGCTCGCGTGTTCCTCGGCTCATTTCAAGAACCCCTTTTCTTTGATGGAGTTCATTTTCAATTATGAGGTCGTCCTGATCGATAGGTTTGATAATACGACGATAATTACCGCCAGTTATTTGGGCGAATAAATTTTCAGCCGAGCGGATTACCCCAGGCTGGCGTGTTTTTTCAAATTTTTGTTTGGCAGCATCAATTAGAACAAGTACTCCGCGATAGGTAGCCCACTCTCTGGCCAGAGATTGAAGTTGTTGCTTTAAGTATTCCGACTCCGTTTGTTTTGCGATCAGGTCGTTATTAGAAGAGAGTTTTTCAATTTCATTTAAGGTTTCTCCGATGTCTTGTAATAATTGTTCGCGGTCTTCACGAAGCTCTTCGAGTTCTATCCGAAGCCGGCTCAATTTTTGTTGGATTTCTTCAAGGGGAGTATTTTGAATGGCTTCAATAAATTTATCAAAATGCGAACCCAGTCCGACATTTGATTGAATGATTTCACGCTTCTGGGCGATTTTTTCATTTAAGGATTTTTTGACTTCCAGAACGGATTGTTTATGGAGGAAATCACTCGAGTCCTTAGCTCCCGATGAGCTGATAAACTGTGCTATTTCATTAGAAATATTTTCCAGTTGCTTTTCCAGGCTGGCAAGTTTTTCGATCTCATTCTGGCACTGGGCGTCCAGAAGGTTGCTCTTTTCTCGATTGGCTTTACTTTCATTAAAAGCCTGGCAAATGATTTCGATATTTACAGGAAGTTCGTTTTTCAGCGAAATAGTATTGACCAGAGGTTCGAGCGCGCGAATACTTTGCTCAGTCTCCTGACAGATGGTTTGCATTTGTTGAATACGCTCATCGAGCCTTGCGCGCTGTGCGATCATGCTTTTAACCTGGCGGGCAGTTTTGGCGATATTTTTTGTTGTGATGGGCGCAATGCTGGGATCCAGTTTTCGTTTTTTGAGCCACCCACGCCATTCATCAAACTTATCGTTTAAATCCTTTTCCTTTTGTTCCGACTGACGGGCCAGGTTTATTTCTGCAAGGTCTTCCTTGGCGAAGCTGTTTTTTTCTTTAAAGGTCATTTTGAATAAAAAGACACCCCCCGCGACAAGAAGTATGGCGACCATTAATAGAGGGATATTCATCAGATACCCGCCAAGAATTATTCCCAGCAGTCCGGTTGCTGTGAATCCATAATGAAACATTTTCAACCAAGCGGGAATGTTCCATCCTTCAGACATTTTTTCAGCTTTTAGTCTTCGATGGCTCTCTAAACGATCCTGATACAAGTCACATTCTTTCCTTAATTTTTCAAAGTCCTCATAGAAACCATCGATCTGGCCTTTTTCAGATTCAGTTAAATCGAACCCCATCACGGTTTTTTCATCCCAATCTCGGTCAATGGAATTAATTTCTTCGGTTATTTGCATGTCCAGGTCTTCCCGCTCAAACTGCACTCTATCTGAATCTTGCAGGGCGGATAGAACCGACTGGGTGGACTGTTGCAGGCGATGGATGTTTTCTTCATGCAGGAGCAGGTCATGGTTTACGATCAGGGCATCCTGGTTGTTTTTCAGGGTGTTCAGGGACTCTTGTTCTTCTTCGATGCGCAGAACCAGGTTTTCTTTTTCCAGTCTCATGGATTCAAATGTTTTTAATCCATTCTCGGGGAACTGGGAAATATCTTCCATATCATCCAGTTTATTTTGTGCTTCCAGAAACTGGATAGCATCTTCATAAAGTCGGACTTGGGTTTCCTGAGTTCTTTTGCTCGACTCGAATTCTTCCAGGGAATTTTGCAGGATAAGTTTGCTGCCCAGCATTTTTCCAAGCTTTTCCTGCAGCTCATCAAACAGGGTCAGATTGTTCTGGATTAGGAGAATATCTTGCTCATTAAGTTTGATTTTTTCCAACAGTTCTCCCATTCGGGAGGCTCCGCGTGGACGAAAAATCTGGGAGCAGTATGTTTCTATTTCTTTCTCAATTTCTTTCAGAGAAACAACACCCAGACCAAGCCCAGCACCATAGATGCGGTTTTTGACTTCATCTCCGTTAAGGGAATTAAAATCATTCAATTCATCAATGGTGAATGCATAAATATTTCTAAATATATCCGCGTTCCCCAGTAATTGATTTATAACCGTTTGTCCTTGCAGGACATCATCAGGTGTAGAAATTCTTACTGTTCCCCCATGCGTACCTGGGCTCCTTGAAATGATCAGGTCTTCGCTGTTTTGTAACACTACCTTCAAACTGCCACCTAGAGATCCCCCTTTTGCAGGCAGGTAAAGGTTGGTTTTATCTTTTTTAGTTGGAAACCCGAAAAGGATCCGCCGGATGAATTCGAGCAGGGTGGTTTTGCCGAATTCATTTTTTCCATAAATGATATTGATTCCGGGAGCTAGCCCTATGATGCGCTTATTGGAAAAAATTCCGAAGCCGTCTATATGGATTTCGCGTATTTGCATGGTTGTTAGGAGCCTTCGCTGTTAACAAGTTTGTCCAGCGCCAGATTACGGGCTTTCAGGATGACGGCTTGAGTTTCTTCCGTGGAAAAATCATCCAAATATTTTCTTCCTGCCCAGGATTCAAATACAGGCTTCATGGCCTCTCGAACTTTATTTTCCAGTTGTTTATCCTGATCGTCTTCGCAAAGATTGATGAGGTCAGCAACGAAGTCCTTGGCTTCCTTCAGGGAATCGATGTCATAAGTACCTGAAGTTTGGGTGGAAAGGTCGATGATGATCCAGGGGGAATGCCCGTTAAAAAACGTGTTGATCTCTTCAGCCAAAGTTTTTGCTACACCGGGGTGCTGCAATTCATTGTGCATAGGGGTTCGACCCGTCAAAACAAGTTTTATCACCAAACCCTCGTGGGTCAGCGATTCTTTAGCAAGTTCTTCAACCTGTGACTGAAGAGCTTTCAAAACATCATTTATACTGGAGACTCCACTGACATCCACTTTAGCGGTTCGATAGCTCACCACATCGGTGGGCATGAACCTTATATTTGCAGGAGCGTTGGAATTCAATGTAACAAGACAACAGCCTTTGGGACCGGTTTCCTTGAGATGCCGTGCCTGGGTATTACCAGAATAAACGATGCAAGGGTTGTCTTCGCGCAGGACTTTGAATTCATGAATATGCCCAAGAG
Source organism: Nitrospina sp. (assembly GCA_018673915.1). Taxonomy (GTDB): domain Bacteria; phylum Nitrospinota; class Nitrospinia; order Nitrospinales; family VA-1; genus LS-NOB. The sequence continues at coordinate 39,172 of JABHBK010000028.1, read as the reverse complement.
CCCAATAATCGAAATCCCTGGATATTAAATCCTGCAAACTACAGGGAGCATAGTTATCATGTCCGGGATGTTGCCCGACATTTGTGTGCAGGAGACCTATTGCAAATCCTTGTTCCTGATCTTTTTTGAACTTTAACGCCAGGTTTTCGTTCACTTCTTTTTGTGGGTAGCTGATTCCATATATCCAGGCAAGTGTTTCTCCGTTCTTAATTACCGGAATGCGCTCCACTTTATTTACAGGAAAAATAGTGGTACTCTCTGGCCAATCCAGGGTGTGGGACCAGCTGTTAGAAGGGTCATGATTTCCGTGGACAATGAATGAGGGTATGCCACCTTGCGAGAGTTCCAAGAGCCCTCGGCGAAATTTCAATTGTGCCTGCAGGCTTCGATCTGCTCCATCAAAAATGTCCCCAGCGATTAGAACTGCATCAACCTTTTCTTCTAAAGCTAATTTTACAATTTTATGGAATGCTTGAAAGGTTGATTCCCGGAGCCTGTCCGTTAAGGATGGCATCTGGGATGCCAGACCTTTAAAGGGACTGTCTATATGAAGATCGGAGCAATGAATGAAACGAAAAGCGGTCATAAGTTATTATTATCAGGCTGGGCTTTTGCTATCGCCTTTTATGTTCGAATTGATGTAAGTTATTATACTTCAATAGTATAGACGATAATTTTTACGGCCTCAATCATTTTCTCGCAGGTGGTGGAGCCAAAATACATTACGAAAAAGGGTTCGAAACCGATTGAGCCAAAGGCCATCCTAATTAACAACCCCGTTGCAAGTGGATGGGGTGTTCTAATAATGTGTTGTTTAAAAAAACGTGGCCAGCCACGGGGAGTAAAACCCACTGGTGGGATTTATTATGGAATACCGTCGTTTTGGAAAAACAGAAGAGAACATCTCCGTCATTACCCTTGGGGGAATGCGTTTTAAAAGCGGATGGAATCCCCCTCGCGCGCATCTTCCAGCGGAATCGGTTCGAAATTGTATTGAAATCACGCGTCAAGCCTTGGAGTTGGGGATCAATCATATTGAAACGGCTCATGGGTACATGAAAAGCGAAAACCTTTATGGGATGGCACTTAAAGAGATGGGCGCACCGCGTGAGAGTTTTAAGATGATGACCAAGGGAGCGCCTATGACTGGGGAGGAAACCCGTGCCCTGGTTGAAGAGCAATTGACCAGCTTAAAACTGGATTATCTGGATTTTTATGGTTGGCATGGAATCAATAATGAGGAGAGGCTGAAAGCCGCTGTCAAGCCGGGTGGTCCGGTGGAGACTTTGCACCGGTTGCGCGAGGAAGGGCTTATTCGTCACATTGGATTTTCCACCCATGCTTCTCTGGATATTATTCTTCAAGCCCTGAATACAGACTTGTTCAGTTTTGTGAACCTGCATTATTATTATTTTTTCCAACGTAACCTTGCAGCCGTCAGGTTGGCGGGAGAGAAAGATATCGGGGTGTTCATCATATCTCCTAATGAAAAGGGAGGCTTATTGTGGAATCCTTCTGAAATGGTTAAGGAGACTTGTCATCCTTCAACGGCGATTGAGTTCAATGGAAAATTTTGCTTGAGTCACCCGGAAATCACTACCTTAAGCATGGGGATTCATGAGCCGGAGCATTTTTCTCAAAACCTTTCAATCTTAAAGGGAGAGAATTATTCTTCGCCCGCGACTCGTGAGGTCCGGGAAAGAATGGACACGCCGCTATCCCAGCTACCTGACCTTTGCACTTTGTGCGGGGAATGCTTGCCATGTCCTGAAGAAATAAATATTCCCGAAGTGTTACGTTTCCGCAATTTGTTGAAAGCCTATGGAATGGTGGACTATGGAAAATTCAGATACAACATGTTTGAGGGGGAGGGGCATTGGTTTCCGGGAAACTTCGCATCAAAGTGTACCGAATGCGGAGACTGCATACCGCGATGCCCTGAAAAGCTGGAAATCCCCAAATTATTGAAGGCCACTCATAAGGAATTGTTTGACCGAAAAGCTTGGGCTAAAAACCAGGTTTTTCAGGTAGCAGTTATGTGCGCTAAATTTTTTCGTAAATTTATTCCGGGCCTTGCTTGATCAGAGGTGAATTTTTTGTGCGGCATCATCGGAACTACTCTTGCGATACACTTTTAGGGTATCTGCCGGTTCATTGTCTGGCAGTTCTTTAACGATTCGGATCATTTCTGGAAGTACCTTTTTGAAGGTGTCGACCAGATACGGTTCAAAATCTTTTCCACTACCTTGCTCAATGATTTCCATGGCTTTTTCTACAGAAAAAGCTTCTTTGTAATATCTTTTACTAGTCAGAGCATCAAAAACATCGCAGATGGCAACAATCCTTCCTGATAGAGGAATTTCTTCACCTTTTAAATTATTAGGATATCCCGATCCGTCCCAACGCTCTTGATGGGTAAGTGAGATCGTTTCGGCCAATTGCATTACAGAGGAATGGCTTCCCGAAAGAATTTCTGCCCCAATTTCAGGATGTTTTTTCATAATTGCCCATTCCTCTTCATTTAATTTTCCAGGTTTGAGCAGGATTTGATCGGGGACACCGATTTTTCCTACATCGTGCATGGGGCTGGCCTGAAGCATGAGTTGGCATTCATCATCGGACAAACCGATTTCTTTTGCTAATTTTGCCGAGAGCCGACTCATGCGAATGACGTGCATGCCCGTTTCGTTATCCCGGTATTCTGCAGCCCGGCCGAGACGAAGGATGGCTTCCCGACGAGTTTCTTCCAATTCGTGGGTCCGTTCTCTAATTTTTTCCTCCAGGATCAAGTTTTGATCCCGAACCTGATTATGAAGTAGGCGGATTTCCAGCATATTAGAAATTCGTTGGGTCACTTCGGTAATATCAAAAGGTTTTTCGATATAATCGCGGGCACCTGCTGACAGGGCGCGAAGCCGGGTGTTTCGGTCAGATTGTGCCGTTAAAACCAGGATCGGGGCGTAGGAATCTTTTTCAAACTCCTTGAGTTGTTCTATGACTTGAAAACCATCCAGGTAAGGCATATTCAAATCCAGCAAAACCAGATCGGGGCACATTTCTTTGTATATATCCAAAGCTTTCCGGGAATCCTGAGTGCTCTTGAAAAAAGTGTATCCTTCATTTTCCAGCACATCTTCCAATAATGCGATGTTGGCTTGTTCATCATCGACGATCAGGATTTTAGATTTCAAGAAATTGACTTTCATCTTTTCCTCGTTGCTTGATTAATAAACTGATGAGGACTTAAGCTCCTCTTCAATGAATTTTCTGAATTTGCCGATATTAATGGGCTTGGTGATATAAGCTTTGAATCCTTCAGCCATAGCCCGATCAATATCTTTTTTCATTGCGTTGGCGCTTATGGCAACCACGGGGGTTGCATGGGTTTCCTCAAAATTTCTCAGGCGTTTTAAAGCTTCAATTCCATCAATGTCAGGAAGATTGATATCCATCAGGATCAGGTTTGGTTTCAGGGAAAGAGCCATATTGATTCCTATTTTCGCATGGGTTGCAGTGAATAATTTAACTTCCGGATAATCCGTTAATATATCTTCTACCAGTACCAGGTTGGCTGGGTTGTCCTCAAAATATAAGAGTTTGAAGGGCTCAACTTCTTCCCTGCTCTCCATGCCATTAATTTTGGCCGGGATGTTTTCGGATTCGACGATGTCAGGTTGTACGAGACAAACAGGAAGGGATATAGAAAAAATACTGCCCTCGCCCGGGGTGCTTTCTACACCGATGGTGCCATTCATCACTTCTATTATTTTTTTGGAAATGGTCATACCAATGCCTGTTCCTTCAATTTCGCTGTTTTCCGCTCCCAGTCGGTTAAAAGGATCGAACAGCTGGTTCAATTGTTCTTTGGGAATCCCCATGCCAGTATCAATGACGTCGATCTTGAGGAGAGAGCCTTCCTGATGCGAAGAGAGAGTGACCGATCCCCCTTTTCGGTTGTATTTGATGCCGTTAGAAATCAGGTTGAGGAACACCTGCTTTAAACGGGTTTGGTCGGCCAAAACATACACCATTTTATTTGCAGTGACTTGGTCAACCAGAGTGATATTGAATTTTTGCGATAAGGGGCGAACCACTGTAAGAACTTCTTCGACTAGATTGGCAACAGAAACCGGCTCCAGGGAGACGGTAATTTTACCGGCTTCGATACTGGATAGATCCAGAACCTCATTGATGAGTTCCAATAAATGCTTGCCGGCTTTCATAATCTGCGCGGTTCTGCTCTGATGAGATTTTGGCAATGGGTCTTTGGTGCTTTCCTGCATCAGTTGTGTAAACCCTAGAATGGCATTCATGGGGGTGCGCAACTCATGACTCATGCGTGAAAGGAATTCAGATTTGGCCTGATTGCTTTGTTCTGCCAGGTTTTTACTGTGCGAGAGCTCATCGGTGCGCTCCTTAATGCGATCTTCCAGTTTGTTATAGGCGTGTTGTAATTCCTTTTGTGCTTCTTTGCGTTCAGAAATGTCCCGGATAATTCCCAGGAAACTTTTTGTGCCATTCACAACAGACTCTGAAACGCTTAGCTCTATGGGGAAAGTGGTTCCGTCTTGTCGTTTAGCGGTCACTTCGTTCACCATATTGATGACCTTTGACTTTCCTGTTTCGGCGTAACTTTGAAGATAACCATCGTGCCCGCTCTGATAGGGTTCGGGCATCAGGACTTTTACATTTTCTCCCAGCAATTCTTTCGGAGGGTAGCCAAAATGTTTTTCGACAGCAGAGTTTGCCGATAGGATAGTTCCTATCGTATCGATTGATAAAATAGGATCAGAAGCACTATCTAGAAAGGAACTTAACCGTGCCTCGTTCTCGACAGTTTCTTGCTGGCTTTGCCCATAGCGAGAGCGCAGAGTGAGAGCCAGGCCGCCAATAAAAACCAACAGGCCGAATAAAAAGAAAAACCAGGTCATCAGGGTTTTAACAGGCCGAAATGCTTCGGCAACATCTACTTCTGTTGTCAGGCCAATATCCAGTTCGGGAATCCATGTCCAGGCACCTACAACCGGCACTCCGCGATAGTCGTTATAAGCATCGACTTGTATTCCATCTTTCATTTGGATTGCCTGATTGGCCATAACGGTTAATGGCATTTCGGGAATCTTCTCATCATGGCGCAATTTTTTAATAGTTAAATCCCGACCCGGGTCACGAATCTGAATATTAAAAATAGAATTTTGCCTGGGTTTGAGCAATCCTATTGAAGCGAGTTGGTTATCAAACCTGCTATTGGAAACCAGAGCTCCTTCATCATTAAAGGCATAAGTTTCACCGGTATCGCCGAACCGACTGACAGAAAGGATGTGGGTAAAATCCTTTTCCGGACGTAGTCTAAAAGCCAGCACGCCAACAATTTCACCGGAATCGTCATGAATGGGGGTTGAGACGAACATGGTGGGCAAGTTGGATTGAAAAACCCCATTTTCATCCGGCAAATCAATTTCTCCTGGAAAGGGTTGGGTCACAACCGTATCGCCTTGTAGTGAGCGATAAAAGAAATCAAAGTGGCGACCTAATTCTCGGGTGCCTATGGCTTTTTCCAGCATGGACCCCACCACCATAGCGGTATCATCAAAAATGACAAAACCTATGAACCCATACTTTTGACAGGCCATGCCGAGATTTTCCCTGAGCCAGGTGAGCTGTAAGGAATGTTGTAAGACTTCGGGGCCTATGGCATTGGATTGAGCCATTTCAAGGAGCGAGATCAGTCCCTGGTGAATTTCTGGCTGGTTAACTAAAACCTCGGCATCCAGCTTTGTTCCTTCAGCCCAGACTCTGAGTGATTCCAGATTACCCGCCAGGACAGATTTAAGCTGTGCCGCCAAATTTTCTTTCATTTGCTTTTCAACAGACAAAACCCCAAAGCCGCCAACACATAGCAAGGTCGCTATCATCAGAATAAAAAACAGGGGAAGAGGAGGCTTTTTTATTGGCTTACTAATAAAGTCATTTTTTTGTGCCTGGTTCGCCATGGGATGACTTCCTAAAATACTTTGGAGTGAATAATTTTGGTTACCGAAGGTAAACCTCATCACTTTTTAGCTTATGTACAATTTAGTGTGTTCCATTTCATATTTCAAGGTAAAATAATGTAAATATTATAGTTTGAGGCATTAAACTTTTTTTTACAAGTGTTTATAAGGTTTTTTTATTTTTTAACGATTGATAATTAGTAACTAATTCCTTCCGGGAAGCATTGTTTCTTTGTGGATCGGAAATAGCCTGTGCAGGTAATATGGCGCTCAGGGATGATTCGTCTAAATTTCCGGTACACTTATGTGATTTTGGCAGGAGTCCAAAAGGTCTGGGGCGTTGCGGTAGGTGTCGTCTTTATCGAGTACATTTTTCAGGAGGGGGATGGCCTTCTCACATTTAAGAAGTTTGGTATATATTTCGCCCATGATGTACTGAAGGTGAATTTCATCAGGGTCTATCAGGTTATAGCGGTTTCCGTACATGAGCACTTCTTTGGCTTCGCCCAGACCCCGGTAACTCAAAACGATACTTTGTAAAAGTTTAAGATTCATTGGGTCTTCGTCAAGGGCTTTGAGAGTATATTCCAGGGATTTTAAATACTCATTTTTCATATTATAAAACTCGGCGGCGGAATGCTGGAGTGCCTTGTCGTTCGGTTTTTTTTCCGTCGCCTGGAGAAGGTTGATCAATCCAATCTCCCGCATCACAGTTCCCATTTGGCTCGGATCATTTTTAGCGGTATTTTTGAAATAGTCCAGGGCTTCATCTTTTTTACCCATTTCTAGAAGGTTATAACCCATATATAAATTGGCATAACTAATTTTCGGATTTTTCTCCAAAACCATTTTGAGGATACCAATACTTTTTTCATACTCGCCAATTTGGAAATAACTGTGACCGAGGTTGAGCAAATTTTCCATATTGCTGGGATTTTCTTCCACCAGTTCAATCAGCCGGGCCATTTGGTTTTTATCGGCCTGTAGATGGTAGCTAACCAGATTGTTATCTTCAATAAGGTTGAGAGCTTTAAGCAGTTGACCTCGATTGCTATACATCACGCCGCGTTGATAAAGATCCATTGCTTCGTAATAGGTTCTAAATGTAATTCGGTCTATGTCGGAAAGGTTCTCAACATAATTGGAAACTTGCTCGAAAGGAGCCCGATTGAATACATATTTTTCTCTACCTGGCACATCGATCACATTCCCCAGATCGAGATAAAACTCTATAGCGGGATGGTTGTCAGTGATAAGGGGATGGCCTTTTCCCAGGGCCTGAACTTGCTCATCCAAAAACCAGATGTTGCTTAGAAAAGAAAAGATGTTGGGGATTTCAATATCGGCCAGCGCTTTTTTAATTTCGGGTTCCTCCAGCCGGGTTTTAAGTTTTTCAAAGTCAATCCGGATGGGTTGATCGGAACCAATTATAAGAATTTCGTTTGCGACGGATATCCATCCCATGGTGTGGGGAAAAACAGATTGGAAAGTTTTGAAGTGCATATCCACTTCTTTTTGCCCTTGGCTGTGTAAGGGAATCCATTGCGCCGCAATCCCTCCCGGCTTAAGACGCTTTTTCTGGAGCTCATAATATTCCTGTGTATACAGGTTTACGGTGAACGCTGTTCGGGGAGGGGGTGGCTCTGAGGTGATAACATCGTATCGTTTGTGGGTGGTCAGAAGATGGTTCCGACCATCCTGAATTACGAAATTTACCTTGGGATTATGAAGAACATTATGGTTTTGATCGGCAAACATTTCCCCTGCGTTAATGACACTGGATGACAGCTCAAGGCTATCCACGGTTTTCACGCGTGGGTGAAGTCCTGCCGCGCCAGTAGTTTGCCCGGTGCCAAAGCAGACTACCAGTACATCATCCGGGTGGTCCACCAGAAGGATGGGAACATGGGCAAACAGTTTCATATAACGTGTAGCGATCAAGTTGGATGCGGACATAGAAACACCGTTAGTGATCAAGCGTTTCGCGGTTGGGTCGAGAACGCCATAATCGTCCTTGAAAACTGCCACGGTATCGGAGAGACCTTCCTCAAAATACATCAACTTTTTAAGATTGCGTTTGCCGGCACTGTCCCTCATAAAAAATGAATTTAATAAATCATTGGGAATGGCCATGTTGACAAAAAGAATCACTGCTGCAAACACGACCGTCAATCCTTTGCGGACAGGCAGGGTCAAATAGTTTCCAGTTCGGAATAATAAAACCATGGTCAGCAAATTTAGGGTGGCAACTAGAGTTAGGCTGACCTGGCTTCCTAAGTTTGGGAGGAATAAGAACCCGGCGCACAACGATCCCCAAATCGCTCCGAAGGTATTTGCCGAATAGATCTGGCCGGTGGCCTTGCCAACGTTTTGGTGTCCACCGGAAACTGTTTTTATCAACAGGGGAAAGCACATGCCTAAAAGCAAAGTAGGTATCAGCATGAGCCCAGCAGAATCCTTAAAATAGCGCAAAAATGCTGATGCGGGCTGAGTCAAGTTATAACTGTTCCAAGGTGCGGAAAGAATAGATTCGAGTCCGTATATGGAAGCGATTACGTAAAGACCGGTCCCTCCCTGCAGTATCAATAAAAAAGTCCGCACGTTATGTATTCGTCCGGCCAGAGGAATCAATAACAGGCTTCCCAGAAAAATTCCCAGGAGAAAAACCGTGAGCATCATGCTGAAGGAATACACGGTACTGGAAATACTGAACACTAGTAACCGGGTCCATAACACTTCATAGGCCAATGCGGTGAACCCGCAAATAAAACTGATTCCCATCCAAAATTTTTGGTCTGTATTCCAACTCATACGTGGAATTCGTAACGAGGGCAGTCGAAATTTCCAGTTTGCACCGGGAACGGTTTCCACATAAATACTTAATGCTCCGACTCCTATCAGTAGGTTTGCTCCAGCAGCCAAAAGAACAGTTTGCAGAACTCCAAAGGTTCCCATCAAGAAAAACCCTGTAATCAGGCAACCCGATGCGGCGCCCAGGGTGTTAAGCGCATAGAGGAGGCTCACCTGAGTTCCAATTTTACTGTCATCGGTGACGCAGTACTTGCTCATGATGGGTAGGGTGGCTCCCATGAACGTAGTGGGAATTAGCATCAGCCCAAACGCGAACACTATTTTAATTAAATTCTGTAAAGGAATGGATTCGGGAATAAAGCTGTGGAGGGAGGCATATATTCCTGAAAAATTGGCGAATAAAAGTGAGAGCAGGACTCCACTGACGCAAATCAGAATTTCTACCCAGCCATAAATTAACAGGGCCGCTGGGACGTCTCCTCCTGAAGACGAGCTATTGGTTTCTGGTAAATGATCTATAGCATAGCCGAATAGGTAACTGCCCAGGCCCAAACCTGCCATGAATGCCGCCAGCACTATCGATACAGAAAACACGGTGTGCCCGAATACGAGGGTAAGCATTCGGGTCCAGACGATTTCATAAACCAGGGCAGTGATGCCAGAAATAAAAAATAATAAATAAACGATGGGAGATTTTCGCATAAGTGATTTAATGTGTATTTATAGGGAAGAGCATTGGAAAACCTTCAAAATAATTGACATTGCTATGGGGTTCAAGTAATTTTTTAGGAGACCTCTATTATTTGGAATAACTTATAGCTATTTAATCCGTTCCCCTTAAAAAAATACAAGGTTCGGATCATGGCTATTTTTGATCATTAGAGGTATTCTTTAATATACAATCTTTTTCAATAATAAATATAAAAGTTTCAGTTTTCAGGTGATGTATATGGGAAGCGAAGGGATTAAAATTATTGATGTCGATCATCCTTATGCCAAGGAAAATGGTGTGGAGTGGTCTGAGGAAGCGTGGGAGAGGGTCAAGCACGCTCCGGAATTTGTGCGTCCGGGCATCCGCAAGCTGATGGTACAGCGATGCGTTAAAAGGGGTTTTAAAATAGTTACCTCTGACTACCTAACCGAGATTCGAAATGAGTCTATGATGCTGGTGTCTAAAAGGGTCAAAGGATTTGGTTTTGAAGAACTTACAATGGATGCCTTTGATGTGGCGAAGGATAAAATGAGACAAAGCCCACGCAAGGTAGAAGTGATTGAGGAAATCGAAGATTTTCTCTCCATGCGAACTGAGAAAAAAGATGACATTGTTGAAAAATTCAAAAACTATATGGAGGTTGCTACCCCTCAGGGTGTGCCCTGGAGCAAGGAAGCACTGGAAAAAATGGAAAAGGTGCCTCCCTTCGTACTGGGTATGGCCAAACAGACTATTGAGGGCCGAGCCCGCCAGCGCGGAGATAAGATGATCACCCCATCTATCATTGATGAGGTATTCACCAATATCATGCCGGCATCGGCTAAAGAGGCTATGGGCATGGAAGGGACCGAAGAGGACCTCAAGCTCGATGAACAGATTGATAAAGAAAAGGAAGAAGCGGTGGAAGTAACCTTGAAATGGGAAGACGATGCTCTGAAAAAGGTTTCTAAGATTCCTATTCCTTTTATCCGTAATATGGCGGTGAAACGCATTGAACAAGAAATTTCCAAAGAAGGGAAAGAGGTTGTAACGCTCGAATTATTTGAAAAATACCGATTTACTTTTTAATCGCGAGATAATTAGGGTTGGTGAATTGGGTTTATCTTAAGGATGACTTTTTTGAGCATGGAGGGCGCCTTCCACTTCCCGAGTGGATATGAATGAAAGCTATATGTGTCCCCGGCTATATTGAAAAGCCAATGGATTCAAAAGGATATATCGAAGTTGTCCGCGTTATGAACCAGTATTGGTCATAGAGTTATTTGCCAACCATCAATTAATTAGGTTTGTCATGGATGCTACTCTGCGAATTCTTCTTGTGGAAAATAATTCTGCAGACCAGATTGCCATCCAGCGTCTTTTCCAATCCCAAAAATTAGAATATGAATTAGTAATGGCAGACTCTCTGGCTCAGGCTCAGGAATATCTGGATGCCGCCCCCTATGACCTGATATTACTCGACTATAACTTAGGAGACGGGACGGGCCTGGAGCTATTGGAAAGAATTGTTGATACCCCGACTATTTTTATTGCAGGCAGTAGTACTGAAGAAGAAATCATAAAGGCTATGAAAGCAGGGGCCTATGACTTTCTTGTTAAAGATACTCAAATGAATTACCTCTTGCGTATTCCCTCTACCATTGAAAAAGCGATGAAGCGAAAGGGCGCGGAAGACCAACTCAATTGTTATCTTGCCGAACTGGAGCGGAGCAATGAGGAATTGGAAAACTTCGCATTTGTGGCGACACATGATTTAAATGAACCACTTAGAAAAATCATTAGCTTTGGGAATCGCCTGTTGGATACGACAAAGGACCTGGACCCAAATGCAAAAGTTTATGCGGAAAAAATGCAAAGTGCGGCGAAAAGGATGCAGAGTATGATTGATGACCTCCTGCAATACTCTGTGGTGTCTAATCGGGGAGAACCTTTTCGACCCATTGACCTGAATAAAGTGGCCCAGGAAGTAATCGAAGACCTTGAAACCTCTATCAGTGAGGCAAAAGGTGTTATCCGTATGGAAGGTCTGCCAATTGTGGAGGCGGATCCCGCACAAATGCGCCAATTGTTCCAGAACCTGATCAGCAATGCTCTCAAATTTCACAAAAAGGAACAGGCACCGAAAATCGAACTGTTTGCTAAACCCGTGAGAAAAGATTCACTCGAAATCAACGTCAAAGATAATGGAATTGGTTTAAGGGCCGAGCATAAAGAAAATATTTTCCAGCCTTTTGTAAGGCTGCATGGTCGATCTGATTTTGAGGGTAGTGGCATTGGTTTGGCAATCTGCAAGAAAATTGTCACCCGCCATAATGGTAAAATTGAGGTAAGCTGTTCGGATAAAAATGGCAGTACCTTTAAGGTGACACTGCCCGTGAAGCAGCCGTCCTGATCAATACATTGTTTCCAGCCTAAATTTAACAAACTAAATTCGTTGAAATAATAGATATGAAGGATTTCTCTAATACGGGTCAGTTATTTTGTTTTGGTCTGGGTTTTTCTTCATCTGCCTTGGCTGAAAGACTCTTGCCCAAAGGATGGCATGTTTCAGGGACCTGCCGGGGAGGCGAGGGGCAAGATACGACAAAAAACTCTTATCTGTTTGATGGAACGCATTCCACACCTGAAATTTCTGCGGCCATTTCTTGTGCAACGCACCTATTAATTGCCATTCCTCCTCAACCTTCCGGCGATGTGGTTCTGAAACATTTTGGTGAAGTGATTTCCAGATCCAGTAATTTGCAATGGATCGGATATATTTCTTCAACCGGAGTTTATGGAGACTCACGCGGCGAATGGGTAGATGAAACTTCGTCCTTGTTGGGGTCTACGGAACTCAACCGCCGACGCATTGAAGTGGAATCAGCTTGGCTCAAGATGGGTAGCGATCAAAATCTGCCAGTGATGATTTTTCGCAGCGTAGGAATTTATGGGCCGGGCAGGAACTTGTTGGCTTCTGTCAAACAGGGGCGTGCTCGGCGTATTGATAAACCCGGTCTGGTATTTTCCCGCATTCACGCTGAGGATCTTGCGCAAACGTTGGAAGCCTCGATGATCAATCCTCAGCCTGGCGAGATATATAATGTCAGCGACGACTACCCGTGCCCCCCTGCTGAAGCAGTGGAATATGCCTGTGGTTTACTAGGGGTGGAACCTCCGCCATTGGTGCCTTATGAGGAAGCCGATCTTTCCCCCATTGCCAGGGGTTTTTACGAAACTAACAAGCGCATCTCGAACAAGAAAATCAAAGAACAACTGGGGGTGAATTTACGCTACCCCGATTTTCGTTCTGGTTTGGATGCCTTGCTAAAGGATTTTTAATCTTTATAGGCCAGTTGGGTAATCGAGAAATTCGGTGGTGATCCCGAATTTTTGTTTCAAATGACCTCCTACTGCTTTCACGCCTCCAGTTTCCGTGGCGTAATGACCTGCGAAAATTAATATGCAGTTTCCTTCAACAGCTTCATGATAATGGTGGTTGGCTCCTTCTCCCGTGATGTAGGCATCCAGTCCTTCACAGCTGGCCTGTTGAATGATATCTGCGGCACCACCGGTTACCAGGCCCACCGATTCAATCTCTCCTTCTCCGATCACTTTGACAGGTGATTCCAGTTTCTCCGTCAACTCCTGTGCCAGAGTTGCAGCGGATTTTTTTTGGATATTGCCCTTGAATCCTATTTTGATTCCCCCATATTCGCCAAAAGGCTCCAGATTATTTAAACCGATCAAATCTGCCAGAGCCCGGTTATTGCCGTATACCGGATGCAGGTCGAGAGGGATATGCGCTGAATACAAACCCAGATTGGCGCTTATCATGGAAGAGGTTTTTTCATAAAAGGGACCGCGTAGCGGTTGCAGTCCACCCCAAAAAATTCCATGATGCACAAACATCATCTGGCAGTTTTTTTCGATGGCCAGATCAATAGTGGCTTGGCACAGGTCTACCGCCAGTCCTATTTTTTCTATATTTCCGGTGTTTTGTACCTGCAGTCCGTTTAGCGCGTTAGGAGCATCGTTGATAGATGAGATGTCCAAAAGGTTGTCCAGATAGTGGCTGAGTTGTAGAATGTCCATAGCTGAAATTATAACTTCTTGCAGACCATAGAGGCAACTGTGATCAACTTTATTTTTCGGAACATTTGGCAGCGGGTCATCCTGCTGGTTTTTATTTCCATCATTTCACATTCGGTGATCCATTTGGCTCCTGGAGAACCGGCACTGGTGGATCCTTCTAATCCAAGGATGAAGCCAGAAGATATTCAGCGTATTCGGGCAGCCTATCACCTGGATGAACCGCTCCACATGCAATATGTTTTTTGGGTGCGAGACCTGTTTACCGGAGAACTTAAATCCTTCAAAGATAATCAGCCGGTATTGGAAAAAATTTGGGACCGATTCCTCAATTCGCTTCCATTATTTATTGTCAGCATGATGATCGTTTGGTTTTTGGCTTTTCCTATTGGAATTAAAGCAGCATTAAACCGAAATTCGAAATTTGATAGAGCCAGTACTTTTCTTTCTTATGCGTTGATTTCCATTCCCGGTTTTTTTCTTGCTTACTTGCTAATCATTTTCATGGTCAAGACTTTTGATGTTCCCGTAATCGGGATGAGAACCTTTGGTCTGGAAGAGGCTCCATTTTTGTTCCGCTCCATGGATCGCATATGGCATTTAACTCTTCCCGCATTGATTTCGGCAGTTGGAGGAGTGGCAGTTTTATCACGCTACGTTCGGTCACAAATGCTTGAGGTGATTCATCAGGATTATATGCGTACTGCCCGGGCAAAAGGCTTGCCGGAGGATCAAGTCATTTACCGTCACGGATTACGCAATGCGCTCTTGCCTTTCATCACCATGTTTGGTTTGACCATTCCGGGATTGATTGGCGGATCAGTGATCTTTGAAACCATTTTTGCATGGCCGGGAATGGGTCGTTTGGGTTTCGAAGCCATACTGGCTCGAGATTTTCCGGTGATCCTGACATTGACTTTTTTTTCAGCTATCCTGGTTTTACTGGGTACGTTGATTTCTGACATTTTATATGGCGTGGCGGACCCGCGCATTAAATTATAAGGAAGCTTTATGGACGAACAGATTGCTGCCGATGCTCTGGCACCTTCCAAAGGAATATTCCAGGAACGTTGGGCTATTCTCAAGCGTAACCACATGGCTTATGCAAGCTTTTGGTTTTTAATAGCATTATTTTCTTTTGCAATAATGGGTAAAGTTTTTACTCAGAACATAATAGTTTTTGATCCAAAAATTGTGCGGTTATCAGAAAAACTTTTGCCTCCCCTTACTCCCTACACAAGTAAGATCACTCCCATAGAAGATGCGCCTGCTATGGGAATTTACTTGCTGGGAACAGACGAGCTGGGGCGAGATGTTTTTGCTCGCATGATAGAAGGTAGTTTTGTTTCCTTGACTGTGGGTTTCGTGGCAGTAGGGATATCGCTGACCGTGGGAATTTTCTTTGGTGGGCTGGCGGGTTTTTATGGTCGAGTGAACCTGGGATTCATCACTGTCGATACTCTCATCATGCGTTTTGTAGATATCATGCTTTGTTTTCCCAGTTTCTTTTTAATTCTAACAGTGGTTGCCTTATTACCACCGAGTATTTATAACATCATGATCGTGATTGGGCTGACGAGTTGGATGGGTATAGCCCGGTTTGTTCGAGCAGAATTTTTATCTCTGCGGGATCAGGATTTTGTAACTGCTGCGAGGAGCCAGGCGATTCCAGAATGGCGGATTATCTTCATCCATATGGTGCCTAACGCTATCGCGCCGGTGCTGGTTTCGGCCACCATTGGCGTAGCGACGGCCATCTTGACCGAATCGAGCTTGAGTTTTCTGGGTTTTGGCGTGCAACCCCCGGATGCAACCTGGGGCAATATCCTCGCTGATGGTAAAACTTTTTTGTTCGATGCCCCTTGGCTGACATTCATTCCCGGGTTTACTATCCTGTTTGTAGTACTGGCCTTTAATCTTTGCGGTGAAGGATTGCGGGAAGCGTTCAATCCAAAACTCAGATCCACCCCATAAATCTAATTTTCCAAAAAGGCATTCCACCCCGTGATTTTTGTTGAAAAAGTAAATTTGCAATTTGGTTCCAAGATACTCTTTGAGGATGTCAGCTTCCACTTGCGCCCAAAGGAGAAGGTGGGATTGGTGGGTGAAAATGGAACTGGAAAAACCACTCTCTTTAAAGTAATTACCGGAAAAGCCATGCCAGACTCGGGCAAGGTAATTCTACGAAAAGGCCTACGTTTTGGTTTGCTGGAACAGGATTTGGAGGGAGGGCGTGAAACGGTTCTCGAAAGGGTGGTGCTGGGCGATCCACATTTTCTTGAAATTAAAACTGAAATGGAACGCCTGGAATCGGGCCAGGCTTACCATGACAGGTATGGAGACCTGCAACATGAGTTTGAACGTTTAGGAGGTTATGATCGAGAGGCGCGGGCAAAAACCATCCTCTTGGGACTGGGGATCAAGCCTGAAAAGTGGGACCAGCCTCTTGACCAGTTATCGGGTGGGTGGAGAATGCGATGCGAGCTTTCTAGATTGTTGCTACAGGGCCCTGATGTCCTGTTGCTGGATGAGCCCTCAAACCATCTTGATTTGCGTTCAGTGGTCTGGCTGGAATCATTTCTGCGGGCTTATGAAGGAAGCGTTCTGCTCATTTCGCATGATCGCAGGTTTTTAAATTCATTGGCGAGCCGGATTGTTGAGTTGGACCGTGGAAGACTTTCGATTTATACCGGGAATTATGATGACTACGAAAATCAAAAACGGGAGAAAGCGGAGCTTTTGGAGTCTCAGGCCGCTAACCAAAGTCGAAAAATTGCCGAAGTGGAGCGGTTCATTGAAAGGTTTCGCGCGAAAAATACCAAAGCTACTCAGGTGCAAAGTCGAATAAAAATGCTCGACAAAATGGAGCGGGTGCAAACGACCCAGGGCACAAAAACAATTCACTTTCGTTTTCCTCAGCCAGTAAGAACGGGGCGGAATGTTTTGGAGGTGGCAGAGGTCGATAAAAGTTACGGGTCTCTTAAGGTTTACGAAAGTTTCTCCATCAATTTGGAAAGAGGTTGGAAGGTGGCGTTGGTGGGTGAAAATGGTGCGGGGAAATCCACTCTTCTTAAGTTAATGGCAGGCGCCCTTCAACCAGATAAGGGAGAAATAAAACTTGGGGCCAATGTTTCCCGATCCTACTTTGCCCAGCATCAGGGCGAGACGCTGAACTTTAATCATACGGTTTTTCAATCTCTGGAAGAGTCAGCACCGGGGCTTCTGCTCACTGAGAAGCGAAATATTCTGGGTGCATTTTTGTTTGCCGGGGATGATGTGGAGAAAAAAGTTTCTGTTCTTTCAGGAGGAGAACGCTCGCGGCTGGCCTTGGCGCGAATGTTATGTGGTGGCACCGGGCCGGATAAGTTGGCTCGTAGGACGGGCAATGAAAAATCTCATCCCCCTTCTTTCATATTGTTTGATGAGCCGACAAACCATCTTGATATGCGCTCTCGTGAACATTTGGCGGCGGTGCTCTCAGATTATGAAGGCAGTCTGGTGGTCATTTCGCATGACCGGTTTTTCCTCGATGGTTTTATCAACCGGGTCTGGGAAGTGGAGGGAGGGGTAGTCAAAGACTATACCGGTCATTATAGTAACTATGAGTGGGCAAAATCTAAAGAAGCCGAGGATATTGTGGCTCCTTCAGGTTCGACAAACGAGATTTCTTCCTCGAAGTTGGGTAAGGAGAAGAAGCGAAAGGAAGCAGAAGAAAGAAATCTGCGCTATAAAAACCTTAAACCTTTGCAAAAAAGATTGGTGGAAGTAGAGTCTCGTTTGGAAGGTTTAATGCAAACTAAAGAAGACCTGCAAACGCAACTCGCTGATACAGGCATTTATGAAGCGGAACAAAAAAGCCGGTTGATGGAAACCCTGGGAAAACAGAATACGCTGAAGGCTGAGGAGAAAATACTGATGGAAGAATGGGACTCAATTACGGTTGCGATAGAGCAAATTGAAAATCCATCCTAAAGGATTTTTCAAGTGTTTTAAGTCCCATTATTTTGGAGCCATTTCAAGTCTTTGTCGTTAGTGCATAATGCCAGGAACTTCAGGTTTTCTAAGCTTATTTCACGATTACCGTTCATCCACTCGATAGCATATTGGGCCAACGCCCTGCCGGGTGAATCTTCTGGCAGTGGGTCGAGATAAACTATTTTCTTTGAGTTTTTTTCAGTTATTGGCATGGGTTTCTTCCAATTGATTAAAGAAAACAATAACCTTTCACATGAAAAAAGCAAAGATTATGCCAAATTCAGTTACTCAAAAGGATTAGCGGCTAGGCCTATGCTATATGTTTATGGTTAAAGAGAAAATATTTTTTCTTATGATTGGCGGAGAATCCATATTTAATTTTTAAGTCGATTTTTTAAGTAAAAAATCCAAGATTTTTAGTGAGGCGAGTAAAAATATTTAATCATGCTTGAACTTCAAACAATATTTCTAATTTGCGGATTATTAACCCTGGCGGCGATGGTGATTTTGCCGGTATTTTTTGGAGCTCCCTGGCATCCGCTTTTGCCGGGAACTATTCGGCGGATATTGCGATTTGCAGATGTTAGGCCAGGGGAGACGGTCTGCGACCTGGGCTGCGGGGAAGGTAGGGTGCTGATCACTTCGGCGAAAGAATTTTCCACCAAGGCAATTGGTGTGGAGATTGATCCCATAAAAGTTCTAATATCTCGTTTACTTGCCAGAATTCACGGAGTCGAAGATAAGGTAAAAATTGTTAGAGGAAATTTGTTTGATTTTGATCCGGGTTCTGCAGACGTTCTTTATCTTTATCTTACCCATCAGGCGATGGATAAGTTGTTCCCGGACATATTAAAAAAATTAAAGCCTTCTGTGCGTATTGTATCGTATCGATTTTGTTTGCTGGGCATGACCCCTGATAAAGTCAGTGAAGATAAAACCCTCTTTCTCTACCAGCTGGACAAAGGAATCAACATAAATAGTTACCACTAATCACTCGGGGTGGGGTCAGCACTTTTCTAGCCGGATGTAGCTATTGTTGTATTGTTTCCTCTGCTAAGAGGTCCGCGTCTTGTTGGGCCTCGCTCCATTTGACAACACCTTCCCAGAGATACCCGGAGCGGTTCCTATACTTAACTACCAGCCAGTTCCTTTTGTTGAACTCGATATTGGTTCTTCTCACGAAACTCACCTCTTCGCCTTTGCGTAGTTTGGTGATATTGGGAAAGACCGTCCCAGGTCCTTTTTTTAATGCCACTCCATCTGTCATGATTGTTAGCCGTCTCCCGGGAGGTAACTCCGCAAAGGGAGGTGTGGGTTGGGCGGGTTCGGCCATTGAAGGCTCTTTCATAACAGGCTGTGGAACGGGAGCCGGTGTTTGGATCGGTTCTGACAGAGTTGGTTCTGATAAAGCAGGGGGCGTTGGAGACAAAGCTCCAGAAAGAGACTCGACCTGGGGTGCTTCAGGTTGAGAAACGGAACGAGTCGGTGGCACGACCGGCTTTTTCATGACATTTTTAGGAGGGGAAGGTTCTGGTGCTGGGGCTGAAGCTATATCCATCCCCGTCGTATCTGAAAATTTTACAAAAATGGGATTAGAAACCAAATGGTCCTGGGGAGAGACTTGCGCTTTTACCCGATAATAAACCGATTCTTTTCTATCTACTCCGACATCTCTCCAGGTTAATTCATAAGGAAGGGAAACAGTTTCTTCTTTTACAAGAGCCCCGTTCCGGATGATTTGAATTTGGGCAGTCTTATTTCCCCCCTGGATAGTACGAAGCTTCAACTTGATGGCGGGAAAGTCTGTCGCAACAAGTTCCTGCCCCATTGTGACTTGGCTGCCGGTTTTTTGATCCTCGACCACAAACTCATCAAGGGAAAGTCGATTGGCATCGGATTGACGTACGGCGTACATTCTTCCATTTTTCATGGCTTCGAGTACGGTGTCGTTGTTCCTTTCCCGCACGAGAAAAATGGTGCGAACGGAACCGAGTTGGTCTCCCTTTTGATTTTCGCAAAGATAATCATTACCCCCAAAACCCCAAACGGGATGTTCCCGATTTCCATTGAGGTATTCCATGAGTACCTGATCCCATTGTTGGCCGGGCTCGGTTTGGCGGATAGGGTTATCACCCACAGCCTGGAACCCGGTATAGTTTTGTGTTTTTAACAGGTCATCTGGATAGGGAAGGGTTTCCAGCATGGTTGTGCCTTTCTGGCCGATTCCGGAATCTATTTCCATATGATTCCAGAAAACCAGTGCACCTTTGGATGTAGCGAAATCTATTAAATTTTGATAAGGCTCCATTCCCTGGTCCCCATGATAAGGGTCGAACGGAGAACTTTGAAACGGATGGTTGTTCAAGGTCATCAATGCAAAAAATAGCATGAGCGGTACAGTGAATTTTCGAAAATACCCTTTGTATACGGCCCCGACCGTCACCATAAAGATGAACCCAATAATTATGAAATTGTTTAGAAGTTCATGGGTATATTTTTTTGAGAAATTACTGTTGGGCAGAGGCAATTGCTCGAAATCCTCAGTGGAATCCATTCCAAAAACCAGCAGATGCTTATCCCAATTATGAGCTGTGAGGTTTTTGTCGTAGTTGCTTCCGCTCCAAAAATAAAAAGGGATGGTTTCCACTCCGGGAATTAGCAGAGTGCGCTCAAACTGACGGTCATTTTCTTTTATTTCAGCTATAAATCCGCTGGCCCCCCGGTCGAGCACCGAAGGCCCTTGAGTGATATTTTTAAAAATTCTTTCGAAAGGTTTGATCCCGAATTCCATGGAGTTTCGGGCAAGGTCTCCAAATAAGACTACATCTATTTTTTGGCGCTCTGCCTGACTGGCGAGATCTTTGATGGACGAACATCCTTCGCTGAAGTTTGTCTTGATATCAGCGACGCCATCAATTTGAATATAAAGGGCAAATGCGGTAGAGGGAGCGATGGCCCCGAGGGCACCCAGCAGAACTAATCCGCTCCCGTAGCCCAATGTAAATTTTTTTATGGAATGAAAAATCGACTGCAGACGAATCAAAGTTTGAAAACCTCCAACTATCTGATCCTTAAAATGTTATCAGTACATTAAAACATAGAGTCTCGATACACTCTATCTAAATCTTATCGTAGATATTAGAGCTAAAATGAGGTTTAAAGGCTAAATATTTTTGCGACTATATATTTTATGTTATACTTAACTGGTTGAGTTTGAATGGTTTTCTCCCACAAGGCCCCAGCGTGACGCTGGACTCAATGAGAAATAGCTTTTTTTGGTTAGTAAAAGGTCATCTTGGCTCAAACAGCTCTTGTTAGTTCCCTCTCACGGGAGTGAGCCTGTCTTTGTAGTTCTTTTCAAAATCCCTAAGGGTTTAGTTTCATGACATCTAGACTTCTGGTTGCTGACGATAGCATCACCATCCAAAAAATTGTTTCCATGGCCTTTGAAACGGAGGATGTGGAGGTTGAAGGAATCGGAGATGGTCAGGAAGCCTTTGACCGGATTCAGGAGTTTAACCCTGATATAGTTTTGGCAGATGTAGATATGCCCGGTCTGAATGGCTTTGAGTTGAGCGAGAAAATCAAGGGATCTCCGGCAACGAGCGCAATAAAAGTTCTTCTCCTTGCCAGCGACTTTGAAGATTTTGATGAGAAACATTTCCAAAGTTGTGGTGCCGACAACCATATTTCGAAACCATTCAAGTCGGATGATATTGTCACCATGGTTAAAGCATTGTTAGAAGGATCCAATGCAAAGACTGCCCCCATTGAGCCCTCCAAGTCTGAGTCGGCCTCTGAAGCCACAAGCGACCTCGATGATTCGGAGCCCAGTCTGGAAGAGTTATTGGAATCGGTCGAAAAACTTTCTACAGATGGAGGAGAGTTTTCCAGTTCGGAAGAGGAGGATTCAGAGGAGGATTCAGAGGAAGATATCGAACAACCGCTCTCGGGAGAAGGTGAAATTACCGAGATGACGGATGAAGAGTCTATGGAACTCATGGCAAATATAAATCCCATAGAACCCCCCGAGCCTGAGGAATCATTGGAGGAGGATTCGCCCGAACCTCCTGATCTTGTAGAAGAACCCACAGTTCCTGAGGCTGAAGAAATACTGGCAGATACTGATGATGACATTATGGATCAAATGATCCGTGGCGTGGAAGATCTCAAGGAGTCTGTTCAATCTTCTGAATCACCTGAGGAAGAAAACTTTTCTTTTGAAGAAGAGGCGGGTTCCAAAGAACGTCTAGAGGATGAAGAGGATTTTTCTTTTCAATTTAAGGAAGAAGAACCTGATTCGGAAGAATTGACAGTGGCTGAAGAAGTTTTGAATTACGCTGAGGAGCCGGAGATTTTTGCCGAAGTTCGCCAGCATAAATTGGATAATTTGGATGAATTGGACTCTACCTTTAAAGAGATTGTTACGGGTGGAGGTCCTGCTCGTCAAAAGGAAATGGAGCATTCTACTGAATTGTCATCGCTGGGAGGCATTGTTCCAGAGCCGGAAGACCTGTTGGAGTGTATTACGCCTGGTACCTTTACAGAGGTAGGCAAACGCCCTGCAACCCCAGAAGATATAAAAGAAAACCTGGATCAAATTTCCGAGTTTTCCGATCAGGGTCTGGATCGGGAAATGAACTCCCTGCAACAAAATTTGCGTTCAGAGAATTGGAGTTATGAAGCGGATCCATTTACCCAGGCGATTGCTGATGAGGTTAAGCGGTTGCTGGACAGGTCATTGGGTTCTTCTCTTGAAAAAGAGATTTCCGGATTGTCAGATGCAATTTTAAAAACTGTTCGTGAAGTGGTGAGAGAGATCACACCGGAAATTGCTCGTAAAGCGATTCGTGAGGAAATAGAAAAGATTAAAAAGCAGGATATGCTTTAACAGAGCCCATTTGCTCGGGGTATGAATGCTTATGAAGTAATACCGCGTGGGCAGAAAAAGAAAATCCCCCTGCCTCCTTCAGGGCATGAAGGCTTAAGAAGAACGCAAATAATTTTAAAGCACATTAAAGATCAATGTCAAAAGCTCCCCTTGCGTGTTTCGGCAAAGCGGACAAGGAGAGTATTTTTTATTTTTGCCTTTAAGAAAATAGCGTCATCGAATGATTCAATTGGACAAGCATTATGAACCGGAAGAAGTTGAAAAACGATGGGGACAATTCTGGCAGGAAAAAAATTATTTTCATGCTGATGAATCCTTAGACAAGCCGCCTTTTACTATTGTCATACCTCCGCCCAATATTACGGGACGTTTACATATAGGCCATGCCTTCAACAATACCCTGCAAGACATCCTGACTCGCTGGAAACGTATGCAAGGGTTCAACGCCTTGTGGCAACCCGGTACAGACCATGCTGGAATCGCTACCCAGAATGTGGTTGAGCGCCAATTGCATGCAGAAGGAACAAACCGGCAGGAGCTGGGTCGTGATGCCTTTGTGGAACGAGTATGGAAGTGGCGTGACGAATCTGGCGGAACCATCAACGAGCAATTAAAGAAATTAGGAAGTTCACTGGATTGGCAACGGGATCGCTTCACCATGGATGAGGGATGTTCCCGGGCGGTTCGAGAGGTTTTTGTCACGCTTTATGAAGAAGGGCTGATTTATAAGGGCGACTATATCATCAACTGGTGTCCGCGTTGTCATACAGCGCTTTCTGATCTGGAAGTGGAACATCAGGACAAGCCAGGCCACCTTTATCACTTGAAATATTCTTTTAAAGAGGGGAATGGTTTTCTCACGATTGCCACCACCCGACCAGAGACCATGTTGGGGGATACTGCAGTAGCGGTTAACCCGGAGGATGAACGTTATACACAGTTCAAGGGAAAGACATTGATCCTGCCCTTGGTCAACAGAGAGATTCCACTCATTGAAGACGGGTATGTAGATGTTTCCTTTGGCACAGGAGCCCTTAAGGTGACTCCTGCTCATGACCCCAACGATTTTGAACTCGGGCGGCGGCATAATCTTTCTTCTGTGAACGTGATGGATCCCAATGGTGCCATGAATGCCGAGGCTGGACAGGCTTATGAAGGAATGGATCGCTTTGAATGCCGCAAGAAATTGGTAGAGGATTTAAAAGATGCCGGGGTCATGCTGAAAATAGAAGACATCAGCCATTCTGTAGGCCATTGTTATCGATGCAGAACAGTGGTGGAGCCCTATTTGTCCAAGCAATGGTTTGTAAAAGCCAAGCCTTTGGCGGAACCCGCAATGGAAGCGGTAAGAAATGGTTCTATAAAAATTGTTCCAAAGTTCTGGGAAAATACATATTTTGAATGGATGGAAAATATTCGTGACTGGTGTATTTCGCGGCAAATCTGGTGGGGGCACCAAATTCCTGCATGGACTTGCAAAGCTTGTGACGAAGTTATGGTTGCTAGAGAAACGCCTAAAAATTGTTCTGCCTGTTCTTCAGTAGATTTAGAGCAGGAAACAGATGTGTTGGATACCTGGTTCAGTTCTGCGCTCTGGCCGTTTTCTACATTAGGCTGGCCGGATAAAACGGAAACCTTGAAAAAGTTTTATCCTACCTCGGTTCTTTGTACCGGCTTTGACATCCTGTTTTTTTGGGTGGCGCGCATGATCATGATGGGAATCAAATTCATGGATGATGTTCCTTTTCGCCATGTTTATATCCATGCTCTGATTCGTGACGCGGAGGGGCAGAAAATGAGCAAAACGAAAGGGAACGTGATTGACCCGCTGGAAGTCATGGAACAATACGGAACCGATTCGTTACGGTTTACTCTGGCAGCTTTTGCCGCCCAGGGTAGAGATATTAAGCTGGATGAAGATCGCATTGAAGGCTACCGGAATTTTTGCAACAAACTCTGGAACGCTTCCCGATTTGTGTTTATGAATCTGGAGGGTTATGAAGGAACCTGCCAACTAAATGAACAAGCTCAGAGATCCATTGCTGATCAGTGGATATTGAGCCGGCTGAATGCGACTACGCAGGATGTCAATCAGGCTCTGGAAAATTTCAGATTCAACGATGCGGCTCTTACCGTTTATAAATTTATCTGGAATGAATATTGTGACTGGTACATCGAGTTTGCAAAATCGCGTTTGGTGACTGAGGGTCCTGAAAAAAATACGGCGCAGAATGTTCTCCTACATGTGCTGGAGGCGTCTCTGAAACTCCTGCATCCGTTTATGCCCTTTATCACGGAAGAAATATGGCAGAAATTGCCGAAAGAGGGAGACAGCATCATGGTCAGCCCTTTCCCCGAATTTAAGGAAGACGGAAACGATAGTAAGGTAGAGGCTGACATGGGAAAAGTGATGGAGGTCATTACCGGTGTACGCAATATCCGTGGAGAAATGAATCTGAATCCAGGATTGAAATTAAACGCGTTAGTCAAAACCCGCCATGCAGATCTGGAAGCAATTCTTAAGAAACATGCCCATCTGATTCGTGAATTGGCCCGAGTGGATCAAATCACTATAGGCCCGGATATTGAAAAAACCAAGGTCTCAGCATCTTCGGTTTTGAGTGAAATGGACCTGATTATTCCGCTTGAAGGTATGATGGATTTTGATGAAGAAAAGAATCGTATAGAAAAAGAGTTGAAAAAAATTGAAAAAGACCTCATATTTTTAAATAAGAAACTCTCCAACCCGAATTTTGTAGAAAAGGCGCCTGCCGAAGTCATCGAAAAAGATGAGAAAAGGAAAACTATCCTTTCTGAAAAACAGGCCAAACTTGAAATTCATTTAAAAACGATAGAGCAGGCAATGCGGTAAAGAATGTTAATCATCTATGGGGAAACCATGTTTCCCAACTCATCCTGACATATGGATGCCAGAACAGAAAACCCGACGCGAGATGAAGTTTCTGTTGAATCCCAATGGGATTTGTCAGGGATGTATTCATCCCCTGCTGACTGGAAGATAGAGTTGGCCGAACTGGAAGCGGAGATAAAAAAATACGCTTCCTTTATCGGCACGTTGGCGGAGTCTGCGCTCAAACTCAAGGCATGTTTGGAGTTTGACATGAACTTTTCCCGCCAGTTGGAAAAACTTTACACCTTTGCGCATCTCAAAAATGATGAGGATAAAACAAACAACCTGTATCAGGAAAATTTTGAGAAAGTAATGATGCTGGTTAATGAAGCGAGCAAGGCCTCTAGTTTTATCCGGTCAGAAATTATGTCCATTCCAGAAGACTTGATGAATGGGTTTTTGGCTGAAAAGGACTTGGAATTTTACCAGTATCATCTTGAACAGATTTTGCGTTACCGGGAGCATACCCTCTCTGAAAAGGAAGAGGCGCTTCTAGCGGCTTCGGGGGAGATGGGACGAACCATGCGCGATGCGTTCGATATGCTCGATAATGCTGACCTGCAACTGGGAACGATTGAAGGCGAAGACGGTGAAACGGTTTCTCTCACTCACGGGAACTTTCAAAGCCTTTTACAGCATTATGACCGTCGAATCAGGCAGGATGCTTTTCATACCTACTACAAAGCTTACGAATCGCATCAATATACCTACTCAACTTTGCTTTCCGGTAGCATTAAAAAGGACTTGTTTTACTCAAGGGCTAAAAACTTTCCCAGTTACCGAGCCAAGTCTTTGTTTTCGGAAAATATTCCGGTCGCCGTTTATGACAACCTGATCGAATCGGTGCATCAAAACCTGGACCCGCTCTATAAATATTTTGGTTTGAGAAAACGTCTGTTAAAACTGGATGAATTGCATATATATGATTGCAGTGTCCCGTTGGTGGAGGGCATTAAGTGGCATATGTCCTTTGATCAGGCAGTGAAAGAAATCCAAACAGCTTTGAAACCTTTGGGCGACGAGTATGTTGAGCAGGTGACCCAAGGGTTATCGGTAGACCGTTGGACGGACCGGTATGAAAATAAGGGCAAACGCAGCGGAGCTTATTCGTCAGGATGTTACGATTCGAATCCTTTCATTCTCATGAACTATCGGGAAGATAATATAAATAGCGTATATACTTTGGCTCATGAAGCGGGGCATTCAATGCATTCGTTTTATTCCAGGAAAAACCAGCCCTATCTGTATTCTGACTACACAATCTTTGTGGCAGAGGTGGCATCCACTTTTAATGAAGCTCTTTTAACCCGGCATTTTCTGAGTCAGGACATTGATCCCGACATGCGAATTTATCTTATTTGCAGGGAGATCGATAATTTCCGAGGTACGTTATATCGACAAACGATGTTTGCAGAATTCGAATATCAGGTGTATAAGGCGGCTGAAGGTAATGAGCCATTGACGCTGGAATCTTTCAAGCAGATTTATAGTGGTCTTCTTAAACGTTATTTTGGACCCGAAGTGGTCCTGGATGATTGCCTGCCTTTGGAATGTTTTCGAATCCCGCATTTTTATTTCAGTTTCTATGTTTATAAATATGCCACGGGAATTTCTGCCGCTTATGCACTGGCTGACCGGGTTACTTCCGGTAAAGGGTCAGAGTTGGACGATTACCTGGGTTTTTTAAAATCAGGAGGTTCTAAGTATCCTATAGACCTTTTGAAATCTGCTGGGGTCGATATGCTTTCCCCCGAACCGGTTCGAACTGCATTGGCAAAATTTTCCGCATTGGTGGATGAGCTTGAACATTTGACATCAAACCACTAAAAAAATAATAAACATTACCTAAAAACAAAGAGGACGATAACAATCATGATACTTCACACCATTTTTAAAGGAATAACGTTTTGAAGAGACCAGGCTCTTTCCGGAAGAACGGGAACAACCCGCGGAAGCCCCAAAACCGTCAGGGAACCCCATCATCCGGTAAAAAACAAAATCCAAGTTCAGGACCGAGGAAAGGTGGAATCCACCCGTGGGTATCATCCAGCGCATCTTCTTCCCAGGCATTGACTTCTCACATTTCGATAGCCAGTAAAAGCAAGCCGGGTGGAACTACTAATAGTCGCAAACCTCAAAATTCCAAAAACCCTTACCGCCAAAAACGGAACAATAGTAATGGCTCAAATAGTCAGGGTGGGGAAAAAGCTCCCCATCAGGAAAGGTCAAGCCGGGGCAATGGAAGACCGCCATCGCGACATACAGCTGATACACCGGTGAAGAGCTCACCTGCCACTGAAAAGCCTTTAACCGGGAATCTGGACCCCTTTAATTTGTTCTGTGCTTATCATTTAGGAATTGGTCCTAAAAAGGAATACAAGCCTTCCAATCTCAATGAGGTAGCTAGGCGATTTGGTCAAGAGCCTGCGATTGTTCGCCAGGCACTGAAAGAATGCGATATGGATTCTGCTTCCTTGCTGGATCGGGATTTTGATATGGCCCTGGCGCAGTTGGATATTCAGGTTGCACCAGAAGGTATAGATCGGATGGAATTGGCGAAATCCATTTATGAGGATTTTCTTGCCGCTCCTCATGTGAAAAGAGATTGGAAAAAAATTCTGGATGAAGACCGCAAAGAAAACCGGAAGGTTTTTGGCGGATAGTAAAGGGTCAGGCCGAATTCCAAGAAGCTAGTAAGTTTCTCCGTTATTCGGAAATGATACTTCCTGTAGGAATGCGTTGAAAGTTTAATCCTTCCCTAATGATCTGGTCTTGCAGTCTTTTGACCCTGCTGTTAGAGCATTTCAGGCCATTCATCAAAATCGAAAAAGCAAAAGATTCCCCATCTTTGGATTGAAAATAACCGGAAAGGGCACTGACAAAATTCAGGGTTCCAGTTTTGACCCGGGCCCGACCTGAACCTTCCATGCCCCGCATTCTGTTTTTCACATTTCCATCCACACCCATCACCCCGAGGGCGGAGACAAATTCTGGATAAACCCCCAAGTCGTTTTTGACATGGCGAAGGACATCAACAATTATTTGCGGGGACAACCGGTTTTGCCGGGATAATCCGGAACCATCCAGAACTTTATATTGATCTGGACGGTATCCCAGTTCCATCAGGTATTCTTCGAGGGCTTTAAGGCCCTTTAGGGTGGTGCCGGGCGGGCCAAATTTCTCCGCACCAATGGTTTTTATAATCTGCTCCGCCACAAAATTATTACTAAATTTATTGAGGCCTTTGAGTGCGAGCGAAAGAGGTTCAGATTCGTGAGTTAATATTTTAGTTGCAGCTTCAGGAACTCTACCCTTTTCAACTTTTCCGCGGAACTGGATATCCACATGTCCCAAATATTTTTTTAACACACTCAAAGTGTACTGAGTGGGATCGGTAATATTTAAAAAATATTGCGCGCGAGGATGGTTCAGTCGGATTCCTCCTGAGACCGCAATCTCATCAAACCCCTTCTGGTCTACCCGATTGACAATCAGCCTGTTTCGAGTTCCGGGCTTAAGGGTCCTGGCCTGATTATCAAGGGTGATGTATTCGGTATCCGGCTCGATAACAATTTTCGGTTTGCTTCCTGCTTTGTGTCCGGGGCTCACATAGGCTTGAACGGTATTGAAGTTGAAAGACAATGCTCCCAGTGGTGCCTCATAGGCCTGTGCACCGGGATTCTTAATCCAGGTCTTTACTCTTTTTTGGTTATCGAAAAAAGAGTCATCTCCGATAATGTTTCCGGTGATTTTTTTAAGTGGAAGATTTTTCAGTTCGTTGACCAGTAGCCACATTTGTTCTGTGACAAACTTGGGGTCTCCATAACCCTTGATATAAAGATTGCCTTCTAATACATCACCTTTCAGGGTGCCATCTGTGAAGAGGCGTGTGGGGAAGCGGTAATTGGGGCCAAGGGTTTCAAGGGCAATGGCGGTGGTGAGAATTTTTGAGTTCGAGGCAGGGATGAATAACTGTTTGTCGCGCAATTCAAAAAGGGATTCACCACGATCCAGCGAGTAAATTTTGATCCCAAAATTATTTTTTCTCAAGCATGAATTGGAAAGGAGTTTCTTGATCTTCTTTTGGAATAAGGGAACTCCCTTTTCATTGGTCTCAGCATTTGCAAGCAGGGGCGTTGCTAAATAAGAACCAAGCGCGTGCAGGACAATAATTAATATGGCTTTTTGTCTGAAAATTTTCATCTGAGGAAAATTCTACTCTGTTAAAAAAAATTTTACAATTGACAAATCCTGCTACATTGGCGACTCTGACTAAAGTGAACATAATTAGCAAATATTTTGAGGTGGGCTTATGATCGAATTCACACATATCAAGTATGGAGTTTTGATTGCCATGATCGCCATTTTGTTTGGAGGATCCATGGGTTTGTCTTTCGGTTGTTGTGAAGACAGCATCAAAGGCACCTTGAAATCCGGAGCAAACGAGGCGTTGTCCACTGTTTATGGTGGCGACCAGGCAAAGGCTGATAAGGTAGTTAAAAAATCGTGGATTTATATGAAACGAGCTCATTTGCATTCGCAGACTATGGGAGTGATCAGTATCGCATTTTCACTGTTGGTGGCTTGGTTGAGTTTTCCGGCCCGCGCACAATTAGGTATTTCGCTTCTTAGTGGACTGGGTAGTCTGGGATATGGGGTTTTCTGGATGGTGTCTGGGTTCCTGGCTCCGGGAATGGGATCAACCGGTGCGGCGAAAGAATCGATTGGTCTGATCGCCCAAGCATCGGGGGGAGCTTTTTTTATAGCCGGGGTCTCGCTATTTGGCCTCCTCGTTTATAGGATGTTTGCCAAGCCGGCAACGGTATAAGCTCTTAATAACTTAAACCACCAAAAATAATATATGAATTACGATCTCGTTGGGATAGGAAACGCGCTGGTTGATATTGAAGTTCAGGTTGATGACGCCTTTATCAAAGAAATATCGGTGACCAAAGGGGGTATGACCCTCTCTTCGACAGACGAGCAGGAAAAAATTTTGGAAGCTCTTCTGTCTAAGCCAAAGAAAATTTCATCTGGAGGTTCTGCCGCCAATACCATTCATGGGGCTGGCGTTCTGGGTGCCAAGTCTTATTACCTGGGGCGGGTAGCAAACGATGATAACGGTAAGCATTATACGAAAGACATGCAGTCTTGCGGAGTGGGATTCTGTGGGCCGAGTTCCGATGATGACGGTACGGGTACCTGTGTGATTCTCATCACGCCCGATGCTGAACGCACGATGTTGACAAGCCTGGGTGTCTCTTCAAAACTTCATCCTGATAATGTGGATGAGACCATCGTCCAAAATGCCAAAGCCGTGTATGTGGAAGGATATTTATGGACCGGGGAAGAGACCCGAGAGGCCGGACTTCATATGGCGGCGATCGCAAAGAAGCAGGGCATCCCGGTGGCTTTTACTTTGAGTGACGCGTTTGTGGTTAACTCTTACAAAGACAGCTTGGCGGATTTTATCCAATGGAATGTTGATATTCTTTTTTGTAATGAGGTGGAAGCCCAGGCGATGACCGGAGAAACGGATTCACGCAAGGCATTTGACAAACTATTAGCGTGGGTGGATACCCTATTTCTGACCTTGGGTTCACAAGGGTCGCTTGCCGGAAAAAGTGGACATGATCCCGTGCAGGTTGGTGTCTTTCCGGTTGAGGCCGTGGATACCACTGGCGCCGGAGATCTGTATGCGGCCGGAGCTCTCTATGGATTGATTAATGACCGTTCTTTGCAAGACTCGGCCGTCATTGGTTCCTATTGTGCTTCGCAGGTAGTTTCTCATATTGGAGGACGACTTCCGTCCCATTCCCATACGCGGATTGAAAGTATTCTTACCGATTACCGGAAGCACTATCCTCATTAAACTTCTTTGAAGGAGTGACCTATGAAATTAGCGCGCATTATTCTTTTGGCCCTTTGCACGCTTATGGTTGGTTGTGGAACGGTCGGGAAAGATTTTGACAGCACGAAGGTAAAAAAAATTCAAAATAATGTGACGACCCAGATCGAAATCCTGGACTGGTTTGGCGTGCCTTATAAAGAAGGAAAAGAAAATAACCACACCATGTGGACCTATCAGCTTGATAGCTGGCAGGCAATCGGTGAAGGGCTATCAAAGGGGCTGGTCATTTTATTTGACGACAATAATATCGTCAAAGCTTATCGCTATGAATCCAGCTACTAGCGGAGAACCTCCGCCCACTCGGCGTGGAGCCAATAATTAATAAAACATTAAGCCGAGACAACATTTGCCAGCCAGATAAAGTTATTGCATGCTGGCCCCACGCCCAGTGGAACGAAAAATTTCTCTTATTGTCTACGATTTTGATGGCACCCTTGTCGATACCCTGTTTGACATTGCCGATGCGGTGAACCTCTCCTTGAAGGAGTTGGGGGTAAGAACCCTGAGCCGTGAAACGATTTGCAAATACGTCGGCAAGGGCGTTGAGAGGTTGATGGCACAATCGATAGAGAGTACGGGGTATACCGATCTCAATGCTGCTGTGGAACAATTTCGTAAGCATTACTCTGAAAACCTGATGAACCATACCCAGTTCTATCCCTCAGGCCGAGAAATACTTGATCATTTCCGGGATAAGAAACAGGCGATCCTCTCCAACAAACCGGAAGTTTTTGTGCGACGCATTCTGGAATCTTTAGAAAGCCTGGAGCCCTTCGATGCGATCCTGGGCGGTGATAGCCTGAAGTCCAAAAAACCCGATCCAGAAGGACTGCTCTATTTGCTCGACCGTTTCCAATGTTCTCCGGAACAGGCGGTGCTGGTAGGCGATAGCCCGGTAGATATCGAGACAGGCAAACGCGCCGGGGTCTATACCTGTGTGGTCAGTTTTGGGTTTGGCGATCCTAAAGAGATTGCTGACGCTGACCCCGATTGTTCTGTCGACCACCTCTCTCAACTTAAAGATTTGTTTTATTAATCCTGCACCTCCTGCAGTTGACTTTGAAGGGGGTTATTTCTACAATGCCTCCTTTCTATGGAAGACATTAAAAACATTTATCTTATAGCAATCTGCGGCACAGGTATGGCGGCTTTGGCCGGGTTGTTGAAGGGGGCAGGTCATAGAGTGTCAGGGTCAGACGCTAATATCTACCCACCCATGAGCACGCTTCTGGAAAATGCTGGAATTCCTGTTTTGCCCGGTTACCGTAAGGAAAATATCACCAGTGATATTGATCTGGTCATTGTTGGCAACGCCGTATCCAAAACCAACGAAGAAGTGCAGGCCGTACTGGATGCAGGATTGGAATATACATCTTTTCCTGAGGCACTTGCCCATTTTTTCCTGGTGGGTCGAAAATCTCTGGTGGTTACCGGGACGCATGGAAAAACCACTACCACCTCCCTTTTAAGCTGGGTGCTTCAGGCATCTGGAAGAAAACCCGGCTTCATGGTAGGAGGCTGGTTGAAAAATTTTGACAACAACCATCAGGTACCTGAAGGGGATTATTTTGTTACGGAAGGTGATGAGTATGACAGTGCTTTCTTCGATAAAGGTCCCAAGTTTTTGCATTATCGCCCAGACGCTTCGATACTGACTGGCATTGAATTTGACCATGCTGACATTTTTGAAGATCTGGACCAGATAAAAGACGCTTTTCGCAAGTATGTGAGTCTTATCCGGCCTGATGGGGTTATACTTGTAAGACACGCAGATGCAAATATCCAGGATGTCTTGGGAGAAGCTGTTTGTAGAATTGAAACTTATGGCTACTCTGAGGGTGCTGACTGGCGGATTGAGGATTACCGGTTTGAGGGCGGGTACGGTTTTTTTTCACTGAATTTTCAAGGTAAAAAAAGAGCAGACTTTCAGCTAGCCATGATTGGTCGGCATAATGTAGAGAATGCCGCGGCGGTGGCGGCTCTTTGCCTGGGCTTAGGTCTGACGCCCGATGAAATAAACGCTGCATTTAAATCTTTTCAAGGTATCAAAAGGCGGCAAGAGGTAGTCGGAGTTAAAAATGGTGTAACGGTGTTGGATGATTTTGCCCATCACCCCACTGCCATTCGGCTAACTTTGGAAGCCGTGAAAGAAGCTTATCCGGGGCAAAGGCTATGGGCTGTGTTTGAACCCCGGTCAGCCACCTCCAGGCGAAAGGTTTTTGAGCAGGATTTTCCTGACAGTTTCCTCGCCGCCGATCAGGTAGTGTTTGGAGGTCCATTTGCTTCTGAAAAAATCAAAAAGGAAGACAGGTTGGACCCTGAGCGGGTGGTAGACCTGATTAGGCAAAAGGGAGTCAATGCCAACTTTATTGCGGAAGTGGATGACATTGTCGCTTTTATAGCTGAAAATGTTGAAAGTGGAGATGTGGTGCTGGTTATGTCATCTGGCGGCTTCGGCGGTATCCACCAGAAGATTCTGGATCAATGATGGTTATGGATAAAACTTATCACGGACAAATAAAACTGGGCTTGATCCAGAGAGGGATTACGATTCCGGATTTACTGCAGGGTGTTGCAGAAATTTCAGGAGGTCTCTGCTCTGGAGAACCGGGCGAAGAGATCACCCTTTCCTTGGCGGGTGATTTTATCGTCAAGGCAGTTTTGAATCCCTCGGAAAAGCTTGGCCCAAAACTGGTCTTTCATGAAGACCGGCTGAGACTCCATATGACGGAAGGGGAAATTGATGTCAACATCATCCCGATTCCAGAATTTCTCAAGCGGCAGTTGAAGCAGCGTACACCGATTTCTGAAAATATCTGTCTTGATGGGTATTGCCTGAATATTTTTCTTCGATCTATTGGACGAGGGAAGAAATTGAGTATGCCGGTGGAAGCTATCCTTTCTGTCATCCAATCGGCTTTTGAAGAAGGTGCTGCGGATCTGGTTCAACTAAACATGGATTTTAGCGAAGAAACCGACCGAGGTTTTAGCCGATTGGTTCCCTTGGTCGAGGCGATCAAAAAAAGGTTTAATACTTTTGTCGCGCTCAAAGGATTTCCTCCTTTGAACCATAGTACCATTGACCTCATTTATGCATCTGGGTTTGATATTATTGATTTTCCATTAGGCGGTTTTTCAGGATCGGTCAAATCGAAAAAAATGATGACCCTGAAACAGGTACATTCTGCTTTGGAATATGCTGCGGGAGTTTTCCAGCCCGGTACAGTTTGGACTGACTTGGCCCTCGGGAAAGAACCACATATACGCTATATGGAAGAAATTGATCGGTTGGTTGACATGGGAGTTGTGCCATTGATTTTCCTGCAACGTGATGGGGTTGAAAAGCCGGACAGTTATCGGGAGTTGGTGGAATTGGCAGAGCATATGGACAAAGCGATTCAACGCAACCGCTTGCCCTTAAAATGGTTATACCCGACATGCCGTTTTTTGAGTCCTCTCGACACCCGGTTTTTTACAGAA
Organism: Nitrospina sp.; assembly: GCA_018673915.1. GTDB lineage: Bacteria > Nitrospinota > Nitrospinia > Nitrospinales > VA-1 > LS-NOB. The sequence goes on along the minus strand of JABHBK010000028.1, from coordinate 4,417 downwards.
GACCCGCTCCAGGCTCGGCTTGCAGTGACTCCGGTTTATCGGTCAGGATTAGGAAAAACAACTTCGGCGGGTTTTGCGGCACTCCGGCGGAAGTTACGTATCAGGAATGTTAGTGACTCTTTTGAATCGGCTGGACTTTAACCCGGTCGGTGGAAATGAGCACGCTCTCTTTAAAAAAAGAAGTTTCAACGATGGATACTCAGGTAAAAAAACCAGATAAAAGAGCCATTCCGGCGGTACCATTGAAAAACTTGGAAACGTTATGGTTGCAAGTTGGGGGTACGCTCTGCAATCTGGAATGTACGCATTGTTTCATCAGTTGCGGGCCGAAGAACGACACGATCCCTATGATGACCCTGAGTCAGGTAAAGGAAAGGCTGGAAGAATCTAAAGTCCTGAACGTTAAAGACTATTATATCACCGGCGGTGAAGTGTTTATCAACCCGGAGATTTTTGAAATCCTTACCTGTATCCTGAGTTATGGCCCTCTGGATGTTCTTACCAATGGGACACAGATTACTTCTGAGAAGGCTTTGCGATTGAGAGCAATTCAGGATTCATCCGAACATCCTTTGCAATTCAGGGTGAGTATGGAAAGCTTTGAAGAATCGGCCAACGATGCCATTCGCGGAAAAGATGCCTATAGAAAAGCTGTGGCCGGTATTGCCTGTCTCGCGGAGGTGGGTTTTTCACCGATACTCACCATTACACGCACTTGGGAAGAAGAACAAGATACGGAAATGGAATTGAAGTTTATAGACTTTCTTGAATCCCATGAAGTTCCAAAACCGCGAATCAAAATACTACCTGGTTTTCTACTGGGGAAGCTGGCCGACAATAATCGTTCCTATAATGATGAAGAGCGTGTGACGGAAGGATGCTTCGATAGTTTTGATATCACACAACTCCAATGTGCGACTTCGCGTATGGCAACTGGAGAAGGTGTATACGTCTGCCCGATTCTCGTTGATAATCCGAAAGCACGTATGGGAAATACTATTGAGGAAACCTTACGTCCTTTTCCTTTGTCCCACCCGGCCTGTTATACCTGCAGGGTTACAGGAATGACCTGCAAATCTTCATCTTGAAAAACCGAAGGTTTTATGTTGAGCCTGTTCCTAAGGGCTGATAGCATTAGCAAAATCTTCACCTTCATGGAGATATTAGTTGATGGAGAGTGAAATCCTTTTTATCCCTTCTTTTTTGGAAAAGTTATTATGGCTTTAAAGCATTCAACTATGGTTCCAATAGGAACTCCAGCAGTTGGTTTCAATCTTCCCGGCGTGGATGGGAATACATATTCCCTGGACAGCTTTTCTGAGAAAAAAATCCTGGTTGTCATTTTTATGTGCAATCACTGCCCGTATGTAAAGGCTGTCCTCCAGCGATTGATTGATTTGCAAACAGAGACCCGGGAACTGGGAGTCCAGTTAGTGGGTATAAACTCCAATGATGCGGAAAAATACCCCGATGACTCCTTTGACAGCATGAAGACGATTGCGAAGGAGAAGGGTCTTAACTTCCCTTATTTATTCGATGCTTCTCAGGAGACTGCTAAAGCTTATGATGCTGTATGCACGCCAGATATTTATGCTTATGGGCCTGAACGAAAACTTTTGTATCGAGGCAGAATCGATGATAACTGGGAGCATGAAGAAAAAGTAACCCAAAGGAATTTGAAAGAGGCTATCGATTTTATTATTGCAGGAAAAGAATTGTCCAGCGACCAGACCCCTTCTATGGGTTGTTCTATAAAGTGGAAATAGCTTGCCCGTTAATATTGTAAAAACAGGAGCAAAAAATGGCTAAAAAGGTTTTGGTGACTGGCGGAGCCGGGTTTATAGGGTCTCATACTGTGAACGAACTTATCCAAAGAGGTGATTCGGTTCGAGTATTTGATAACCTTAATCCGCAAGTGCATGGAGAAAATGCCGAGAAACCCCATCACCTTCATCCTGATGCGGAATTTATCAAGGGAGATGTTCGCGACCGAGATCATTTAAAGAAAGCTATCGAAGATATAGATTTGGTTATTCATGATGCTGCAGAGGTTGGAGTTGGGCAATCCATGTATTCAATTGACCAATACATTTCTACAAATGTTCAGGGAACAGGAGTGCTGTGGGATATTCTTGTTAACGAAAAGCATAAGGTAGAAAAAGTTCTCGTTGCTAGTTCCATGAGTCTTTATGGGGAAGGTTACTACCTGTGCAATGAACATGGAAAAGTCTCACCTGAACCTAGGCCAGAAAACCAGCTTGCAAAGGGTGTATGGGATATGCTGTGCCCGACTTGCTCGGTTCCCATGACTCCAATTCCTACAGATGAAAATAAGGAGCTGGATTGCACTTCTGTATATGCCCAAAGCAAAAAAGATCAGGAAGTCTATTCGTTAATGATTGGCAAGGCTCATAGAATTCCTACTGTGGCCTGTAGATACTTTAATTGCTATGGCCCTTATCAGTCGCTAAATAATCCTTATACTGGAGCAGCTGCTATATTTTGTTCGGCGGTAAAAAATGATACCTCTCCTCTTATTTATGAGGATGGGAACCAGCGGCGGGATTTTATTCATGTTAAAGACTTAGTGTGCGGTAAGCTTCTTCTTCTAGATCACGAAGATTCAAATTATGGTGTTTTCAATATTGGAACTGGGACTCCTTCTTCTATTCTGGAATTGGTTGAAGCAATCATTGAGTTGTGTGGAAAAGATTTCAAGCCGAATGTAACCCACAAGTTCCGGAGTGGTGATATTAGAGATTGTTATGCTGATATCTCTGGAATCAAGGCATTAGGTTTTGAAGCCAAGCTAAACTTGAGAGAAGGCCTTAAAGATCTTATGGCTTGGAGTGAGTCTCAGCAGGCTGTTTCCCGGGTACAGGATGCCCACCAAAAACTTGTTGAGAAGGGGTTGATCCTTGATACCCCTTAGATGGCATTGTGTTTACTCGAATACAGACTGGATAAGATTGTCCCATTGGGCAATTGCATTTTCATCAGAAAAAAAGCTATCGGTGTAGGCTTTCCCCTTTTCCCCAGCTCCGCGCCTTGCAGTTTCGTCATTCATGTACTTTAAGAGCTTTTCACTCCACTCAGATTTTGTTTGGCATGCCATGTCTAAATTTGCCTGGTCCATAGCATGTACATAGGCCGGTGTTGCGGTGGTTATGGTGGGCATTCCCATTTTCCAAAATAACAATAGTTTGTTTGAAGGCTTTCCCATGGCAAAGGAGTCATTGGGGGAAATAGGAATTATAGCCATATCGCATGCGCAAATAATTGTTGAAGCAAGCTGTATATTCCAATCGTAGAGATAGACGTGGTCAAAAATTTTCCGGCACATATCTATAGTGTTTCGTTTTCCATATTTCCTTAGATACTGGTAATACTCAAGATTGGTCACTATATGTAAACAGATTTCCTGTTGGGAATTAACTGACTTTAGGACATCACGAATTTCAAAAAAATGGTGAAGGGTAACGGGTAGGCCTTCCCAGACAAGATTAAAGGGCTTCTTAGCGGTGTAATCTTTTTTGATGTTTTGCGTTAAATCGTTATGTACATCTAAAATGACATGGACATTTTTGTTGTGGAGTATAAAGTCTTTTTTTTGCACCTCGGAGGCGCAAGAAACGGCATCAGCTCTCTTGCTCATATTTTGTATAGCTTTTTTATAGCTCAGCTGTAAACTTCGATGTTGCCCGGAAAAAAACTTAGCTAAACCTCTTAAGGCCCCTTTTATATCGAAATCTGGGATGGCTAAATATGAGTCAACCTGATCATAGATGATTTTGGCATTTCCTTTTTGATACTTACTCCAAACTGAGATGTCTCCCCCTGCCGTTACAACCACCAAGTCGTATGTCTCATTGGGGTCTGCAATTTCAAATTTAATCCCCTTTTTCTTGGCGTAATTACAGAATCTTCCTCTGTCAGCGATTGCTTCTAACGACTGTGTGGTGGGGACATAACCTATTTTTAGTTGACTAATATCTTTTATGCTTTTCATAAAGATTTGGAGTAAACCATCTGATTTAGGAAAACATTAAATTTGTGTCGAAATATTGCAGAAGAAACCTAGTAAAATAACTCCTCAAACAAACTAAACTCTTGATATTTTAACACTTAAACAAGTTTGCCGCAAAACATAAAAGGGCATAAAGGCCTCTCCAAAGGCATCAATAGGTTTAGACAATCCGCAATTTAAAAAAACATGTTTTTAATTTTAACTTCGGGAGTGATGCCTCTATTTGCGCAACGCTGGATTTTTTCTGAAGGGCAATCTACGATGGCGCCTTGTTTTTGGGTCTTGGGTTGGGGCCGAAATGGTGTGGAGAGCGGCGAGGAATTCGGCAATAATGCGTTTTCATTATTGTGTCAAATTCATTGCGGAGCCGCTATTTTTTTACAATATAGA
>JABHBK010000067.1 GCA_018673915.1 Nitrospina sp. | reverse complement strand
TCAATGACCGGAAGAGGCTCGGGAGAGACTGAGTCGGCAATAGTTTCACCTATTTCTACTTCTTTCATGCCGGCAATGCCGATAATATCTCCCGTCACAGCAGCCGGTGACTCCACTTTCGACAAACCCTGGTAACAATATAGCTTTGAAATGCTGAAGGACTCCATATCACCCTGGCGGTTTATCTGGGTGTAAGTCTGCTTTGCCTGGATGCTCCCACGATTAATAGTGCCGATTGCAATTCTGCCGACATAATCATCGTAATCAATAGAAGATACCAGCATTTGAAATGGACCTTCGGAGTCACCCTGATGGGCAGGGACTTTTTCGAGTATTAGATCCAGAAGAGGGGTGATATCTCTGTCTTCGTCCTCGGGATTGATTCGCGAAATTCCCTGCTTGGCTGAGGTGTATATGATGGAAAAATCCAATTGCTCGTCATTCGCACCCAGATCCACAAATAAGTCAAAAACTTCATCCACCACTTTTTCAAGCCGTGCGGCAGGGCGGTCGATTTTATTAATGACAACAATGGGTTTGAGTCCCAACTCGAGTGATTTTTTTAATACGAACCGTGTTTGCGGCATAGGGCCTTCTACTGCGTCGGCGAGAAGAAGAACACCACTTACCATTTTTAATATTCGTTCGACTTCACCCCCAAAATCTGCATGACCGGGTGTATCCACTATATTAATTTTATGCCCTTTATATTCAATGGCTGCATTTTTGGAGAAAATGGTGATTCCCCGTTCTTTTTCCAATTCGTTGCTGTCCATAATGCAGGTTCCCGTGACTTCACTGTCCCGGAACATACCACTCTGCTTAAGCAGACAATCGACCAAGGTGGTTTTCCCGTGATCAACATGAGCAATGATTCCAACATTCCTGATTAATTCCTGTTTCACAATAGTCGCCTGTAATATAAAAACGGTTAAATTTGAATGAATAAATTGGGTGATGCAGTCTTAATTAGCGGGCAGTAGAAATATGAAAACGATCTGCCTCGAAGGGAGTCAAGCTGTCCGAAGCTTATGGTGGGGTAAAAACCAGGTTTTTTTCATTGCGCCAAAAATATTATTCACTATAAGTAAGCTTTGAAGTTTAACAGATTGGCTGGAAAAAACCAAAATAATAATTGTAACTTATTGATTAATATTGCATAATTTTTTTATGGAAGCATTAATTCATGAGTTTTCCGAATATTTACGCATCGAAAAAAGGCATTCCCCCCACACTGTAGCAGGATACTGTCGAGATTTAGGAAGGTTTTCCAAGGCACTTCCTGGTGAGAAAGTTTCTTCTCTTACCACAGCGCAAATTCGCGGATTTCTTTTGATATTGCGTGAGGAAGGTTTGTCGGCTTCTTCGATTGCTCGAAGTTTGTCTTCAATCAAATCCTTTTTTCGTTATTTGTGTGAAGACAAACAACTCAAAACTAATCCTGCTGAGATTTTAGAGACCCCACGTAGATGGAGAAAGCTTCCCGATATCTTATCTATTGCCGATGTTGACAAACTTTTGAATTGCCCCGATGTGGAAACTCCAATAGGTTTGCGTAACCAGGCTATGCTGGAAGTTTTATACGCCACCGGGATGCGGGTATCTGAGTTGATATCTGTAAAAGGCCATAACCTGGATCTGGTGGCCGGTTGTTTGAGAACGATGGGCAAGGGTTCCAAAGAACGCATTGTTCCTATAGGAATGGTAGCCATAAAATCGTTAGAGGACTATTTATTAAATTCCCGGCCTTTTTTGGCGAAGGGGCAAAAGGTGGAGGAGTTGTTCCTGACCCGAAGGGCAAAATCCATGACCCGGCAAGGGTTCTGGAAAATATTGAAAGGGTATGTACGCCAAAGTGATATCAAAGCCAATGTGTCTCCGCACACTTTGAGACACGCTTTCGCCACCCATTTGTTAGATAGAGGAGCCGATTTAAGATCCGTTCAGCAGATGCTGGGCCATGCTGACATATCAACCACGCAAATCTATACTCATATTCTTGAAAAAAGAATGCTGGAAGTCCATGACCGGTTCCATCCTAGAGCTGGGTGAAAATCCTCCGGTAACAAATTGTATTAACACTTTAATTACATTTGTTTAAGCCCTGACACTCAGGCACACAAGTTTGGTTTGCTGAATATTTTGCATAATATTACCTCTGCGGATAACTTGATTGATGTTAACATCTAGCCTAATTTCTGCACCTAACTCAATTTAACTACGTCATTATGGTTTGGCATAAACTAAAAATTTCTTCTTCTGTAGTTTTTTTAAGTGGGACTTTAATGGTTTTTATTTGCTTATCAACTGTGGGTGCCGAATCATCTCCGGATATTTGGAAATTAAAAGGACTATTGTCAGCCTTAAATGATGAAAACAAAGCAGTTCGATGGTCTGCCCTTAAATTTTTATTCCAATGGGAGGGTATTGAGGAATTAATAAGCCGTGAATCTTCGAGAAATATGGAGCTTATTAGTGAAATCAATAAAAAAATAAGTCTTGAGTTGATGGGAGAGTCGGGTGATCGTGAAAGTGCTGCGAAAGCATTGGGAATTATGGGAGAGTCGGCTGCGGTTCATGCTCCGGCACTTGTCAAGTTGTTGAAAGATAAAGAACCAGGTGTTCGCGAAAATGCGGCCGAGGCTTTAGGGAATATAGGAGAGTCAATATCAACTTATGCCCCAGCCCTCATTCAGTTGTTAAGAGATGAAGATCACAGTGTTCGAAGAAGAGCAGCCGAATCCCTAGGAAAAATAGGAGGTTTAGCGGCGGCCCATGTCCCGGTCCTTGCCAAGTTATTGAAGGATGATAATTCGAGTGTTCGAGGATATGCAGTTGAAGCCTTGGGAAGGTTGGGAGAGCCGGCTGAGGTTTATGTCCCGACCTTTATTAAACTGCTGAAGGATAAAGACTTGAGAGTTCGCATAAATGCAGCAAACGCTTTAGGTAAGATGAAGCCGTGGGTTGCTGGCCATGCCCCGGCCCTTATCGAGTTGTTGAGGGATGACAATTGGAATACTCGGGAAAGTGCAATAATGGCTTTGGGAAAGATAGGAGCTTTGGCTCCTAATCATGCTCCAGCCCTTATCGAACTGTTGAAAGATAAAAATCCGGGTGCTCGTAAAAACGCTGCTGAAGTCTTGGGGAAGATGGGGGCATCAGCTGCGGCTCATGCTCCGGCCCTTGTCAAGTTGTTTAGGGATAATGATCCTGATGTTCGTGAGAATGCTGCTCAAGTCATAGGAAAGGTGGGGGTGTCAGCTGGAGCTCATGTCCCTGCTCTTATCGAATTACTGAGGGATAATGACCCTGAAGTTCGTGGAAGTGCTACTGAGGCTTTAGGGAGGGTGGGGGAATCGGTTGCGGCTCATGTCCCAGCCCTTATTAAATTGTTAAAGGATAAAAATTGGGGTACTCGGGAAAGTGCCGCAATAGCCTTGGGAAGGTTGGGAGAACCGGCTGAGGTCCATGTTCCAATCCTTATCAAATTATTAAAGGATAAAAGTGTAATTGTTCGTGAAAGCACTGCTAAAGCCATAGGGAAAATGGGAGAAACGGCCGCGATCTTTGTACCGTCCCTTGCCAAGCTGTTGAAGGATAATAATTCGAATGTTCGAATAAGTGCGGTCGAATCCCTGGGGAAAATGGGGGCATCAACTATGAGTCATATCCCGGCCCTTGTAAAGTTGTTGAAGGATGATAATCCGAGTGTTCGAGGATATGCAGCTGAAGCTTTGGGAAGGATGGGCGAGTTGGCTGCGTCTCATGTTCCAGCCCTTATTGAATCGCTGAAGGATAAAAACGCAAGCGTTCGTGAAAGCGTTGTGAAAGCCATAGGGGTGATGGGAGAAACGGCTGGGATTCATGCCCCGGCCCTTGTCAAATTATTAAGGGACAAAAACTGGAGTGTTCGGGAAAGCGCCGCTAAGGTCATAGCGCAGATGGGAGAGTCGGCTGCATCTCATACTCCTTTCCTTGTAGAGTTGTTGAAAGTTGAAGATTCTAGTGCTCAAAAATATGCAGCTGAAGCCTTGGGAAGGATGGGAGAGTCAGCCTCAGCCCATGCTCCGGCTCTTGTCAAGTTGTTGGGGGATGATAATTCTGGTGTTAGAGGAACTGCGGCGAAAGCCATTGGTAGGATGGGAGAGTCGGCATCGGACTATGCTCCAGCCCTTATCAAGTTGTTCAAGGATGAAGATTACAATGTTCGAGTAAGTGCAGTTGAAGCTATAGGAAATATGGGGACTTCGGCTACAGCTCATGTTCCTGCCATTGTCAAGTTGCTGAAGGATAATAATTCTGGTGTTAGAGGATATGCAGCTGAATCCTTAGGAAAAATGGGCCAGTCGGCTGCGGCTCATGTTCCCACTCTTATTGGATTGTTGAAGGATAAGGATTGGCGTACACGGGAAAGTGCTGCTATGGCTTTAGGGAAGATGGGGAAGTCCGTTTCGGACCATTTTTTATATGTTTTTAAGCTTAGGAAAGATCTTAATCCTGATCTTCAGAAGAAAGTTGAAACCATATTAATTTCACATGGGCCCATTCCAGTACAAAATATTCCTCACTTGTTGGAAGAATTTTATGGAAAAAATGAGCTACTCGGCGAGTCCAGGTTTATGGCCCATTTTATGGGAGGTGGGGCAACAGATTCCAAAATCCTTCTGCGTTGGCTCGGATATCCACAATCCCAACATCAATTTTTACCTCAAAACCCAAAAGCTCAGGAGAGCCGGGAAGCTTTGGATTTATTTCAACAAATTTGGGGACCAAGCAGGAGCTTGCCAAGTTTTCGTGGAGAACTAACAGTTCGAATAGGGTTGATGGTCAAAGCCACCAAGGACTGGGGGAGTGAAGGTAATGATCTGAATCTCCTCACTGCTCTAATAAGCTTGAAAGACCTCGGTTCCAGTCAAAGAGATGCCATCCAGAAAAGAATTAGCGCGATTGAGAGTGATAATAAAATCAAACAATACCTAAAACGTGCTGAAATTGGCTTGGGAGTCCATAGTTTATTTTGGTTTATAATGGTCGTGTTTTATCCTCGGTCACGTTTTATACAGGCTGTCTTTTTTTGGAACCCATGGTTCAGGAGATTGCTGGGATTTGGATATGTGAATTGTGCCTTAACCTGGATTCCATTTTTGCGAAGAAAGTTATTTGTTCCTTTTAAAAAGCCCATGGAAGCAGATGCTCAAATTGAGGTTTTTAAGGAACTAGAATATTATAATCAAACAGAGATTGAGAGTGAAATAGGAAAAAAAAGGTCATCACTGGTCGAAACTCTTCAAAGCTTAAGAGGGCAGGTGATTCTAGAGGGCTCTTCCGGGTTAGGGAAAACAACGTTCCTGCGTCAGTGGGTAAAACACTCCAAGTCTCTTGTTGTGTTTTTACCTGCCGACCAATGCGCTGAGGGACCTTTGAAGGCGATTCAAAACCGGACTAAGGGAGTCGCTAAAGACGAAAATTACCTTAAAAAACTTATTCATGCTAGAGCTATCGATATTTGCATTGATGGTTTGAATGAAGTTTCGGTGGCTGTTCGGGAATCCATAATATTTTTCATGAAAGACATGCCAGGAGCAAATATCATTGTTGCCACTCAGCGCCTTGAATGGAAACCACCTGCAACGGCAAAGCGTTATTTTATTAAACCGTTAAGACATGATCAAATTGAGGAATTTCTATGCTCCCGCCGTCCATTTCTCGAAGGGGACGATTTGGTGTCCGAAAACGATTTCCCCGAAAAATGTAAAAGTTTTCTGAGGAAGGTTTTAAGTAAGAAACAACCTGTGAAGCTTCTTGAATCTGCACAAACTATCTTGTCAAATCCAATGGATTTAAGTGTTGTGGCCTTGATGTTGGCCCGCAATCAGGACCCAGATCTTTTTCGCCTTTTGGAACAACAGTATAGTGAGATGGGAGAAGACTATAAGGCTACTCAAGGACGAGATTTTCCACTAGGTGCATTTTCTGAAGAGGCGTATAGAGTCAGGCTTAATCCCATTGCATCCGGTCTAAATGCTGACATATTTGAAGCAGAACTTTTATGTATGGAGCGTCATAAAATGGCTTTCAATCGACCCTATTCAAATAAAAGCCAGTGGGAATTCAGACACGATAAAATTATGGAGTTTTTCGTGGCCCAGACTTTTTTGACCGGAAAGACATTGGACAATGAAGAGACTACGAGGCTGGAAGGCCATTTGGGAGACTCTCGGTTCAACGGTGTCTATTTTCTTCTAGCGATGTTAATGCCTCTTGATGATGCAAAAGCACTTAAAGAGGAATTGGTGAATTATGCTGTCGACACCTATGATAACACTGTCTTGGCAGGTTTCGTTCAAAACCTTCGCTCTCGAGAAACCACTTAAACCTATTATTTCCAATATTTCGGAGGTAATTATTTTCTTGACTGAATTTGCTATAAAAGATAACATTCCTCCTCAATATCCCTCCTTACTGAATTGATCTTCCGGTATTAAAAAGGGTTTTAATTCAAAGGTTTGTCATGATTTTTAAAATTGATGAAATCTATGGAGAGGGTTTGGACTTTGAAGTGCTTGAAAGCAAAAAGCATTTTGATATTGACTCGCCTGAATGTAGCTTGACGGAAGATGTTAAGATTCAGGGTAAGCTGGGAAATACGGGCCAGGAAATTTTATGCAATGGCTTGTTGGAAACGGGTCTTTCTGTAACATGTTCCCGATGCCTGGGTGATTTTAGTTTTTCTGTGAAAAGCAAGCTCAGGGTTCATTTTTTACCTCGGGTGGAAGATGCTAATCCAGCAAATGAAATAGAATTGAACGACTTGGATTTTGAACAGGAGTTCTACGAAGAAGGGCAAATTAATCTGTCTTCTCCGGTTCGAGATTTGATATTATTGAGCCTGCCGCAAATCAGGCTGTGCAAAGAAAATTGTGCAGGACTATGCCCACAATGCGGGGCTAACCTGAATGAGAAAGATTGTGGTTGCGTAAAGCAAGAGTCTTGCGATCCACGTTTAGCAGTTTTACAACAATTAAAAGATAAGTTGAAATAGGGAGATATCATGGCTGTTCCAAAGAAGAAAACATCTAAATCTAGACAGGGTATGCGTCGGTCTCATTTGGCCCTTAGCGTTCCTACCTACGTAGAGTGCCCTCAATGCCACGAAATGGCCCGTCCGCATCATATCTGCGCGCATTGCGGTTATTACAAAGGCAAAGAAGTGATGGAAGTCGAAGCGGTTTAATACCTCTGTTTTATCACTGCTTGGTCACTCATTTCCTGCTAAAAAATTTCCAACGCCCTCTGACCGGCGAGCCGCCGGTGGCAAAGTACAACAACTTTCTTGGGCGAGCAAAATGTTTTCGCGGCTTACGAGCCACTACTATTGCCTCCACGGCTAGTGGAAAGGAGCCAGGTTCATAGATGAAAATCGTGGTTGACGCCATGGGTGGCGATCATTCTCCAGAAGCCGCCGTGGAAGGCGCGGTTCTTGCGGCAACGGAATATAATACTCAAATTATTCTCACCGGTTTATCCGACACGGTTCAAGCCGTTCTGGATCGTCTTGACCCTGATCACAAGCTTCCAATTACGGTAGTCCACGCCGATGAGGTTGTGGAAATGCATGATGTTCCCGGAAAAGTTCTTCGCTCTAAACGTAAATCATCTATGAAAATTGGGCTGGACCTCCTAAAAGAGGGGACGGCCTCCGCCTTTGTCAGTGCTGGCAATACGGGTGCAGTTTTGGCTTATTCGACGGTCATTTTAAGACCCTTAAAAGGAGTGGATAGACCCGCTATTACCATCCAATTACCTACCTTAAAGGGCAACGCCATTCTTTTGGATGCTGGCGCAAATGTGGACTGCAAATCCAATCAGTTATTTCAGTTTGGAATCATGGGGCATGTTTTTGCTGAATATATTCTTGAAAAGGAAAACCCCCGAGTGGGTTTGCTCAGTATTGGTGAAGAGGATGGTAAGGGCAATGAAATTGTCAAGGAGGCGTTTCAGATGCTTAAATCCAGCCACATTAATTTTATCGGTAATATAGAAGGTAAGGAAGTTTATCGAGGCAATGCGGATGTGATCGTTTGTGATGGGTTTACTGGGAACGTTGCGCTCAAGATAAGTGAGAGCCTGGCTGAAATGATCGGGGCCAATCTTAAAAGGATGTTTCAGAGTAATTGGGCCAGCAAACTGGGTTATCTACTATTGAAACCACAGTTAGACCAGTTTAAGAAAAAAGTTGATTACTCAGAAACCGGAGGGGCACCCCTATTAGGAGTTAATGGAGTCGTTATTATTGCGCATGGGAGCTCATCGCCTAAAGCAATCAAAAATGCTATCAATAGGGCTTGCGAATTGAGCGAAAAGAAGATAACCGAGCATATTCGAGAAGATATTGAATCAAACTTAATGGATGTAGAGGCGGCTAAAGGTACTATTTGGAATCAGATTAAAAGTATTGCATTTGGGGATGAACCCATTCAACCGCCTGAAAACGACAAACCGCAAGATAAAAGCCAAGACGAATCTTGATAACTCCCTACTCTAATGACGAATAATAAATCTTTTCAAGCTGTAGTTGCCGGAACGGGTTCTTATTTGCCGGAAAAAATCCTCACCAATCAGGATTTGGAAAAAACCCTGAATACTTCGGATGCGTGGATCACCGAGAGGACTGGAATTCATGAACGCCGGATTGCTTCGGAAGAAGAATCCGCATCGGTGATGGCGGCTAAGGCTGGGAAACAGGCATTGGAAGAGGGCGGGTTAAGTCCGGAAAATTTAGATTTGATCATAGTCGCCACTTCCAGCCCGGATGTGTTATTTCCTTCTACCGCTTGTTTTGTTCAAAACGAGCTTCATGCTTTTGGTGCCGCTGCTTATGATATTTCGGCTGTATGCTCGGGATTTATTTTTGGCCTTTCTATCGCTGAGCAATATTTGAAGACGGGGCGTTACGAAAATATTTTACTTATTGGTAGTGAGGTCAACTCGAGGATAGTTGATTGGTCGGATAGAGCGACCTGTATTTTATTTGGCGATGGGGCAGGGGCCATGTTGTTAAAGCGGGTGGAGCAGGAAAAGCCCTTGGGAATTTTATCCACGCACATATATTCGGATGGGAGCTTGTCAGATCTGATTTGTGTTCCGGGAGGTATTGGCAAGACAGGGATTAATAAAGAGGATATAGATAATAAAAAATACTTTATCAAAATGTCCGGCAATGCGACTTTTAAGGTGGCTGTTAAGAGAATGACAGATGTGATTCGTGAAGCTTTAGAGTTCAATGGTCTTAGTATGGAGGAAGTGGGAATTCTGGTACCCCATCAAGCGAATCAACGAATAATTCGTGCTGTTGCCGAAAGGCTTGAATACCCAATGGAAAAAGTATTCATGAATATCCATAAATATGGGAATACGTCTGGTGCTTCTATCCCGATAGGGGTCGATGAAGCAAGACGGACGGGTAGTATTAAACCAAAGCAAACCTCTGTGCTGGCAGCAGTCGGTGCGGGACTAACCTGGGGATCGGCGGTGATCAAATGGTAAAAGTTGCATTTGTTTTTCCCGGTCAGGGTTCTCAATTCGTTGGTATGGGTAAGGATTTCTATGACCATGTCCCATCAGCCCGTGAGCTGATGGAGGAGGCCAATGAGGTTTTAGGATATGACCTGGCAAGTATTTGTTTTAATGGCCCAGAAGAAACTTTGAGATTAACGGAAAATACCCAGCCGGCACTGTTGGTTCATAGTACAATGGCCTTGAAAATATTAAGGGAAAATGGTATAGATTCGGTACTTGCAGCGGGCCATAGCTTGGGTGAATTTTCGGCATTGGTCTCAGCAGGAGCTCTTCAGTTTAAAGATGCGGTAAGACTGGTTCGTTTGCGAGGTCAGTTTATGCAGGAGGCGGTTCCAGTAGGCGTAGGAACAATGGCCGCCATTATTGGATTGGAGATTGATGCCCTTCAGGAATTGTGCGATCAAATTTCTGAAGACTCTTTCATAGTGCAGCCGGCAAACTTAAACAGTCCTGTGCAAACGGTCATCGCAGGTCATAAGGAGGCCGTTGAGCAGGCTTCAGAAAAAGCGTTAAAGGCGGGCGCGAAAAAAGCGGTACCTTTGCCGGTGAGTGCGCCGTTTCACAGTGTTCTTATGAAGCCCGCTGAATTAAAGCTTCAAAAAGAATTGGAGCAGACCGAATTTTACAACCTGTCCTATCCTATAATCACCAACATTGAGGCAAAACCCATTACTAAAGGGAGTGAAGCTAGATCTGCTCTTATCAAACAGGTTTGTTCTCCCGTTCGTTGGTCTGAAACGATGCAGGTGCTGGTGGATCAGGAGATAGATTCGGTTGTAGAATTGGGTTCGGGAAAAGTGTTAAGCGGGCTGATTAAAAGATTTAACAGGAATATCAATTGTTATCAGGTGGGAGACCGAGAGAGTTTGTCAAATTCCTTAGCCGCCTTGAATGGTAATTAATTTAGCTGATTGAACAGGATTCTTTAATGGAATTGGAAAACAAGGTTGCTCTTGTAACAGGAGGCGCCCAGGGGATTGGCAGAACGATCAGTGAGGAACTGGTGCGTCATGGAGCGCATGTAGTACTAGGGGACGTGAACCTGGAAGGAGCGCAGGCAACTGCTGAGGCCATTAATAATAGTGGCGGGTCCGCTTCTGCAGTTAAACTCGATGTCTCAAACCCAGGTGAAGTGAAACAGGTTTTTGATTCTATTCTAAAAGATAAAAAGCCCGTGGATATTGTAGTTAATAATGCGGGTATCACCCGTGACGGTTTGATGATCAGGATGAAAGAATCGGATTGGGACAGCGTTCTCAATATCAATTTGAAGGGAAGTTTTCTTTGTAGCCAACAGGCTGCAAAGCAGATGATGAAACAAAAAAGTGGGGCAATTGTTAATATTGCATCGATCGTGGGAGTAATGGGCAATTTTGGTCAGGCCAACTATTCTGCATCCAAAGCTGGAGTAATCGGTTTAACAAAAACCTTGGCACGCGAAGTTGCCTCAAGAGGGATAAGAGTTAATGCCGTGGCTCCTGGTTTTATCGATACTGAGATGACTCGGGTTTTGGATGAATCGGTGAAGCAACAATTGATTGAACAAATTCCCCTGGCCAGACTGGGGTTGCCTGATGATGTTGCACGTTGTGTCAGTTTTTTGGTTTCCGATAGGTCCAGTTATATTACCGGGCAAGTTATTAATGTGAATGGTGGTATGTTGATGTGATTCCAACAAGGAGTTTGAAATATTATGTCTGTTGAAGAAAAAGTTAAAGAAATTATCGTAGACCAGTTGGGTGTTGATGAAAAACAAGTTACATCTGAGGCTTCTTTTATTGATGACCTTGGGGCTGATTCTCTGGATACGGTAGAGTTGGTCATGGCTCTTGAGGAAGAATTTGATATCGAAATTCCCGATGACGAGGCTGAAAAAATTGCCACGGTTCAGGATGCCACAAATTATATTAATAGCCGGACCAACTGATTGGTCAAAATAATCCCCAGGAAATATGTATGAAAAGACGCGTTGTCGTTACTGGTTTGGGGATCGTTTCGCCCTTGGGGCTAGGATTAAAGGATAACGAAACGGCTTTGTTTGACGGCCGTTCAGGGGTTGATTATATCAAAACCTTCACTCCTGATGAGGACTTCCCCGTTAAAATAGCCGGAGAGGTTAAAGGGTTCGATCCAGAACAATATATAGACCACAAAGCTGTAAAGAAAATGGACCGGTTTATCCATTATGCCGTGGCTTGTAGCAAAATGGCACTGGAAGATTCCGGATTTGAAATAAATGACGCGAATGCAGAGCGGGTTGGCGTTATTGTTGGGGTTGGTCTGGGCGGTTTGCCCGCTATTGAAAAATATCATAATATTTCCAGGGAAAAAGGAGTGAAAAAAATCACTCCTTTTTTTATTCCCATGTTGATTGCTAATTTGGCTTCAGGTCAGGTATCAATCACATTTGGGGCCAAGGGGCCTAATTCCTGTGTAGTCACTGCCTGTGCAACAGGGACCCATTCCATAGGCGAAGCCGCGCGACTTATTCAATACGGGGATGCCGATGTTATGTTTGCCGGGGGTACAGAATCGGTCATCACCCCGCTTTGTGTTGGAGGTTTCAATGCATCCAAGGCTTTATCGCACCGCAACGATGATCCCCAAGGTGCCAGCCGACCCTTTGATAAAGATCGAGATGGTTTTGTCATAGGTGAAGGAGGCGGTGTCCTTATTCTTGAGGAACTGGAGTTAGCCAAAAAACGTGGAGCCAAAATTTATGGTGAAGTTATTGGCTATGGTCTTAATGGAGATGCCTACCACATCACCGCGACTTCTCCCAGTGGCGAGGGTGCTGCGCGTTGTCTGAAACTTGCCTTGAATAACGCGGGGATTAATAAAGAGGATGTGGATTATATTAATGCTCATGGTACCTCTACCGGTGCCGATGCAACGGAAACTCAAGCCATTAAAACCGCGTTTGGCGATCATGCATATAAACTGGCCGTTAGTTCCACTAAATCTATGACGGGTCACTTGCTCGGAGCAGCAGGAGGAGTCGAAGCAATATTTACCCTCCTTGCTATGGAGAGAGGTGTGATACCTCCCACGATCAATTACAATACTCCCGACCCAGAGTGTGATTTGGATTATGTACCCAATGAGGCCCGCGATAGTAATTTAAATATTTGTGTTTCAAACTCTTTTGGTTTTGGAGGAACCAACGGGGTTCTTATTTTTAAGAAAATTTAAACCACTACCCGCTATGACTGAAGTCTCTTCGGATCGCGCCCAGGAAGTAGCCTCCCTGCAGAAAACCCTCGGATATGAATTTTCCGACCTGAAACTCCTTAACAAAGCTCTGACTCATAAATCTTATGTAAATGAAATAAATGAAAACCTCAAACATAATGAGAGGTTTGAATTTTTAGGTGACTCTGTCCTTGATATATTGGTCAGTGATTATTTAATACATCAATTCACTGATTACGCAGAAGGAACCTTGTCAAAGATCCGTGCGGCAGTTGTCAATGAGAGCTGTTTAGCCGGGCTTGCTAGAAAAATTGATTTAGGGAAATACCTTCTTCTCGGTAAGGGAGAAAATTTATCTGGCGGGAGAGAGAAACCTTCCATTCTTGCAAATGCTTTTGAAGCTGTAGCGGGTGCCCTGTTCAAGGATGGTGGTTTGGAGTCAGCATCTAGGGTGTTTCTTCCTTTATTGGAAGAGGAAATATCAAAATTTGCGAAATCATGGTCATTCAGGGATTTTAAAAGTGACCTTCAGGAAATTACGCAGAATAAACTTGTCTGCACACCTTCTTATAAGGTAGTTAACGAAATGGGTCCCGACCATGCAAAAGAATTTGAAGTTAACGTAAAAATAAAGAATAAAGTCATGGGCAAAGGTTTTGGGAAAAGTAAAAAAGAAGCAGAACAAGCGGCTGCAAAAATAGCCCTGGAAAACTTTTCGGACTCATCAAGTGCAAGCTAGCATTCTGTATATTTAAGTTGATTTATTATTTGATATAGTAGCATCATGAAAATAGCCAATTAGGTGCATTAAATACTATGCTGGAAGACTGGATATTAAAAAAGAAAGAAATTGAGGCCACTAAAGGTGACCTGAAGGGAGTCGATCTTAGCAACTCTAAATTAATGGGTGCTAAATTGGACAATGCGGATTTGACCCAGGCAGATTTAACTGCTGCTTACTTGATTAAAGCGGATCTTCGCAAAGCCAATTTGGTGGAAGCTGATCTGACCCAGGCAGTTTTGAGCGAAGCTAACCTTGCCGATGCTGACTTGGAAGGCGCTGAGCTCATGGACTCATTTTTGCACGGAGCCAATTTAAAAGGTGTTGTCAATCTAACCTGTGATCAGATAGAATTAGCCAATTTTGACAAAGACACAGTTTTCCCTGATTATATTACTATCCAGTGGACTGAGGATGGCTATTGTGAGTGCCGAGAAAAATAAAATTCCGTCAGTTAAAACTTAATGGATCTGTATAAATTTAAACACTGATTGAAAGAAATAGAGATGCGAGATCAGACAATAGTTAAATTGATGAAAGACATTCCTTTTTTTAAGCCGTTTTCGGCGAAGGAAATGAAGACAATTGCGAACTTGGATAGTCATATAATTGAATATAAAAAAGGGGATTTTTTAATTCGCCAGGGAGAAAAAGACTCCACTATTTTTATTTTGTTAAAGGGATCCTTAGCAATCACTAAAGATGAAGTGCCGGATGCGGAACTCAACACATTGAAAGCTGGAGCCATGTTCGGTGAAGTTCCATTAATTACCGGAAAAACCAGGTCTACTAATGTGATCGCCAAAAATAAGGTGGTTGCTCTAAAAATGGATGGCTATTTGTTAAAAACTCTGGATCCTTCCATACTGAATAAATTTAAAGACCACCTTATTAAAGTGCTTATCAAAAGGTTGGATGAAATGAATTCCTCCATGGCGGCTTTCAAGTTTGAGTTTGAAAAAATGTATCGCCGCCTATGAGCCTTAAATTCCCTCAATATGGTTAATAAACGTCTACCCTATGAAAGGGACCCTATTCCCCAAGACAAAGAGCCCCCGCGTTTCGAACCTGAAACTATTGGTTCAAAAATTACATTAGGTTTTAGCGTTGCGTTGGGATGTTTTTTTTTAGTTCTTGTCTTGATAGGGATTTGGCGATCTTTTAATCAGTTTTTAAATTACCTGGCGGGCTTGTAATAAGTTAGCCCTCTTATCCGTTATTTGGAAAATATTTTGAAAAAGAAAAAACACTTAATCGTTCCTATTTTTGTGTCTCATGAAGGGTGTCCATACCGTTGCTCCTTTTGTAATCAGTCTAATATTACGGGTTCGAATAATAAAGCTGACAGGGTTATGATTAGAGAAGGCTTGCGAACTTATTTGGAAGGGTTAGATCAAAATCACCTTCCGGATACCAGGGAGTTGGCCTTCTTTGGAGGCAGTTTTACGGGAATTCCTTCCGAGCGTCAGGAGTATTTGCTTTCATCTGTTCAGCCCTGGATTTTATCAAAACAAATCCAGTCGATCCGAGTTTCAACTCATGCTTTGTTTATTGATGAAGCCCGACTCTCCTTACTGCGTAAATATTCTGTTGGAACGGTAGAGCTGGGAGTTCAATCCACGGATGATGAGGTTCTCAGACGAGTGGGTCGGGAATGCGCATTTGAGGTGGTACAGTCTGCAGTCTCCAATATCCGGAAAATGGGATTTCGTTTGGGTTTGCAATTAATGCCGGGCCTTCCTGGGGATAGTGAAAAAATATTTCAAAAATCGGTAAGCGATGTTATAAATTTCCGTCCTGATTTTGTTAGGATTTATCCCACACTAGTCATAAAAAACACAGGTTTATATGATATGTATCAACAGGGTACATTTAGACCCTGGGGTTTGGAAAAAATGATTGAGGTTGTTAAAGAAGCTGTTGTCCAATTTGAAATGGCTGATATCCCAGTTATTCGAGTCGGCTTACATCCTGACCAGTCATTGCTGGAGAATTATGTGGATGGCCCTATGCATCCTTCGTTCCGCTATTTGATTGACAGCCGCATTGCTCGAGACCGGATGATAAAATTGCTGCGAAACGAAAATCAGATACCCCCAGCGGTTACTTTCCGGGTGCCTTCAAAAAGGATGTCTAATTATTTGGGACATAAAAAAGAAAACCTTTCATTTATTAAAAGTATGTTTGGCTTAGAATCTATTGATGTGAAACAGGAATCCACATTGGATCAATTGGAACTTGTTGCCTGATAGGTATTAAAAATTATTAGTTGTTTATATAGGAGATAGAAATGGTCACAATTGGAATGAACTATAAAATGATTCCTGGCAAGGAAAAAGTTTTTGAAGATGCTTTTGTAGCGGTCATAAAAGTGATGAATGAAATGGAGGGGCATTCCAAATCTTCCTTGTATAAAGATGTTAGTGATGCTCAGTCATACTTGATTGTTTCAGAATGGAATTCCGAGGACGCATATAATGAATTTATACAATCTGACAAATTCAAAGGTGTGGTGAATTGGGGTAAGGAGAATATTCTTGCAGGTCGTCCTTCACATACTGTTTACAAACACTAGAAGCTATTAGACGGAGTCCTTTGGAGTGTGTTGATAGTAACCATCCCGAACGCATTTTTGGACCTTTTTGTAAAATAATTCGGTGTCATGGGGAAGTTGACCATCCAGTCGCCAACGTACTTTAACCACTTTTCCAACAGGATGTTCGATGATGGAAGTTATCTTTCCGGTATTTCTGGACAGTGGTTCGTAAAGTACATCGCCAGTATTTAGTTTCATGATAAAAGTTGGGTTAAGGGTTTTTCTAATTATACAATTAATATCCCCGGAATAAACTTTTTATATATATCTGGTTTGAGAGGAAAACCTTATGGAGGATTATATTGTCATGGCCGCTATGTATAACACCATGACATCAGGCAAGGTAGATAAATACCTGGTCAAGCAAGGTGATAAAGTGGTGCCAGGGACGGCCGTGGCTGAAATTATTTCTGAGGGATATTTTACCTTGCTGTCAGAAGTAGAAGGGCGGGTTAAAGAGTTTTATGTGTTGGAGGGAGATTATGTTGAAGTGGACACTGCTTTGATAGAAGTGGAATTGGCAGAAAAAGAATAAACTTATTGTAGACTTGAAAAGTAATAGGCTGCCGTTGCTAGATAAATAGCCAGCCCGAGAATATCGTTGATGACCGTGATTATTGGACCGGCACTAATAGCAGGATCAATATCCATATTTATAAACAATATTGGGGTTAGCGAACCCATCAGGGACGCTATGGATACAGCCAGAAAAATTCCTGTCCCAACAGCCCAACCCAGCACTGGATTAGTATGGAGTATGGATTCGGAAATCAGGTGAACTAGACCTCCACACATTAGTCCAAAAATCACGCCATTTAAAATCCCCACTGAAATCTCACTTTTGACCACCTTGGCAAGGTTGTCTTGTTGAATATCGCCGGTCGCTAAACCTCTGACAATGACAGTGGCCCCTTGAATCCCTACATTCCCTGCCAATCCGATCACAAACGGAATAAAAAATATGACAGCGGCATATTCTGCAAGTGTCGTCTGGAAATAGCCCAAAATCCAAGCGCTGACCAACCCTCCGATGAAGGTTGTGAATAACCATGGAGCCCGCGCGAGAATTTTGTTACTTATCTTCTTTGCAAAAGGGTCAACCGTGGCAGTTCCAACCATAGTGTAAATATCTTCACTTGCGCTGTCTTGCATGGTTCGCAGTACATCATCAAATGTAATAACCCCCTGGATCACGTTATTTTCATCCACAACGGGTAAACTACTTAGATGCTCCTGTCCCATAATATGGGCAACCTTTTCGCAGGGGTCATTCAGTTTTACCTTAGGAGTAGTAGGCCGGACAAATTCAGTTGCCAGGGCTGAGGTTTGAATGTTCATCAAGTCCCTCAACTTAAAATATCCAATTAATTTGTCTTTATCATCTACCACATAGAAATAAGGGGTGGTCTCTTTATTGGTGTCTCTCCTTACTTTGGTGAAGATGTCTCCCGCCTTGTTGTCATGAAGAATTTTGTTGAAGTGTGGGGTCATCAAGCCGCCAGCGGTTTCTTCTTCATAACGGATCAGGTCTTTGATGATCTCCGCGTCCTGACTTTCCATTTTGCTCAGGAGTTCTTCCTGAGCCTCATCAGGAAGTTCTTGAATGATGTCTGTTGCTTCATCTTCCGGCATACCATCCAGAAGAGCGGCTAAATAATCTCGATCAAGGTTTTCCTGAATTTCGAGACGGCTATCCATATCTGTTTCATAAAGAAGCTCTTGCCTTACCTCATCATTTTCAAGAAGATGAAAAACCCTGACTTTCTGTTCGACATTTAACTCATGAAGACGCCGGGCTATTTCAAAATGATCTAATTCAGAAATGAGCGAGCGCAAAGAATCCTCCTGGCCCTCCGTATCCCTGAAAGCATTTTTAATTTTTTCTATTGGCATAAAAAATAATTATAAAATTAGTTGAAATTGGCGTATTCTATTTAATGTTAAGTCGATTCTACTAATTCTAATTTTGAATAGTTAGTGAGGGAATATGGTTCTTAATATGTCCCATGAGGACAAAAAAAAATACCAAAAGTCATTTGGCAAAAAGAAAACTCGAGTTCGTAAACAAAGGTCTTTAATCCTATCAGATAAAACTAAAAACCTTCTATCAAAAAAATTCGATGATGGCCATCCAGAGGGTAAAGAACAAGATGCCCCTCAAATTGATGTGCATATGAAAATGAATGATAATTACTTGCGTACAGGGCCTTATAAACCTAAAAGCAAGTAGAGAACTCTAAGATAGCTATTCTTTTTCAAGCCCTGTTGGGTTTGGATATGGATAGAGGGTTGTTTGGGTGGAGTGAGGAGAGTTTATTTGTCAGAAGAAACATTTTCATGTCTTTCCTGATACAGCTTGTAAACTTCTTTTTCGATAAATAATTCAACCAGGCTGGGGTCCAGTTCTCCTTTTTCAGCCATAGACCGAAGAATTCGATAGACTGTTTCCAAAGGCATTGCTTTTTTATAAGGCCTATCTGATGCAGTCAGGGCTTCAGCAATATCTGTGACGGCCATCAATTTTCCTTCAAAAGGAATTTCATCCCCTTTCAGACCTAGAGGATAACCTTTTCCGTTTATAAACTCGTGGTGAGCTCCAGCAAAATCGGGAATGTTCTTCAGCTTTTTGGTAAAAGGGATTTGTTTTAACATTCTTAATGTTACCGCTGCATGGTCCTGCATTTTCCCTCTTTCCTTTTCCGTTATGCTGCCCCGTCGGATGGACAGGTTTACCAACTCATCTTCTGTGATGAGCGGTTGTTGCTCTCCTTCATCATCAATATAAGTTTTTTGAGATAATTCTTTTAACCGGTCAAGAGTTTCATCCTCAAGGAATTCTCCAGGTTCATTGCACTTATTTATAAATTCCCGTATTTCCTTTAACTCTTCCAACTGGTCATGCGTCGTTTTTTCAAGAGTCTTTAATTGTTCAGGATCAGAGCCATTTTGTAATATTTTTATCTTGGCTTCCTGTCCTTCCAACTGGACCTTCTGGCTGATGTAAGCCATTCTTAAACGAATATAATGAATGCGGTCAAATATAGTTTGCAGTTTTTTTGCCTTTTCAACGATTTCTACCGGAGATGTAACTTTGCCTATATCGTGCATATAAGCGGCAATTCTTAATTCATACATCTGATCCGGTGTGAATTTTTTATCCTTAAAAACGCCCTCTTTTAATTCATGTATGACATCGGCCATTGTCAGGGTGAGGTCGGCAACCCTGCGAATATGTCCACCTGTAACAGGAGACTTTTCGTCGATGGCAGTAGCCATAACTTTAACAAACGCCTCAAACAATTCTGTCATATTGGAAATCAGCTTCGCGTTCGTAATGGATACTGCTGCCTGCGATGCGAGCGATTCGGAGAGATTCTCATAATCCTGAGAAAATGCGATGACTTCATTATTTAAAGGATTAGTGGCATTCAATAGTTGCAAAACACCAATCACATCGTTGTCATGATTACGCATGGGTACTACCAGCATGGATTTGGAACGATATCCGGTGGATTGATCAAATTTCTTGGGTCCCGTGAAATCAAACAAGTCAGTATCATATACATCTGGGATATTAACGGAAACGCCCTTTAGGGCAACAAAAGCAGAAACATTGGATTCTTTTAATTCAACGGGTGGAAATGGAATCGTCTCCCCGGTTTTACCTCCCATTCTGATTTTTAAGCTATCGTTTTGAACGATTTGAAAACGGAGGGTATTATCTTCCACAATGTATAATGTGCCTGCATCTGCATTGGTGAAGCTTCGAGCTTGATCAACGATCATTTCAAGAAGAGTATTTAGGTCGTAAACTCCTGAAAGGGCGCGGCCAATGTCTGACAGCTTTTTTATTTGGCCGCCTAGACGCTCGGCGTAAGCACTAACTTCATCCACCACGCTGTTTAACAATGTGTTTAGGTTTTCATCTGTAGAAAACCTACGGGTCTCGTCCGATTTCACATTTTTTGGAGAATCATTCATAAATTAAATCTCAAAGCTCAAAATTACGATTCTTACTAATCACAAATAAATTGTATCCAGTTGTTATTATTATTAAATAAAAGATTCCCGAAAGCAATTTAAATGAAATATCCTTATAGGGATGACGAAATCAAGGGTTATATTCCGTTGAAATATCGCACTTTCCGGGAGGCAATAAATGCGATTTAAAGGTAGTCTTTGAGGAGAAGGGGTGAGTCGGATAACCAAATACGTTTACCGCAAACGTTTATGAATATAGATTCCTCGGACTCGAAATATTTCAGGTGGGATTGAAACAAATCCTCCGCTGTTGTTCGACAATCTCCATAGGCTTCTTTTTCTTCGTTAAAAATCCCTTCTTCAAACTTTTGTATGCCTTCCTTGGAACTTTTTCCTTGAAAATAGGACCGAAGAAGAGGATCTCTTAAGTTATCTGGATTTTTAGCAGATTTTCTTAAAAGCAGCTTAATTCCTCTTGAAGATTGAGATTCAAATAGCCCAGCTCGAATGCAGGCATGGTGGGACTTGCCTTTCTCGACGGTCCACTTTTCAATAGCCTCTTTTGAATGACCCATCGCTCCATAGGTGGCTAATTGGTGGCGGATTACATAAAAAGTGGAATAGGCAACAATGGTTTTAACATTCAATTCAGCTTCTAGTTTAAGGATGGGATCAAATGAAAGCTTATTAGATAATGCTATCGACTCGGGAGTCGCCTCAGCAATGGGGACTCCAACTTCACCTAGAGCTGTGGCGTAAAACAAGGTGTCAAACTGGCCATTATTAAAACTCTTAATATTTTCCAGAACCTGAGGGTCATTGATATCCCCAAATAATGTTTCATTAGCACCTTCAATACTAATCCCGGTGTCTTCTTTGCCATACCAGTTAGCAAGGATGTTCGCTGCGGCGCCAAATTTTTCTCTAACGGCTTTAATCGCCGCAGTCCCCATCACACCGGTTCCGCCTATTACAAGAAAATTACTCATTGGTGTCCTCTCATTTTTTGAATAGATTCAGGTTGTAAGCACATTAAGCTCAGGAGCCGCCAACGTCTTCATCCCAATCCGCATGTGGAACTTGGGCATTCTCATAGATCGCTTTAGACATATAGGAATCTGACTTGAGAAATACTTCGATTTGATTTGTCAAATTTTGTGTTTCCTGAATGATGGAACCCATATCTTCTTTGTGATTTATTTTTTCAGCTAGGTCGAAATATTTTTTGACGAATGGTTGCGCAGACTGAATGGTTTGAAAAATATTTTTAGGGTAGAGAGGACGATGCCGATTGGCAACAGCAAATTTAGAAAACTCAAACCAAACTTCGATTTCCCCCTCACTCTTCCCAAGAATTATCAATTCCTTTTTGAATTTCTCTGCGCCTTTCTCTTTCAGGTTGGTCGAAACATAGTCAGACAATTCATCATAAGGAATTCCATCTATGGTATTACACAGATAATCTAAATGAAAAAGAATTGAGTGGACCTTATTATCTAAACTTATACCTTGAACAGAATTATCTTTGAACTCAATTGTTTTTTGAAATAGTCCCCATATTCCGTCCAATTCAGCTACCTTTTCCAAGTCTACTTGGAGTGGGGCAACTCGCTTCATGCAGGCAGATGACTCCTCAGGGTCTGCCCACACAGGTATAATCGAAACAATATGAATCAATAAAATTAAAAGAAATTTTGGGGTGAATTTCACTAAACTACTGACCGCTTAAATGTTCAGAGGAAAACATTGCCCCAGAAGCATGGTTACTCTGTACACCGCTGACATGCAAATCCGGTTGCAAATCCTGATCAGTGGGGGAATTAGGATAAGGCACAGTGGGTAGTGTTGTTTTTGCTGGTTCTGTTTTAACAGAAGATGTTGGCGAGTTTGCCTCAGGCTTTGGGGCTTTCTTATCTGTGCTATCTTCTGAGCAACCCACCAATAAAGTGATCAAGAAGATTAGGGTGATTCCAGTTTTCATAGGTCCATTTCTCTACTTGAAATTATTATTGTGAAGTTAACCTTCCACACAATTTGAGTCAACGGATGCTTCTGTTGGTCACGACCGCAATTGTAAAAGCTCATTGAGATCTGTTTTAACAGGAGAGGGGGCCGACTGCTTTGCCACAGGCTGCGGGCCGTTCTTATCTGTGCTATCTGAGCAACCTGATAGGCCCAATAAAGAGATCAGGGTGATTAGGGTGATTACAGCTTTCATAGGTCCATTTCCATAGGTGAAACAATTATTGTGAATTTATACTTCCGCATATTTGAAGTCAACGGATATTTCTACCAGCCTCAACTTTCAATCCAGGTGGAAGCGAGAATGATCTATCAAATGGAAGTCTTACCCAATTTTAATATAACCTGGCTTTCCTTTTTGGTAATTGGCATAACAGACAAACGCGATTGTCTGACCAACGCATTTTCCTGAAGATCCTTATGGATTTTGATTTCCTCCAGGCTGACCGGGTGAACGAGTGATTTGATAGGCTTAAGATCAATCACAACCCAACGCGAATCATCTGTGGTAGGGTCGGGATAAGCCTCGCGGGTCACTTCGGCAATCCCCACGATCTCCTTTCCCGTGACGCTGTGGTAAAAGAAAACCCGATCGCCTTTTGTCATCAATTGTAAATTATTGCGCGCTTGATAATTCCGCACCCCGTCCCAGTATGTTCCACCATCCTTCAAAAATGTTTCCCAGCTGTATTTGGAGGGCTCTTGCTTCACAAGCCAAAAAGATGTTTTATTATTCATGGTTAAATAGTGTTTATTGATGTTTTAGTTGATAAAAATGAGTGGAAAAACTGCTCCGAAACTTCTCAATACTAGGCATTATAACAAGCTCGAAGCTTAGAAGAGGCTTATATTTTATAAAATTTGTTTGTTTTTACTTTTTTAGGAATTGTAAAGAATATTTTTCAAAAAAACCTGATTTTTGTAATAAATCGTATATTTTTTGTGCCAGATATCTATTTAAACTTTGGAAAATATATCTTTTTTAATTTTTTCGCTATGGAACTAAATCGATAAAGTTCAATAAAATAGATAGTTACTAAATTCATCCTATTACTATATCTATTACCCGATATATCAATATTTTATGGCATTTATTTTGCTGTTACTATAGGTGTAAATTACTTCTAAATTTTAGGATTATCTTGTAATATGAATTACATCCAAAGTGTACAGTCTCAATTAAATTGGGAGCCATTATATGTTTAAAGATTTGACCATTCGCTCAAAATTGACCGGATCATTTGCCATGATCCTGATTTTGACCAGTTTGGTAGGCTATTTTGGCTATCAAGGGGTCAACAAACTCGATACTCGAATTGTCAAGGCCGATGACGTCAATCGTCTGGTCAAGGGCATTCTTGAAGCCCGCCTGGAAGAGAAGAACTACATCCTCCGTAGTGACCCGGTTTATGCCAAGAAAGTCTCAGATAAAATCCAGGGAATCCGCAGCCAAATACTAGAAACTCGATCACGGTTTCTGATGAAGGAAGATGTTGAGCAAATCGAAAAGGTCAAAACGATTGTCGATCATTACGATGATGCCTTTCAATCCTATATAAGGCTTGAAGACCAGAAAAAATCCGCAGTAAAGGAAATGAGAGAGGCGGGTCAAAACGCCTTGAATCAGGCCGAATCCATCCGTTCCGATCAAAAATCGCAACTGAAAAAAATTCAAACCGATAGAGATGCGTTTCTTGAAGACAGGCTAGCCAAGGCAGATGACTCGAACCGGATGTTTAAAATACTCTTCAAGGGCAGTATGTACCGGGAGCGGTTACTCCAAAAAAACGACCCAAAAGTATTCAAACAATGGGATTCCTTAACCTCTGAACTGATTGAACTCTCAAAAAATTTAAGGTCACGATTCCAGCAGGGGTATCACCTAAAGCTTGCCGATGAAATCATAGAAAGAGGCGAGAATTATAAAAAAATATTTGTTCGATATCTAAAATCAAAAAACTCCAACGATCAAAAAAATTCTTTGGAATTACAGCAGGATATAGAAAAAAGAATCGATTCTTTGCGTAAGGACCAGAAGAAACAATTGGCCGAGGCTATGGCCAGTTCAAAATCGAAAGTTATTGATAAACTTACCAAGGCGGACGATGCCAATCGGATCATCAAACTTTTTTTGAATGCCCGTAAAGATGAGAAGAATTTCGTCATCAGTCATAATTCGGAGGATTATGAATCGGCGCTGAATAATCTGCAAAACATACTTAATCTCTCTATAGATTTGAAATCCCGATTCAAGCTGGCATTTGATCTGGCTCAAATCAATGATGTGGTTTCTTCCATTTCCACCTACAAAAAGGATCTGGAAAATTACGCCAGCCTGATTGAGGCTCAAAAAGGTTCTGAAGCGGCGATGCTGGAAGCGGCTCGGGAGTCCCGCCAGGCAAATGAAGTAGCCCGGGCTACACAGAAATCTCGGATGGAAAAGGATATAGCTGAAGCCAACTTCAGTGTTATTGTCGCCAGTTTGTCTGCCATCGCATTGGGACTTTGGCTGGCCTATATCATTTCTCAAGGCATAGCACGACCCATCAATCAGGCTCTTAAGGTTTCTGACCGTCTGGCTGTGGGAGATACTTCTATTGATATTGACGTGGTATCCAAAGATGAAACCGGGAAACTGCTTGAATCCATGAAGAAAATGGTGATTTCAGTGAGCGAAGTTTCGGAGGTATGCACTGCGGTTGCCGATGGGGATTTGGAAAGAGAAACAGAAGTTCGCGGTGAAAAAGATGAACTGAGCCTGGCCGTGAACAAGATGGTCAAACAGCTTCGCACAGCAGAGGTGGAAAGTGAGCAAAGGGATTGGACCAAGACCCGGCAAACAGAATTGGCAACCCGGCTGAGAAGTGAAAAAGAACTGAACTCTATGATCGATAGCATTCTGGAATTTTTAGGACAATACCTGAATGCACAGACCAGTTGCCTTTATCTCAAAAACGAAGTAGAGGGCAATTTCAAATTGGCGGGTATGTATGCTTTTACCGATGAAAGCATAAATAAGA
The DNA here is from genome assembly GCA_018673915.1 of Nitrospina sp. Taxonomy (GTDB): domain Bacteria; phylum Nitrospinota; class Nitrospinia; order Nitrospinales; family VA-1; genus LS-NOB. The sequence continues at coordinate 233,258 of JABHBK010000067.1, read as the reverse complement.
ATAGCTTTGAATTGGGTGAAGGCCTTGTAGGGCAGGTCGCGAAATCAAAAAAGGAGATGTTATTAAATAATATCAGTGATGAAAAATCTGAAATGAGTATCAATGCCGGGGTCGGTACCATTAAACCTGCAAGCATTTTTATTTATCCTCTTATTTACGAAAATGATGTGTTGGGAGTATTGATTCTGGGGTCGACGGAAGAGTTTACTGAACGTCAACTGGAACTGCTCCGAATTTCTGCGGAAGGAATAGCTATTTCTCTGAATTCGGCCTCCAGTCAATTACGTCTGCAGGAAAAAAGCAGAACCGCCAAGGTGTTCATGGATGCGGCAGACCCAATTACAATCGAAGACCTGGATGGAAATATCATTGACGTGAATCTCGAAGCATTGCGTGTTTATAATTACACCCGCAAAGAACTAATCGGGAAGCCCCATCATATCCTGGTGCCGGATGAAAGACGCGAGGATGCGAAGAAGCTGCATGAGGGAAGTATCAAGGGTACAGAAGTGCGCAATATTGAGGGGCTTCGCTGGGGCAAAGATAAGAAAACCATGCCTGTTTTACTGACGATGTCCCAGTTGCTTGATGAAGAGGGTAAAGTTGTTGCCCTGGCAACCATAGCCAGAGACATTACCGATCAAAAGAAAATTGCAAAAGAGTTGGACGAAGAAAGAGAAAATTTGGAAAATACAGTTGCAGCACGTACAGGGGAATTAAAGATCAGCGAAGAAAAAACTCGTGCCATCATTGATACTGCTACAGATGGAATCATCACTATCAATCCTGCTGGAATAATACAGTCTGCAAACCCTATTGTAGAAACCATTTTTGGCTATCCAGTTTCAGATTTGATCGGAAAAAATATCAAAATTCTAATGCCCGAACCTTATAAAAGCGAACACGATGGTTACTTGGAAGCTTATTTAACAACAGGCATAAAAAAGATTATTGGTTTTTCTAGAGAGCTTGAGGGGCAACGTAAGGATGGAGCAGTTTTTCCTATTGAACTTTCAGTGACGGAAATGGGTCAAGGAGAAAATCGCTTTTTTAACGGGACGGTTCGCAATATTACCGAACGCAAAAAGATAGAGAAAGAACTAAAACAAGCCCAGGTGGAGGCAGAAGCGGCGAGCCAGTCTAAAGGTGATTTTCTTGCCAATATGAGTCATGAAATCCGCACGCCCATGAACGCCATTATTGGAATGAGCGATCTGGCGATGAAAACCGAATTAACAGCCAAGCAGCATAATTATATCAGCAAGATTCAGATATCCAGCCAGGCTTTGCTAAACCTGATCAACGATATTCTTGATTTCTCAAAAATTGAAGCTGGGAAGCTGAATGTAGAATATATCAATTTCCATCTCGACAATGTGTTGGACCATCTGGCCACCCTGACAACCTTGAAGGCTCAGGAAAAAGGATTGGAAGTCTTGTTTCACGTAGGACGGACAGTACCACGATACCTTGTGGGAGACCCACTTCGGTTGGGGCAGATATTAACTAACTTAACCAATAACGCGGTGAAATTTACCGAGCAGGGAGAAATTGTTGTAAGTATCCAGCTTCTTGAAGACCAGGAGGACCATGTACGGCTGGAGTTCTCTGTCAAAGATACGGGGATTGGCTTAACCGAAGAACAAATTGGCAAACTATTTAAAGAGTTCAGTCAGGCAGACTCTTCCACAACGCGAAAGTACGGTGGAACCGGTTTGGGACTTACGATATCAAAGAAACTTGTTGAGCTGATGGATGGAAAAATTTGGGTTGAAAGTGAACCTGGAGAAGGAAGCCGGTTCATCTTTACCGGGATTTTCAAAAAAGGCGTGGAGAAAAAGAGGCCTTTTTTAGCCACTTCACAAGACATTGTAGGAAAGCGGGTGCTCATTGTTGACGACAATCAATCGGCGCGGGAGATTTTAGAGCATGCTCTCTTATCCTTAAACTTTGATGTTTCTTCGGCTTCTTCGGGAGCAGAAGGGATTACCATGGTAGAAGCCGCTGACTTGGACCAACCTTATGAAATCGTCATTATGGATTGGCAGATGCCAGAGATGAATGGAGTCCGGGCATCTGAGATAATCAAAACCCACTCAAAATTGAAACGTATCCCAAAAATCATAATGCTGACAGCTTATGGCCGTGAAGAGATTTCTCAGAAGGCAGAAGAAGTAGGCATTGATGCATTTTTAGTCAAACCCATGAACACCTCGGTGCTGTTTGACACCCTTATGGAGTTGTTCGGGGAAGAGGTTGAAAAAAAGAATCACCAGAAAACCTTCCAAAGTCCGATTACCAAGGAAACCGAAGCTTTGGGGAAAATTCGTGGAGCCAGAGTTTTACTTGCAGAAGATAATGAAATTAATCAGGAAATTGCGATTGAGTTGTTGAAAGAAATTGGGTTGAACGTCACGGTGGCAAATAATGGCAGAGAGGCAGTGGAGATGGCAGAGCAATCTGATTACGATTGTATTTTAATGGATATGCAAATGCCCGAAATGGATGGTTATGAAGCCACTCATGCACTGAGACAGGAAAGCCGGTTTAAGGACCTTCCGATCATTGCCATGACCGCCAATGCCATGCAGGGGGATCGTGAAAAATGTATCGATGCCGGAATGAATGACTACGTGGGGAAACCCATCAACCCGAAAGATCTATATTCCACCCTCGTTAAATGGGTGCCTCCTCAGGAAGGTGCGGGAGAAGTATCCGGCTTACCTTCTGCGGAAGAAGTTGAAACTGATGACAACGATTTACCCAATCTTCCCGGTATCAATGTGGAAGAGGGGCTGACCCGGGTCAATGGCAATAAAAAACTCTTCACTAAAATGCTGAGCAAGTTCTATAAGGACAATCTCAATGTGCAATCGGAGATTCAAAAAGCTGTTGATGAGGGTGAGATTAAGCTAGCCGAAAGACTGGTGCATACGGTCAGGGGGGTGAGTGCAACGATTGGAGCTAAACAATTGGCGGAGGCATCAGAACCTATTGAAGCTGATCTGCGCAAAGGCAAAAAGAAAATCAGCAAAAAGTTATTCAGCGAATTTTCCAAGACTTTGGATGAGGTTCTCGAGTCTTTGCAAACACTGGTTTCCAAGAATGGAGACGACAATAATGGTCATTTGGATTATTCGAAAATTCATCTGGAGCAATCTCTTATAAATTCGATTAAAAAAGATATTGAGACTGGGTTGCTTATGGAGTTGGATCCCTATTTTTCGCAAATTGAAAAAGTAGAGCCAGATGGCCAGAAGCTGGCAGCCCATTTAAAAGACTTGGCAGAACAGTTTGATGATCAGGAAATTATGAAAATACTGGATTCAATAGAGAAGAATTAATTTTTATGAATGTGCTGAAATTGTAATATGCATCAATCCTATTCGCTGCCAAAATTTATTGGGTTGTTAATTTTTGCAACCTTGATGTTGCTTATATTTGTCCCCGCCAGTTCTTTTTCCCAGGAAATCAACGACGCGAAAAAGGTGATTGAGAAGCCCGATCGCATTTCGATTGCCTATTGCGTTGACTGTGTACCTTTTCACTTCAAAGATGAGCAGGGTCAACCTGCAGGGATGCTCATTGATATCTGGCGTCTCTGGTCCCAGAAGACAGGTATCGCTCTTGATTTTCGCGCAGCACCCTGGGACGAGACCCTTGCAAGGGTGGGTTCCGGAGTGGTCGACGCGCATGCGGGGTTGTTTTTTAATAAGGAAAGAGATGAGTTTCTAGACTATGGTGCGGCATTACGCAAAACAGATACCCATGTTTTCATTCACAAAAGTCTGCCTACCATCAGTCGTCTTGAAGAATTATCTGCTTATCGGATAGGTGTCCTGGCTGAGGATTATGTAGAAGGTTATTTAAAAAAACGTTTGCCAAATGCTATCGTTGTTCCCTATCCCGACTATGCCAGCATTATGATGGCTTTGAAAGACGGAACACTGCGGGTCTTCGCGGCAGACACCCTTACTGGTATTTATCATCTTAAGCACAGTGGGATGGTCGAGCAATTCTCTTTTACCAAAAAACTCCTTCTCTACCAAAATGATTGGTACGCCGCCGCGAAAGAGGGTAACGCGGCATTGATTAAGATAATCAATCAAGGAATGTCCCAGATCAGCCAGGAGGAAAAGACGGAAATTGGCCGCCAATGGACAGGAATTACTAAGGAGAAGAAGACAGATGCTCTGCTTATTTCCATGGACCGAGCATATCCTCCCATGACCTTCCTCAACAACCAGGGAAACCCCGCTGGATTCCTGGTGGATCTTTGGCGTTTATGGTCTAAAAAGACCGGCCTATCCATCCGGTTCAGGGAAAATAATTGGAAAGATAGCCTAGAAGCTATCCGCAATGGAGAGGCAGATGTCCATGTGGGTCTTTTCAAAAATGAAGAGCGCAACGAATGGCTAAATTTTGCTCCTGAGGTTTATCGGATTAGAACTGGCTTATACCATCGCGCTGGTGAAAAGATTTCCCAGGACCCGGCCCAGTTTGGTAAGAGCCCGTTAGGGGTTATTGCGGGATCGCATCAGGAAACCATAGCTCGATCCCATTGGCCCGACTCACAGCGAACCCTATTTGATTCTCCGCAGGAACTGATCGAAGCTTTACTCAAGGGGAAAGCTCTTGCTGTATTGGAAGAGATCCCGGTTATGGATGTTCTGCTTGATCAAATGGGGTTGCGAGGAGAAATAGTCCTCAATTCCAATCGATTGCCTGTGGATGCCGTTCACCCTGCTGTTCTTAAAGAGCGTCCTGAAATAATGGCGCTTATCCAACAAGGTCTTTCACAAATAAGCCAGAGAGAATTGGGAGAATTGGAAAAACGCTGGATCGTTGATCCCGATAAACGGGTCTACGCTAATAAATTTCATTTAGATAATAAAGCGGTGCCTTTAGACCTGACTCTGGAAGAGAAAAAATGGCTCAAGGCGCACCCGTTAATCAGAATGGGAGTGGATCGCTCCTGGCCCCCTTTCGAGTATCTCGATGATCTGGGCAGACATACGGGCATTGCGGCCGATTTTTTTCAGCTAATTGAAGAACGACTTGGTATTCGCTTCGCATCTCCACCGAATATCTCATGGGATGAAGTGATTGCCAAAACAAAAAAGAGTGAGTTGGATATTCTTTCTATTTTATCACCCACGAAGGAACGGGAAAAATTTCTCCACTTTACTAATCCTTATATTCAGGCTCCCTTTGTAATAGTTAAACGCACAGGCTCCGCATCGGTGAGTGACTTGAATGATTTGAGTGGACAAAAAGTTGGAGTTGTTTCCGGCTACGCCGCAGAGGAGAAAGTTCGCCAGGATGCCGCACATCTCAATATCGTTCCGGCTAAAGATTTTTCCGAGGGACTCCTGGCATTATCAACGGGTAAAACGGATGCTTTTGTGGGCAATCTCCCCTCAGTCAACCATTTCATTGAAGAGCTTCTTCTAAGTAACCTTGAGGTGGGGGCATCGGCAGGTTTCACTTTGAAACTGGCTATCGGCGTGCGCAAGGACTGGCCCGAGTTTACGAAAATCCTGAATAAAGCTATTCGATCTGTGACGGAAGAGGAGAGAAGAAAAATTCTTCGAGTCGATGAAAAGGTTGGGGCGCAGGAAACTGAAATCAGTCTACTGCGAGTTTCTATTGTTGTTGCCCTGTTAACTCTGGTTCTGGTCGGGGCTGTTTTTATCTTAAACCGGTATCTGAAAACCGCCCGCGCCAAAGGGCTATCGGAAGACTTATTTCAATCTTCGAAGATACGCAGAATAGGTGTTGGCATAATTGGACTATTTCTGGCCGTGACAATCATATTAGCCTGGATGGCGATAAATCATGTCGATCAACGTATTCGCAGGGATATTGGGGTCACCCTGGGCATTGTTTTAAAATCGACTCAGGATTCTTTAAGAATCTGGGTGGACAATAACAAAAGATCTCTTGCGCAGCTAATTATGGAACCTGAAATTTTAGAGCCTATAGAAGCTCTTTTGTCTGTTCCCCGAGATGAAGACGAATTAGCTAATAATAACGCCCAGCAAGTTTTACGAGAGTTTTTTAATTCCCGGTTATCGACTTCTCTCAACGAGGGTTTCTTAGTTATTTCTCCCGACTTTTTTGTTATTGGTGCACATAAGAATGATGAACTAAGGTTGATCAATCAAATTTCCCAACAGGATAAAGAACGGGTGAAGCGTGCGTTACAGGGAGAGATGGTTTTTATTCCGCCGATTAAATCTTATATAAAATTATCGGATGAGTCAGAAAATAAAAAGAGATCAGTTCCAGCTATGTTTTTCGTTGGTCCCATACGCAATGCTCAAGATAAAATAATTGCGGCTGTTGCTCTACGTATAGATCCTTTTCGAGATTTCACCCGCTTAGCACAGGGCGGACGCATTGGCGAAAGCGGCGAAACTTATGCCTTCAACCAAGAGGGATATCTTATTACGGAGAGCCGATTCAAAGAACAAACAGAAAAATTGGGATTAATTTCCAATGGTCAAAGTGGAATCCTCAAGGTGAGGGTGAGCGACCCCGGTGGAAATCTTATGACCGGCTTCTTGGGCTCCCAGTCTATAAATAGTCGTCCTCTTACCCTTATGACCCAAAGCGCGACAACCGGTCAATCAGGAATCAATATTCAGGGTTATCGTGATTATCGAGGCGTTCCAGTTCTCGGCACATGGTTGTGGGACGAAAATTTAGAATTAGGATTGGCTACTGAAATAGATTTGGAAGAGGCTCTCAGCCCATTTTATGTCATGCGCAATATCATAGTTTTGGTATTGAGTATTATAGTTATTTTTTCCCTGGTCTTGACAGCTCTGAGTGCATGGATTGGTGAACAGGCCAACTTAGTTCTGAGAAAAGCCCGTGATGATTTAGAAATTCGCATTGAAGAAAGAACGCGTGAGTTACAGGCCAGTGAGGAAATGACGCGTTCAGTAATTACCAACGCTATGGATGCAGTGATCATGATTGATCATGAAAATAATGTTTTAGACTGGAATGCCCAGGCAGAGATAGTATTTGGTTGGTCCAAAGAGGAAATCCTGGGTTTTAATGTGTCGAACTATATAATTCCACCTCAGTTCCGAGACTTACATTTGAAAGCATTTAAACACTTTCTTGAAACGGGTGAAGGACCAATACTGAACACTAGGGTAGAAATTACTGCCCTTCGAAAAAATGGAGAAGAATTCCCGATCGAGCTGACCATAACTCCAAGCAAGGTAGGTGATAAATATTGTTTCACTGCATTTTGCCGAGATATTACCAAACGAATAGAAGCCGAGAATAAAATAATTCAGGCTCGAGTGGCTGCAGAGCAGGCCAACCAGGCTAAAAGTCTTTTCATTTCCAGTATGAGCCATGAGATTCGCACTCCTATGAACGCGATTTTGGGATACTCACAAATTTTGGGTCGGGATAAAGAGTTAAAAGAAAAACAGAAAAAGGGAGTGGAAGCTATTCATCGTGCTGGAAAACATTTGCTCGATATTATTAATGACATATTGGATTTCTCAAAGATTGAATCTGGAAAACTAGAGTTGCATCCTCATGATTTTGATTTAGGGAGTTTTGTCCAGGATCTGTTGGTGATATTTTCGGGAAAGTGCAAGGAAAAGAAGCTGGAACTAAGGTCTGAGGGAGTTCATGAAGGGCAAAACATTCATGTTCATACGGACGCCGCAAAATTAAGGCAGATATTGACGAACCTGTTAGGGAACGCGGTGAAATTTACGGAATCAGGTAGTGTGAGTTTAAGGGTTATGCCGCTAGCCGGAGATGAGTTCTATTTTGAAGTGAAGGATACGGGGCAGGGCATTCCTTCGGAAAAGTTGGAGTCTATATTTGAATCGTTTCAGCAGGATGAAGAGGGCATTAAGAAAGGTGGAACCGGTTTGGGTCTGGTGATTGCAAAGAAAACGGTTTTAGCAATGGGTGGTGAGTTAGAAGTTGAATCTGAAATCAATAAAGGATCGCGATTTTTCTTCTCGATAAGCCTTCCTGCCGCGAAAGAGGAAGTCAAAGAGAAGGACAATAAATTAGCCGGAGCCATAGGTTTGGCCCAGGGACATTCCGTTAAAGCCGTGTTGATCGATGATAACCGCGACAATATTGATGTGTTGGCTGCAACCCTGGAGGAAGTGGGTGTGGAAACGATTGAAGCCGAGAGTGGCCTGGAAGGACTGGAAAAAATTCGTGAATCCAAACCGGATATTATTTTTGTCGATTACCACATGCCGGGAATGGATGGTTTAGAAGTGACAAGAAGAGTGCAAGGGGAGCATGGAATGAACGGTATTAAGATTGTCATGATTTCAGCCTCCACATTTGATCATCATCGCGAGCAGTATATGAAAGAAGGGGTGCATGGTTTTGTTGGGAAACCATTTATACGAGAAGAAGTTCTGGGAATTATGGCGCGACTGTTAAGTTTGGAGTATGAATATGAGATTACTCAAGAAGGAACCCCAGCTGTCGGAGACATTGACTTTGCGGCCGTCACTCTTCCTGAAACACTACATGCTTCCATTAAAGAAATGGCTAGTATGGGCATGATGGATGAGCTTGCGGAGCTCCTGCCACAGGTAAAGAACAGTGGCCCAAATGGCCCGGGTTTAGCCGTCTGTTTGCAAAGCATGGTCGATCAATTTGATATGGACGGTATTATTAAAGTAATGGGTGAAGTTAATCCTGGTTGAATGTTTCGAATTGGAATTTATAATAAAATTATTAGAACTAATATGATTTTGAAAGGGAAGTTATGAATGAGCCAAGAAAGGTTGATGCAGCGAACTGGCGTGTTCTGGTGGTGGATGATACTCCGGCAAACCTGGCTGTACTGAAAGAAACATTAGCTCCTGAAGGCTACAAGCTGGCATTTGCAAATACCGGTGAAAAAGCTCTGGAAATAGCTGCTCAAATAAACCCTGATTTGATTCTTCTTGATGTAATGATGCCAGGCATAGATGGCTACGAAACCTGTTCCCGATTGAAGCAAGATGATAAAACCAAAGACATCCCAATTATATTTATAACCGCTAAAAAAGAAACTGAAGATATTGTTCATGGTTTTAAGGTGGGTGGAATTGATTATGTTCCAAAACCATTTCAACAGGAAGAAATCTGTTCTCGAGTTCGCACACATCTTGAGTTGCGTGAATTACAAAAGAATTTAGAGCAGATGGTATTGGAGAGGACGAAACAGCTCAATGACAGTCGATTGGAAATTGTAGGCCGTCTAGGTAAAGCTGCAGAATACAAAGACAACGAAACGGGAATGCATGTAATTCGCATGAGTCACTATAGTGAACTTTTAGCCCGAGAAATGGGAATGGATGATCACTATTGTGAAGTGCTTCTAAATGCCAGCCCCATGCATGATATTGGGAAAATTGGTATTCCTGATAAAGTTCTATTGAAACCTGGAAAACTTGATCATGATGAATGGGAAATCATGAAAACCCACACCACTATGGGTGCAGCTATTCTTTCAGGTGGTGAATCTGAGGTAATGAAAATGTCAGAATCAATCGCTATCACCCATCAAGAAAAATGGGATGGTTCGGGATATCCAAATGGGATGAAGGGGGAAGATATTCCACTGGAAGGACGTATTGTGGCGATTGCTGATGTGTTTGATGCTTTAACATCCATAAGACCTTATAAAAAGGCCTGGACGGTTGAAGATGCCGTCAACATGATTGAACAAGAAAGTGGCAAACATTTTGACCCTAAACTAGTGCCTTTATTTGTGAAAATTTTGCCGGAGATTGTGAAAATTAAAGATCAGTTTTCGGATAGTATGGAAGAGGGTGGCAATTAAGAATTGCCCGGTTTAAAAAAATATATTAGATCCGCAAATAACCTTGTCACGCCAGTAGGAGTTCTAAAACCTCTCGGTCTGGTTCCTTGATCTCTATTATTTTAAATCCAATCATCACGAAGTCCTTTGAGAATTGATCTTCTACATCCGGTTCCAAATTCCGGATTTCTCCCTTCAGGTGTATTACTTCGTTTATGAATTTGATTTGAAGTTCGAACTCCTCATATAAACCCGGAGGGGCTTCTTTAGGCAGCGGCGATCGAATTAGGCCTTTTTCTAAAGAAATTTCATTTAAAGTCCCATTGCAACTTTCTTCTGCACCTTTGAATTTAATTCTTACTAAAAGAGCGGTGTTTTTGCTAAATTTTTTCTTTTTAACTTTTTCTTTAGTTGTTTCCATTACTTTTTTGATTCGATCCATAAGGTCTGCTGCGGAATACGGTTTAACCAGATAATTGTTGATTCCCAGTTTCACGACTTTTATCAAGTCTTCCTTTTCGGAGCGCGAGGTGGTCATTATGAAAGGAAGATGACGGATATCCTTATCCTTCCTTACATGAAGAAGAATTTCATCCCCATTGGCACCTGGCATTTCCCAGTCGCATAGAATTAGATCAATAGCGGACTTTTGTTCCGGATTTCTTAAAGCGTTTAAAGCCTGTTGCCCATTTGTACAAGTGATTAAGTTGCGGCAATTAAGCTCCTGTCTCAATATGCCACCCACAAACATTTGCATGGTCGAATCATCTTCTGCGATTAAAACGGTCTTACCTTTTAACATTTACTGTCTCCAAAATTCCAAATGTAATAACTATCATGATTACAAGCCAATTATATATTATAAACTGAAAAATATTTGGGTTTTTGCTTCCTTCCAGAGGGTTATTGCTAAAACCTGTGCAGAGATGCGCTTTGTGGGAGAATAAATCGAACAACTGGGATTGATAGGGTCCTTAAAATTGAGGGGAAATGTGAGTTTTCAATAAGAATCAAAAAGTGGGAGTACAGAGATAACTCAATTAACTCCTAATCCTGCTGTTTTTTGTGTAAATACCGGTTTCTGGGTTCAATTGGAATTATCTGATTGACCAAAACCTATATAAGAAATATAATTAAGCCTTCCAATTAGTTGAAACTTTTGCCCAAATTCATTTTGCCGAGGATCTATGGATCCTGGTTGGGAGATATAACAGCATGTTCCGAAAAGAAATAAAAGTACTAGATTGCACAATTCGTGATGGTGGCTTGATGAATAATCATTTGTTTAGCGATGATTTAGTTCGCCGAGTTTTCCAAGCAGTTAATAAATCAGGCGTTGACTACATCGAGCTAGGATATAAAGCCGATGAAAATCAGTTTAAGCGTGGCGAATTTGGCCCAATGAAATTTTGCTCTGAAAAAGACCTGGAAAATGTTATTGGGGATACCGAGCCAAATTGTAAATTATCTGTCATGGCCGATATCGGACGTTTTGATCCTAATGCCTTGATTCCAAAATCTGAAAGTTATGTGGACATGATCCGGGTTGCCTCATACGTTAAGGATATTGACAAGGCCATTGATCTGGTCAATACGTTTAATGCTAAAGGGTATGAAACCACTATTAATATTATGGCTGTATCACATTCTCGAGAGCCAGAGTTGGACGAGGCACTGCAGCAGATTGAAAAAGAAAGTGCTGTTGATGTTGTTTATCTGGTTGATAGCTTTGGAGCATTATATTCAGAGCAGATAGCTTATCTGGCCAAAAAATATAGAGCGGCACTTCCCAGTCGAGAACTTGGAATTCATGCACACAACAACCAGCAACTGGCATTTGCTAACACCATTGAATCGGTTATCCAGAATATCAACTATCTGGATGGGACTATTTGGGGAATTGGAAGAGCGGCTGGAAACTGTCCGCTGGAATTGTTGTTAGGATTTTTGAAGAATCCGAAATTTGATATCCGACCCATTCTGGAAGTATTGGAAAGTGACTTTGTGGAATTACGTAACAGTATTGAGTGGGGTTATACCATTCCTTATATGATTACAGGAATTCTGGACTTGCACCCGCGTGCAGGAATGAAGATCAGAAACTCTGATCAAAAAGATGAATACCTGAATTTCTATGAGAAACTAACTTCAGAAGCCAACGTCTAAACCTTTCATGGCAGGATTTGATTTAACTCTTTTTGAGCAAAAACCTGTTGTGGGTATCCTCCGCGGGGTTGATGAGGTGTCCCTTGCCGGTGTGCTGGAAGCAGCATTCTCAGGAGGACTCCGTTTTCTTGAGATCACGCTCAATACCCCTGGTGCGTTTCCCCTAATCAAAAAGGCTGTCGAGCAGTTTCCCGATTTCTGTATAGGTGCTGGAACAGTTTTATCCGCTGAGGCAGCCAAGAGGGCCGTGGATGCTGGAGCAAAATTTATTGTGGCTCCAGACTTGAATGACAGCGTTGCCGAGTACTGCGTTAAGAATAATCTTGCCTTTTTCCCTGGTGCTCTTACTCCTACTGAAATTGCAAAAGCCTGGAGTTCAGGCGCGACAATGGTAAAAGTTTTTCCTGCCTCACAAATGGGGCCAAGTTATTTTAAAGTCTTAAAAGGCCCGTTTGAGCAAATCAAGCTAATGGCAGTGGGGGGTGTGGGGCCTAAGAATATCTCAGAATACTTTTCTGCTGGAGCCTCTGCCGTGGCTTTAGGGGGTTCGATATTTTCTCTAAGCCGAATGGCAAACCGGGAATATAATGCCATGCAAAAAGATATTGAAGAATTTATGTTTGCAGTTAATAAAAACTATTCTAATATAGACAATATTGATTTAGCGAATCACTCAAACTAAAGAGAGAAACAAGAATGACCTTTGATTTTATGAAAGACTTTATGATGTTTGAGGATGAAGAGCGGTTTGCTGGCCTATGCGAACAGTTGGAAGAGGCGATTCGTGATGTAGACGGCGGCGAAGGTAAGATCTCAGAACTTGAAATCATGCAAGCCTTGGACTATGTTGGCTTCAACTTGTTTCGAGACAACTGGGAAGAATATAAGAAGATGGATATGCTCAATCGCGATCAGGCTTTATCTACCAACTCCAAAAGCAAAGAAAAACGATATATCCATTAATCGGTCTTTTCCAACTCCCCCAGATTCTCCATCAGCCGGTGCATTTTTTTATCCAGAGTATTCAGGTGTCGGCTGATTTCTTCTATTTCTTTTTTTTCTTGATCCATATAAACCAATTGGCATTTTTCAATGTGTTCGGTGATGTGCGCTATCATGTCATGAATTTCATGACTTTCGCTGGAAAGTTCATCGGTAGTTTCAGTTAACTCGATTGCACGGTCAGCGGCCAGGTCTCCCACTATTTTTTTTCTGTTCTTAACTTTAGTTCGGTAGTAAGCAATCAGAATACCGGATAGAGTCAGGAACACAATTCCGATAGTTGCCAAATCTACCAGCATAAAAAAATAAGACCCAAAAAATCTCCCGTTGTGAATCTCGGTTATCAGTTTCACAACATCCATTTTCATTTCATCGGGCGATAGTTGATTGGCGGCTCCACTCAAATCTATATTCTTCCAAACCTCGCCTTCATCTTCAGAAAAATACAGTCCCGATGATGTGCCTACGAATAAAGTTTTTTTATCTAAACTGACGATCTTATTAATTTTAATGTCAATGGATGTTCCTGAATCCTCATTAATTATTTGAGTGAGAGAGGAAAGGTTTTCCCATGAATCTCCACCATTCTTGCTTGAAAAAATTTTTGCTCCACTGCCTGCATAAATTTTTGATTGGTTAGACGAGTTTACAAAAATTGCGTTGAGAGGAATTCTCTTGAAAGCAGGGTCTTGAACCCAGTTCCGGCCCCCATTAAAGGACTTGTAAAGCCCGGTCTGTGTGCCGGAATAGAGAAATTCAGGGTCGGTATTGAGGGATATCAACTGGCTTACGGGAGGCAATACATTTTCCCAGACTCGAGTCCAATCCTGCCCTCGAGTTTTGCTACGAAAAATCCCATTTGCTCCGGAAGCATAAAGGATATCTGGGTTGGATGCAGAAAATTCTATAAGGTTGATCGAGTACCCAGAAAACACCGTTTCCCAGCTCTCCCCGGCATCAAGAGATTGGTAAACTCCCCCATCTGTAGCGGCAAATAGAATTTCCGGATTTACAGGATGTAGAATAATTTCATGAATTCCGGAATGGGTTAAACCCGCTGACTCATCAAACCAGTCGCTCCAAGTATTCCCAGCATCCTCAGATTTAAATATGCCGTGACCGGTCCCTGCATAAACTGTGCTGGAATTTTTAGGATCAATGACAAGGGAACGAATATCCTGGTCAAACAATCCTTGATTGGTTTGAAGCCAGGTTTTGCCGCCATCCTGAGATCTATAAATCCCGATATCCGTTCCTGCATATATAGTCTGCTTGTCAGTGGGGTGTGTAATCAGGGACTGAATACGACGGCGGGCTTGATGGACTTTGAAATATTTAGCAGGTAAATATTTTCCGCTAATTTGGGCCTTCTCAATTCCAAATTCTTCCGGGTGCATTAATAGAAAGCCGGAAACTGAAAGAATTAGTATAAATACGGCAAAAAGGATTCCAACCCATTTGTGGATGACACGTGTATTTTTAAATAAGCGAATATTCAAGGGAACGCCTAATTTTGTTTGGCCTCAAAGGCCTTCTTGGCCAGCTTCTCATACTCATCTTGAAGTTGGTTTTCCACGTATTTTACATGCCCAAAAAGTTCGTGGATCTTGATATCTATTTCTTTTAAATGTCCAGAAAGCTCCTGCAAATCCTGATCGGGAGTATCTTTTAAGAATACTTCGCAACGTTTTGCATGATGAGAAATATGTTCTACCAGGTCATGCACTTGGGTGATGTTGCCTTGTAGTTGAGAGGTTTCTTCTTTTAATTGAGTGGCACCCAGCTCAGCCTTAATGATAAAAGTGTAAACCAGTGCAAAAACAAATGCCGCAAACAACACTGCCTGGCCTATGAATGTTTCCCATGTTGGGTACATGCCTAGCCAGGAAAGACTGGGTAAAATATCTGCGGATGTCATGGAAATCTGCTCGCCCATTTGTAATTCATGAATTCCTTTTCCCATGAAAGTAAACGCCATGTAATACAGCAGTACACTGGTGAACCCAAAAAACCATTTAATAGGAATTCTCATTCCCAATGTGTTGATCAAGTAGAATATTAATGCCAAAACTACGCAACCGGCCAGAAACCCAGGTATGATCCCTCCTGTAGAATCACCGGCATATAAGAAGAGAGCTTTATAAAAAAGAACGGTTTCGAATCCTTCACGATAAACTGATATGAATGCCACTGCTCCTAAGGTGAAAGTATTTCCCTTGGACAGGGCTCCGCGCATTTGTTTGTTTATGTATTCCTGCCACCTTTTGTTATCAATTTTAGATACCAACCAATAACTGACTGAGAATAGGACAGCAACGGCTATCAGCATGATCCAGCCTTCAAGAACTTCCTGACTCGCCATGCTCAGGTGAAGAACTTCATGAATAATATAGGCCGTTGCAAAACTGGCAAGAATGCCCACCACAACGCCGATGTGAATGGATTTAACCCGAGCCTGATTGCGTGATTTAACTAAAAATGCGATAAGCGCTGCTATGATAAGAATCGCCTCAAAGCCTTCACGAACGATGATGGAGAAAGACTGGAAGAACATACCCGTAAAACCGACTTCATTTTTGAGTAGTTCCAAACCTTTTAAAAGATTCAGGTTAATTTCTTTATGAAGGGATTCCACCTGCTCCAAAGGCGCGTTACGTTTTATTTCTCCCCGATAGCGACTAAAGGCCGATTCCAGATTCACTCCCAGGTCTCGGTCTTTAGTAATAAGATTCGACTCAATTTTTTCATACGCTAGATATGCATCAAAAGCCAATTCTGCGGCATTTTCTACTTGGCCTGTTTTATAGGTGACTAAACTTCTGTCAAGAACTTCTCTGACCTCGTTCACAACCTGCTCGGCTAGGCCAATATCCTCTGAAGACTCTATAGCAGCCAAATCAAGGTTTACGGGAGGGAGCTGTAAGTTTGCATTGGAAAATGTTCTGAGGTAATAGGTAACATCCCAAATTTGGTTTTCCGAGAGAAGTCCAGCCCATGCAATCATCGCGGTATTAGCAATGCCAACATTAATTACTTCAAAGTTATCGTAAGCTGTAGTGTTTGCGTCCCCAGTAAGTTTTGGATTGGATAAAACGGCAGGGGAGGGGTCAAATTGGCTGGCCATGGGGCCATCACCATTCCCTTTTAGACCGTGGCAAACCGAACAATTATTTTCAAATATTTTTTCCCCATTAGTCAGAGATACCGGCGTAATAGGTGTTTTATTGATTTCAATATTAAAAGTTGTTAACAACTCTGAATTGATTGCATTGACTTCCTCCCATATTTTTTGGGAATCAACTTTGCTTTTGACCAAAGCCATCATATTGATGAATCGCTTTTTAATTTCCTCGGCTTTCAGAGGATCTGATATTTCTGGTGATATCCGTTCAAATCTTTCGATCGCCTGTTGCAAAAATACCTGGCTTTCTTCATATTCTGGAGCAACGACAATTTTTCCGTCTACCACACCTTCTTCAAATTCTTTGGCGGCTATATTCAACATCATGACAATTTTTTTTGTTCTGTCTATGGTGGCTTGATTAGTCGCTTTGGCTTGATTGGGGAACCAGAAGACCTGAGTGAGTAATAAAAATAAGACCAGCTTCAAAATTGGATTATCAGATCTATGAGGCAATACGGTTTCCACAGGTGGCATGATGTTTGAGTCTTAGGGGGTTGATAGTATTAGAGTTTTATAAAATGCTTTCTTAATAATAATGAGAATGGTTATCAATAATAAGGGAAAGTCTTTAAAATGTCAAGAAAAGGAATAATTGGATAAAACTAGAGTTTTTAAGTGGGATTTTAACGGTCTACAGTAAAATGCGGGAATTTTGGCGAAAATACAGAATATTTAATATCAAACATAGAGATATTCTAAACTTCTTTAAGATTTTGTTCCCATTTCAAAATCAGTTCTTGAAAACGTTCTACATGCTTTTTCTCTTCAGCCATCAAATCAATATACATACGACGCATTCCTATATTGGCCTCGGAATCCTCAGGAGTTTTATCAATGAGAGTATTGTAATAGTTCACGGAATTTTCTTCACTGATAATACCTTTACGCAAAACATCCAAACGGGATTCTATTGTTGCCCGGGTTTCCTTATTGTTTTCCATATACCCCTCAGAATTTGATAAAATTGAAATAGAAATTTAAATATAAAAACATTTTAGTAGTTCTTTTTTATATAACTACTAATAATTTCCTGAATTATACCAGAGTTATGTACCATTATTTGGAGTAGGCCATGTATAAAAAGATGAGTTTTCTTTTGGCAGGTATTGTCTTTATTGTTTCAGGTTGTTCACTTCATTCTGGTTCGACCTATGAAAGATCTGAAATGGGTTCGCCTGAATACTTTAAAAAAGGAGTTATTCTATCAGTCAGAGATGTTGAGATCAAAGGAACCGAATCTGGTGCCGGGGCAGTGGCAGGAGCAACAGCCGGCGGTCTTGCGGGGTCGACGTTGGGAGGAAATACAGCGACCCGCGCTTTAGGTGCCTTAGGGGGTGCGGTGGTAGGTGGATTGGTAGGTACTGCCACTGAAGATTTAATTACCAGCGGGTCTGCCTCAGAGTTCATCATCCAGCCTGACGAGGGAGAGCCCTATGTGGTGGTCCAGGTTAATGACGAGGAACTAAAAGCCGGAGAGCGGGTCCTGATTATGGATTCAGGTAAAGTGAGAATTGTTAGGGATCAAATTAAATAATAAAATTATATTTAAATATTTTGAGGCTGCAAATAGAATGTTAGAAGGAATAAAAGAAAATTATTATGAGTTGGTGCATTATTTACAAGAGAACAGTCGCTTGGGCGGAGTCATGGGTATTTTACATTGGGACCAGGAAGTCATAATGCCTGTCGGTGCTTCAGAATCTCGTGCTCAACAACTTGGAACTCTGGCGGGAATTCTGCACGAAAAATCCTCTAGCCCAGAAATGGGGAAGCTACTAGATAAACTCTCCCAAGCCGATGAAAGTGAATTCAGCTCTTTTGAATGGTGCAATATTCGCGAAGCTCGTCGTGAATTCGACATGGCGACACAGGTTCCCAAAGCTCTTGTTACGGAATTGGCCGAATTATCTTCCCGTGCACACTTGGTTTGGGTGAAAGCTCGCTCTGAAAACAAGTTTTCAGATTTTGCGCCTGTTTTAAAGCGTCTGGTGGATTTGAAAATTAAATGGGCCGGTTACGTTTTCCCCGACTTGGAACCTTATGATGCAAATATTGATCTTTATGAAAGAGGTACCACTCAAAAAGATATCACCCCGATTTTTGAAAAACTTAAGGCAGAACTTATTCCATTGATTAAGGCAATCGAAGAATCTGGATATAAGCCAGACGCTGGTTTCTTATCTGGACATTTTCCTCTTGAAAAGCAGGAAGCGTTAGGAAGAAAAATTAGTGAAGATATGGGCTTTATGTTTGATCAGGGGCGAATGGATGTTTCGGTGCATCCTTTTTGTGGTGGGAGTCACCCTACAGATGTTCGCATCACCACTCGCTACCGAACCGACAACTTTGTCGAATCTTTATATGCAGTCATTCATGAAACAGGCCACGGACTTTATGAGCAAGGGCGCATGCAAGAGGGTCGTGATTTACCCGTATCGGAAGCACTTACCATGGCCATCCATGAATCCCAATCTCTGTTTTGGGAACGAATGATAGGCCAGGGAAAACAATTTTGCGCGTATTATCTTCCACTAATTGCCGAAACATTTCCGCAGAACTTTGAAGGAGTACAACCCGAACGCTTCTATGAGGCGGTGAATGTAAGTGGGCCCTCACTAATCAGAGTAGAAGCGGATGAAGTAACTTATCCCATGCATGTCATTCTGCGGTATGAGTTGGAAAAGGGTCTATTTGATGGATCTATTAATGTTGAGCATTTGCCGGGGATATGGAATGCTAAAATGAAGGAGTATTTAGGCGTGGAACCCCCCACAGATACGCTCGGAGTTTTGCAGGATACTCATTGGAGTGGGGGAGCTTTTGGCTACTTCCCTTCTTATACATTGGGAGCTGTTTATGCCAGCCAGTTTTATCAGGCATTAATCCGCGCTAAGCCTGACATGGAAAAACAAATTGAGATGGGAAACTTTGCTCCCGTGCGAAAATGGCTGGGTTCTCAAATCCATCAGCATGGTAGGTTGTTATCTGTACCCGCTTTGGTTAAGCAGGTGACGGGAGAAAACTTGAATCCAGATAGTTTTTTGGTTTATTTGAAAAATAAATACCGCCAAATTTATCGACTCAACTAAAGGATGAACCCCAGTTAGAGTATGCCACCCTATCCTAAAACGAAACGCGAATACCAATACTGTGATTCCTGCGGAATGCTTCTTCCTGCACCGGGTTTTTATTGCGTCCAATGTGATCCCCCAGGGGTTCCCGAATCTGATCCTGAAAAGGGCATAGGGTTTCCCCAGGCTTGTCTACGTATTACTTTATTAGTACTAGTTTTTGTAGTCGTAGCAGTGTTCAAACTTGGAATCGATTCAACAGGCCTGTTTCAGGAAATGGATAAACAGGAAGTGCCGCTTAAAGTTGCGGAAGACGCAGATTATCAAATGGTGTTTAAGATCAATGTGAGTTTTGCCAACCTGCGTAATGAACCTAATACTAAAACAAGCACTATATTATTTGTATTGACTCAAGGCACTGAGGTCGAGGTGCTGGAGAAAAAGGGGAAGTGGTCAAAAATCCGCTCAAAACCGAGACAAAAAGAACACGCCCGGACAGGGTGGTTGGTCAGCAGACTTCTTGATTCTGAAATTAGATAATATTACCGTCCAGTTTTTTACTGGCTTCAATGATTGCTGATTTAAACTCTTCGTAGGTTCGAGTTACGGGAAACTGAGGAAACTCTTCGACTACATTATCAGGGGCCCGGAATAGAATTCCGGCATCG
Organism: Nitrospina sp.; assembly: GCA_018673915.1. Taxonomy (GTDB): domain Bacteria; phylum Nitrospinota; class Nitrospinia; order Nitrospinales; family VA-1; genus LS-NOB. Next base: position 213,350 of record JABHBK010000067.1, on the reverse strand, counting down.
GCTTCTTTTAGCATTCCCGTATCGTTATAGGAATCCCCCGCAGCAATTACTTTCAGATTAAGGTTTTTCAATGCCGCTACGGCTTTTGTTTTAGCATCTGGGATGCGCAAGCGGTAATCGGCGATTCGCCCTGCTGTGTCAACCACCAGGTCATGGCAAAACAAGGTTGGGAAATCAAGCTGTGCCATCAAAGGCTCGGCAAATTGGTTAAAGGTGTCAGAAAGTATGATGACCTGAAATTCACTTTCTAGCCAGGACAAGAAATCTTTCGCGCCGGGAAGCGGTGCAATACCTCCAATGACTTCTTCTATATCTGCCAGTTTGAGATTGTTTTCATCGAGAATCTTTAGCCGTCCACGCATTAACTCATTGTAGTCGGGGATATCTCGTGTAGTGAGCCGTAACTTTTCAATTCCAGTTTTTTCAGCGAAGGCGATCCAGATTTCAGGAACCAGAACACCTTCTAAATCCAAGCATGTAACTATCATAAGTCCATTATTCTAAGTTTAACGTTAAAGAAAGTATCTCAAGGCACTAATTATTTGTTCTTTCTCATATCCAGAAGAAAACGCCATTCTTCGTTCTTGGTTAAATGAGCAATTAAGGCATATACCAGTATTCCGGTTGATATGCAAGCGGTCAAAACAAATAATCGAATGGAAAAAGGGTCGCTGGCGTGGAAAAAACTTTCCCTGCAAAAATAAGTAATGACCCCCATGGCGATAGCCGCGGAAGACATTTTAAGAGTCGAACGTAGTATTTTTCTTCCCCCTATCAGGCCCAGACGTTTCCTTAAAAAGTGAATTAATAGCGCTACATTAAATAGGGCCGCCAAAGAGGTGGCCAGTGCAAGGCCGCCATGTTTCAAGGGCCCCATTAAAATAAGATTCAAAATGGTATTCAGGACCATGGAATATATGCCAATTTTTGCCGGGGTTTTGGTGTCCTGCAACGAATAAAATGCTGGAGCGATTATTTTAATTCCTGAATAGGCACAGAGGCCAATGGAATAATAGAGCAAAGCAATGGCGGTGCCATCTGTGGTAGAGGCTAGAAATTCTCCACGTTCCCACAATGTATTAACAATGGGTTCGCGAAGGATGATCAGCCCAACCGTTGCGGGTATGGTGATAAAAAGAATTAGGCGAATGCTGAAACTAAGTGTTTGGACCAGCTCTTTCAGGTCGCCTCTTGCTGCTTGGCCCGATAGGGTGGGCAGAAGAGCTACTCCCAACGCCACCGCAAATATGCCCAAAGGCAGCTGGACTAATCGGTTCCCATAATAAAGGTATGAGATGGAACCGCCAGGAAGAAGGGAGGCAAGAAGAGTATCTATCATGATATTGATTTCATAAACAGCAAGGCCCAATATTATAGGTCCCATCAACTTGGCAATTTTAATGACTTCTTCCTGCTTGAAGTCGAGTGATTTTTTAAAGCGAAACCCCTTTTTAAAGACAGCGGGAAGTTGAATTAATAGTTGTAGAACCCCACCCACTAGAACACCGATGGCAAGTCCCAGGATAGGCTCATCCATAAATGGAGCAATAATGATGACTGATAAAACCATGCTGACATTTTGCAGAATAGGGGTTGCGGCAGGTAGGGCAAAAACTTTCAGCGTATTTAAAATTCCCATACAAAATGCAGCCAAACCAATAAAGAATAAATAGGGTGCCATCCAGCGTGTTAATTTGACTGTCAGTTCAAATTTTCCGGGTTCATCAATAAACCCTGGGGCAAATACCGTAATTACAGCAGGGGAAAATATCAGGATAAATAGGGATACCAGGGATAATGTAATGAAAAGAATGTTAAACAGGTTGGCGGTCATTTTCCAGGCGGCGGATTCTCCCTTTTGAGTCAAGGTCTCAGTGAAAACGGGAATGAAGGCCGCATTGACTGCACCTTCGCCTAAAATTCGCCTCTGCATGTTTGGAATCCGGAAAGCGACAAAAAAAGCATCTGCTGAAGCTGAAGACCCAAATGCCATTGCAATGACCATGTCCCGAAGGAATCCAAAGATTCTGGATAGCAGGGTCATGCCGCTCACCGCACCCGCTGCCTTACCTAAGTTTTTATTGTTTTCCATTGATATTTCTTCTGGGTGGGAATTTTAGAACGCTTGACGAGGTATTTGCTAAAAGAAGTATAGCAAAGCTGGAGTTGATGTCGGCAAAATATTTTTGGCGAGCCGTCGGTGGTCAATTACAATGGTTTTTGTCGCTAGAAATACTAATTAAATTTCAGTCTATTGCAACCAGTACCTTCCTCAAGCATGTTATAATTGAAATGTATAAAATTTTTCTTACCAGGTCGCTAAATGCCAAAAATAAAAGTTAGAACCAAAGACCAGAAAGTTTATGAAAAAATTGTTGAAGCTTATGAAAAAACTAAAATTATTCAAAAGCAGAAGCAGTTGACATACGGTCATTGGGATTTTGTGGTTTTCGGCCAGACAAATGATAATGAGACGGTTCTTCGCGAAGGTTTTGCAGAGCAGGCATCTATTAAAAGAGTTCCAATCTACATTGCTTCATTAGCCCAGCCAGGACTTACTAATGTAAATGGTATACCCATCGAAGAATTTATAGAAGAAGATATCCCGGAAAAGTATAAAGGACTGGAAATCATTCATGTTGATCCCCTTCGTCCGCTATCAATAAAAAAGCGAGACACGATTCCCGGAGCCAGCCGGGCATTAGATCAAATCTGCAAAGATTATGAAGATGAGAATATTGCAATAATTCATGCCCCGCATGAGTCGGACTGGATGATTGCGGTGATGAAGTATCTTAGCGAGTGCGACCGGGCTTTTCCGGATCCAGTCCAAGAAGCCTTTTCCCAAAACTCCGCACTTCCCGGAGATTTTTTATCCCTGAAAAACTCCACTCCATCTCCAGACCAGTTAAATTGAAGTTGCCACAAGGGTATTTAGGATAAATCCTCCTTTTCGTAAACGATATAGCCTGAGTTATTCATTCCCATACTTTGGTAGGTGTGTTGGCCGACTTTGTTGTTTTGCATGACATATAATCGCAGTGCTTTGACTTCTGAGTGAATTCGGGCAAGATTTTCAATATGAGAAAATAGTTTGCGGAACACTCCTTGTTTTCTGTAACCGGGGAGTACATAAACGCTTTGTATCCACCAGATAATACCGTTACGCCAATCGCTCCATTCGTAAGTGATCATGGTTTGTCCGACAACTTTTCCTGCAACCGTAGCAGCAAAGTAATGACATTCCTGCCTTTTTAAAGCCTGTTCGATGCCTTTCCTCAACATGTCTTCGTTTAGCGGTAATTCTTCGGTTTCCATTGCTAGAGCTTGGTTATTTTTCACCAATATGGCAAGATCATCTTCATGAGCTTCACGAACTATGATTTCTAATTCCATTTTTTTAACTCAAAAAGTACAATTCATAATAAGTCTATAGAGCTTTTTCAAAGACACGAAATAATTACTCAATTATATGAATGGATAAATATATAAACCAGCAAAATTTTTTATTGTGGGCCTTATTTATAGGAGGCATGATTCCAAGGCTACACACCATCGGTTCTCCCTTAGCTGGTGATGAGGCCGTAACTTTTAATCATTACGCGCATCTTAATTTTTCAGAGATTCTTTTCAACTACCCTGATTCAAATCAGCACGCCTTATTTTCTATTCTATCCAATATCTGCCTACTGGTTTTTGGTGATCATGAAGTCGCTTTTCGTCTTCCATCCTTATTGGCTGGTGCTCTAGCCATTCCATTGAATTTTTATACGTGCCGTTCCTTAGAAATTTCTCAATCTATTTCAATTTTATCTGCCTTGCTTCTTGCTTTATATGTACCCCACATTGCCTATTCCCAAGAAGGGAGGGGATATGCTCTTACCGTATTTTTAGCTCTTTGCTTGATTTGCTGTTCTATTCATATTTTAGGCAACCAAAGGTTGTGGCTATGGAGGATATTGTTGGTAGTGAGCGCCACTTCTATGGTTATTACCCTGCCCAGCAACGTTTTTTTTGTAGCCGGAGCTGCTGGATTTTGTTGGGTTTTGTGGCTATTTAAAAAATCGGAGACCTTAGCGGATCAGAAACCTCATTCGCAATATTTGATTCCTTATTTTTTGTCGCTTTTACTGGTTGTTGGATATCTACTTATTAACCTTGGAGACCTGCAACTCAGTGCGCAGGCTAACTCCAGAGGAAATATTCAATGGGAGTATTTTCAGGAAATCGCCGAGTTTTTGGTCGCTCCCTGGGGATTTTGGTTGTATCCATTTTTCATTGCTGGTTTTTTTTCAGGCTTCGGAAAGAAAGTTCGTTATGGAATTTCAGCTCTTTTTTTAATTCCTATCTTATTTAGCCTGATTAGCGGGATAGTAGGATTTGCTAGAATTTATATTTATTTATCTCCATTTTTCTTTATGGTTGCCTCTGTTGGGATTTTTTTCCTCTATGAAAAAATCAAACTAGCTAATAAAAATTTTGCGCACGTCTTTTTGGCTTTTTTAATATTCTGGATTTTTTTTCAACCTATTCGGTCACTAGTACACTATTACCCAGAGCGTATGAATGTTGGCAATGGTTTTATGGAAGATGCAATCAAATTACAGGAATATTTTAGCAATAAATCATCAAATATACTGCCAGTCATCATGAATGCTGCCACGGGACGGAGCATATTAGTTCATTATTTGGGTCAAAATATTGGGCAGAGAATGAATTTATTCGTGGCGGGAAAAAATATAGAGAAAATTGTGTTTTTGTGCAAAACAGGTGTGCCTCCTAATAAATACCCACTACACCAAATACTAAGCGGTGTTGAGACTCCTGGGATAGGGGTGAACGTGAATTTGGTGAAATCTTTCGATAGTTTTGAGGTTTTTGAATGGGATGTTGAATTGTCAAGGGTTGCTACTCCCCAAATAGACCTGGATTATGAGAGTCTAGTTGCAGGACTTAAGTTTGATCAAGCTGAAACTTATTTAATCGAAGACCCAAAGGCCGTAGGGAAGAAATCTCTTTTTGTTGACAATGGCTCTTCCGGTTTTATTTCGATGGGTTCCCCCAACGTATTGAATGTAGATGTGGGTGAAAAGGAAGGATTTATATTAAATCTCTTTTTAAAGCCGCAATGGCACAAAACCTTTTATCGAACCATCAGGTTAGATAAAGGGGTTTCAAAAACCGCTTCTGCCCAATTAAACCCCTATTTAAATCCAAACCAAAATGATTTTGAGAGCAAATTCAGCGATTTTAAATGGGAGATGACAATGATCTTATCTTCTGTAGGGAGTGGTGAAAAAGTTTTGCAGGACATAGTTGAGACAAGTGAGCGAAGAACGATTATCGATGGAGCTCATACCTATTTGATTAAATCCAAAAATTAAAAAATTCTCATAGGTCTTGAATAAAACGTTGGGCGTAGGAGCGGATATTTTTTCCGTTCAGTACGTGGAACCGCCTTACTTTTTCAATCGTTTGATTGGAAAATCTTTTTAAGGGAATATGGATGATTTTTTTTCCGTATTTCCTGGCTAACCTCCGCCATGTTATTCGAGGGGCACAAGGTGAAACAACCGTGACATTTTTTTCTTTAGAGTGATAAAAAGCGGCTTCCAGAAGTTTTTCCTCCAAGGTGACTGAAATATGAATTCGAGGATCCTGCCATATATCTGGAATAGGGCGGGGAGGGTAAATCATCATGCATCCTCCATAGGTCGCTTGCCCGATACCTGGACCGATTAACTGCTCCATATACTCGGTAGCGTAAAAACATAATGTTGATTCCTCATTATGTTCAGCGTACCAGGTTTGGCACCAATTATATTTATGAGGTTCAGGCTCAGGGTCGAAAAGAAAAACGATGATTTCGACCTGTCCTCTGGAAGGAGGAATTTCTTTCACGTAAATATCCCCTGTGTACCAGTGACGCAGGGTATCCCTTATATCTATGCCGTCTTTAACGGAGGATGTGAATTTTTCGGTCCGGGCCAAGTCATGACTTAATAATAGTTTGGTTTGTTCGCGCACATGCGTATTCAGGTTTTCTATTTTCTCATCTTCAGGGGGCCAGGAGCACTGCCCATAAGGATCCCAACGATGTTGCCATTTTTCTTGGGTTCGCTGGTCCGGGTCAGGCTTTAAATCTAGAGTACGCCATTCAAATTGAGTTTCGGACAAACGGTTGGTCATAGATAAGGGTTGAGCACCTTCTTCTTGAGTGAGGGCCTGATCGATTCCCATTGAAAGGGATTCTGGCAATGTGTCGTTGGGTTCAAACGGATATTCCCTTGATGCTTCTAACACGGCTACCGCAAAAGGATCCCCTCCGAATTGCTTGGCAGCATTAACAAGCGTGAAGAGGTCTGGCAGAAGTCGCGACTCCATTAAAGTTAGATTGCGAATATATTGTAAAAGAACCTGAAATGTCTGGGAAGTCAGGTTGTGATAGCGAATTTTATGTTTTTTAATGAATAATTCCCGGGCACGTAAAAGGATTTCTTTAACGCCATCAACTGGAGTATTAGCATCAGGGCGTAATTCCTGCCTCTTTTTTTCATATAAATAGGTTACGTAGGGAAATTCTGTTAGCGCGAAAAACAGGGTTTTATTATCTACTCCAAATAAAGAAGGCAAACCTTCTGGTTTTTGGGGTGGGAGTATCTCTAAACGTTCATCATAAGTTTCCTTAATCCAAGGCCAGTCGAGGATTGAGCATAGACATATAATATTGGAGTATTCTAACTCCAGTTGATGAAGTTGATAAGCCATCCATCGTGCACGCCAAAAATGCTGGCTTTTTTCCTCAGGGCGTTTAAGGGTTAAAAGTAGAGTACTGATAAATTTTTCATAAGAAACTTTACTCAATGTAAAGCTGTCGGGGAAGTCAATGCCTCTTTTTTCATAATTCTCGGTGCTCCAATCAATAAAATGACGAGATATTCCCTCCTGCATGGCAATGCGCAGACCCGTGATTACAGGCTGACTTGGGTCGATGGGAACATAATTCATTCCACCATTTTGTTCAGTTTGGCAACTCAATGAAATTGCAGGGAGTGAATTGATTCCCTCTTCAACTGTCTGTTTAAATTCAGGAGGCAGCGCGACCGCAAGACAATCACAGGGAAGTGATAAAAGACGATGTCGCACCTCCCGTGCAAAACTGCCGCTACCATGAATGACAGGTAAAAATTGTATGCGATCACTGAGCTTAAGGACTTGACTCATAATTTCAAATCCTTATTTATCACTATCTGGGTGTAAGGGGTTGTCGTCGTTGAAAAAGAAATCCCCCAACCCCATGGGAAGTCTTTCCTCTCCTAAAGCCCTGCGGTTTTGAGCGGCTAACGAATCCAGATCTAATGCTTCTTCTCCTAAAACTTTGCTGACAGCTTCTTGCCATATCTTGTCCTTCGCTAGAGGATTGTCTTTTTCCTGACTGATCCGTTTTAGAGCATAACGAATGATATGAATACCATCACGGGGAGAAAAATCCAGATCCAACTGGTGAGATTTTTGTAAGAATTCTACCGTCATTTTTAAAAGGTCTTCTTCAGAAAACGGGAGATGGTATCTGAGTATCGCCAATTCATCCTGATAACTTGGCATCGTCATTTGCAAGGTGGGTTGCAAACGAGAAAGTATATAGTCAGGGATTTCGAAAGTAGACTCATCATTGTTCATTGTCACGCAGGCCCGAAACTCTTTATGGGCATGGATCTGAATTCCAGCAATAATAGATTCTACGTAACGACGGTGATCGAGAAGAGGGGCTAAAGAGGCCCAACTTTTTTCATTCATACGGTTGCCTTCATCAAGAATGCAAATGCCACCTTCGATCATGGCGCATACCAGAGGAGAAGCGTGATAGGAAATCTTCCCCTTCTCTGAAAGAACCGGAGTGATCAGAAGATCCTCCGGACGTGTGTCACTGGTGCACTGAAATATATACAATGGCTGCTTTCTTTGGTTCGCCGCTACCATGGCCAGCGTTGTTTTTCCTGTTCCTGGCATCCCAGTTATTCTTGGCGAAAGCGGAAAGTCTTTTTCAGAGACAACCATCCAGCAGGCTTGAATCTGTTTGAGGACTTCTTCCTGCCCAATCCACTCAGAACGCGTAGTGTCAGATTGACTCAAATATAGAGTGACCCCATTTATTTCGATTGTTTTTTTTGATGTTGTATTCAATATATGATCCTTATACAGCGGGTTTGGCGGAAACCTCCGCAGTTGTGAAGCTTAAATACTAGCAGAATACTTAGGCTTTAGGGCTCCTGTCAAGCCGGACTAGTGGTTGGTTCTCCATCTTTAAAGGTCTTTATAGTAATGCTACAATAATATAAACTTTTTTTAATGGAGGAGAAGGAGTGGACAACCTATTTTTAATTTTGGCAGCGTGTTTTGCTGTAGGAATGATGGTCCTGATGATCAAATATGCAAAGTTTATCCATAATCAACCTAAAATGGAAGAAGAACGCCGTCAGGGCACTGATAAAGAAAACTCATCACCAAACGACCAGAAATGACATTTGATAGCCAACAAACCGATGCCTTTTTTATAAAATACATCGAATATTTTTTGTCTGAAAATAAAGCCGCAAAACTTATGCACAATGAGCTTTCTAATTGCGGTGTGGGATTAATGCCGCTAATCGATCATTGTACGATACGTACGCTAGATGTAAACCTACGCGCTAAAGATTTTCTACATCTTGGTTTTACTGAGGATAAGGTGATAGGTGTTTTAGAATTTGATTGTTGGTGGGCTAAGGTGTTTAGAAAACCTGGCTACCCAAGTTTATTTATAGATCAAGCCTTTGCTGGCGAGAAGGGTGAAGCCAGCCTGATTCCTGATTGGGTTCATACTCATGGAGATCAATGTTTTCATCATATCGCAATTTTGGTTCAGGATATTGAGCATGCGATTCAAAAAATGAAAGCCCGTGAAATTGAATTCGTTGGGGATGTTGTGGGTGCTAAGAATACAGATTTAAGACAGATCTTTACTAAACCGGAATTCAAAAATGGCCATGCCTATACAGTTCTGGAACTTATAGAGAGACATAACGGCTATAATGGATTTTTGCCTCCCCAAGCAGATGGATTGATGGAATCTTCCCGCCTCTAGAATCGTGAGCTTGCAATGATTCGAAAAATAAAACCGGAATTCATAGCTCCCTATTTAAGGGATGCTTCCAATTTTTCAGGTGGGAATGCAGAGGAGGTTGTCATTCCTGAATCTTCTGATGAATTGGCTGATTTTCTGAAAAAAGAAACTCGCCCCATAACCATTGCTGGTGCTGGAACCGGGTTGACTGCTTCCCGCATCCCATCAGGGGGAATTATTGTTTCGCTGGAGCGGTTAAATAAAATTTTGGATAAAGGCCCGGGTAAGGTAGAAGTTGGCCCGGCAGTATCATTAAATGAACTGCAAAAATTTTTAGCACCAACGGAATGGTTTTATCCACCCAATCCAACTGAAACATGGGCCTCGTTGGGCGGCAACCTTGCAACCAATGCTTCTGGATCACGTAGCTATAAATATGGAGTGACCCGTAACTATGTGGATGAGGTTGAGTTGCTTTTGGTGGATGGCAGGAAAACTTCTCTTAAACGTGGATTGAGAATTTCCGAACCGCTCACTTTTACAGATGGGAGTGAAATTAATTTTCCGGACATTAAATATCAAAGTCCAGTTTGCAAAAATGCGGCAGGTTATTTTGTACAACCCGATATGGACTGGCTTGACCTTTTCATTGGATCTGACGGCACACTGGCGATTTTCACAAACATAATTCTGCGATTAGCCCCACGGCCCGATGATTTTGTCAGTGGAGTTTTATTTTTTAAAGAGGAACACTCTTGCTGGGAGTTGATTCCAAAAATCAAATCAATGGTTAACCAAAACATTGATCCTTGTTCTCTGGAATATTTTGACCATAACGCTTTGGAAAGATTAAAGAGCAAATATACAAACATTCCTGATTATTCCAGAGCGGCAATGTTTTTTGAGCAAGATGTTGCAAAAAAGTGTGATTATGATGGGGTTTTAGAGAATTGGTATGAATTTTTAAATGCTGAAGAAATTATACTTGAGGACTCCTGGTTTGCTCAGGGACCAAAAGATGTGCAAATGTTTCAAAATTTCAGGCACGATGCTCCGGTACTTATAAACGAGGAAAATAGCCGTGCAGGAAGAGTGAAGTTGGGGACTGACATGGCTGTTCCAGATGAATATTTTCTATCGATGATGGAATTATACCGAGAAACCTTAAATGATAATGATGTTGATTACATTATATTTGGGCATCTAGGGGACAATCATTTACATATAAACCTTCTACCTGAAGATTCCCAAGGGGATAAGGCGCAAAATATTTACGATACTTTGGTAGATCAAATATTAAAATGGGGCGGCACGGTCTCTGCCGAACACGGAGTAGGTAAATTGAAAAAGGATTATTTTGCAAAAATGGTCGGGCCCAATGGCTTGAAGGAATTAAGTAAAGTTAAACGTTGTCTTGATCCGCAGAACAGACTCGGTGTCGGGAATATTCTATAAAACCGCTTGTAACTCCTTTTTATTGACAGGGTAATGAAGGAAAGAGTAAAATTTTTTTTAGATCAGCCTGAATAGGGGTCTGCTTAACTAAATCAAGTTATTCCAGCTTCACGAGGTTTGGAACCATGCTCGATTCGTTTAAGATACTGGTATTGAATTATTCCTATGAACCGCTCCAGTTTTGTAGTGCTCGTCATGCCTTAACTATGGTTTTTGGTGGCAGGGCCGAGGAATTGGAAAGTGCTGGCTATTTTGTCCGTACCCCATCGACCAGCTTCAAACTTCCTACGGTGGTACGGGTTTTGAAAATGGTCAACCGGAACCGAAAAAAAGGCTTGGCATTTAGCAAGAAAAATATTTTAAGAAGAGATAATTACACCTGCCAATATTGTGGGGCATCTAATCATTTCCTTACCGTAGACCATGTAGTCCCTAAATCTCGGGGAGGAAAAACCAACTGGACAAATATTGTTGTTGCTTGCAAAACTTGTAATCTCAAAAAAGGAGACCGAACTCCTTTCGAGGTGGATATGAAGCTGCATCGGCTTCCAAGAAAACCGGATTATCAATTCGTTCCTTTCAACATTCCTTCCGGGCCAGATGCCCATATTGAAATCTGGCAAAAATACCTACCAAAAAATATTTTGGCCAAATCTGTAGCCTTTTAACCCGTACCTTATGTGGGTATACTACAAGGAAATTGATATCGGTAGTAGCGGGTCCTTTAATTTTATAAATACTTTCCTGTAATTGGTAAAAAGATGGAAGCAAAATCACTTATTCAAATCATTTCTGAAGAGGAATTTTTAAAGATTGTCCAGGAACCTTCCCGGCTTTTCCTTAATGTTAGTGCATTGTTATGCGAAAAAATAAAAGCCAAAAAGGAAATTTCCAGGAAATATTATTCCACCCTTATACAGGAAACGGAGTATTTGGAAAGTGTTCTGGATGAACATGGGGCTCGGGAAAATAAAACGTGGTCTTTTTTCTCGGAATATGTTGCTTGCATACGTAACCTTTCTATTGCCGCATTTTATATTAAGCATATTTTGGATCGCTATCCTTATTATAACCTTGGAGAATCGGAGGAAAACGCTCAAGCCTTTCACGATTCGGCCTACCAGGCTTTGGAATTTCTAAATGCTTCAATATTGGGTCTAAGAACGGAAGTGGTAAAGTCAGGCGAATTAAACGGCTTGGAAATTCACGAGGGTTCACTTGCATTGGATGAGTTTTCTGAAATTGAATCAAATAAACGCCTTCCTAGAACTATTCTAGAAGATGAGGTGAAAGAGGAGGAGGAAAGAATAATCGACCTGTGCCAAAAATATCGAAAAGTCGCGAAAATGGTGAAAGAGATCGGGTTTAAAAGGAATGATGACCTTGAAGTGTTCCGCCATGTTATTCCTTCTAAGTTGGATGAAAAATTGGTGCGAATGTTTAAAGAGTTAGTGCATAGTGTTCAATCAGAATATGACACATACGTCAAGAATACCCGGCTTGAACAGACTCGAGAGGATTTGAAATATATGAGGGGGTATATATCCATGCCGCTTCATCTTCTTGAGGTTGTCCTCTGGCTGTGTCATTTTTATGAACGTCATGAAGATGATATTCGTCATGGTGAATGCCGGCAACAAATCTCAAAAGTTGTGAATAAAGAGATTTTATTGGGACAAATTTTTAATTTTGGTTTTCATTACAGCATGTTTTATCTTCAAGAGGGTGACAAGCTGGTTAAGGAAATCTTGCTGAAGTTTGTGGAAAACGTCAGAGCAGAGGTTCTCATTCCCCAGCCTTTAGGTTTTCACGCCAGGCCTTCAACTTTCATTTCATTAATTGCCCGACATCATGAAGGTGAGCTGTTTATGATAATTGATGAAGAAAAATTTAACGCCAAATCAGTTATGAGCCTGTTGCAGGCTGGTGGCCTTCTTGCTGACAAAGGATATAAAAAGGTTATTTTAGAAGGGTCCAAGCAGGCTATCAATGATGTTAAACTACTTGCTCAGAATAATTATTGTGAAGAAGGAGAATTTCCTCGGCAATTAAGCTATCTGCGTCCCCAATAAGCAATGAATTAAAAAAAATTTTATGAATGTAGAAAATGAAATTTATAATGTAGTCGATGAAAATGATCAGATATTGGGGACAGCAAGTCGCAAGCAGATTCATAAAAATAATTTACTACATCGATCCATTCACGTTCTTGTTTTTAATTCCAAGAATGAATTGTTTTTGCAAAAACGTGCTCCTTCCAAAGATGAGAATCCAGGATTATGGGATACTTCATCAGCCGGGCATGTGGATGCGGGGGAATCCTATGACGAATGCGCTCACCGCGAACTTTGGGAAGAACTTGGCTTAAAGGCTAACTTGAAAACTTCCATAAAAATTTCAGCTTGCCAGGAAACTTATAATGAGCATGTTCAGGTTTACAGTTGTATAACTGATGCTGAGATTAATATTAATCAAGAAGAAATCAGCGAAGGTGCTTTTTTCAGCCTATCTCAAGTTCAGAAAGAAGTGGCTTGTAATCCCGCCCAGTTCACCTCTTCATTTAAAATGCTTTTATCTTTAATTAAAGACATAAAAAATATTTCTTCCACAGGAATAGAATTGGAGAACACAGTCTAATGACATCTTTTGATATTTTTGTTTCGGTTGTTCTCGGCTTCAGCCTGATTTTCTCCTTAATGAAGGGATTTGTAAGAGAAATATTCTCTCTAATCTCCTATGTGGGAGGATATTTAATGGCCGTCAAATATCAAAACACATTTGCCCAGGTGTTAATGGAAAGCATTCCCAGCAAGCCATTGGCGAAACTGATTGCGTTTGGAGCCATCTATATAGTTACTGCAATTATTATCTCTCTAATGGGGAAAGTTGCCAAAGCAATGCTATGGTCCGGAACAGATTTGTCGACCTTTGACAGAATTATGGGCGGCGTGGTGGGATTAGCAAGAGGTGTAGTTATAATTGTTGCTGTTACATTTCCTCTACAGTTTTTTCCTGAATTGGCAGAAAAGTTTACAAAGGATTCGTATTCTGCCCCATATTTAGCGAAAGTCTTAGATTTCGTGAATCAAAATCCTGGAACTCTCAACATAAGACAAAAGATTTCAAATTTTGATATGGAGGGAGCCAAGGAAAAGTTTAATGACTTAAAAGATCTAAAAAACTTGTCTGATAAAATTAGTGACTTGAAGAAAAACCTACCAAATAACAGCCAACCTCAAGATGAGTACACTAAAGACGATCTTGAAAAACTAAACGATATCTTTAAATCCGTTGACAGTAAATAATGTTGCGGGCCTATCCAAATAAGCGATGACTACAAAAATTAATTTCAATGGGCAAATCCACGACGAGCTAAATATTTCAGTCTTGGATCATGGTTTTTTGTTTGGAGATAGCGTTTATGAAGTGGTTTGTACTATCAAAAACCAGCCTTGTTTTTTAGACAAGCATCTTTGTCGACTTTTTGCTTCGGCAAGCGCAATATCACTGGATATCCCCCATGACAAACAGTGGTTTCAGGAGCAATTAAATACAACATTAAGTGCGGCGGGTAATTTAGAGTCTTATATCAGGATTATTGTTACCCGAGGTATTGGAGAAGTTAATATTGATCCATCTACTTGTCACCGCCCTAATATAATAATAATAGTTATGGAAACGAGTGAATATCCAGAGTCCTGCTATGAAAAAGGTATTCATGTTGCTTTGGTTTCAATTAAAAGGAATTCGCGGGATGCATTGAACCCAAATGTTAAAACAGGCAATTATTTGAATAATGTTTTAGCGAAAGTGGAGTCTAATAAGCTTGGCGCTCAAGATGCAATCATGGTCAATTCGTTAGGTCATTTGACAGAAGGAACTACAAGCAACTTGTTTTTCGTGCGTGATGGACATATCTTTACGCCTTCACTTGATTGCGGCATACTCTCAGGAATTACCCGGGAAATAGTAATTCAGCTTTCCAAGGAGAATGGGTTCCGCGTAGAGGAGGGGAAATGGCCAGGAGAAGAGCTGTCTGAGGCGGATGAAATATTTTTAACAGGAACCATTAAAAAAGTAATGCCAGTATCGCATCTGGATGGCCGGCCTGTTGGGTCTGGAAAACCTGGACCCGTGACTTTAAAACTTATGCGGCTTTATGAGTTTCTATTAAAGGGATAATACTAAACTGGTGACACGTGTCTTTACTCGTAGGTCTGACAGGCGGAATCGGCTCTGGGAAAAGTTTGGCGGCATCTTTTTTTAAGGAATTGGGTGCCTACATTATTGATGCTGATCAATTAAGCAGGGATTTGGTTCATCCAGGACAAACTGCTCTAAATGAAATTATCGATCATTTTGGTAAAAATATCCTGGATGACAAAGGAAGTTTAAATCGGGGAAAACTGGCTAAAGTAGTTTTTCAGAATCCAGATCAAAAAACTGTTCTTGAAAGCATTCTTCACCCTAAAATTTTTAAAAAGGAGCAGGAAGAATATTTAAAAATTTGCGCTCACGACCCATCTGCTATCGTTATTATTGACGCGGCACTATTGATCGAGTCTGGAAACTATAAACATGTTAATAAAGTTATCGTCGTTCGATCTAATGAGGAATCTCAAATTCAAAGAATATTAAGCAGAAATGAATTTAGCTTGGATGAAGTGAAGACTCGAATTAACAACCAGATGAGCCTAGATGATAAAATAAAATATGCAGATTTCATTCTTGACAATGAATTGCAACAGGAAGACCTCAAAGAAAAGGTTCGAGAACTTTATCCAAAGCTCCTGAGTAGCTCAAAGATCAGATAATTCAGTTAGTCAAATATTGAGTTCTGGAACGTTGGTACCGTTAAATTCTTTATAATATTTACTAACAAAACTTATAAGTTATGGCTGAAGATCAGGAAGCTCCAGAAAAGGACCCGGAACTATCTTCCGATGAAGCGGCGGAACTTGAGCGCTTATTAGAGAATGCCGGTGAAGAAGGCGCGGGGGAGGGCGGCCTAAAGGGTTTAAAGGGCAAGTTTAAAAAAATCCTCTCTAATAAAAAGCTGCTGATGATTTATGGTGGGGGATTGCTGGTTCTGATCCTAGCCATTGGAGCAGGTGTCTATTTTTTGCTGGGAGAGGAAGAGGTCGAAGTGGTTCCTGTAGAGGAACAGGCTGTTGAGGAAGAAATCGTTGAGGAAGAAGAAGCAAAAATTGAGAAGGTAAATATATATAAGCTGGACCTTTTTTTCCTCCCTATTCTTGAAGACGGCAAAGAAACAGGTCAATTCATATCTATCAAGCCAAGTCTTTTGTTGAGTAACAGGGTATTGAATCGTGAAATTGACAAGGTGCTCCCTCTGTTAAGAAAAAGTATTTTTAGAATACTTCAAAGGAAGAGGCCAAGTGATTTCACCCTTAAACGTTCTCGGACTGAGGAAAGAATCAAAAAAGAGATTTTAACCGCATCCAATGCTCTACTATTAAGTGGTACAGGAACGATAACCGACGTATATTTCACTCAGTTCATGGTCAAATAAATCAATATCCACCTTGACTTATCCTGTCAAGGGCCCATATTTGTTAGGTTGCGTTAATTATTCAGGTTTTGATTATGCCCACAACACCACTCGTGAATACCCAGCAAGTTCTGCAAATGGGGTCTCATACTGAAAAGCTCCAGCATACGATGCAGACACTCCCTAATGTTGTGGCCCTGCAGGCTGATAAAGAAAGAGAGCTTGAAGATGAGTTAAAACGTCGACAGGTGCAGGATATGGACCCCACACATTATCTGGAAGAAACCGATCCCCATACCAAACCTAAAAAACGCCTTAGAAACCGCAAAAAAAGTGTTCCTGCTACTGAGGCTGATAGTCCAGAGCCTCCTCTCCCCGAAGACCCCTATCGAGGAAAATTGAATATTCTTGCCTGACCCTTAAATCTCTCCAAATATAATCCCACAACTTGTTGTAAAAAAGGCAGTATTGGTGTTTATTTCTTAACCTGCAATATTGTTATTGTGGAGGCGAAGCAACCTGCCGATAAAGAGTTAAGCCCTTATTATTTGGGCCAATCGCCAAGGCAACTCACACCCATTTAGTGAAATATATGAACAAGAGTTTCAGCCCCCTAGCCCAGCCGACTCAGACTGAAAATGTATCTCAGCAGGTGTTAAAGGTTCTCGCTGGTAAGGAGTCTAATGCGGCATCCATTAAATTTATAAGCCAATTGCAAATTGGTAAAGTTTTAGATGCCGTATTCATCAAAAATCTTCCAGGTGGGAAAGGGGTATTATCACTTGAGGGCAATAAAGTAGTTGTTAAATTACCGCAGGAAATATCCCTCAAGGAGCAGAGCAAGTTTAAGGATTTGCCAAGGGAACCTTTAATTAAAGGGCAAAAAATGACCGTCCGTGTAGAAAACACAGGATCCAAGGCAGCCCTAAAAATATTTCCGTTTACCTCTCAACCAAACATACATAAAAATGTGGGAGTTACTACAAGTTTGACCTCTAGGGGAAAAACAATTTCCAGATTTTCCGGTTTGGAAAGCTCCCCCTCAGTGGCTTCATCCCCAAACGGAGTATCTACGGCACGTGTTACAAGTATTGTAGATTCAAAAACCATTATGGTAGAGGCTGGAGGTAAGAATTTTGAAATCCCGGTGGAAAAAGCCCAAAACTTCAAAATTGGGTCGAAGGTAAATATATTATTCGAGAAAACAGAAAATGGGCAAAAGCCAGTTTTAGCGCCAACGGTTACAAACCAGTCAAAACAATTAGATTTTAATACGCTAAAGCCTTACTTGCCAGCTCGCATGCCCATTGGGGAAATGGCATATCTGCTTAAGCATAAAATTGTTGATTCACCGTTGGTGGCTGATTTACAAATTAAACCGGGTTTGATAACCCGACTGCGCGACACCTTGCGCTTGCTTCTTCCCAATGACGGAGAAATTCCCAATGCAACCAAAATTCGCCAGCAAGTAGAATCTTCCGGAATCAATTATGAGGCTAGAGTTAGACAAGTGTTAGGGGAACCTCCAAGCGCACTGGCCCGGAAAGAATTAGGGAGCGATTTAAAAGGACTGTTGCTGGAAATTTATAATTCGACAGAGACAACTTCATCAAATAAGCCGCAAAAGTCTTCGAGTTCTTTCATCGAATTCCGTAATACGCTTAAATATGCCATCGATAATATAGAATTGAACCAGCTGTCATCCCAAATATCGAAGCAAGAAAATCAGCCGTTGGTAATTCAAATTCCAAATCCACTGGGTCCTGCAAACAAAACCTTGCAATTATTTGTTCGCAATGATTCATCTGAAGACAAAGGTGGAAATAAAAATTCTTCAAAAAAACATAATGTAGCCTTTTTTCTTGATCTATCCTTTTTGGGGAAAATTAAAATTAACGCACAGATGGGTCCCGAGCAATTATCTGTAAGCATTGATGTGGAGAATGAAGATATTGCCGGTTTCATACGCGATAGAACTAAAGATTTTGAAGGAAAAATGATCGAAAACGATATCACAGCCTCGGTGGAATGCTATGTGAGTAAAAAATTTGAACCGGAAAAAGATAATCTGGTTGGTTTACTAATAAATCACAACACATCATTGATAAACATCAAGACATGAAACAGAACTCATCAAAAAATTCTGCAGTATCCCTTAAATACAGTGGCGGTAGTAATCATGCTCCGAAAATCACTGCTAAAGGGCAGGGCTGGGTGGCGGAAAAAATCATCGCGATGGCCCAAGAGCAAAATATTCCAATAAGAAAGGATAAAGACCTTGTTGCGTTATTGGAAAAAATTGATGTGGGAAAGGAAATTCCTGCTTCATTATATAAGGTGGTCGCGGAGCTTCTAGCTTGGGTATATCAACTTAACAATGAATATCCCAAAAATGGAAGTATTCAGAGGGTCAAGAGAGCTTAATTGCCATCGGGGCCGGGGTTGAAATTCCCCGGGGTAACATCAAAAAGCCGATTTACCTTGACCTAATATATGGCCTTTGATATCCTTTGAAATCAACGCGTTACTGTAGCTTTAAGGCTAACGTGAAAGCTTGAGTTAGGGGACTTTTTATTTATTCGGATATTCGTTTTCCTACAAAACAGTTCTTTAGAATAGAAAGCTAGCCATTGTTAAGATCTATTAGAACCATCCTATTCTCCCTCGTTTTTTTGTTTTCTGCCTGGTTTCTTGGTAATGCCAGCGCAAGTTTCTCGTATGAAGTTCATACTCTAAACCAATATCACTTTTCCACCCCTCCGGGTCTTCAAAGTGAAGTCGATTTCTGGAAAAAAATATACTCGGAATACAGCACTAAGCATGCGGTAGTTCACGATATAAAAAATCTTGATGTCATTTATGAGGTTGTTTACTTAGGTGAAAAACCATTATCCCGAAGATCTCGGGAGCGCAAACTCGAAAAAACAAAGAAAAAATATAAAAACATTTTGCGCAAAATCAATAAAACTAAAAACAAGGCAAAACTAAAGGGTGAAGATAAAAGAGTTTATGAGTTAGTAAAAAAGGATTTTTATAAAGCGTCAAGACAAATACGAGCCCAACTAGGTCAGAAAGACCGTTTCCGGGAAGGGATTGAGCGCTCAGGTTTGTATATGAAGGAAATCAAAAGCATTTTCAAAAAATTCAACCTTCCTGATGAGCTTAGTGTTCTTCCTCATGTGGAATCGTCATTCCAGATTGGTGCCTATTCAAGTGCTGGGGCAGCTGGGATATGGCAATTCACTCGGGGCACAGGCCGTTTGTTCATGCGTGTGGGTTATGACGTTGATGAAAGACGAGACCCCATTATAGCCACATATGGTGCCGCCAAATTATTGAAAAAGAACTTTGAAAGCATAGGTTCCTGGCCTTTAGCTGTTACGGCTTACAACCATGGTTTGCAAGGAATGAAGCGCGCAAAAAAACGATTTGGTAGTGATATTGTAAAAGTAATAGCCAAATATAAAAGTAGAACTTTTGGTTTTGCCTCGCGAAATTTTTATGCGGAATTTCTTGCTGCTCTCCATGTAGTAAAAAATCAGGATAAGTATTTCTCTAACCTAGTCATTAAAAAACCTATTCCCAGAGCATCGTTTATTTTGCCCGATTATATTCATATCCAAACAGCTATGAATCATTTCGATATGACACGGGAAGAAATAGCGAAAGCAAACCCCTCTTTGAGGAGGCCGGTTTTAAATGGCGAGAAGCGAATTCCAAAAAACTTTGTTTTCCAAGCTCCGGCTATGAAAATTGACAACCTGGTCACCCGTTACGGACAAATTCCACAAAGGGTGAAATATGGGAGTCAACTACGATCCAAATGGTATACCGTCAGGCGAGGAGATACCTTGTCTGGCGTTGCTTTGCGTTTTGGAACAACAGTAGGTTCCTTAAAGCGTTCTAATAATATTGGAAGGCGTAATCGCATATATATCGGACAGGTGCTTCAATTACCAGGAAGAAAATCCCGACATCAGCCCACTTACCAATTAGCTAAACTTGATTCCAAGAAATATTCAATAAGCCTGGTTTCTTATAAGGTTCGTAGATATGACAACCTATCTAAAATTGCAAAGCGCTTTGATACAAATGTCAGTCATCTGACCCGTATCAACCGATTCCGCAACCCAGATTCTCTGCATCCCGGGCAAAAGATAAAAGTACCTCGTCGAGAGCTAATCAGAGATAAAACTAAGGTGGCATCAAGAACTGTAAAAACTAAGAATTTTAGTTTATCAGTAAATCGCTCACCTGCTACTAAATCGTCAAATACTTCAAAAAGTTCAACTCAGATAAAAACGGAAAGAGCTGTTTCACCCGGAACTCTTCAAGTTGCCAGGAATACGACTGATCGGCTGAATAAAAATCGTCCTGCTTTTAAACCGGTATCATTTTCTCCTAGCGGAGATTCTAATTCCCGCATAGGGACCATCACCGTTGATTTTGATGAAACCCTTAGCCATTATGCCGAGTGGTCATTGCAATCGGTGAAAGAACTTAGAAGGATGAACCGAATTGGGAAAAGAGGAGGCATAGCTGCAAACGAAAATATTCGCGTCAGTTTTTCAAGAACCCAGCCTGACAAATTTGAAGAAAGACGGCAGGAATACCATAAAGCCATCCAGGAAGACTTTTTCAATAATTTTGAAATCAGTAAATTGGCAATAAGAAGCGTTGAAAAGGGAGAAACTTTATGGGAAATTTGCAATGATATCTACACAATTCCTCTTTGGCTTTTAAGTAGCTACAACTCCGACAAAGAAATCCATGCCCTTGCTGTTGGTGAACCCATTGTCATCCCCATAATTATACCTAAAGATAAAAGCGCCTAGCTCTTAAGTTTCTCCGTATAAAATTTCAACGCCGTGTCTATGGCTATCAGGTGGGCTTCCGCTCTAGTCTGCATTGCAAACCCGGTAGCGGTTTCCAGTGTCAAAGTCCTTCTAGTTCCTTTTGATAACGCATAGAAAGCCATGGGCCACCAATCCATTGATGTCCAGTCTGTTTGCTGAATAATTATCCCCCCTTGAGCAGAATGGCCGTCAATTTCACCATTATGATTTATAGGCATAACATTTTTGATAGCTGTTAAAATTTTATTACCTAAGATATCATCTTCCTGATGTGTGCCTTTTTGATAAAGATAAAAACCAGGTGTCATGGAATCCTCATGAAGCTCAATGGTCAACTCATAGTTCTTGTCAAAGGCTGATTGTGCAAACCTAACTTCTTCAGGTGGGGAATCATGTCTAAAAAAACGATTTAGGTCCTCTCCCCTATGATTTTCCCTGACTCCATATTCATAACCATAGGGGTTTAAGCAGGGTAAGATAGTCAACTCCCACGTATCAGAAAAATTTTCAAATCTATTGTTTTCCAGGAATGAACAGATGGTCTCCACACCGCTGGGTTCATCACCATGAATTCCTGCTGATATTAGTGCCTTATATCGATTTCCTTTTCCCAATACAAATTTGGCCAAAGAATAATTCTTTACCGAGGTTTCCAGCTCATGTTCCATGTGGAGCATATTGCCATTATGCAATTGCTTGGATAACCTGGAATAGACTGTCTCAATATCTTTAACCTTGGAGTTCATGATTTTTTATTTTTTTCACCCTTTTTCTTTAAAAGCACATTCCTTTTTAATAACGCATTTTTGGCAGTCAAAATTCTTAGCCGTGCAAGTATATCTTCCGTGAAGGATTAGATAATGGTGAGCATTTTTCAACCATTTCTTGGGGGTCACTTCTAAAAGTTTTAATTCCGTTTCTAATACGGTTTTACCAGGAGCTAACCCTGTGCGGTTTGCCACTCGAAACACATGAGTGTCTACAGCAATTGTAGGCACACCAAAACCTTCATTCAATACGACATTTGCTGTTTTGCGTCCAACACCGGGTAATTGTTCCAAATCCTCCCTGACTCCAGGAATATTTCCACCATGTTTATCCAGAAGAATTTTACAGGTGTTAATAATATTTTTAGATTTAGCAGGTGCGAGACCAATGGGTTTAATGATTTTTGCTAACTTGGAGGGTCCCAAAGCGAGCATTTGATCTGGAGTAGGGCATAAAGAAAAAAGAGCGGGCGTTATTTTATTGACCGTTTTATCTGTAGATTGGGCACTTAAAATAACCGAAATCAGAAGTTCAAAATTATTTTGAAATATCAGTTCAGATTTAGCCTCCGACAGGCTTTTGGAAAGCTTTTGGTATAAATAGTTTACGTTAGCAGGTAACAAAACTGTTTAAATTTTTATTTGGGGGACATTGCGCATCGGACACCAACCCAATAGGAAAGAGTCGGGTCTGACATACCTCTATGACGGGCGGTAACCCTAATATAAGCTTCATCGCTCATCCATGAGTTTCCACGAATGACTTTAAAACTTTGACGAGCCGGGCCCTTTGGGTTCTTAACAGGACTGTGATGATAATAATCGAGAGAAAACCAATCTTCCACCCATTCCCAAACTCCTCCAGTCATGTCATGAAGTCCCCAAGCGTTAGGTTTTTTCTTGCCTATATTTGCAGGTTCCCTGGATGAGTTTCCAGAATACCACAAATAGTCATCATCCATTTTTTCTCCCCAAGAAAAACGGGTCTGGCTCCCGGCTCGGGCCGAGTACTCCCATTCGGCTTCGGTAGGGAGTCTTTTCCCAGTTTTTTTGCAAAAACTTCGCGCTTCACGCCATTCAATATGTGTTATAGGTTGCTCGGGATTGTGAAAAACAGAACGATTAAAATCCATAACCGAATCCCATTTCTTCTGCGAAACCTCAAAACGATCCAAATAAAACTCATCCAGGCACACCTTGTGGGCCGGTTTTTCCCTGGCATTGTCATCATCGTCTTCATAAATGGAGTTTTGGTTGGTACCCATCATGAAGCATCCCGCCTGAATACGGACCATATCCGCAGGCAGGTTAGCCGCAAAAAGAACCTGAGGAGCAAATATTAGCGTAATCAACAAAATTATATGAGTGGTGTTTTTCATCCGGTGAATTGTACTGGTTGGAAAAGGTTGGGTCAAGTAATCTGATACGATTTTTAACTACATTAAATCAATAAAATACCCGAATCACGATGTAGAATTGCGGGAAAATGTCGATATGAAATATAAATCGAACTTTTATGTACCCAAATAAAATCCTATGAGAAATAAAATCTGGTGGAAAATCTTCTTTTTTGCAATTTTAGCCATCCTTGTATCAACACCTTCCCATGCTTTTTATGTGAAAAAAGTGGTAATTGGGCCCTTCAAAAATCCTGTTGGCTGGGATAAACCTTATGACCCTGGAAATATTTTTAAAAAATCAATAACCCAAGAACTTATTGCTAACAAGCGTATTCAATTGGTTTCTATTTCTGAAGGTATGAAGGGAGCAATGAATAACCCTTCAATGATGGGCAACCACGCCGGATTACAAGGTGAAGATAATCTAAATCCAGGCTTTTTAGATTTCGAAGATATTGGTACTCCAAAGTTTTTATTCATTCAAGGTTCGATGGATGGAATGGATAGAATGAATAAAATGGATTCAATGCCTAAAACTATGAAAATGGAACCAACGTGGCCGACAAAAATGGGCAGGGAAACTCAGAGCCCTTCCATGACAAAAATAAGGGGAACCGTTTTAAAATTCGAACCTGACCAAAAAATGATGAAATCCACAGGATCGACCAGCATGGGATCCCTGGAACGTGAAATGGCTGAGATACAAATCCATGTAGAAATTGTTCAAAATAAAACAGGCAGAACCCTTTTCGAAAAAACTTTCAAAGCCACTTCGAGATTGGGAAACAGGCCTTTTTTGGGTGATGAAATAAACTCGGCAGTCAGTATTGAAAAACCTGAATTCAGTTCCATGAAATACGCGGTGGATAGACTAAGGCGCGAAATAGGTGAATTCATAACAGAAAAACTCGATTCTGTTTTATTGGAAGGCGAAGTGATAGCCATAAATAAAAAGGAAATCAAAAATCAAAGCGGAAAAATAGTTGAAAGTGAAGAGGAGATTTTAGTGAACCTTGGCAAAGTAAACGGAGTGCGTATTGGTGATTTACTTGAGGTTCATGCCATTAGTTTAGGGTTGCATGATCCTTTTTCTGGAAATGACCTGGGAGATATTTATGTGAGAACAGGGGTCATTAAAGTTTTGCATGCATGGGATGGATTTTCAAAAGCCGTTTCATTAGGGGGAATGAATTTTAAAAAAGGATTTTTAGTTCGTGCGGTAAACTCGTTTAGGAAAGAAAATAACTCTTCAAGCACCAAAAAATTCATAGCGCATGAAGAAGAAAAAGCACCGTGGTGGGAATTTCACGGAAATCGAACTGTAAACTGACGGGAGAACAATCAAATTTTCTCCCCATACTCCTGTATAGTTACTACCGAGAGGTTATCATCCTTAACGTATTTTAATGCTTTCATCAGAGCTGACGCACCAGCCATAGTTGTACAATAAGGCAAATTTTGATTCAACGAGCTTCTTCTTAGTGAAAATGAGTCCTTGATTGACTGCTCACCAAATACTGTATTGATCATAATACTAATCTGATTCTCTTCAATGGCTTCTACAATATGGGGAGACCCTTCCTTGACCTTATTAATAGTAGAAACCTCAACTCCATTTTTCGCTAGATAATCCGCTGTGCCACGGGTTGCTACCAATTGGTAACCCATTTCGATTAATCCCTTGCCAATAGCAATCGTTTTTGGTTTATCAGAATCTTTTACACTGATAAAAGCCGTACCCTCCAAAGGAAGTTTAATGCCTGTTGCCAGCTGTGATTTCGCAAAAGCTCGACCAAAAACCGTATCAATCCCCATGACTTCACCGGTAGACTTCATTTCAGGGCCCAATAATACATCCACATCATGAAACTTGTTAAAAGGAAAAACTGACTCTTTCACAGCAATATGAGAAAAAGATTTTTCCTGCGTAAAATCTAATTCTTTTAAACTTTTACCAGCCATGACCCTGGCGGCAATTTTTGCCAAAGGAACTCCAATCGTTTTACTTACAAATGGAACCGTTCGCGATGCCCGCGGGTTCACTTCAATGATGTAAACGCTTTCATCTTTAACCGCAAATTGGATATTCATTAATCCAATAACCTTAAGTTCTCGCGCCAAAGCATAAGTTTGCTTTTTAATTTCATCTATCGTTTTGGATGAAAGGGAAAAGGCGGGCAGGGAGCAAGCGCTGTCACCTGAGTGGATACCTGCTTCCTCAATATGCTCCATTACCCCGCCTATCACTACATCTTGCCCATCAGAAATAGCATCCACATCGATTTCAATAGCGTCCTCTAGAAAGTCATCGATCAGAACGGGGTGCTCGGGAGATGCTTGAACCGCATGTTGCATATAATGTTCCAGGCGATCTTGATTGTAAACAATTTCCATTGCCCGGCCTCCCAAAACATACGAAGGTCGAACAACTACGGGATAGCCAATTCTCTCAGCAATCTCACGAGCTTCCTGATAGGACTCAGCAGTTCCATTAGCAGGTTGACGAAGATCAAGTTTGTTTAAAACTTCTGCAAATAGTTTTCTGTTTTCGGCGCGATCAATATCGACAGGGCTTGTGCCAATAATAGGGACCCCCTCATTCATCAATGATAGTGCCAGCTTTAAGGGTGTCTGCCCTCCAAGCTGGACAATTACACCATCGGGTTTCTCCACCCTTGCGATATTCATAATATCTTCGAAAGTCAAAGGCTCAAAATAAAGCCTGTCCGAGGTGTCGTAATCAGTGCTTACAGTTTCTGGATTACAATTGACCATAATTGTTTCATAGCCATCTTCCCTCAGTGCAAAAGAGGCATGCACGCAACAATAGTCAAACTCAATTCCCTGACCTATCCTGTTAGGCCCACCGCCCAGGATCATAATTTTTTTTCTGGAAGTGGGGTCGGCTTCACATTCATCCTCATAAGTGGAATATAAATATGGAGTAAAGGCCTCAAACTCGGCACCACAGGTATCGACTCTTTTAAAAACAGGAAAAATTTTTGACTGATTTCTTCGCTGAAAAATATCTTTTTCATCGCAATTTAAAAGTTCTGCCAAGTAGATATCAGAAAACCCTAATTTTTTAGCGGTTATTAGAGTTTCATCGTCCAAATTTGAAACTCCATTTAATTGCAAAATCTTTTGTTCGAAAATAATTAAGGCGTTGATATTATCGAGAAACCATGGATCAATACCAGTGATTTGGTAAACCTGGTCAATGGTAATACCTCTTCTCAGTGCAGCAGCAACATGCCATAACCGATCTGAAAAAGGCAGGCTCAATGCGGCTAAAAGTTTTTCCTTTTGCTGTTCTGGAGACAATCCAACCTGGTTCAAGCTAAACCTGAAATCTTCCTCAAAATGATTAATCCCCGTCTCCATGGATCGAATGGATTTTAGCAAAGCCTCTTTGAAGGTTCGACCAATAGACATTACTTCGCCCACTGATTTCATTTGTGTGGATAAGATCGGTTCCGTTTTAGTAAATTTCTCAAAAGTAAATCGAGGAATTTTAACGACACAGTAATCCAGTGTTGGTTCAAATGAGGCAGGGGTCACACGGGTTATATCATTCCTGATTTCATCAAGGGAATATCCAACCGCTAATTTTGCTGCAAATTTGGCTATGGGAAAACCCGTGGCTTTAGATGCCAACGCAGAACTTCGGGATACCCGAGGATTCATTTCAATGACAATCATCTCACCCGTTTTTGGATCGACAGCAAACTGAATATTAGAACCCCCCGTTGCAACACCAATCTCACGAATGATGTCGATGGCGGCGTTGCGCATAATTTGATATTCTTTATCGGTAAGGGTTTGGGCAGGAGCGACCGTTATGCTATCTCCGGTATGAATGCCCATCGGATCCAGATTTTCAATTGAACAGATAATCACCACATTGTCTTTCAAATCCCGCATTACTTCCAACTCATACTCTTTCCAACCTATCAGAGACTTTTCGATCAATACCTGAGTGACAGGGCTAGCTTTTAGGGCGAATTCAACTAGTGTTTCAAAGTCATCTTTTGAGTAGGCGACACTTCCTCCTGTGCCTCCTAATGTAAATGAAGGACGAATAATGGCAGGAAAGCCAGTTTCTTTAACAACTTCCCAGGCCTCCGCTAAAGACTCAGCATTACCACTGGGAGGAACCTTCTGGCCGATTCGAGACATAGCTTCCTTGAAAAGGTTCCGGTCCTCAGCTTTGTTGATAGCTTTTACATTTGCGCCTATCAGTTCAACATTGAATTTTTCCAGAACTCCTCGTTCAGCAAGGGCTAGTGCAGTATTTAATGCAGTTTGCCCACCCATAGTTGGAAGTAAAGCATCAGGCCTGTCACGCGCAATAATTTTTTCAACGACTTCAGGCGTTACAGGCTCTATATAAGTGCGATTGGCAAACTCAGGATCGGTCATGATGGTCGCAGGATTACTATTTACAAGAATGATTTCATAGCCTTCTTCCTTTAGGGATTTGCAGGCCTGAGTCCCTGAATAGTCAAACTCACAAGCTTGCCCTATAATGATGGGGCCGGATCCAATAAGTAGAATCTTCTTTATGTCGGTTCTTTTTGGCATTAGTCTTTGTAAATATCTTCTATGTCAATCTGTCTTGAACGTTCCCACTTTAAATTCATATAGGCTAGCTTGTTAATCACTTCAGAAGTTAGCCCTCGACCTTCTATTTTTATTTTTTCAAGTTGTAAACTGCTGATTTCTTTTTCAGTAAGTTGAAGGCTGGTTTCAATTCCGGTTTTAAGCTCAACTAAGTCTAAAAGTTTTGTGTTCAAATGTTCCAATTTTGCGCTTATGTCTGTGTTTCCAATTTTGGTTTTAATTTTTTCTATCGACTTTGAATTCTTTAGATATGATTTTTGGGTTTTCAATAAAAATTTTTCAAGCCTATAAAGTTCTTTTTTCCATGCTCTTTGAATTAAATAGAAAACTTTTGTTTTACTTTGTATATACCGATGCGTTTTTTTGGGATGAAAGCAAAAGTACCCAGAAAAATAATATTTCCCGAGGTGTGGGAAAATACGCCCCTGAAAAAGGTCATTCTTTCTGAATGCGAGTTTTGAATCCTGCTCTTCAATCAGATATTTTTCGTCCGTGAATAAATCCAGCACTGTTACCGAATTGTCTCTAACTTTCCTGATTTCGAATATGCCCAAAGTATTATTGGAAATGTCCTTATAGGCATCCAGACTATCTTGAGTCCAAGCCGATGGGTTTTCTTCAATAATGTTTTCCAGAATCGTTTGCTGAGAACCCGGTTCATATTGGTCTAACAGATACCATTCTAAAAACAGAGCCATTCTTGTATTGTAAGATTTGTCATCCTCATAGATATCACCAGTAGTCTTTTGATATTCCTTCTTTGCCAGCATAATTTGCTCCGAAGGAATATGCTTGGCAACATACTCAAAGAGTAAATCTAATGAATCCTTGAGCATCAAACTCCTGCTTTCATAAGGCTTGTGAAATGATGGAAGAGGTGACTGGAATCATGAGGGCCGGGTGATGCTTCAGGATGATATTGCACTGAATAAATCGGCCAGTCTTTATGGGAGATCCCTTCAACTGTTTGATCATTTAAATTTATGGATGTCACATTTATGGAGGACCCTACCGAATTCTGATCGACAGCAAAACCATGATTTTGAGACGTGATTTCAACTTTGCCTGTGGGGATATCCATTACGGGTTGATTTCCACCATGATGTCCAAATCTAAGCTTAAAGGTTTTCCCATTTAAAGCCAAATTTAGCAGTTGATGGCCTAGACAAATACCGAAAATGGGGACTTTGCCCAAAAGTAATTTAATGTTTTTGATTGCGTATGGAACACCCTCTGGATCGCCAGGGCCATTCGATAAGAACACTCCATCCGGATTGAGGGCAAGAACTTCTTCGGCCGGAGTGGATGCGGGAACAACCCGAACACTGCAACCGGCACCTGCAAGCATCCTCAATATATTTCTTTTAACTCCAAAGTCATAGGCTACAACGAAATACTTTTTGTCTACAGCGGATTTAAGATTTGTTTCTCCATTCCTAATCTCCCATTCACCTTCATCCCAGTCATAGGGGAGTTGGCAAGTGACATTTTTTACAAGATCTCTCCCTTCAAGGCCAGAAGAATTTTGTGCTTTACGAATCAATTCGCCGTGATCCTTGGTCATTGTGGACAAAACGGCCTGTTGAGCACCCTTCTCTCGAATATGACGAGTCAAGGCTCTGGTATCTACTCCTTGAATTCCAATGATCCCATACTTTTTTAAAAAATCTTCCAGTGTCCCTCTTGATCGCCAATTACTGGAAATGCCACTTAATTCTTTTATGATGAAGCCGGAAAGGTGAGGGCGGTCAGACTCAAAATCTTGCGGATTAATTCCATAGTTACCTATAAGAGGATACGTCATTAGCACCATTTGTCCACAATAGGAGGGGTCTGTAATCACTTCCTGATAACCAGACATACTGGTATTAAAAACAATTTCTGCATCGACTTCACCTTCGGCCCCAAAGTGATCGCCCTCAAAGACTTTCCCATCGGACAGAGCTAAATATGCTTTCATAAATTTAAACGATTGGTACGTGGTTATTCGTTATAGGAGGAATATACGGTCTTTCCAGCTACCAGGGTATGGAGAATTTTTCCTCTGACTTTCCAACCTTTGTAAGGAGAATTTTTACTACGTGACTTAAATTTTTCAGGCTCTATTGTGTATTTCGTTTTAGGATTAAATATAACAATATCCGCATCTTTACCAACTCCCAGAGTGCCTTTATCCAAATTGAAGATGCGACAGGGTTGATGAGTGAGAAGATCCACCGCTTTTTGCAAAGTAATGACCTTTTCATCTACCATTTTTAGAGTTAAGGGGAGTGCTGTTTCCAGGCCAACAATTCCAAAGCAGGCCTTGCTGAATTCAACCTGTTTGTCGGCAAGATCATGAGGAGCATGGTCCGTAGCAATGATATCAATTGTTCCATCCCTCAATCCTTCTTTGATCAATTCCAAATCTTCATGAGTTCTCAGGGGAGGACTCATCTTAGAATTCGTATCATATTTTCGACAGGCTTCTTCCGTAAGAGTAAAATGATGCGGGGCCACTTCGCAAGTTACAGGTAGACCTTTAGCTTTGGCTTGACGAACCAGTTCTACAGCTCCGCCACTACTTATATGCGCCACATGAAGACGCCCACCCGTTTTTTGCAGCAAACAGATATCTCTGAAAACCATAATATCTTCTGCTTCGACAGGCATTCCCTTTAAGCCCAGTTCTGTAGAGACGAGGCCTTCATTCATGCAACCGTCACGGGTTAGATCTAGAATTTCGCTATGCTGAATGCATGGCAGGTCAAACATTCGGCTGTATTCAAATGCTCTTCGCATCAACTCACTATCCATAACGGGTTTTCCATCATCGGAATAACCGATACAACCCGCTTCTTTTAATTCACCCATATCTGATAAAGTTTCACCTTTTAAGCCTTTGCTGATAGCTCCAATGGGGAAAATATTTACTAAGCTGGTTTTTTTTGCTTGTGAGAAAATCAATTCTGTAACCGAGCGATTATCATTGACCGGCGAGGTGTTTGGCATGACTGCCACGGTGGAAAATCCGCCGGCCGCTGCGGAAGCACTGCCGGTTTCTATAGTCTCTTTATACTCATGGCCTGGTTCCCTGAAATGCACATGCATATCACAAAAACCAGGCGCCACAACGCAATCCTTCGCATCTATAACCGGAAGATTTTTAATTTTACTACCAGATATTTTCCCCTGAGGCTCAATGGCTTCTATCTTCCCGTTAGAGATCAGGATATCAAAAGAGCCATCGACTTGATTAGCAGGGTCAATAACTTGACCATTTTTAATTAGGGTTTGCATGATTCTCCCCAAGTAATAAATAAAAAAGAGCCATCCTGATGGCAACTCCGTTGGTAACCTGATTCAATATAAGAGAGCGAGGACTTTCCATAACATCTAGGGCAATTTCAACACCTCTGTTTACGGGCCCTGGATGAATGATGAGAACATCATCTCGTGCTTGAGTTAAAGTCTCTGAAGTAAGGCAAAAATAATTTGAATATTCTCGCAGACTTGATAGAAGCCCTTCCTTTTGCCTCTCCAACTGGATACGAAGGACCATAATCACATCAGCATCTTTAATTCCTTCAGCAAGGTTGTGACTGACCTCTACACCTAAACGTTCTATTCCAACGGGAATAAGTGTGGGAGGGCCGACAACTCGAACTTTCATTCCCATGGTTTGCATCGCCCTAATGTTTGAACGGGCCACTCTACTATGATTGATGTCACCCACGATTGTAACTGTGAGTCCTTCTAAATATCCTTTGTGGTCGCGAATTGTCAGCAGATCCAACAATGCCTGGCTGGGATGTTCGTGCGATCCATCTCCAGCATTGATAATTGGACTGCTCACATGTTGAGCCAGAAGTTCAGGAGCCCCAGAGCAATGGTGTCGAACCACTAATATATCTGGGTTCATGGCTTCTAAATTGCGGGCGGTATCAATTAAGTTCTCCCCTTTTGCAGTACTACTCGTAGAACCGGATATATTTATCACATCAGCACTCATACGTTTTCCCGCTATTTCAAATGATGTTCTAGTGCGAGTACTGGGTTCAAAAAAAAGGTTAATGATTGTTTTGCCTCTAAGGGTGGGAACTTTTTTAATATCTCGCGTAGATATTTCTTTAAGGGAATCAGCGGTATCCAGAATTTGTTGAATATCCTGTTTTGTTAATTCCTTCATACCCAGAATACTTTTGGTCGACAGTGGCATCAGTTAGACGACTCCTGAATTATTACCTTGTCTTCACCATCCTCCTCCGACAACAAAACATGAACGCGTTTAGATTTAGCGGTGGGAATATTTTTCCCGACATAATCCGGCCGGATAGGTAATTCACGATGGCCTCGGTCGATCAATACTGCTAATTGGACGGATGCGGGAC
This sequence comes from Nitrospina sp., assembly GCA_018673915.1. Lineage (GTDB taxonomy): Bacteria > Nitrospinota > Nitrospinia > Nitrospinales > VA-1 > LS-NOB. Next base: position 181,264 of record JABHBK010000067.1, on the reverse strand, counting down.
GTCCAAAATCCATGAGCGCATCAATCGCAGCACGAATAGTTCTCCCTGTAAATAAAACATCGTCACAGAGAATAATATGTTTACCTTCCAAAGCGAAAGCTATCTCTGTTTTTTTTAATTCTGGTTTGTGAATTCCGTCCGCCAGGTCATCTCTGTAAAGTGTTATATCCAGTACGCCATGATCTACCGTCACACTTTCTATTTCCTTAATTTTATCTCTCAGCCTTTGAGATAGAACGACGCCTCGTGTCCGGATTCCCACTAGAGCTATATTCCCGGCACCATGATTGCGTTCCAAAATTTCATGAGAAATGCGGCTGACTGCCCGAGATATGTCTTTTGAGTTTAAAAGTGGTGAGTTCATGATGAATTAGGCAAAAAAAAACCTCCAAAAGGCGTTTGCAGGCCTAAACAGGAGGTAATAAATTATTTTTTAAAACTAACATGATTTCCCCTTGATAGCCTCACAGGACTACTTTAAAGAGTTATATTTCTAGAACTATACTTTAATTTTAAAGGGTAAGTCAAGCCAGATACTAAGTTTTTATCTAGAATAGATAATACTTTCACTATGCATCATTTTGACATCCCGCAAACGAGGGGTAGGATCCAGAAAGAGGACACAAAACATTGAATTCTCGTATAAAAATGGGATAATACCAATCATTACATAGTATACTTATGAAACAATTTAACATGCCCCGTATTTGGCGTAAATTTTATGAGATGGCGTGTAGTTTTCAATTCTTAATAAAGATTTTATAGAGTATCTAATGGATTTTTCTGTAGTCTTAATTATTCTTATATTGGTCATATTAGGTTTTGTGGTCATTTTGAAGAAGCCTGACTCTAATGACAATATTGGCTCAGATACGAATTCAGGAGAAGATTCCCCTTCCCAAAATGATTCCAACTCTGGTTCTAATACATCTTCCAGTTCAACCTCTAAATCTGGGGGTTCCAGCGGGGTAGGGAGTAGCCTGCTCAATCAGTTATCAATGATCAATGCCCGCAGCTTTCCGGCATTATCAAAAAATCAACTCCCCAATAAAACTCCCGCATTTTTTGGTAGAAAGGATGCCATATTGGAAGTTATGGGCCGAAGCTGGGAAAGTGGTGGCCCAATATGTCTGTATGGAGAAAAAGGCGCTGGTAAGACTTCTCTGGCTATTGAACTTGCTCATCAATTGGCTCCCAAATACCCGGATGCCCAATTTTATATTGATTTAAAAGGTGTGGGAGACAAGCCCATGCATGTGAATAAAGCAATGGGTCAAGTCCTGCGTGCATTTTTCCCCAAAGAGCCAATTCCCAGTGACACCGCTGAGCTGGTGCAACAGTATGAGGCAACCTTAAAAGGTAAAAGGGTGTTAATGCTGATTGAAAATGCAACAAAACCGAGCCAGATTAAGCGCCTCATGGCGGGTAAATCGGTTTTGCTTATTTTTACATCGGAAAATAAAATTTCTATTCCAGGATCTTATTCCAAACCGGTTAAAGAATTATTTCCGGATGAGGCAGAGCTTCTTCTTTTCTTTCTGGCATCAAACACAAAGCGGTGGGCAACTGAGATCATTGAGCTATGCGGATACTCTCCAATGGCTATAGCGCTTACCGGGTCTTATATAAAAGCTAATCCTGATCTATCGGTGGAGACTTTGATTCGTGAACTCCGTGAAGAGAGACGGCTTTTAAAACCAGAAGGCGATGTTGATTTAGAGGAGGACAAAAATAAAAAAGAAACCATAGATCGAAACGTGGATCCAATTTTTAATATTGTTTTCAGGGACATGAGAAAGGAAACCGCTACTGTATTCCGAAAGCTGGCACTATTTTCCGGGTCTTTTGATGATAAAGCCGCGGCAGGTATTTGTGGAGACCGGGATGGTGACCATCTAGGACGCTTGGTCGCCCTAAAACTTCTGGAGTACGATGGCATTAATAAAAGATACTTCTTCCACGATTTAATTCACAAACTTATAAAGACTGAAGTCAGGCCCTCAGAAAAAATTCTAACTCATAGAAACCTAGCTTTTTATTATTTTGATGTTTTGAAAGATGCTAATGACCTTTATGACAGTGATGAAGATGCTTTAGAAAGTGCCCTAAACTTATTCGACCTGGATTGGTATAACATTGAGGCTGGGCAAAAATGGTCCTCTCAAAAAAGTACAGAAGACGCCAAAATCGCTAAACTTTGTGGGGATTTTTGCAAGGAAGCTCGGGTTTTAATGCCTATGAGACATACCACTGAGGAATGCATTCAATGGAATGAGTCCGCTCTCGAAGCTTCCCGAGACTCAGAAAATGTGGAGGCCGAAAAAAACAACCTTCTCTCCCTGGGCATGCAACTTCACTCATTAGGTCACTATGATAAAGCCATTGAATATCTTGAGGAGGCTCAAAGCCTCTCTAACAAGCTCGGTCATGTAGGGGATGAAAAAACTTCAATGGATTTATTAGGCCAGTGTTGTCTCAGTACTGGTAATTATGAAAGAGCCATTGAGTGTTTTAGTAAAGTTCTTGAGTTCGTTCGTCTGGAAGGAAAAGCCAAGAAAGAAATGGAAGTACTGAATATGCTGGCACAGGCATGTTTTAAGGGGAATGTGTTTGACCGGGCTGAATTGAACTTTAAATTATCATTGGAAAAAGCGCAAAAATTAGGAAATAAAGAGGTTCAGGCTCAAGTTCTCGATGATCTCGGGCGTTTATGTAACACGGTTAAAAAGTACCAATCTGCCATTAACTATTTAAAAGAAGGCAAAACTCTGGCCCATCAGAACAATCTCAAAACAAGAGAAATCGGAATTTTAGAAAACCTGTCCATGACCTATATGCAAACAAGCAAGCATAAAAAAGCATTTGACTGCCTCGACGGAGCGTTGGAGATCGGTAGAAAACTGGGGGATAACAGGGGGCAGGGTTTAATATTAAAGAAAATGGGCGATTATCACAGGAGCTTGAAGGAATACACTGCGGCAATTGAAAAGTACGAGCGCGGTTTACCGAAGATAAGAAAATTTGCTGTCCTTCCCATTGAGTACTCCTTATTGGAAAATCTTGGCAACACCTACTTGGAAATAGGTGGCTATGAAAAATCCATGATTTGTTTTCGACATTCCCGTACGCTGGGGAAAAAACACGCTGATCCACATATGGAAGCAAAAGCCCTGTGGAATCTTTCTTTGACCTGTCAACGATCCGGGGACAATGGAGAAGCTTTAAGCCTTGCGGAATTGGCTACCCAGGTCTGTTCGGGAGCACAGGGTAGCGAGGAAATAAAAATTCTGGCCGCGGAAATCAAAGAGTGGATGATAAAAAGAGTTGAGGACGAAATTAAAGACAGTGGTTTATAGGCTTACTTTGCTTTTACTTTTTTCCACCTTAATGTAACTTCACCTTTACGAACTTTAACCTGACAGCCCAAGCGCATGCCTTCTTCCAGGTCTTCAGGAAGTAAGTAATCTTTTTCCTCATCTGTGATTCGGGATACATTATCTCGTCCCTCCACTACAGTAACCTCACAAACTCCACAGGTTCCTTCTGTGCAACCAAAAGATAAGGAGACATCAACTTCATCACAAAAATCTATAAGAGGAGTCCCATCTTCAACTTCATGCGTTACATCATCTGTTTTAAAATATACACGTGCCACAAGCGACTCCATAAAATATCAATATTAAGAAAAGATGCTTAATATCTTTTAATGGATTCAGATTTTTTTAGAAATCCTGAATATTCAGGTTTATCAAATACCCGTATCCGCCAAAAACTGAATGTGCTGAATTTGTTCTTCGGTTAAGTCTTTGGGAGTAATGATAACTATTCGGACCAATTGATCACCTCGCACACCAGATGAAAATTTTATTCCGACCCCTTTCAATTTTAGTTTGCTATTATTTTGCGTGCCGGCAGGAATCTTGACGGATTTTATACCGTCCAAAGTCTCAACTTCTATCGATGCTCCCAAAATTGCCTGGGTTACTTTTATTTTTGCTTCCACAACTACATTTCGGCCTTCACGTCGAAATAGGGGGTGTGGAGATACATTAACAAGAAGATGAAGGTCACCACGCCGGTTTAAATTGAGAGACATTTGACCTTTTTCTTTTAAACGAAGAACTTTTCCGTGGGAAATCCCGGGTGGTATTTTTACATTTATTTCTTCTAGGACATCATTTCTGGAAATCGAAAGTGTCCGTTGACAACCTAAGGCGGCTTCTTCAAAAGAAATAGAAAGTTCTTTTTTCAATGGAGGAATCTTGGCCTCACGATGTGAAGGTCTTCCTTGAGAGAATGGATTGCCAAATCCACCAAATTGATCTTCTTGACCCCGAAATGGGTTGCCTCCAAATCCTCTCAGAATTTCATTGATGTCAAAGTCACGAAAAATATCTTCCCGGGAAAACTTTTGGTGAAAACCTTCTGAACCAAACTGATCATATTGACTTCGCTTTTTTTTGTCGCTTAAAACAGCATAAGCTTCACTGATTTCTTTGAATCTGTCTTCTGCTTTCTTATTTCCTTCATTTCGATCAGGATGGTATTGCATTGCTAATTTGCGATATGCCTTTTTGATCTCGTCATCAGACGAGCCTTTATCGAGGCCTAAAACGGAGTAATAGTTTTTCATTTCTGTAATAAGTTGAAAAATAAGGGGTAATTAGATAAACTGTAGACGGAGAAATTATAAATCATTATATAACGCCATGCGATGAAAAGTGCAGAGAAAAATATTTTCATTATCTTTTTGGCTTCCATATTGGGGGCTTGCGGTGGGTACCTACCTGCAGACCGGTCACATTGGTCGGTAAATCCAGCAGAAATGCATTCCTGGCAGCCTCCGGATGAAACCGCATTGTCTGCGAGGAGGTCTAATCAATTACGGCTTGATGATCTTACCGCAGAGATTGAGGTTCTTTTTGTAAATCATGCCTCTCTGACCAATCAGGAGCTCGCTATGTTTGACTCTATGCGTCAAAGTGATCTAGCGATTCAAAGCATGGACTCTACATATAGCCAAAGGATCGAGTCGGAGAGTGAGCGAAAAAACAGAATGGAAAAGGATATCGAAAGGGCCAAAGCAGGCTTTTTGAGTGAGGAAGCAAGATTAAAGAAGCTGATGGCCGTTAAGCCACGGGTGTTTTTTTCGGTCTCTAATTATAATTTAGCCATGAAAAAATTTCGCAACGGTCAATTTAATAAAAGCCTGGAGTTATTTTCCAATCTGACTAAACAAAAACCCCCATTATTTTTACAGGACAATATTCAATTTGGTATGGGGTCCGCATATTTCAGGTTAAAGAAGTATCCCAAAGCCAAAAAACATTTTCAAACAATACTGGATAATTATGCCCAGGGTGATAAACGGTTTATTTCGTATTTCATGATGGGAGTCATTCATAACCTCCAGGGAGAAAAAAGTCGCGCCATCTTTTTACTTGAGGAAGCCCTTGAGAAAAACCCACCGCAAAAGATGCAGAACATGATCCATCACTTAATTAACATTATTAATGATGAGCCCAACCATGTCGCTGGTTGATTCTCCAGCTATTGATTTAGACATTGAAGAATGGGTGAGCGGACCCTCCACCAATATAAGTAATGAGCTTGGAAAGCCAATACTTATAAAAGTATTTCAGGTCAATTGTCCCGGTTGTTTTACCCATGGGATTCCCGAGGTTCTCGAAATCAGGAACAAATTCTCAGATTCACCCCTTTTAACATGGGGGCTGGCTACCGCATTTGAGGATTTCCACCTGAATACTTTAGAAAACTTAAAACTACTCATTGATTCAGGGGAAGTGGTGGGAGAAACCCTGGAAACTTTAAGTGCTAGAGGAATGCTTAATAACAACTGTCTGGATTATTCCATACCTTTTCCTGTGGCTTGGGATAAGGTGGTTTCTTATCAACCTGCTGATTATTTAACGGCGGCAAAACAATTTATTGAAAAAGATTTTCCACAGTTTGATTCGTTTCCAGTAAAAAACCAGAAACTCATTACGGATCAGGTGTTGTCTTATTTAAAACAGAAAAAATTCGAGGCTAGAACTTTTGAGGCCTACCAACTAAAAGGGACTCCATCAATTCTATTGATTGATAAAAATGGAATACTCCGGGGAAAGTGGTTCGGTTCCGGCTATGGATTGGAGAAGGAAGTAGAAAAGCTTTTATCAAGTTAATACACTTTGGCTTTTCTATTTTCTATCGCTGAATCTCTGCATTTTGCTCTCGTACCATAAAATCTTTTATGCGGAATTGCCGGTATAAATACATATTATCTTCCCGCAATTTATCTTCAAACTCCTCAGCTTGTTTATCAATAGGGGCCAAGCTTAAGTCTTGTTGGTTTGCATGATTACTCTCTATTTCAGCACCCATTTCTGCCTCCATATGCATTAACTACTTGATTAATTGGATGTTATATTAATACAGTAAAACTCATAACCTGTCAACCATAAATTATTGTTTTTTAATGTATTAATTTAATTTATGAATAATTTGGCATAATTTGATAGAGAGGTATTCAACCAACATGGCCACTTTAAGTTATGAACAATTTCTTAACAAAATTGATCAGTTAGAAGAAGCCAATACCCTTATTGCCGCTTTAAATTTCCGAGTATTTACTCACTTGAATAAAAGAGGCATGACGAGTCGGACTTTGGCTAAAAAAGCCGGCATTCACCCTGAAGGAGCAGAAATATTGCTCAATGTTTTGGTTTCCCTCGGAGCATTAAAGCGTGATGGGCGTATTTACACAAATACTTCAGAAAGTTTCAGACACTTTTGTGAATACAGCCCAGAATATAAAATGGGCACAGTATTTTTGCGTAAAGAAAATCGTGACGAATGGTCCGGTTTGATTGATGTTTTGAAAAATGGTAGAGCACTATCGGAAGAGACCGATGCCCCTGAATTTCGCGAACCCTTTACCTATGCAATGCATGAGAGAAGCAAATTTTATTCTAAAGCCTTGGCCAAGTTTGTTACACGTAAACCTGTAGGAAGATTGGTGGACGTAGGGGGAGGGCCGGGGTCTTATTCTGCTGAGATCCTGAAATATGATAAATCAGCAAAAGCAATATTAATTGATCGTCCCGCCAGTCTTAAGGTCGCAAAAACAATCCTAAAAACTTCAAAAACTTTCAATAGATTTAGTTTTGTTGCAGGCGATATATTTAAAGTTGATTTTGGTGAAGAAGTAGACACTCTTTTATATTCCAACATTCTTCATATTTATAATAAATCTCAAAATTCAAAAATATTTAAAAAGATTTTTAAATCTCTCAAACCGGGCGGGAGACTCATTCTTGTCGATTTATTTTTGAAAAATAATCGCACAGAACCACCGGGTGCGGCCATGTTTTCTTTAACAATGTTGCTATTCACAACTACAGGAAGAACCTACACTTTTCAGGAAACCGAAAATCTCTTGAAAAGTTTTGGTTTTGGAAAATTCAAGAGAAGCGAGTTGAGCCAGGGGAGCAGTATTATAGAAGCAGTAAAAATTTAATACCAATCAATGGGAGGTGGAATTTTTAAAATTAGTAATCAGGTATGCTACGGACTCTACCAAAGCCTCAAAGTATTCACGATCCCGCTTAAATTCTTCATCTGATAGATTAATCCCTTTTGATAATTCCTTTTTTCTCTGTATCTGGCTATTAGAGCGATACCAGTTAGAAAAGCCTTCAAAATCATATCCTTGAAGTAAAAAAACCGTTTCTTTGTTTTTCAGAATTTTTGCATTTATTTTTTCCATCTCATCGATAAATGGTTGCCTGTTTTTAGAGTCCTGAGTATTTGGGATTAAATAATTAGTTCTAATTATCTCCAGTTCCTCAGAGATATTTTGCAGAAATTGAATTTGCATCAAGATAGGATCCCGCAGAGAATTGTAGGGTTTTTCTTCGTTCTCTTGTTCACTTTCATCAGGTTTCAATTCCGCATGGATCAATTTTTTGCAATGGGTATATATAGTCTCCCTTAAGGATAGGTTTTGCGTGCCTATTATGGACATCCCACCTTCGGTAGCATTAATCAAAAGATGCGAGTCATCCAAAATTTTAGAGAATAAATGGTTGTAACTTTCCATAGCTTTGGTGCTGGTGGTGATTTCTCCAAACAGATCCACATTTTTAGTTAAATTTGGACCAAAGTTTGAATATTTTATTTGGTTCCAATATGAAAGTGGATTCAAACTGCTCACCTTATCTAAATGTTCTTCATGATAAAAAGAATGAAGGCAATGCTGGCGTTGATTAAAAAAGGATAGATCTTGACCCACTAAAATAACTGGGGAGTTTCCTAAATATTGAGCAAACTTGACAGCAGAATGAGCGACTGAAGATATTTTCCCCAAATCCCCTTTTTTGTCTGTGTATTTTCTGAACCATTCAGCAAGGTAAACTTCTAAATCAAAAGCCAGCCTGCGCTTGGGAAATTCTTTAGGAATGGCGTTTGGAACCGCTGAATTGTATAAAAGCCAAAAATCATCAGTATCATTTATGAAATCGAATGAATTAATTGTTTGTTCATCGGGGTCAATTGAAACTACTACGTCAGGTTTGATTCCGTTATAAAGTAATGGTTTTAGAGCTGTGCCTACAGAGATCAGGAAAAATCTTTTCCGTGCTGTTTTAAGAAGTTGAATATTCTTATCAAGAGAAGGGCCGGCAGAACAAACTATTGCTGGAATATCAGGCAAACAATTTCTTAAAGACTTAATACCCGGACTTTGAAGGAAATCATTCAAGTTGGAAAATATATTTTTATAATAGAGTTTGGAATGAATGGACTGTGTTTTTAAATTAATTTTTGCTTCATTAAAATATTTTTCTATTTCTTCTAACAATACATCAAAATAATTTAAGTTCTCGTCCACGAGAGATTTTTGCTTAACAACACAGTAATTATTGAGAGCGAAGTTGGTTTGTTCTGATTCCAGCAAGCCATCTAGAAAACGAGGGTCCGTATCAACAAATAGCCTGACTCCCGGGTGCTCCAATATAATGGAAAAATCAACTTCGCGAAGAGCAAGGGCGAATAACTCTGGGTCCTTTTCAAAAATATATATTTTTGTTTGACTCGTAGCACTTTTAATTATTTCAAAAACCTGATAACCCAACCCCAAACCAATAACTAAAAAGTTTAGAGATTCCTCAATATTTAAAGTTTTAAGATAACGGGTAGCTTCTAAGACAGGATCATAATTACTATGAATTTGCTTTTTTTTCCCTCGACTATCCATATAGGAAAGTGTGGGAGGCCCCGATTTGGAACGGGTCACTACATACTCAGTAGAACCTTTAAGAGAAACAATTTTATTAAACAAGGCTATATCCACCTTCTTTAAGGAATCCAGGTTTCTGCTTAAAAATGAATCAGTCATTTGTCATGTGTCTTTTTGGGGAACGTATGAAACAGTTTTAGCGAAGAGAGAGATAAACTTTATAGGTGAATTTAGCTTAATTTTCACGATCCATGGAGAAGTAATACAATTCCCAGGTGGCATAAACACCCTGCGTTGTTGAGAACCTGGAATCATATTCCCGCATTAATTTTCTGAGCCCTCCGGTTTTTAACATCCGTATTGGGGCGGCGCCGATTTGTTGAAGGTTTTTTAAAAGTGTCATGGTACTGGAAAAGAATATCTTGCGGATTTCTACATCACAACCTTTAATAATAAAACCAGCATTTTTGATCATTCTCAACCAAGTTTCACTATCATATAGTTCTATAGGGCTCATCAAGTTTGCCGCTTCCCGGAACTCTATAAGAGTTTTCGGACCAAAGGTGCTAAATATTAACTCTCCCTTAATCCTTAAAGCTTGATTCAATTTTATCAGTGTTTCTTGAGGGTCCTGGAACCATTGAAATACGGCATTGGCACAAATCAGGTCTAAATTTTCAAAAGATAGGCGTTCTGCATTTCCTGGTACTATTTTTGTGTTCGCCGGTAATGAAAGAGAATTGTTTAATATTTCTAGCATCCCTGGAGAAATATCGTTGAGAATGAGCTTCTTTATTGGTTGTGTAAGCAGGTGTCTTGAAAAAAGTCCTGTTCCACACCCTATCTCCAGAACATTTGAAGGTAATGAATCGGGGAGAAGGGAAGCCAACCTTTCTGCCATAGACCTTTGTAACTGTGCATAACGATCGTATGTTTTTGCATGTTTAGAAAAGCTATCTATCAGGCTATCATCATAGGAATTCAAGAAGCACTTCCTCTTTTTTTACGGACAAGTCGGAATATCAAAATAAACTGACATTGTAATAGGGCAGGAATTGAGAATAGGGTATTAACGGTCGCTGGCTCTTCGGCGCCGAGTGGATACAAGTACAACCTTCTCGGGCATTTCAATGGTAAAAACTGATCCCTTGCCTTCAACGCTCTTTACAGTTATATCACCACCCATTAACAGGCAAAACCTTCTGCTTATGGCGAGACCTAAACCCGTTCCACCAAATTTTCGGGTAGAAGAATTATCGACTTGGGAAAATTCATGAAATAAATTTTTAATAGATTCTTTCGGGATTCCCATTCCAGTATCAATGATATCAAATATGATCCAGTTCACTCCTTTACGGATTTCACGGGAGATTTTTAAAGTGACAGTGCCATTTTCTGTGAATTTGCAGGCATTACTTAATAAATTATGGAGCATCTGCCTTACACGTGTTTCGTCAGCCTCCATAGTGCCTGGATTATCGGGGCAATCTATAACTAATTTATTTGATTTCTTTTCTGCCAGAGGGTGTATGGTTGCCTTAACTTCTTCAATTAAGTTGTCTACCTCGAAGGTTTCCAGAAAAAATTCCATTTTACCGGCTTCGATTTTAGATAGATCCAGAATTTCGTTAATTAGTCCAAGCAAGTGCTTTCCGGACGAGCGGATTTTATCCAGATCGGATTGGAACTCATCCAACCCTTCTTCCTCAGCATCTTCAAGGAGCATTTCGCTATATCCTATAATAGCGTTCATAGGAGTACGAAGTTCATGACTCATATTAGCGAGAAAATTACTTTTGGCCCGATTGGCATCTTCGGCGCGATCTCTTGCTCCTATTAGAGTTTGGTGAGCTGTTTTTAACTCATTTATTAATGAATTATTACTCACTGCAACTGCAGCCTGAGATGCAAGGGATTCCACCAAACTTTCAAAGTCTGGAGAAAAAGGAATTACTTTTTTAGGGTCATTCACATCTCTGGCATTTAAGAGTTGCAGAACACCTATAACTTTATCCTCATGATTTGTTAATGGAACCACAAGCATGGATTTAGTTCTATAACCTGTTTTTGCATCGAACTTTTTGGGGCCCGTAAAATCGAACGGTTTATAGTTGTATACATCGGGGATATTTACAGAAATATTTTTTATAGCCACATAGGCAGAAACATTGGATTCTTTAATTTCTACTGGCGGGAAAGTGATTTCAGCACCTGTGACTCCACCCATATTGATGTTTAAGGATTCATTTTGGACTATTTTAAAATGTAATGAATTATCATCAAGAATATACAGGGTACCTCCATCCGCAAGCGTTAGGTTTCTGGCTTCATTTACAATTGTTTCCAATAAAGCACCCAGATTCCTTTCCCCAGATAATGCGCGGCCAATATTGGAAAGCCTTTGGATGTGACCCATTAAATTGAAAGATCTTTTTGAGTCCATTCCACCCTTTTGAATGAACTCTGCCAATTCACTGCCTAAACGATTTTTTGGTTTTGTTAATCCATTTACCAGGCTCGGGTCAATGATCCATCCTTCAGCCTGGATACTAGGATGTTGGATGTCAGGCATTCCAAAATTAGGCTTTCCTTCATTATAACCCCATGCCACTTGTGCGGAAATCAGGATGGCATTTAAAATAGCACCGTTGGATTCTTCAACACATTTCAGCTTTAGGTTGTCATCTAAAAATATTTTAAATCTAAAATCTTGCTCAAACTCAGGAGTTTCCAATCCCTTAATAACATCTTTATGAAGATTTTCGACATCTACATTTTTTACCTTTGCTCCCAAACTATGCACAGCAAAGCGTTGAGCCACAAGGTCAGGAAAAGTTTCAAACACCACTCGTTTATCATTCTTAGGGCTACAAGGAAGAATCGATACGCCAGATTTAAGAAGACAATGTATCCCTTCAAAATATTTCTGGGGCAAATGATTATGATTTAATTTCAATGGGCTCTCTGCACCCGCCATCGTGTCAGTCAGACGCAAAGGTTCTTTGGTACCTTTAGGTAATTTTGCTTTGAACTGTTTTACTTTGTTTTCAAACCCATCCAGTTTCCAGCGATGAATATCTTTTGTGTAGCTGCTCCATTTTTCAGGCAGATTCATCTTCTTAACAAAATGGTTTGGTTGTCCTAAGGGAAAGTTCACACCAGCAAACCAAGGACCTTTTTGTTTTAAAAATTCATCAAATTCTTTTAATGAATCTAAGGGCACTACTTTTGTTACAGATAATCCCTGACTTAATTTAAAGTCACAAATCGCAATCGTGATTTGATTTTTGGGACCAGGGGAATGATTAAAATTTATACCAAATATTTTCATATATTATCTGTGTTCCAATTCATCCGACCTGCTAGACGTTCTAACAGTTTTCCGGGAGCATGTCCTGCTCCCTGAACAATATCCAAATGGGGAATATGCCTCTTAAGCAAATCTCCATCAATGAAAATATCATTTTCTCCCAAGATGGACAAAAATTTTTTCGCATCCTCACCTTTTGCTTGGCATGATTTCAGAAATTCCAGTCCTCTCAACAATATCTCTCTATCAGGTATCTGGTCTATCATTTTTTCAGAAAAAGGTAGATCTGAGTAAGAAAAAAAATTCTTTAGGGTAGCTTGTCTGTCATCATTCTGCTTTAAAATTCTAGACAGGTACTTCAATTGTGTTTCAGAAGTGGTTCCTCCCAACCCATCTTTCTTCAAAAACGATAAAATTGGGGCCAATAGAGCCTTTTTGGCGGTGTCAGGCAATAAATATCTGTATTTCAATAACCAAAGGCTGCCTAGTGAATATCCTATGTATAGATCTGCAGGGTTTCGCTCCAGCAAAATTTCTGCTTCTTCAGGGTTTTCGGGTGTTTCCGGATAAACAACTTCAATGCGGGAACCGGGAAAAGTAGAGGTCACCACATCAGCAAACCATTTACGGGGTAGTGCCCATCCAGAAATTGCGGTTATCGTTAAGATTTTATCCATTGCAGCAATAAATCACCAAGCATTTCGAGGGTTTCTTGTTTTACTCCTGTATGCAGCGAAATTCTCAGCCTCGATGTATGAGGTTGTACAGTAGGGGGTCGAATGGCACCCACCAAAATTCCATGTTGCAGAAGAGTATTTCTAAGCTCAATGGTCTTAACAGGGTCTCCAATTATTACCGGGACAATAGGGGAGGGGTATAAAATTTTCTCCCTCTCCTTTATTTTAAGAATTCTTCGGAAACTACCCGAAATTTCCTGTAAATATCTGCGTTCTTCTTTTGCGACACGTAAAATCTTAAGTGCTGCTTCAGCCGCACCCACTTGAGCCGGTGATAAAAAGGTGGAATATATAAATTCTCCTGCCCGGTTGACGAGAAAATCGATAATGGTTGACGAGTCAGTAAGAACATATGCTCCCATACTAGCTAATGATTTACCCAGTGTGCCAATAAGGATATCCACTTGATCCTGGACCTGCATTTCCTCTGCGAGCCCACCACCCGTTTCACCAAATACACCGGTTCCATGAGCCTCGTCCAAAATCAGTATAAACGGATAGTCTTTCTTTAGAGCGGTAAGTTTTTTTAAATCTGGGTAATCCCCATCCATACTGAAAACACTTTCCGTAACCACAAAAACTGTTTCGTATTCTTTATGGTGAGTTTCCAGCAATTCTTGCAAATGTTCTAAATCGAGATGATGGTAACGTTTGAATCGGGCTGAGCCTTGAAGAAGTGCTTGGGCGATGGAATGATGGATCAGTTTATCTGCAAGTACAATATCATTTTTACCAGGCAAATGCTTTAAGACAGCCTGGTTACCCATGAATCCTGAATTGAAAAGCATCCCATGAGTTTTGTGCTTCCAAATGCACAATTGATCCAGCAAACTTTGATGGCAAGGGAGAAACCCTGAGAGGAGGGGAGAAGCACCGCTTCCCGTCCCATACTTCTCACAAGCAGTTTTAGCACCCTCAATCACTCGGGGGTCGTGCCGCAATTGAAAATAATCATTGGCACAAAGATTGACCTTGCACTCAGGAAAATTTTTGACCTCACGATAAAGATTATTTTCGCGGCTGGTGCTTAATTCTTTTTCAAGCCGTTTAAAAAATTGTTCGCTCAATGAGTTATTTGCCCTACTGAACAGTGATTATTATCAAAATTATGATATAAATTGCTAAGCAAGTAAAACACTCATTTAAATTTGAGGATTACAGAAAAATCCATCCTATTCAAGGAGCCGTTTGGGAATTATGGTAGAAATTTGCGATTCAGGTAAAATTTGGTGCAAGGGCTCCCCTCAGCCAATTCATGCGGTGCGTGTAGGCAATAAAATTTTTGCCACTGGTAAAGAGGAAAGCCAAATTATAGCGTGCTGGGTGGATGGGGAAGTGCTATGTGTTGACCTGCATGAACCGGGGGTTAGATCTGCCAGAAAGTTTCCTCTTTACCTTGAACCCACGCTTTCAGGAACTTTATTTAACGGTTTCACTCTCACTAAACATGCTGATGTTTCTATCGTTAGTTCAAAGCAAAACGGCGTCGAAGAAAAAATAGTTTCAGGTGAGACTTATAAAACGGGACAATACGATAGTATGTATTCTGCAGATTTCTGGAATAAAGTTTGGGATCTCCAGGTTTAGAGCTGCGATATTCGTCCTTACGTCCTGATAAGCATTAGTTTTTGCTAAATATCACCTGCCACCCGTATAGATTTAGTATCCCGCACTAACCTTGCTGATTGATGCTCCCGGGTATTACGGTCGACCCATTCCACTTCGCCATTTCTGAGATTAATCCGACTAGCTTGTTGCTTGTCATTCGTTTCTTTGATCCACATGAAATGGGCACATTTGGAAACAAATAGTGAATTAATATGAACAAGCTCATCTTCCCAGTCCTTTTGATTCAATTCTGAATCGAATAAGCTTTCTGCCTCTTCTCGGGTTGGAAGCCGCCAGTCACAAAACCCACCTGCATAGACCTGATTCATCGTCAGGATATACCCTTGAGCCTCATCAAAGGTTCTCCACTGGCCCAAATCTCCCCAAGAGTCTTTTGGCAGCCACTCATTTTTAAGTTTAGTATCTGTAATTACCCCAGAAGGGTTGTCATGAAAACGGTTTTGTTCAGTCATAGAAATATCCAAAAATGTTTAGTTTGAAAAGTTATCATGTTTATCGACACTCTTCAATTTCTTTTAAAAATTCATCTTGTAAGAAACGAGTTAAAATACCAGGTTTTTTGTTTCCAATATATGTGTCATCCACGCGGATCACAGGAACAATATCTATTCCAGAATTAGTAATAAACACTTCATCAGCAGTCAGAACGTCTTCTGGCAGCAAAATTTTTTCTTCTACAGGAACCTTATGCTCCCTTGCGATTGTAATGACAACCGAACGAGTGATTCCTTTTAGCACACAATCATTAATTGCCGGTGTAATAAGAACCCCATTTTTTGCAATAAATAGATTGCTGGTTGCCCCTTCCGTCACACCCAGAACAGGATCAACAATAACTCCTTCCATGCTTCCTTTACGTATAGAAATTTCGCGGATGAGAATATTTGATAGAAAATTACATGTTTTTAAGCCTCGATCTACACTTGGTAAACCAGAAACCTTCATGGGGAGCAGGGAAATCCTAGCTCCTTTGCTATAAATGTTTTTTGGCAAAGGAATATAAGGCCTGGTATGAACAACCAAAGTGGGTGGAGCTTCGGGGTCCATCTGGAAATTTAATGCACTAATACCTCGGGTAACGGTTAATCGAAGAATCGCATTTTTAGATTTATTGCGAGTCAGGGTATCCTGAATAACTGACTTAACCTCTTCTCCAGTCATGGGTAAATCGATAAAAACCAGGGGTAGTGATTGGAACAATCGATTGATATGAAGATCCAGCTTGAAGACTTTCCCCTTACAGACACGCATGGTTTCAAACAGCCCATCGCCATAACAGAAACCACGGTCTAAAATGGAAACTTTTGCATTCCCAAGGGATGTGAACAATCCATTTAAATATACGATGGAATCCTGCATAGCCTTCCTTAAACTAAGATGATAAGGCTTGTATCATTGCAGCTGCCTTGTCCAGTGTTTCCTGATACTCTTTTTGTGGATTAGAGTCAGCCACAATGCCTGCTCCCACATGAAAACAGGCTACTTTATTGGAAATCACTATAGATCGAATAATTATATTTAAATCCATATAAGGTCCAAATCCTATATATCCAAATGAGCCGGAATAGGGGCCTCTCAAGTCCGGTTCCAGTTCTGAAATAATTTCCATACAACGAATTTTGGGACAACCCGTAATAGTTCCTCCAGGAAAAACTGACTTCAAAATATCATAAACACTCGTTTCGGGCTTTAGGTCTCCGGTTATATTTGAAACAATATGGCTCACATGAGAATATTTTTCCAGAAACATAAAGTCGGTAACATTAACTGACCCGGCCTCGCAAATGCGCCCTAAATCATTACGCTCCAAGTCAACCAGCATTAAATGTTCGGCACGTTCTTTAGGGTTCAATAATAATTCAGCTGAAAGAGCTTGATCCTCTTCAATTTCCTTGCCTCGGGGTCGGGTACCCGCAATGGGCCGTGTCTCAATAGAATGCTCGTGGACTTTCACCAACCGTTCAGGAGAAGAACTAACCAAGGAAAAATTTTTAAAATTTAAATATCCTGAAAAGGGAGAAGGATTAACCTTTCTAAGATTCGCATAGAGTTCGAATGGGTTTCCTGTAAAGTGGGTTTCAAATTTTTGTGCTAGATTGGTCTGGTAAACATCGCCTTCTCGAATATACTCTTTGGCCTTTTCCACCCGTTCGGTGTAGTCCGCCTTGCTTAGATTAGAGCTCAGTCCAGATGACTGTTTGAAATGAGAGGAGGGGACTTCGGAATCTGTTCTCTCTCCGATTTCCTCTAAAATTAGAAGTAGTTCTTTCCAGGTGCTTTTGATTTCGCCACAAAGCTCATCATAACTACAACCTGGCTCATTTGATTTTGAAGAAACAATATATTTCAATTCATGGGTTAAATGGTCATACAAATAAAGCCGTTCGATTTGCATAAACGAAAGATCAGGAAAATTATTCGCAGAAGATTCTCTGACTGGCAAGGATTCAAACCACGCGCCGGCTTCGTAACCAATAAACCCTACCCAACCGCCCCAAAAATGAGGAAGGTAGTCGACCGGGTGTACATGTTTTTCAAAATCCAATAATTGTAATGCAGAATTAGGTCGATCCCACTTTTTTACCCGTATGCCTTCCTTATACAGACATGCCTGTTGTCCTTTAATCTCTAAAACTTTAGAGTCGGCCCGCCCCATTAAAGAGTAACGAGCTGTCTCTTCAGGACCTTTCCCGCTTTCAAACAAGAATGTGTTTTCAGTGTCCTGAAAAAGATGCTGAAATAAATGAGACAGGTTCAGGTTGGGGGTTTTACGCTGGCCGCAGACAGGAACGCGCGAGGAGGATGCCACCAATCGGTTAAATGTATTCCTGTCAGGGTGAATATCCATAGCTAGTCGGCCCCGCGTCTAGGGGTTACTCATAACGAAGTGCATCTATTGGATTCAAATTGGCGGCTTTATTGGCAGGGTAGAATCCGAAAAATATTCCTATTGCCACTGAAAAACCAAAGGACAGAATAATCGACTGAGTGGATACTATCGTCTCCCACCCTCCAATATCTGAAACAAAACGCGAGATCCCAATACCCAGCAATATTCCTATGCCGCCCCCGAGAAAACTGATTAAAACGGATTCTATCAGGAATTGTTCCAGAATCTCTTTTTTCTTCGCCCCCAAGGCCTTTCGGATTCCAATTTCACGGGTGCGTTCCGTAACAGAAACCAACATTATATTCATGATACCAATACCTCCAACCATTAATGAGATGGCGGCAATACCCCCTAACAGGTAGGTAAAAGTTTTGGCTGAGTCACCCCAGCTACGCAAAAACTGGGCAGAATTCTGTACATAAAAGTCGTCTTCTCTACCCTCAAGAATATTATGTTTCTGCCTAAGAACTCGGGTAATGTCTTCTATAATTGTTTCCAAGTCTTCAATTTTTCCCGCCTGCACATCAATAGATTGGACGTGCTTTATACCAAAAACTCTTTTCTGTGCGGTTGTGACCGGAATAAATATCTGATCATCAGGATCAAACCAGCTTAAGGCACCTTTCGGAACTGTAGTCCCAATGACTAAAAAGTTTTTCCCATTTACTTTAATCGTTTTACCCAATGGGTTGATGCCAGCAAATAAATTCTTTAAAGCCGTGGACCCCAATACACAAATTCTTTTCGCAGACTTAATCTCTTCAATATTGAAATAGCGCCCAAGATCCATCTCAAAATTAGCTAATCGTGCATAACTCGCCCCCGTTCCCCGAACTGTTGTGTTGGTATTTTTGTTTTCAAATTTAAGTTGGGCAGACCTGTAAACTTGTGCTGCTACACCTGTGATAAGAGGTATATTTGCTTTTATGTATTCGGCATCATCAAGGGTGAGGGTGTCGACCTTGCCGGTTGTCACATGTCTTGATTTCTTTTGGCCCGGTTTGACTGTGATGATATTTGTGCCAAATTTGGAAATCGTGTCCTGAGTTTGACTTCTCGCTCCCTCGCCAATCGAAATCATAGAAATCACCGATGCCACGCCGATGATAATTCCCAACGCAGTCAAAAACGTTCTGAGTTTGTGGGTCACAAGGCTTCTAAGCGCCATTTTAAACAAAACCCATATCAGCACGATTCAACTCCATTCAATTCGTCTGTCACGATTTTTCCATCTCTCATTTGGATGATTCTCTTTGCCTGTTGCGCCACTTCCTGTTCATGGGTAACTAAAATCAGGGTAACTGCTTCTTGGTTCAATTCATGGAAAAGCTTCATGATTTCCCTACCCGTTGTAGAATCAAGATTTCCAGTAGGTTCATCCGCAAGAATTATAGCAGGGCTATTCACCAAGGCTCTTGCTATAGCGACACGCTGACGTTCGCCGCCTGACAATTCGGTGGGTTTATGCTTGGCTCGATGGGCCAGACCGACCCTGTCGAGTGCCTGTAATGCGATTTCTTTTGCATTAGGAACCCGACCATAGAGGAGTGGTAATTCGGTGTTTTCAAGCGCAGAGGCGCGAGGCAAAAGATTGAAACTCTGAAAAACAAAACCTATCCTGCGGTTTCGGACTTCTGCCAATTGGTTGGGCTTCAAGTCCTGAATATTCAGATTTTCCAACCGATAAGTTCCGGAAGAGGGTAAATCCAGGCACCCCAATAGATTCATAAGAGTAGACTTTCCACTCCCTGAAGGCCCCATGATGGCAACAAACTCACCCTTTTTAATTGTAAAATCTACCCCGGCCAGAGCGGATACCTTTTGCTCTCCCATTTCATAGACTTTAGAAAGCCTTTCGACCTCAATCAATGCAACCTCACTTAGATCGTATCATCCAAAGTATTTTTCTGAGGGAAGAGCCTTTATCCTTATTTTCCTGAGCTTCTTTGAGAATTTTTTCCCAGTCCCCCAATATCACCTCTTCATTCAAATCCAATCCGCTAATTATCTGGACATCAATGGGATTTTTGACACCGGTTTGAACTTGAACTTTTTCGGGTTGGTCATTCTTTAATACCATTGCGAATTCCCCTTCGTCATCCTTGCGAATACCTGCCCGGGTAACATAAACAGCATCACTGACTTGATGGGTAACAATATCGATATTTGCTGACATCATGGGTTTGAGCAAGGATTTCCCTTTACCCTGGACTTCTATTTTTGCTTTAAAAATAGTAATGCTGTTATCTACAACTCCTTGAGGAGCAATGCGGGTAACTTTACCTTTAAAAGTTTTATCGATATATGCATCGGCTGTAATCTGTACGGCATGGCCTATTTTAACCGACCCAATATCTGTTTCATCAATATCTGCAATGATGAACAATCGAGACATGTCGGCAATGGTAGCAATTGCAGTACCACCACTTACATTAGAAATTCCTGAAGCAATTATTTGTCCTTCTTCTATCAATTTTTCAATGATGATTCCATTGATGGGAGCAAATATCTCTGTTTCATCCAACCTTTCTTCCGCTTCATCTACGGCTATTCCAGACCTTTTGACCTCAGACTGTACAAGCTCGATCTCATTTTCTTTCATCGCTATATCGTGAATGGAATCCACAGCTTTTTGAAGCTGGGTTTGGGCCTGGATAAGTTTTTCCTGGTTTACTTTAAAAAGAGTTTTAGCGGTTTCCAATGACTCTTGAGAGATAAACTTTTTATCAAATAATTCACTTTGACGTTTGAGCTTATCTTCTGAATCTTTTAAATTAGCAAGAGCTGTTTCAATTTCTGATTGGGAGGATTTTATATCGTTATCGTATTTGGCTTTTTGTAACAGGAGAGCAGTGCTGGCTTTTTTAAGTTTGGCAGCCGAACTGGATAATTCTGTCTGGGCTTTGGCAACATTTCGCTGTTCATCGGATTTATCCAGTTGTAAGAGAAGGACCTCTTTTTTTACACGGTCTCCCTCTTCAAAAGGAAAAGCTAGAACCTCACCACTGGCTTTAGACTTAACTTCTACTTTGAAATTTGGTTCTACAATTCCGGTAGCTGAAATTTTTACAAATAGTTCACCACGCTGGACTTTAGCGGTTTTAAAAACTGGTTTTGAGGCATCATTTGAACCGTTGGAGCTATAAGGAAATATGTATAGGTAAGCCAGGAGAATAGCCACCCCGACAAAAAGCAGGGCTTTTTTCATGAGTCTTCATTTGCTTGCAGTTTTATATCATGCGTCTCAAGAGTTCGAGCCATTACCTGGTTCAACCTGTTAAGGGATTTATTGTAGTCGGTGACCGCTTTAATCTCGTTACTCTGCTCTTCTGCAAGGTCTTCCTGAAATTCAAGCACATTAAAACTGGTTGATAGTCCAACCTTAAATTTTTTCTCTTCCGCATGTAGCTTTTCTTCGGCAAATTTGCGGGCAACCCTGGTGGCTTGAACTCTTTTGATATCTGTTTCGATCTGACGATGGGCTTCACGGACTTCTACTACAATATTTTTTTCGAATTCTTTAATGTCCAATAGTAACTGGGCCACTTCCAACCTTTTTGCTGCTAAACGGCTTTTGGCGGCTCGGTTTCCTAGCGGATAACTCAAGTTAATGCCAAACTCCCACAAACGAAACTTGGTTGAAAACACTTCAGACAAGGCAGAATCATAACTACCGTCTGTTGTCGCAGACTCGCCGCTTAATCCGTTCAAACCAAGACTTCCAACCAAATCGAGAGTCGGGAACATTTGATTTTCGTTATATTTCGCTTCAATATTTCGATTATCCAGTTCCTTTTTCTTGGCAAGAAGGTCGGGGCGCTGCGTCAGAGCTGTTTTTAACGAATCCTCTAAAGAGCTTTCACTACCCGGCTTAAAGACTGGGCTATCAGCAGGAATAATGTTTTTCAAACCTTCTTCAGAATCAAAAGAAAGATTGAGGACGTTTTTAAGTTTATCCTCATTATCATCTATTAAGTTTTTCGCGTTTAAAAGCTGTTCATCTCTTGAGGCCACCTCCGATTTAGCCTGTAGAATTTCTAACTCCGCAAGAGTTCCCACATCCACTTGAGCTTTGACCTGCTTTTCCAGATCCCGAGCCCTTTGCAGAGAGGTTTCTTTGACTTTCAGATCTTCAATGCTGAAAACCAGATCCCAATAAATATTTTCAGCCTCTGTGAGGGTGTCGATAACTTTTTCTGTGAATTGATGGTCTGAAATCTCTTGATCGTTTTTGGCGATATAAATTTCCCGTTTGTTGAGATCGATGCCAAAATCTTTGAGCAGGGGCTGAGTAACCGTCAAAGCCAAATCTGATGAGTATATGGGGTTAAGAGAAGAAAAAGTCGAATTGCTTAAGTTCCTGTTATTGTCCGCAGATAATTCGTAATCACCACCCGTAACAAATTTCTGGGTTACAGAAAAATTCCAATCGTAATCCTGATTTCTGGTTTTAGCATCAGCAAGAGTAGATGCTCTCTGGCGAGTCTCTTCACCCACTGAGAACTCAAAATCCACAGTCGGGTCAAAATCGGCCTCTTGTTCGAAAATGGATTGCTCATTAATTTTCGAGTTGTAGCCTTGAACAGAAATGCTGATATTATTTTTTAATACTCTTTCAATGGTTTCCTTCAAAGTCAGAGGCAAAGGATCACTAGCACTTACTGAAGAAGTCAGGATAAGAAATAGTGAGACAAAATATAAAGTAAGCTTGATGGGCAAGTTATTCTTCATGAACCGCTGGACTCCAAAACGAAAAGGGGTAGAAACTATTATATTTAAAGGTTTCTCTAATTGAAACGGTAAATAAGCCGGGTTCCCCAGATCTGACGATTAAAATATCCCTCTAAAATGTTTATTTATCAATATTTTATCGGATTTTTGGGCGGAAGGCTTAATATGTTTCTTCCTATTAAAATTTTTTAATTTGCAATAGGGTTTGAAATCCAGCACTATATTTAGAATATGCTTTAAGCAATGTTACTTAAATTAGTTAATTTAAAAGATATTAATTGATTTAATTATTTGCGGGGCGAGTGAGGTTCACAGAATTTACATTTACTATCATATAATTTTGCAATTTGAGATGTTTTATGCGAACCTACAGCACACTAAAATTTATATCTTATAGAAACTATCTTCACAGGAAGCAGGACTATGTCAAGAATTACAGCGGCTGATATTTTAAAAGTGGTTCCTATCACTCGTAAAACCCTTTGGTTATGGCAGAAAAAGTATCGTTTTTTTCCAGATCCTCAAAAAGAGGGGCATCCCGGAGGGAAGGGTATCGTTGGTTATTATCCCGCTTGGGTTGAAGAGCGATGCAAGCAGGTTTATGCCCTGCAGAAAAAGGGATACACCATATCCATGATCAAAGAGATTCTTGAGAAGGAAGAAAAAGAGAAGTCTACACGCAAAATTCTTGTGGTGGATGATGAAAGAAAGTTTTGTGATCTTCTTAAAAAAATATTTCAGAAAAATGATTTCATTGTTGAAACCGCCTACGATGGTTGGGAGGCAGGTAAAAAAGCCGCTCAATTCCAACCCACTATAATGGTTTTGGATATTACACTTCCCGGCATCAATGGTCTTGAGGTGTGTAAGGATCTGCGCGGGGATGAGAGCACTAAAAACATAAAGATCATTGCGATTTCAGGAGACTTACGGTATTCCGAAGAAGAAGTTATTGCAGCCGGGGCCAATTCGTTTTTTGCGAAACCCGTTAACTTTGAGAATCTCTTGTCTCTGGCGAATGACTTTCTTGAGCAACCCAAGGCTGTTTAATTTTTATCAGGTAGTTTTTATTCCTCAGTATTCAGCCTTTCCGCACTGACGAATTATTCTTTTTTCAATTCGCAAAAATAAAAAGGTGTGATATAAGCAAGGTCACATTTTTTATACCTGTAAAACATTTTTTTGAACGAAACTCATTTGTCTACCCCAGATATTCAAGAACTAGAAAAGACAGCCTTGGAACTAAGAAGGCTGGCTCTTAAAATCATTTTTCAGGCAGGATCAGGTCACCCCGGAGGAAGTTTTTCTGCGGCAGATTTAATGACAGCCCTGTTTTTTGGTGGGATTTTAAAATACGACTCCACTAATCCGAAAGATCCCGAAAGAGATCGATTTTTACTGAGCAAGGGCCATGCATCCGGCATTTATTATTCAGTGCTTGCGAGAGCAGGGTTTATCTCCGAGTCCGATCTCGATAGTTATCGCAAAATAAATAGTCCGCGCTTTCTATCCGGTCACGGTCACCCCAAAACTCCTGGAATAGAAATTGCCTCTGGCAGTTTAGGTCAGGGTCTTAGTGTGGCGCACGGAATAGCTCTGGGAACCAAACTGGATGGCTTTGACTCTAAAACCTACGTTATTCTTGGCGATGGAGAGCTTCACGAAGGGCAAATTTGGGAAGCCGCCATGTCCGCAGATAAATTTAAAAGCAATAACCTCATTGCCATCGTCGACTACAACAAGGTCGCGCAAGACAATATCACCAAAGACCTGAAAGACCTGGAACCATTAGAAGATAAATGGAATGCTTTCAATTGGGACGTCCATCGAATTGACGGGCACAATATGGAAGCGATCATGAAAGTGCTGCAACTGCCTCTTCATCCAGAAAAACCCCGTGTCATCATTGCGGATACGATCAAAGGCAAAGGTGTGAGTTTCATGGAAGGTAAAACCGCCTGGCATGGTGTGGCTCCTTCTGCTGAAGATTATGAAAAAGCTATAAAGGAACTGCAATGAAAGACGCTCCCACACGAGATGCTTATGGCCAAGCCCTGGTAGACATGGGCGCCGACCCCCGAATTGTCGTTCTCGATGCAGGGGTGAGTGACAGCACTCGTTCCAAAAAATTTGGTGATAAATTTCCCGACCGATTTTTTAATATGGGCATTGCCGAGGCAGATATGGTCTGTACCGCGGCAGGACTGGCCACAACGGGAAAAATTCCCTTCGCTACCGGATTCGCCTGTTTTCTACTCGGTAGAACGATGGATCAGGTACTGGTCAGTATCGCTTATTCCAACACCAACGTTAAATTAGTCGGCACACATACCGGCCTTTCAGTGGGTGAAGACGGCCCCAGCGCCCAAATGATTGTAGATATCGCTTATACCCGAGCCATGCCTAATATGATCGTGGTGCAACCGGCAGATTGGGAAGAAACCATTCAAGCTACCAAAGCTTTGATTGACTATGAAGGACCCGCCTATTTCCGCCTGGGAAGGCCAAAAGTAAAAGCTATTTTCGACAGTTCCTATAAGTTTGAGATTGGCAAGGGCAGGGTGGTAAAAAAAGGCTCAGACCTGGTTATTTTTGCTACCGGAATCATGGTTCAGGAAAGCCTGACAGCTATGGAAATGCTGGAAAAAGACGGTATCAATGTAACCCTGGTCAATATTTCGACTCTCAAGCCGATAGACCGTGATCTCGTTATAGAAATGGCCTCCAGCCATAAAGCCGTTATTACCGCCGAAGATCATAACCATATTGGCGGTTTGGGCGATGCCGTGGGTGAAGTGCTTCTGGATGCGCAGATTTCAAGACCGTTCAAACGCATTGCGGTGAAAGATCAGTTTGCAGAAACCGGCACAGGTGCCGAACTCTTCGAAAAATATGGATTGTCCGCCAACCATATCGCCAAAGCAGTTAAAGACTCCCTCCGCTAGGCGCGGGGCCAACTAACCCCTAATTTATCATCCTGAGGCTCTCGAAGGATGGTTAACCTTTTAAAATAAGCAGGGAACCCCTTTAAATACGGGCATATACACCCAGTCATTCCTAGTTGACATAATATATGTTATGGGAACCTGCAATAAAACCTCTCACAAAGTCAGCGAATCAGTTTATAGGCAGGACACCAATGCCTTTTGGATTTCAGCAACAGAATAAACCGGCTGGGACTCAAATCGGATCAAGGGTAACCCGGCGGTAGAAAACACCTCATCTAAAAACAAACTTTCCTTAGCAAACCGCTCATGCAATTCATTCCCCAACACGATCGCGCAAGCTAATCCACCATCTCCCTTACGAACCACCACAAAATCGACCCGTTTGGACTGGACTCTTTTAAATGCCGCGAAATGTTTTTGGAAATCGACCTCCAACAAATCCACCACTCGGCATTTAGAAAACACCATAAATTCCGGTCCCATCGCTTCCACCAGTGCATAATAAAATCTCTTTTCATCATCACTGAAAAATTGAGTTTTTTTAACATAGGGAAAATAAGAGGATTTAATATAGTTCCGTTCAATCCACTCAAGGATTTTTATTACAAACCAAATAAAAATTAATATGATTGCCAAAGCCGCAACAGGCTTGAACAATATTTTTTCGAAGGAAGAAATCATATTTGTTATAGTAGCTGAAAAGTGAGAATTTTCCACTTATTAGAGAAGTTAAAACACTTGACTATTTGACCCCAGACCCCGATAGTACAATTTGCCTTGCCTGGGAGAAGTTCAACCCTCCTAGCCCCTCTTATCAAAGGGATTGAGGGGATTTGCCTTTCTATAACCTCCGTCCTCAAAACCACCCTATATGTGCGGTATTGCTGGCCTCATCAACTTTGACCCCTCCGACCAGGCAGAAAATTCGGGCAAGGTTCTGCGTAATATGCTGGATGCTTTGCGGCATAGAGGTCCGGATGACCGGGGTGAAGAGCGCATTGAGGTTGCTAATGGTCCCACTCTTCATTTAGGTCACCAGCGATTTTCCATCATCGACCTGACTCAGGCCGGGCATCAGCCGATGGCTAACGACGATGAATCGGTTTGGGTCTCCACCAACAGTGAAATCTATAATTATAAAGAACTCAGAAATGAGCTGGCGGGAAAATTCCAATTTCATTCTGAATCGGATACCGAGGTTTTATTAAGAGCTTACGAAAACTGGGGCGTCCAATGTCTGGATAAACTTCTGGGCATGTTCTCGTTCGCCATCTGGGACAGCGAGAAAGAAGCGTTATTCATTGCCCGTGATCGTTTAGGCATCAAACCGCTTTATTATAATATTCAAGGCAAACAATTTGCCTTTGCCTCTGAACTACGTTCTCTCCTCACCAGCGGTCTCATACAAAAATCCATTAACCCGAGCGGACTTTATAATTATCTTTCGTTTGGGCATTCCAGTGCTCCCGAGACCCTGATCGACTCGGTTCGTGAATTGAAAGCCGGACATTATTTATGGATCGATAAAAATGGGAATTGGCAGGAAAAAGAATATTGGAATCCTTTCAACAAAAATATTGCCCCGGCACCAGACATTCAGGAGCAAACTAAAGCTATTATTGAGGAAGCGATCAATTGCCGACGCGCCAGTGATGTACCGCTGGGGGCTTTCTTAAGTGGCGGTATCGATTCCAGTGTTGTGGTGGGCAACCTGGCCAAATTTTCTGATGACCCTATCTCTACTCTGACGATTGGATTTGCAGAAAAGCAATTTGACGAATCGCAGTTCTCTCAGGAAATAGCTGATCGATTCAAAACCAATCATCAAATAATGCGTCTGGACGAAGACCAGCTTTTGCAAACCCTGCCCTCTTCTTTATCCGCCATGGATCAGCCTACCATTGATGGCATCAACACTTATCTGATATCACGTTCGGCTCATGAGGCGGGACTAAAAGTAGTGTTGAGCGGATTGGGCGGCGATGAGTTGTTTGGGGGCTATCCTTCATTTCATTTGATCCCCAAATTATTGCAAAGAAAAAAATTAATGAAAGCAATTCCTCAGTCGTTGGCACGATGGGGAATCGGTTTGACTAAGGGCCTGTTTTCTCCCACTCAAGCTATGAAATTAGACCACTGGGTTCAGGGTAAATTGAGCGGGGCCCATGAATATTTTCTCATTCGCGCCCTCTTTTGCCAGGAACCTGTTTTAGCTTTATTTGCCGACCGTGCCCAGGCTCAAATTGAAATCGAAAAAGGCTTTCAACGTTCCCTAAGGCTTACAGAAAATGGTACGGACTTGTTCAACCAGATTTCTTTTCTGGAAACATTCCATTACCTGCAAAACATGCTTTTGCGAGATACAGACATGATGAGCATGGCGCACCCCCTTGAAGTCAGGGTCCCTTTTATGGACCATCGCCTGGTCGAATTGATGTTTCAGACACCGGGTAAAGAAAAGGACTCGCGAGAGAGTTATGCCAAGCCTCTACTGGTAGATTGCATGAAGTCTTTAGTTCCAGATTCTGTTTCGCGCAGAAAAAAAATGGGATTCACCTTTCCTTTTGAGATGTGGATGCGTGGAGCCTTGCGTCCGGAAATCGAGACCGTGTTATTATCTCCGATGCAGCAACTTGAAGGACTTTTGTCCCAGAAGGCAGTTGAAATGGTCTGGAACGATTTTCTTTCGGGCCAGGTTTCCTGGTCGAGACCTTGGGCGCTTTATGTATTGAAATCCTGGGTCAATAAAAACCTGTCTTAAACGGAGAGCCTCCCTAGGCAACTGGCAAGAACATGATTGAGCGAACGTTTGCTCGCCAACGAAAGTTATTGCCCTTTGCCTCCACGGCTAGTGGTGGTATGGAAATACCTTTTTATCAGGTAGATGTTTTTACCGATCATATTTTTGGAGGGAACCCATTAGCGGTCTTTACTAAAGGGGAATGTTTTCAGGAAAACCAATTGCAACAGGTTGCCCGGGAAATGAATTTATCCGAGACCACCTTTGTCTATCCGTCTACTAAGGATGAGGCGGATTTCGATGTG
The DNA here is from genome assembly GCA_018673915.1 of Nitrospina sp. Classification (GTDB taxonomy): domain Bacteria; phylum Nitrospinota; class Nitrospinia; order Nitrospinales; family VA-1; genus LS-NOB. The sequence goes on along the minus strand of JABHBK010000067.1, from coordinate 152,736 downwards.
CGCATATTTACCCCGAGCCGAGAAATTCCTTTTGCTGGCCACCCTACCCTCGGCACGGCCTTTGTTCTTAGAATGAATGGGTCGGTGACATCAGACCCGATACGATTAAGTTTTAAAGCGGGAATAATTCCTGTCTGGGCCGAAAATGACAAGGGATTCATGCAGCACCCTCCAGCCAAAACACTCCATGAACTAAACCATTCGGAAAGTATAGCGAAGGCATTGGGTCTATCTGTCAACCAATTAGACGGCACCCTTCCCGTTCAGGTGGTTTCTACCGGTTTTCCGGCATTATTGGTCCCAGTTATTTCCTTGAAAGCAGTGCAGGGAATAGCTCTTAACCCCCAGATATTAAAAGAAGTTTTGGGACCTTTAGGCATAGACATGATTTACCCCTTTTGCCGGGAAACGGTCAAAACAGAGAATACGGTTCATTCCCGTGCCTTTGCTCCGGGTCTGGGTATTCCAGAGGACCCAGCGACAGGAAGTGTTGCGGGAGCTATGGGTGCCTATTGGGCTAATCTGGCGAAGAATGATGCAGATATCACCATGACAATTGAGCAGGGGTATGAAATGGAGCGCCCGTCACTCATTAATGTGGAAATCTCAAAACAGGAAGGAAAAACTCAACAAATTCGAGTGGGTGGACAGACTCAGGCAGTTTTTAAGGGAATGATGTCTATTTAAGCGAGCTTTTTTTCTTGCTGCTGGCTTTCTATCGGAGCATGCAGACAATTTGAGCAAACATGACCCTTTTCCCTACCGCACATCAGGCAGGACTCAACCTCTTCAGATCCCCGAAATGCACCACTGCAATGGTGGCAACGACTACCCGTAGCCGCTTTTTTCTTTATTCGGCGTTTTACCCGCCTTTTATTGACTAAAAGCTGATTATAGGAGATGTTCATCAAGTATTGCCTCGCTCAAACTAATAAATAGATGATGCGTAACTTTAGCATTCGAATACTTAGATGAGGTCTCTACAAAAAAGTTTCAGATTTTTTTGACCCTATACAGGCCATTATATATTTGCCAGGACTCCTTTATTCACAACGTCCCTCCGTTCCGGGCCAAAAAGTATTTCCACCAGTTTAAGAGAAAACTCCATAGCAGTGCCCGGAGATTTGCTTGTGATGATATGCCCATCGACTACAACCCTTTCATCCGAATAGGAGATTCCCTCCATACCGTTTTTAACAGATGGATGGCTGGTAACACAGCGATTCCCTAAAACTCCCGCATTCTTTAAAACCAGCGGGGCCGCGCATATGGCGGCAATATTCTTGCCCAAGCTATCCATTTTATTTAGCAGTTGGGAAACCCGCACATCGTTTTTAAGGTTGTCGGTACCGGGTTGCCCTCCAGGTAATACAATCAGGTCAAACTCCTTTTCCAATACATTTTCAAGCAAATCGTCCGACAATACGTTAATCCCTCTTGAACCGACAAGAGGCCCTTGCTCAGTTCCCGCAAGTGTCACCTTGGCTCCTGCACGTCGTAGTATATCCACAACCGTGATCGTTTCTATTTCCTCGAAGCCTGGGGCCAGAAGAACCAAAACCGTTTTCATAAAGTGACTCCATAACAAGACATAAGGTGCTAATACCTCTTAATTTTATAACACAATCATTTATCTTCTTTTTCCAGCCCAAGTCTTTCTTGTGCGGGATAAAAAGGGATGCTAAACTTTTACCTATATATAAATCAATATTTTGGGTGCAGATTGCCTTCTCAAGTAAAACAAGCTTATGAAATTTCAGCGGACAGGGCAAATCCAATTCGCGATATGTTCAACGCTGTTGCGCCCCGATACGATTTTCTCAATAGGCTTTTGAGTGCAGGATGTGATAAGTACTGGCGAAAAATAGCAGTCGATGAACTGGAACCTGTAGCCAACCGCGTTTTTCTGGATGTTGCAACGGGAACCGCTGATATTGCCTTGGAGTTGGCTTTGCGAGATACCTCTCGTGTCATCGGTATTGATTTCAGTACCACCATGCTTCAACTGGGCACAAAAAAGGTGGCTGCCAGAGGCAGGCAATCGTCGATTCAATTAGTCCCCGGTGCGGCAGAAAGCCTGCCTCTTAAAAGTAACAGTTTTGATGGTGCGATTTCCGCTTTTGGAGCCAGAAATTTCTCTGATATAAATCTTGGGATTCGAGAGATTCACCGGGTTTTAAAACCACAGGGTAAAATTGTGATTCTAGAGTTTTCATTTCCTCAGAATGGTTTATTACAATGGTTTTACCGACAATATTTTGGGAGAGTTTTGCCTGTTCTCGGGCGTTTGATTTCTCGCCACAAGGACGCATATTCCTATCTTCCTGATTCTGTCGAGAGCTTTCCCAAGGGAGAGGCATTTGCTTCCATTTTAAAAGAACATGGTTTCGACTCGGTTAATTTTAAGGAATTAACTTTTGGCATTACGACCATTTATACCGGTTGCAAACATGGTTGACTCAAAACCCAAAAATCATAACTACTGGAGACCTCTTGCATGGTGTTGCTTGATAATTGCTTTTGTCTTATTCAATACCAAAGATTTTTGGATAGAATTTATCCCATCCTCGTCAGTCAAGGCGACCCCCGGAAGCCTCGAAGATAGCCAGGAATATAAAAATTTATTGGATTTACAGAAAGCGTTCATTCGCAATGCAAAAACAATAAAACCTTCTGTAGTCAGTGTGAATAAGGTCAAGGAATTGATAGAAAAATCATCCTGGTATGATCCTCACAACAGCGACTCAAAACCCTGGTATGCAATGATCAGGAACTGGTTTGCTCAAAACCTGAAGAGTAAAAGGTTTTCGGTCGAAAATGTGGGGTCCGGTATCATTCTGGATTCCGACGGCTATATATTAACCAATTACCATGTCGTTGAAAAACTCGATAGAATTCTTATCAAATTGTCTGATGGGAAAGAATATTTTGCCAAACTCCTCGGCTACGATACTTATACCGACCTTGCAGTTCTCAAAATTTCAACCCTGAGAAGACTTCCGGAACCAGAATTTGGACAGTCCAGTAAATTAAACGTTGGTGAATGGGTAATGGCTATTGGCAATCCCTATGGATTGGAGGGAACAGTCACTGTGGGCGTGATTAGTGGAACAGGCCGCACTGACTTGGGTATCAGCCACTTTGAAAACTTTATTCAAACCGATGCTTCCATCAATCCTGGGAACAGCGGAGGCCCCCTGATTAACCTGGATGGACAGATTGTAGGTATTAATACAGCCGTGGCGGCTATCGGTTCCGGAGTAGGTTTTGCAATTCCAGTGGAAATGGCCCTGAAAGTGGGCGATCAGTTGATCCACAAGGGCTCAGTAGACAGAGGATGGTTGGGAATTGGAATTCAAAATATGACTCCAGAATTGGCAAACACTTTTAACTTGGATAAACCGGATGGAGTCTTGGTAAATAGTGTTGAGAGCAAAACTCCAGCCCAGTTTGGAGGAATGCTTCGAGGCGATATTATCATCCAGTTTGATAGTAAAATTATTTCCAGCTTAAAATATTTTCAAAAGCTGGTTGCAGACACCACTATTGGAAAAGTTGTTCCCATCAAAATTTTGAGGGATGGGCATGAAAAGATTCTTCAAGTTAAAATTGGCAAAATGAATTCGTAGGCAAAAAACGACCCCTCTTACATGGCGTTGCTAATCTTCGACTATCTCAAATCCTGCTTCAACAATCTGAGCAGAGATATCATCTATTGTAGATAAGGATTCCTCAAACTCTACGTTTACTAGTTTTTGTTCGAGATTTACCTCCACTTTTTGTATCCCTGCCATCTTACCTACTGTTTCACTCACCGTTTGCACACAATGCTGACAAGTCATTCCCTCTACCTTTAAAGCTTTCCTAATCATAGTTTCCCGGAGTAAAAATGTTAAAAAATGGATTCCTATCCTGACTAATATAAGAGTCCCCGGAAATTTATACCATCAAACCTACCAATTTTAGGCCTAATATTAATCCCATGCACCTCAAACACGACCAATATTTAATGTTTTCAACAGAAAAGCATTAAAAAGCTCAAGATTTTGGAGATTAAGCCGCAACAAAATTTAAGGCAGTCTGGAGGCTGCAAAAATAAAGGGTTGCAGAACATGCTGAATCTTGGAGGATTCGGTGCAATAAAGCCCTTTAAAAACCCAATCAATTCCAATTTCATGGAGGAAATGGAATGCCACTACGAATCTTCAATAATCTAAGTTCTACTGTTGCCCAAAACAGGCTGAGTATCAACAACGATAACCTTGGTCTGGTTATAGGCAGAATTGCCTCCGGAAATCGTTTAAGCGGAAAAGACGTTAATAGTGCCGAAAGATCGGTCTCTGAATTGTTGCGCTCCGATGCACGGACACTTAGACAAGCCACAAAAAACCTGAATGATGGGATTAGTCTCATCAATGTTGCAGAAGGCGGATTAAACGAACAAACAAGTATCCTAACCCGTTTGCGCGAGGTTTTATCTGTTGCGGGTGGAGCTATTGATCAAAATACAAGAGGTACTCTACAACTTGAAATAAATACCCTTAAAGATGAGTTCAACCGAATCGCTACCGGAACTGACTTTATTGGTTTAAAACTTTTAGATGGGACATTAGGTAGAAGTGTTACTACTTCTAAACAGATAACTATATCAACCGGACTTAATTCAGATGAAGAAAGTCAGTTAAATTTAAACAAACTAGTAGATATTGAATCGACAGATACATCAAGCCTTGGCCTTGATGGCATATCTACATCATCTTTTGAAAAATCAGTGGATAGCCTTGCTCAAGTGGAAGCGGCACAGGAAACCATCTTAGGCTATAGGGCAAGCATTGGAGCCACCCAAAATAGATTAGTGAGGGCTCTGGCTACTTTAAATGTGTCAGTTGAAAATTTATATGCTGCAAATTCAGTAATCTCAGACGCAGATATAGCCGAAGAGGTAGCTAACTTAACCAAACAACAACTTTTGGTTCAGTCTTCAGCAGCAATGGTAGGACAAGCTAACCTTATTCCAGAAGGAGTATTATTGCTACTGCAACAATAAAAAAATATCATGAACAAACTTGAACCAACACTAAAAATAAATAGGCGTGACGCTCTCAATGGATCAACCAAGGGAAGCAAGAAGCCCATAAAGGATGACTCTTCATCCTCTAAAAATGTTGATCGTGTATCGCTATCTGATAGTTCCAAAACACAAGCTTCTGCCAGTGGGATAAAGACCATTGCAAGTGAAATTCGTCAGGACTTGGTAAACAAGTTCCGTAACGTTTTGCAGGATGGTTCTTATCAGGTAAAAGCAGATGAGATCGCTGACAAAATAGTTCAAAAAATAAGGGAAAATAAAAATCGCCTTGTTTTATAGCCAACTTTGAACAATTAAGTCTTAGGTATTGTCGATCAAACTGTTTTCAATGAAGTTAAGTTTGGGAATTTCCCGATTGATAGCAACTTGGTTTCCCAAGCCTTGCCAATTTTATTTGACCTAAGATCCAGTTTTTCTAACCTCTCCAATTTCTCCGTTTTTGCCAAAATCTCCATACCCTTTCGGGTAATTTGATTATTCCTCAAATCCAACTTTAAAAGATTTCCTAGCTTTTCGGATACCAAAAGAGCATCTAATCCCTTATCCCCCAATTGGTTTTTTCTTAAATCTAATTCTTCGACTTTTTCCAAACCTGGGTATTGACTGAGATAAATGATTTCGAACGGGGTTATTTCTAGATCGACAAGTCTGAGAATTTTCGGATTAAGGGTTAAACGTGCCCGAACAAATTTCTCAAAAAACGTAATACTCCTGGTACGGGTTCCATATATTTTGGCATCAATAGCGGCATTGATCGAATCAATACTTCCTTTGCTATTGTAAAAAATATTTAATAGCATCTCTTTATTAAAGTTGTCCTGATCAAAATCATCCTGACTCAATTCCTCAGTGCTCATAAACTCCTTTTTAGTTGAATTTTATTTTCTATTAAATTGATGTATCTATAATAACTGATTTTTCATATATTTTTGTTATACTTCTATTCACAGATTATCTGTGTTTTTAGAACTGGCATCTAAAATTAGAATCGAAATTCCTCGGATCATATAATTGCAGAAACTTGTAATTTAAAGATCCCATTCAATTTGAGTATCCTGTGGATATAGCCAAGCTTTTATTCTCAAAAATCTTTTCGGCTTTTATGGACGTGTTTCCTATTATAGTCGTTATTGCATTTTTTCAGTTGGTCATTATTCAAAAACCTTTTCCCCACTTAGACCAGACTATTTTTGGAATTTTTCTCGTTGTCATGGGGCTTTTCATTTTTATATTGGGTCTGGAAAGTGCCCTGTTCCCTATCGGCGAAAAGATGGCCAATGAATTTGCCCTCAAAGGCAACCCCTGGTGGATAATTTTTTTCGGATTCGCTCTGGGTTTTTCCACAACCATTGCTGAACCCGCTCTAACAGTAATCGCAGGTAAAGCCGGTGGGTTAGCTGCAGGAGCAGGTGCTATCGAAAATACCGAGAATTCAGTTGCAAGTTTTGTATTAGGCCTTCGTTATACGGTTGCCCTGTCAGTAGGTTTGGCTATTGCTTTAGGAGTGTTGCGTATTTTGAAAGGGTGGCCGTTTATCTGGTTCATTATGGGAGGCTACACCCTTATTGTAATTACAACATTTTTTGCTCCTCAAGAAATCATTGGAATTGCCTACGACTCCGGCGGAATCACAACTTCCACGATTACCGTTCCTTTGGTAGCTGCTTTAGGTGTAGGTTTAGCTACTTCAATACGGGGCCGAAACCCCATGCTTGATGGATTTGGCCTGATCGCTCTGGCGAGCCTCAGCCCTATTATATTTGTTCTGGGATATGGGATTTTTGTTTATGGGGTGGGCAGCTAATGAATTCTGAAATCTTTAACACATTGATAGATGCTCTATCCGGCACATTGCTGGATATTCTTCCTATTATTATTGTTTTAAGTTTTTTTCAGGCAGTGGCAATACGAAAAGCCATACCTCATCTGAAACAAAAAATAATTGGACTTGGAATGGTTGTTCTAGGGCTAGGAATTTTTATCGTGGGCTTGGAGCAATGTGTTTTTCCCATTGGCTCACAAATGGCCAATCAATTAACCGATCTAAAATTTCTTGCGGGTAACGATTCTGCTTTAATAGAAACTCTTGAAAATTCTGACCAGATGGATCCCGGAATTTATTTGTGGACTTATATTTTTGCTTTTTTGATTGGCTTTTCCACCACACTTGCAGAGCCCGCTTTGATAGCTGTGGCATATAAGGCCCGTGATATTACCACAGGGGCCATTTCAGCTTGGGGTCTGCGAATCTCTGTTGCGTTAGGCGTGGCCTCGGGTGTGACCCTGGGTGTGTATCGAATAGTGATGGGCAATCCCTTGCACTATTACATTGTTGCTGGATACGCATTTTTACTTATCCAGACTTTGTTTTCCCCTAAGCAGATAATTCCCCTGGCTTATGATTCAGGCGGAGTGACCACCTCTACCGTAACAGTTCCGTTAATCGCCGCATTAGGTATCGGGTTAGCCTCAAATGTTCCGGGGCGTTCCCCACTGATAGATGGATTTGGGTTGATCGCATTTGCCTCCCTTTTCCCTATGATCACTGTAATGGCGTATGCTATGATCACCGAAAAACTATCAAAACGTAAAGAGATTAATGAACCATCTTGAGGAGTTAGAAGCTCATGCGTTTTAAAGTTATATTGGCATTAGTTAATGAAAAATATCAGGACAACGTTGTTGAAGCAGCAAAAACTGCGGGTGCGACAGGGGTCACCATACTAAATGCTCGTGGAGAAGGTATTCACACCCAAAAATCTTTTATGGGCCTGACTATGGAAGCCCAAAAAGATATGCTTCTTTTTCTGGTGGAGGATTTTATCGCCAATAACATTATGGAGGCCATTTATGAAGCCGGCCATCTGAGTGAACATGGGAATGGAATCGCATTTAGCCTGGGAGTAGACAGGGCAATAGGGCTTGAAAGTCAGATGCCTACCATGGAAAAAGACGCTAAAGACCGTTATTTTTAACCCAGTTTTTTGAGGAGATAGGAATGACTGACATTCTAAAAGTTCGCGATGTCATGATGTCAAATTTTACCAAAGTGGACGGAGTCATGAAGGTCTCCGATGTATTGAACATGATGAGAGATAAAAACATTAATGCCATTCTGGTGGAACCCAGAGATGAAAATGATGTTTACGGGATTATGACCTTAAAAGATATTGCCAGAAAAGTAATCGGAGAAAACAGAAAACTGCATGAAGCCCATATTTATGAAATCATGTCCAAGCCGGTTTTGTCGGTCAAATCCGACATGCCTGTCCCCTACGCCGCAAGGTTTCTGACCAACTTCAATGTTTCTTACGCTATGGTTATTGAATCTAATGATGTGATAGGGATGGTTTCGCTAAACGGGATGGTGAACAGGTGGAAGGACTGATAAACTGTTAACCTTTCTTCAATGAGGTTCCGGCTCGGCTATCCCAAATAACTGTGTCTGGACTCGATATATGCCCTGCTTCTGCGCGCCAATGATCCACACCTGCTTGCACATTTAATATTTTCACACATTCGTTCATACCCCCTGCTCCACCTATATGGGAATAGATTTTTCTTAAATCGCCAATGTATGTGCTTTGCTCGGATTTATACCTATCCTGGGCTTCGGCAATATTAGCCAGAGTGGCTTCGGCCACAGCATTATGGTTGAAAATGTCTTTTTTCAGTTTGTTGTAATCTACAAAAAAATTAACATACATCCAGCCCGCAAAAGGAACCAATGCCAAGACCAATAAAACCTTTTTCCAGATTTTATGATCGAAAAGAATGCCCAGAATCAATACAACTACTGCAAGGCCTAGTGAATACTGAGAGATGAGCTCAAAATTGCCCAATGCCGGAATTTTTTCTCCGCAGGAGGATTGCCCGAAAGCAATGCCTGGAGAAAAGCTCAATATTATAAATAAAGTCCGGAAAACTAATTGTTTCGATTTGTTTGTCATCAGATCACTAATTCAGTTATATTTAATTTATTCTAATTCCAATCGGTGTTAGTGAATTGTCAGCTACTGGTTTTTAATAAATTGAAGCTATGGTTTATAGCAACAATTTCATTAAACGTCAATTTCCTATAAATTAGAACTTCACAGAATAATTTCCCTGCGCTATTATTTTAGTATTCGATTTTTATTATTGGGTTATAGAGTTTCTGGAGTGTTAGTAAATGAATGCAGCCTGTAGGTTTGAAGATAAAAAGGATGGCACACTGTTAGATCATGAATCTGGCTTAGTATGGGCAAAAGAAGACTCTTGGCCTGTTGCTCAGGATTGGTTGAATTTTCAGGATGCCCTTCAATTTGTCGATGATATGAACAAAAAAGACTATCTTGGTTACCATGACTGGCGTTTTCCCGAAAAAGAAGAAATTGAAAAACTCTTCTCACCGGAGTGCATCATTATGGGTCGTTCAAAGCAAGAAATCCATTTGGACCCTCTTTTCGCCCCTGGTGGGGGAAATGGTTCATGGTGCCTTCCCTTTGATCAGCAAGCAGCATTTTATTTTTCCTATAAAACAGGAATGCTGCAACACTTTGATCAGGATTTCTCCCAGGGATATGTTCGTTTGGTTCGGCTCTATCCTGCTGATTAAATAATTTTGTCCTTAACCCGCTTTCTACAAGGTACAAGCTTTGGCATTTCCTTTGGTGACGCGACCATTTGCCGGATTTCCACTTGGTTGGCTTCATAGGCAATCGTAGCGATCTGATACCTTTCCAGATCCACATCATGTCCGCAACCCAGGTATTGTTCGAGAGCCGCCCCCAAAGCATCCCACTCCAGATACAATAGAAATTGTTCCTCCGAATCCGTTAATCCCAACTCAACCACCAAATCACTGAACTCCAATTGGGTTACCTCATCAACGGGTTTACCCCGACAAAGATCTATGAACCCAGTTCCCCCTCCCACAGGTTTCTGACAAGTTAGTTTTGAAAAATCAAAGCTGATTAGGCAATCGTTCGCATCTAGAATAATAGTTATTTGGGATGTCGTATCTTTACAAGGCATAATTTATATTTATATTAGTGTGGTCTAAGCCGAAATAATATTCATGCTAATATCCACCGATGGAGCAGAATGTGTCAATGCACCTACAGAAACAAAGTCTGCTCCGGTTTTAGAAAGTTCATCCAACCTATCCAAGGTAACACAACCACTGATTTCCACTTTTGCCTGACCATTGATTAGCTTAATAGATTCGTGGATCATTTCGATACTCATATTGTCCAGCATAATGATATGGGCATGATTTTCCAAAGCCTCATTAACCTCATCCAGGTTCTGGGTTTCTACTTCAATTTTACTTTTAAGACCCAAACCTTCACGCACTTTTTCCACCGCTCGAAAAATACTCCCCGCAGACTTAATATGATTGTCTTTAATCATTACGGCATCATATAACCCAAACCGATGATTAGTGCCGCCACCACAGGCCACCGCATATTTCTCAAAAACCCTTAGACCGGGAGTAGTTTTACGTGTGTCCAAGACCTTAACAGGGCTTGCCTTATCGACAAACTTACGCGTCAATGTGGCTATACCACTCAACCATTGTAGAATATTTAATCCCGATCGCTCTCCCTCAAGTGCTTTAATGCTATCACACTGAAACTTGAGAAGGGAGGAACCCTTCGGAACCCTATCTCCATCCTTAAAAGGCTCGAAGAGAAACTGGGTTTGTAAATCCAGTTTCCTAAAAAGGGTTTTGAAAATCTCTATTCCAGATAAAACCAAGTCCTCTTTGGCAATCAATTCCGATTCGCAAACCTGTCCCGGGGATATAATATTTCGGGTGGTAATATCACCAGTTTGAATATCTTCTTTCAGAGTGGTATCGATAAGCGATTCAATATCTGCACTCAGGAGTATTTTATTTGGCATCGTTTTTTTCGAATTACAATGGTATATATCAATCTAATTAGAGTCTGTTACCAATTTCGGCTATTCGACTCTGGTTATTCTACCAACCTCTTCGAGAAGAAGAAACACTGATGTGCAATGTTTAAACTCAAAAATATTCATATTTGCTTCATTTATATTCTTTGTGGATTTTTTATAGTAGGTTGTCAATCCACTAAAGTGCTATGCATCCCTGACCAATCAGCCCCATGCAGAAAAGCCCTATCTGAATGGCAGGTGAGTATCGATAAAGTCGTTAAAGCAAATTTCTCGTATAACTATGGCCTATATAAAGCAGTCATATGGGAAGGGGAATTTGATAATGCCTGGGTCACAAAGGGGCAAGAAATTAATATCACCAAAAGGTTTCTGGAAAAACTAAATCCCACCCGCAGAATTTGCGTCGTCGCCCATGAACTGGCGCATTTAAAAATGGGACATTACTATTCAAGAATGGGAATCATCATTGTTAATAATGAACGTATTATTTCTGAAAAAAATTCTACTTCAAACCAATCCCAAAGGCATTATAACCTGTCTGTGGATATTCCCGAGGGGTTTGGCATAAACCAGGAAGTTGAAGCTGATCGAATGGCACTTAAATTAATTAAAAATTTAGGGTTGAATATCAAGCATTATTTGGATTTATTATTAGCTCTGCAAGGAAATGAAGTGGACCCGGATTCTCTGATATATCACCGGATTAGCATGATAAAAAACATAAATAAATATGAGTGATTTCAACCCTCTTATGAACTTCAAGCTCCAACGGGTACAGAAAGCGCCAGATTCGGATCGTTTTTCAAGTTCCCCTGCCTGGACACAGGATGCCCAATACGAAATAGTCGATCCAGAGACTCAAAAAACGTGGGGTTTTGTGTGCATTGATAATACTCAAAGAGGGCCGGGCTTGGGTGGAATTCGGATGGCTCCAAATATAACTTTAAACGAAGTTAGCCGCTTGTCCCGCGTTATGACCCATAAAAATAGCGCCGCCTGTATTCCTTATGGAGGGGGAAAAGCCGGCTTGGTCCTCAATGATCCTGCTTTCCTTAGTGATCCCCAAACTAGAGCAATGCTAATGGAAAAGTTTGCTGATGCGTTATTTGAATTGGAAAACTATGTCCCCGCTCCCGACATGGGGACTAATGAAAAAGACGTTCAAATTATTCACAATAATCATTCACAAAAACTTGGAACCCAAAAGCATTCACGAGGAGGAGCCGGCAGACCCATTAATAAGGGAGGAATCCCTATAGATGATTGGGAACTCACTGCCCATGGCTTATTTTCAGCCATCAAAGTTATTGAGTCTGTGGATGAATCATTAGATCTATCCAAAACGAATTTTATTGTCCAGGGCTTTGGGAATGTTGGGGCTCCCACTGCCATCAAATTACAGGAAGCTGGTGCCACCCTTGTTGGGGCATCTGATATCAATATTGCCTTATGGAACTCTAAAGGATTGGACGTACATTTATTGAATAAAGTACGAAAGGAAATAGGAGGACTGCGCAATTATCCCTTAGAAGTGGAAAAGAAATTTTCACAGGACAAACTCGACTGGCTTCTGGAGGCACCCTGCGATGTCATGGTTCCCTGCGCCAGACCCGATGCTATCACGGCAAAAAATGTAGACCGAGTTCAATGTCGATATATTCTTCAGGGCGCAAATACTCCCAGCAGCAAACCCATAGAATACTATTTGCACCATCGCCACAATATTTTATCGCTCACAGATTTTATTGTTAATGCGGGAGGGGTGATTGGATGTGCGGTAGAAAGAAATATGATTATTGATGACTCTTACGCAGACAAAGTAAAACAAATTGGAGTCAGGACCTATGTAGAGAATCTAATTTGTAACACTATTTCGAATAATGTCCTCGAAAACTATACTCGAATGAAAAATTGCAAAGGCTACATCTTTCGTGACGCGGCCACAGAATTAGCTACGGAAAGACTATTCTCCCAGGAGATGTGGCTTTAAACTTATTTCTCTTTCATAATAGTTATTCCAACCCAGCCCTCAGGTGGAAAATCAATGTATTCTTGGCAACGTTCGGACATTATTTTACTTGGAATATCCCCACAAGCTTTAAATAAGGCGATAAATGCCTCCTTTGCCTCAACGAACTCCCCATCACGATATAAAGCCAACGCGGCTTCATAATCGGACTTTAATCGAACCTGTTCCTGCGGTACATTTTTCATTTCAGCCAGGACTTCAAAAATTTGAGAACCCTGGGCTCTGCCCTTTACTTGAATCGTATCTAGTTCTCTAAGAAGCAGATCGTGCTCCACATTTTTTTTTGTAAAAATATCAATAATAATGTCGGTTCCATACATTTTATTGATTCCTTCTAATCTGGAGCTGTAATTAACGGTATCTCCAATACAGGTATACTCAAGATTTTTTTCTGAACCAATATTGCCCACGATCATATGGCCGGTTGCTATTCCCACTCTCATTTTAATTTCTGGAAGACCCTGAGAGAGCCATTTAGGCCTTAATGTTTCGAGAATAGTCTGCATACTAAGAGCTGCCTGACAGGCCAGCAACGAATGATTTCCTGGCGTGAAGGGCGGACCCCAGAATGCCATAATGGCATCTCCAATATATTTATCCAAAACACCCTGACTGTTTGATATTTCCTCCGTCATAGCCCCTAGATATTCATTGAGCAATTTAATCAAAGCTTCCGGCGCCATGGTTTCGCTAAAGCTGGTAAAGTTTGCAACATCACAGAATAAAACTGTTTGATAACTCCTTGTACCGCCAGGTTGGATTTTTTCAGGATTTGAAAGGATATCAGCAACAATTGTAGGATGAACATACTTTCCAAAAGTGTCTTGAATATATTGCTTTTCTCTAAGGCCTTTTAGCATGTGATTAAAAGCTGTCGCCAACTGCCCTACTTCATCACTAGAGGTATGCTTTATTTCAAAATCATAATTGCCCTCACTAACTCCCTTGGTACCCTTCAATAGCGCCCTCAATGGCATAGCGATTCTTTTTGAAAAAAGTATGGAAAAAAGAATGCCTATAAACAAAACAGCTACTCCTGTCATTAAAATCTTATTTTGTATAATCTTAAATGGAATCAACGAAGAATCCAGATTGGTAGCATATAAATAACCAGCATTATCACTATTATCGTAATAACCTTTTTGAGTAATATGTCTATCGCCTTCACTGACAAACATCCCCGGCCCAATTGGAATTTCTTTCAATTTTTCAATCAAATTTTGACCCATATCATCGGATACATTATCCGCCACAATTTTGAAATCACTAAAGAACAAAACTTGAAGGAAGTTTTGTTCAATTTGTTCGCCCATTAATTCTTCCACCCACTGATCATCAATAAATTTTATAATTACCATTGCCCCTAAGGCATAGTCATCGCTTAACGATTCTTTGAGCGGCAAAGCCACTGAGCTGATCAATTTCCCGCCACCGGAAATAATTCCCCTTTTATCCACTCCGGTATCCAAAATTTCTTTAATAGGGAATCGATCCAGATTTGCAACAACCCAGCTTTTAAATTTATCATCCGTCGGATAGATGCCGCGAACTTGAAGTGTGTCATCCACCATAAAAACCGCATCCGCATTAGCATCCAGTGCGATTTCCTCGGAAAATGAGTAAAAATTATCTTTAATCTGGGATAGGAAGGATCTGAACTTCTGATCTAATATGAGCGTTTTGGCAAGTTTTAAAGTGTGAAGTAGTTCACGGTTTAACTGTTGGTCAAACCTCAAGTGGGCCGCTCGTAATTTCAGGGAAAGGTTTTTAATTTCAAATTGCTCGGTCTGACTATTGGCAATATAAAGAGTCAGCCCCAACAGGAGAGAGAAGAAAACAAAAAAGGATAGAAATATTTTTGCACTAAGGCTCATTTTTGCTTCCCAGAATTTTATCGACAGATAGAATCTGGTTCAACTCGATATTCTCCCCGGCTTTAATAATTATATTTTTCTCGATCAAACCCAATCGCCAAAACCAGAATAAAATTTTGTATTGACCGGGATTGAGGTTTTCAAAAACATATTGTTCGCCTGAAGAATGTTGTTGCCCAACCAAACCTTTTCGCGACAACAAGGTGGTTTGCATTGATTCATTCTCATCGCTTCCCAATTCAAGGTCACCTTCGAATTCCAAAACCAAGGAAGAACGTTCACCAGTATTAATGGGAGAAAATATTTGAATTTCGTCTTCTTTGCCAGCGAGAAAAAAGGTGAGCGTATCAGACGAATCATTTTGTATTGTCAACCGATCACCTTTGCCAACAGCCAGGGATTTGTGGGACATACCCTCATCGGTAGCAACGAGCAAATGGTCATTTCCATCCGTAAACGAAGGGTCCAACAGGCAAACAAAAAGTTCCTTAAGCTTGGGATAATTAACCATTTGATCTGTGAAGATCAATCCTCCTAATCCGCTATAAATCCCATCATTTTCCTTTGAGGCTTTTGCTAAAATAGCTTTGTGGCTTTCAGCCGAGATGATTCCATAAACAGCACCCTTGCCTGGATTAATTTCAGGTGCCGATGAACAAGAGGTGATGAAAGTAATAATCGAAATTAGCACTAATGTTTTGATCATTTTTTTACCACCTTTAATTCAATATTCTCGTGAGCCTTACCACTCAATGAAATATTGATCGGGATAGACTTGTAACGTTTGTGAAAAACAATAACTTTTGCCACCCAATTACCAGGTGGAATATTGGGCAATATAAAATTTCCCGGCTTCTCTAATATTGCAAAATGTCTGGTATTTATAGAGACAATTCGACCTTCCATCATTCGATGAACAGAGCAATAAAAATTTCCGGAGCCAATGTTGTCGATCTCTATCTCCAGAACGGAGCCCCTTTCCCCTAATCCCAAATCAAAATTTTTAAATTTGCTTAGCGAATAAATATTGTGATCAATTTCTCGGTCTTCATCATTCAAAAATTGAATTTTATCTCTGGGATTCACTACAATCAGGTCTGGATTATACCGTCTGCCTTTTTGCAGAACTTTATGCACCATAGGATCAGGTTTATTCGACAATGACTCTGCTGGCTCCAAATACACAATCATATTTTTTAATTCCTTTCCACCTTCTACCTCAACTTTTCCACTTAGATGGTTTGCCTCGGCAACACCGAACAAACCAATGAAAAGGCCAAAAGAAATTAAAAGGAACCTGTTTTTACGCATCAGCAATACACCTGCATAACTAAGAGGGATACTATTCTATAACCTTTTGTATTTTAGCAGATTTTAGAAACACATTGCCATTACAGACATTCGTCTATGAATGAAACGGTTTTGGAAGTTTTTATGCTGAGGAGGACCCTCAGCTGGAATGAATTTCTTGCATAATCTTATCGCCACCCATTTCTAATAACTCGTTGCCCAATTCTTTACCCAGGTTAATGGCGTGGACTTTGTTCCCTTTTACTTCTTTTTTGTAAATGGTTTTTCCATCAAGGCTGGCGACCAACCCTTTTACCGTCATTTCATCTTCCTCTATGGTCGCAAAAGCACCAATGGGAACATTGCAGCCGCCTTCAAGCTGAGTAACAATAGCTCTTTCAGCATCCAGCGCTAGATGAGTATTTTCATCATCCATATCGGCTAGAAGGATTTGATTGTCCACATCATTTTTACGGGCTTCTATTCCAACAGCACCCTGCCCCATGGCCGGCAATAAAATTTCTGGACTGATGATTTCAGAAATTTGCTCCTCCCACCCCATGCGAATTAGTCCTGCCGCAGCTAAAATGATCGCATCCAGCCCTTCTGTTTCCAGTTTTTTGATTCTCGTTTCCAAATTTCCACGGAGCGGAACCAAATCCAGATCAGGGCGATAATGTAGCAATTGTGAAATCCTTCGCAGACTGCCGGTCCCGATTTTTGCGCCTTTAGGAAGATCGTCCAACTTAATATCATTTTTTGAAATCAAAGCGTCAAAAGGATTCTCCCTTTTTGTCACCGAAGCGATACATAATGCAAAGGGAAATTTTATAGGCATGTCTTTCATGCTGTGAACTGCAAAATCGACATCTTTGCTCAGTAGAGCTTCTTCGATTTCCTTGACGAATAATCCCTTGCCACCAATTTTTGCCAATGGAACATCCTGAATTTTGTCTCCGGAAGTTTTGATGATGACAATTTCTACAGGGATGTCAGGGTTCTGTGATTCCAACTGTCCTTTAATCCAATTAGCTTGCCACAATGCTAAGGGACTCCCCCTGCTTCCGATTTTAATTTTTCTGGGTTCCATCAATCGTCCAAATGGAATAAGTGACGAATAGCCTTTAAGTAGACGTGGCCATCCTGGGACTGGGTTTTCTTTTTCAAATTAATGGTGGGCTTATGCAAAATCTTATTGACCAGGGATTGCGTCAATTGATGAATGGCTTTCTGATCTTCTTCAGAAATATGTGCGAGGTTTTTGAGGGTTTTATCCACTTCAACTTTTCGCATCTCCTCTGCCCGGTTGCGCATTTCAACGATCGTTGGAACCGCATCCAAAGTGGAGAACCAATTGTTGAATTTAGTAACCTCCTCTTTGATGATCTCCATGGCATTTTCCGCTTCTTTCTGCCGTTCCTCCATGTTTGCGTTCACCACATTCTGAAGGTCATCAATGTCATATAGATAAACATTCTCCAAATCGTTCACTTCTGGCGCAATATCTCTGGGTACGGCAATATCAATAAGGAATATCGGTTTGTTTTTTCTTTTGTGTATCGCCTGCTCTATCATTTCTTTATGAATAATAAATTTTGGCGCAGAAGTTGAGGTGATAACAATATCCGCCCGATACAATTCTTCTTTAAAAGCGTCAAAGTCCAGCGCGCACCCATTCAAAGTCTCAGCTAGAGAAGCGGCCCGCTCATAAGTTCTACTTGCTACGTACACCGTTTTCACGCCATAAGAAATGAGATGTTTTGCCGCCAGCTCTGCCATTTCGCCGGTGCCTACCAACATTACCGAGTGATTTTCCAAGTCCTCAAAGATTTTTTTTGCCAGTTCTACGGCGGCTGAACTGATAGAAACTCCGCGTTCGGAGATCCCCGTCTCTTCCCTTACTTTTTTAGCTACATTAAACGCTTTCTCAAAGAGCTGATTCAAGACCAGTCCGGTTGAACTTAAAGCCCGGGCTGTGCTGTAAGCATCCTTCACCTGCCCCAGAATTTGGGCCTCTCCCAATATCATCGAGTCCAGACTCGCCGAAACCCTGAAAAGATGCTCAATGGCCTGATCATCCTGATAACTATAAAAATATTGATCCAGACTACCCCGTGAAAGGCCGTGGTAGTCACAAATGAAATCTTTCAGAAGCTGAATACCCTGATCGGTATTATCGACACGGGCGTATATTTCTACCCGATTGCAGGTCGAGAGGATGATGTTCTCGGTAATTTCTGGACAGGAGACCAAATGCTCCAGAGAGGCTTCCAGCTTCACCTGATTGAAGGCAAGCTTTTCCCTGATTTCCACAGGGGTGGCCTTGTGATTGACTCCCACCAGAACAAGATTTGCTTCGCTTGAGATCATATTATGTGTAAAAAATAAGTCCCTATTACAGTTATAAATCCGAGAATCGCTCCTTGAGCGGCTTTTTTACCACGCATCCCCACTATCATCCTGCCAAAAAACACCATGCAATAAATCAACCAGGTTGCTACTAACGGCAAGGTTCGTGTCAGGTCCCATGAAAAAAATGGCAGGTCCATTTGTGTGTTCCAAATTGACCCGGTCATAAATCCCAGAGTGAATAACGGAAACCCTATCATTATTACCTTGAAGTTTAAATCGTCCAGAACTTCAAGGGAGGGCATTCTAAAATACATCATACCCAGCTTTTTCGATTTAACCTGATGCTCCTGAATCAGATACATGATACCGGCGGCAAACGCGATCGAAAACGCCGCGTAGCCCATGATTGACAAGGTCCGATGCATGGTCAACCAGAAGCGTACTTCTGATTCGGGAACTAAAGCCGTTTCTTTTGACAGAAAGGCCGAAAATAGCATCACGACAAAGACCAGGGGAATGACAAAAGCCCCCAAATCCTTAATCTTATATTTCCACTCCGTTAAAAAATAAACCACCACCATCAACCAAGACAGAAACAGTGCCACCTCAAATGAAGTGGTGTATGGCCCGTGCCCAGTCTGGCTTGAGCGAATCCCGATAGTAACCGTTTGGCAAACCAAACCAAAACCAACCATCCAACCCGCAAAGGTGGAAACCGGTGGTCTGCGATATGCCAAATAAACAAAATAGCCCAACGAAGCCATGAGATAACTGAATAACGACAAATTAAACGAAATTTTATCCATGGCCGGCCAATAATGCAAAAATCGGGATTTTAAAAGCTTGGCATGTATCGTAACATTTTGTTTTCAGGGATTCAACTCTTCCACAGGGGGGCAACTAGCAACACCTTCTAATCGGCTAGTAATGGGTAAAATCAGCTGAGAAAAAGTGGCGAGTTGCCTAGTTTTCTTGCAAATGGGCGGTAAGGTTCTTTCCAGAACCCATCAGGCCTAATTTTTTCCTGATACTATTTCGATGGTTTTCAACGGTTTTGACAGCAATGCCCATAGCAGCGGCGATATCCTTAGTTCGAAAACCATTCCTAATGAAATTACATACTTCAACTTCCGTGGGGGATAAATCTTTATCTCCCGTTACTTTAATTCCAAAATTGGAAAAAATAGTATTCAGATTGTGTTCCAAAAGGCGATAATTATTTATGTTGGCCGGATCCTTTTTCATCAACCCAGAAATTATTGGAAAAATAACTTTTCTCAAATTGGTTGTCACAGCTTTTTTGTACGATTCCCTTTGGATTTCAATTTGCTGGATTATTTCGCTCAGTGCTAAATTTTTACTTTTAATATCTTTTTTTAGTTTTTGAGAGTCTGACTTTATCGTCTTAATAAGGTTACAAGATCGTTCTTCTCTTAGTTTGGACTCTGTTATATCCAATACTATTCCAATGGATTGATAAATTTTACCATCCTCATTTTTTAAAGGGAATCCACGATCCCATACCCAGCGAACTTCCCCTGTCTGTTTGACAATGCGGTACTTGTGATCAAACGTTCCCTTATGATGCATTTCTTTTAAATGTTCTCTTACAACTTTTATGTCCTCTTTATGAACATTGTCTAAAAAAGATTTTGGTTTTTTGTATAAACTTTCGCAAGTCTTTCCCCAGATTTGCTCATAGCCCTTACTGATGTATAGCATTTTCGAAAGATCTGGAGGTGCAATCCAAAAAACACATTCCAAATTATTAGCTAATTGTTTCGTAAAAAATGCTTCGTCGGAGGACGATCGATTTTCATGGATATTTGAATCCATAGTCCTAAAAATTGAGGTCAAAAAAAAGAAAGAGAAAGAGAAAGAGAATGTTTATCCGAATTTGTAGGTATTGTCAATACCTACATTTTAGTAGGTGTTTATTGGGTGTTGTCTGATAAGAGATAGATGGAGATCATGAGCCAGAGAAAATTTAGGATTTAAATTTAAAGCCACAAAAGTCTTTTACTTATAGCTTCTGAGGGTTTATATGAAATGGTCTGAAGAACTCTCTCCAAGAGAAAAAGAGGTTTGTGGGGTTTTAGCTTATGGAAATACAGATCAAGAAATAAGTGAAATATTGGGTATTAGTTTATACACAGTTAGAACACATTTAAGGAATATTTACGCCAAGACAGGATTTAAGAACCGAACCAGTTTGACTGTGAAATTTTTAAAGAACAAAAACACACAAAAGTCTTAAGGTCGATTTCATAGAAAATCCAAAATAAAATTTTGAATCTGAGAGTATAACGGCTAAGAAATTTAAATAAAACTTCTCTTACTTAGAATCCAATTGCTAGGAAGAAAAATGGATAATTCACCTCAATGTTGGAGAGAATGTGAAAACGAAGAATTTAAGAAAGAAATTGATAGGGAACGCAAAAAAATTTTTAAAAAAATAGACGAAGGAGCTGAAAATTTCAACAGAATTAGGCGACTAATGTACGGTGGGGACATTAAAGAAATACATTCAAATCTTCAAATATGTTCAGAAAATTTAGCGAGTTGTCATGAAGAGTTATTGCGTTTATTGGGCCGTCATTGCAAGGAATGTAAATATAGAGACTTTGAATTAGGCCAAATAAAAATATAGCTGCTGATATAAAGATTTCAAAAAGTTGCCCTGCTACACCATGATAAATGGGTTGAGAGAAGGATCATAAGAGTTAACCAATGGAGGTCAAGTTGAATAAAAACCTCAGATGGACAAGATGCTCTTAGTGGATGACGAGGATCAACTTTTATCAGCCCTCCTGCTTTTCTTTATATAGGAGACTCCGGCGATAAACCGGAGCCTTCTTGACAAGACTATTAGAAATCAAGCATTAAACTCGCTGACAATATTTTGCATTTCAGCCGCCAGTTTAGACAACTCACTGGCTGCTGTTTGAGTATCCGTAGCACCTTCGGTGGTGCTATGAGCCGCCTGAGCGACACCGGCAATATTCTCGGCAATCTCCTGAGATCCTCGGGAGGCATCGGTAACATTACGGGTAATCTCGTTGGTGGTGGCCGACTGCTCTTCCACCGCACTGGCAATGGTGTTGGAGATATCGCTGATTTGGCCAATAACCCCGCTGATCTCACCAATAGCCGTTACAGCACTCTGAGTATCTGTTTGTATGGCGGATATCTTGTTGCTGATATCTTCGGTCGCTTTGGCGGTCTGATTTGCCAGTTCCTTGACTTCGTTGGCGACCACGGCGAATCCTTTACCTGCTTCACCAGCACGTGCTGCCTCAATGGTGGCATTCAAGGCCAATAGATTAGTCTGTTCCGCGATGGAGGTGATGACTTTGATGACCTGGCCAATCTCAGCCGAACTATCGCCAAGTTTGGTAACAGTTTTATTGGTGGTCTCGGCCAACTGAACCGCATCGCTGGTGACTTTGGTAGCCTGGTTGGCGTTATGAGCAATCTCTTTTATGCTTGCGCTCATTTCTTCCGAACCGGTAGCCACTGTTTGAATGTTCTGGTTCACCTGATCGGAGGCGGCGGAGACGACATTGGACTGAGCCGAAGTCTCTTCCGCATTTCCGGCCATTTGCTGACTGGTGGCGGTCAATTCCTCTGAGGCTCCGGCAAGGGTCTGGGCTTTTTCAGCAACGCTATCGAGAACCGATTTCATGCTTTTGTTCTGTTCTTTTTCGCGTTCTTCAGCCGCCAGTTTTTCGGTAATCACTTCCCAGGTAACCATGGGTCCGAGATAATTTTTATCCTTGTCATAAATAGCGCTGACCAGAAGATCGAGGATCTCAGGCCCAACCTGTATTTGTGCGCGATGCGGCAGGTTATTGGGATCAGAAAGAATTTTCCGCTGATGTGCAGGGTTCTTGTGAAAAATATCTATGGATTGTCCCATCAATTTATCCACAGGAATGGGTAGATATTGTTCAATGGTTTTTAGTGTAGTCACGGATGCGGGGTTTATATAAGTAATTTGAAAGGTTTCTGCATCAGCAAAAAGCACGTTCACCGGGGCATTTTCCATCATAGAGTTAACTTGGGCGACTTCATTCTCGGTCTTTAACTTTTGAGTTATAACGTCCCAGGTAACCATGGGTCCGAGATAATTTTTATCCTTGTCATAAATAGCGCTGACCAGAAGATCTAGAATCTCAGGGCCCACCTGTATTTGGGCTTGGTGTGGCAAGTTTGCCGGGTCTGAAAGAAGTTTTCTTTGGTGCGCGGGGTTCTTGTGAAAAACATCTATGCATTGCCCCATCAATTTATCCACAGGAATGGGTAGATATTGTTCAATGGTTTTTAGCGTTCTTATGGAAGCAGGGTTGACATAGGTAATTTCAAAACTGTCTTTATCGGCGTAAAGGACATTCACCGGAGCATTTTCCATCATTGAATTAACTTGGTCCATAGCCCGTTTAGTTTGATTTATCCTGGTGATATCTTCCCAGTTGACGACATAACCGGAGATCCTTCCATTGGAATCATTGATTGAGTTTATGGTAGCGGCAAGCGTTACCCCACCAAAACCAAACTCAGCCGTGTGCGGCAAAGCAGAAGGATTGCGCAATATTTTTTCAATTTTTTGCGGGTCTTTATGAAAACGGTGGATGGAACCACCGACGATATCGTTCAGGTTAACCCCAAATGCTTCTTGAATCTGATCCTTGATGGATTCTAAAGTATGGATGGCTCTAGAATTAGCGTAAACCAGCTTAAACTCTGCATCCGCCACCAATACGTTGGCTTGAATTTTTTCCAAACAAGAGAGAAGGCCGCCCGATGACTTCATCAATCCATTACTGCCGTTTCCTCCTCCAAAAAGGCCAAGAAATCCGGATTTACTTGCAGGTGATTGCGAGGCGAGCATATTCATTTTAAACTCCCTTGTTTAAAGTTTAATTCTGGGTTTTTCAAAGATCGTCTCTAAGCTTTTTGCGTGTTTTTACTCTTTAAAATTTCCACGGCCAAACTGGTCCGATTCTTGATTTCTGTCTTGGAATAAATATTCCTTAAATGGGTTTTAACGGTGTATAGACTTATGCCCAATATTTGACTTATTTCTCGATCTGTATTTCCAACAGCTAAAACTCCACAAACCTCTATTTCTCTTGGAGAAAGTTTTTCAGACCATTTCATATAAACCCCCAACAGTTATAAGAATGTGAATAATTCGGGGCCCCTTTATATAGATCAAAGGCTGTGCTGAAAAATTCTCCTAAACACATTCTCTTAACAAGAGTTCCTGTTACGATAACTTTCGTTATCTAACACAAAAATCATAGTCGAGACCACATCTCCAAGTCGAATTAGTTTAATTTCTGTTGCATAAAAAGACAATACCTCTTTTTAGGTAAATGGCGGTAAATTAATGTATTTAAAAGAAATATTCTGTAAGAAAAACTACTCAAAATAAATATCCCCAACATAAATTTACACTCACTATACAAATATAAAATATTTGGATAACCAAAAAATGTCAATAATTGGCTAATGACAGGCCTTAAATGACCAAATTAATGTCATGCTCGGATATTATAAATATTAAATCGCATCAACGAAGAATAACAAGAAGATACTGTAGGAAATTTACGGACTCGATTCGATAAAACAGGAGTTTTACTGCAGGTGGTCTCCGGGGGATTTACTACCTTCTTTACTTTTGAGAACTTCTTTTAATTCGACCATAAATTCATTCACATCTTTGAAGGAGCGGTAAACGGAGGCAAAACGAACGTAGGCAACATCGTCCAAGTTATAAATTTCACTGATAACTTTTTCGCCAACCTTCACGGCAGAGACTTCTTTCTCACCCAGCTCCTGAAGGTACTGCTCTACCCGATCAACGAGGTCTTCAATATCTTTAATGCTGACCGGCCTTTTCTGGCAGGCTTTTTGTAATCCCTGGATAACTTTATCCCGATCAAACTCTTCCCGCCGACCGTCCTTTTTAATCAATAAGGGTAAAGACCGTTCTAGCTTTTCGTAGGTGGTAAACCTGTCAGTGCAACTCAGGCATTCCCTTCGCCTGCGAATGATAGTGCCCTCTTTATTCAAGCGGGAGTCGATGACTTTATTTTCCATGCCGGAGCAACCGGGACATTTCATAGGTCAAGCTTTATTGATTGGTTAATTGCAAATGAAGTGGAAACTGATCACAGAGTTCACGAACATTTTTACGGGTTTGCGCATGCAGGTTTTCATCCTCCACCTTTTCGAGTGTCTGGATAATCATTTCCCCGATCTTACGCATTTCATTTTCTTTCATTCCCCGTGTGGTCAAAGCGGGTGTTCCGATCCTGATTCCTGATGTCACAAACGGACTGCGGGTCTCAAAGGGTACGGTGTTTTTGTTCACCGTGATCCCTGCTCTTTCCAGCGCTGCTTCTGCATCTTTACCCGTAATATCCTGAGGACGCAAGTCGAGAAGCATTAAGTGGGTATCTGTTCCGCCACTGACAATTTTATAACCCTGATCGATCAAAAATTGCGCCAGACATTTTGCGTTAGCGATCACCTGTTTCTGGTAAGTCACAAAATCTTCACTCAACGCCTCTTTGAATGCGACGGCTTTTGCCGCAATCACATGCATGAGGGGACCTCCTTGAATACCGGGAAAAATTCTTTTATTAACTTCCTTGGCATCCTTTTCTGCGCACAAGATCATTCCACCTCTTGGCCCTCGGAGAGTTTTATGAGTGGTTGTCGTGACAAAGTCTGAATGGGGTACGGGTGAAGGATAGAGCCCGGCCGCAACTAAACCAGCAGGATGGGCGATATCGGTCATAATTTTTGCCCCCACCTCATCGGCAATTTCACGAAATTTGACGGGATCAATCACTCTTGGGTATGCGCTGCCCCCAACAATAATCATTTTAGGTTTATTTTTCAGGGCCAGTTCCCTAACCTCATCATAGTCAATCTGCTCTGTTTCCTGATTCACTCCATAGGCGACAACATTATAAGTGTATCCAGAAAAATTAACGGGACAACCATGGGTCAGGTGCCCACCATGAGCTAAATTCATCCCGAGAATGGTATCTCCCGGCTCGCACACGGTGTGGTACACCGCCATATTGGCTTGAGAACCTGAGTGAGGCTGTACATTAGCGTGCTCGGCGGAAAAAAGCTTTTTTGCCCGTTCAATGGCGAGGCTTTCAGCAATATCAACAAACTCGCAACCGCCATAATAGCGTTTACCGGGGTAGCCCTCTGCATATTTATTGGTCATGACCGAGCCTTGCGCCTCTTGCACCTCGGGGCTGACAAAATTTTCAGAAGCGATCATTTCGAGGGTATTATTTTCCCGCTCGGTTTCGTCTTTTATGGATTGTGCGATCTCTGGATCAAAATCGGCAAGTGACAATTTACGAATCTCCTTGAATTAAAGATTTTCTTTACTCTTTAAAGAAGCATCTATTTGATTAATTTTATCGAGTCGCCGTTGATGGCGTCCCCCTTCAAAAGCTGTGTTGAGCCAGGTATTGACTATCTCTGCGGCCAATCCCTTACCAATCACCCTACCCCCCATTATCAGAATATTGGAGTCATTGTGCTCGCGACATAATTTAGCGGTGAAAACGTCCGCGCACAAAGTTCCACGAATTCCTGGAAATCGGTTGACCACAATGGACATTCCTATCCCGGTACCGCAAATCACAATTCCGCGCTCAACTTTTTTCTCAGCAACCTCTTCGGCAAGTTTTATTCCATAGTCCGGATAATCCACAGAATCGCCACTGTGAGGCCCCAAGTCTTCCACTTCCCAACCCGTGTTTAAAAGATGCGCGATGACACTTTCCTTAAGATCGAAACCTCCATGATCGGAAGCAATAGCAATTTTTTTCATGATAAATTCCGGTTGAAAGCTTGCCTCATCAAAAGTGAGGAGTATGGAATGAAGTATATGCCTTGGTGGGAGGCTACGGATAGTTTAACTCAAGAAGGATACTAAATAAAGATACCTGTTTTGTCAACCGCATTGGCTCCCATGGCTATTTGGTTGTAATTGGTTTCAAAAAAAATTACAATAGAAGAAGTATATTATCAAATAAACCAACCTGTTATGTGGAAAAACGTATTTCTCGAGTCCTGCCTTCTATCTGCCCTGATTTTTGCTGGGTTCTATATCAACGCCGCAGTTTTGAAGGATGAACTCTATTCTAATGAGGACAGGGCTTCTACATATATATATCATATAAGCGGCACAGGTGTCCCTCTCGAATTGCAGGATCATATCAGCGGTAAAAAGTCCGAAAAAGAATCTTCGCCCCATATTTCAGGTCTTGCCACTCCAACAAATTCCCAAAATTAATTGTATGGCGTGCATCTAAAAGCCTAAACATCTGCGTTTCAATGTGAAAATTCTCACCCCAATCATAGCCCTTTACTTCCTGGTTATATTCCCATCCACCCACTTGGTTTTTTCTGGCAACAGGTTTATTTACGAATTCGGATTCCTTTTTTATTTTGCACTAGTTTTGGCTATAGCTCTTAGCTCCAAGCGGGTTTCACTTTTACAATTAGGCTTCAGTAAAAATAATACTGGGAAACCTATACGAACAGGCCTTCTATTGGGAATGCTCCCTGTCGTAAGCGTAATTTTACTGGACAGCTTAATAGTTAAAACGGGGTTGTCGCAATCAGAGTTGCTTACTGGAGCAGACCTGAGAAATCCTGAGCAAATGGGCTTTTACATGTCTCCTGCTGGAAATGTTTTTTCTGCCCTTGTCGTCCCTTTTCTTGACCAGGTCTTTGTGATGGGGCTGATTGTCAACAACCTGTTTACAAAAGAAAATACAGGTCGAACAATTATTAGCGGGGGCCTGCTATATTCCCTTTTTCATTTCAGACTAAGCATAGGAAATTTATTTCTAGGAATGATATCAGCAGGCTTATTGAAGGGAACAGGCTCTATCTTAGTTCCGATCCTGATGCATATAGGTTTTGCTATGGCAGAATTTGCCATCGTGTTCTACTACCCACGATTACTTTCGATCCTGGTATTTTTTGTCTGATTAAGAAGACTTGCGGGTTTTCTTAGAGGCTTTCTGCTTAGCTTTATTTGCCTCGCTCGCTCTTTGAGCCGCTTCTTTGGCAGCTTTTTTTGCAGCCTCTTCCGCTTTCATTTGTTTGAACGCTGACTCTCGATTTTTAGGATCTTCGAAAAACCGGGATACGATCATGCCAAATTCATACAATCCATAAAGCGGAAATGCCAATAAAACCTGGGTGATAATATCAGGAGGGGTCAGAACTGCGGCCAAAGCGAATGTACCGAGAAAGGCCCATTTTCGGTACAGCTTCATTTTTACTGTATTGATGACACCAAACTTGGTCAACAGAACCATGATGAGTGGTGTTTGAAAAGCAAATGCAAAAGCCAGAATCATCTTCACCACAAAGGAAAAATAAAAACCGATGGTAACCTGCATTTTCCACCAGGTGGTGCCGTAATTTAGTAAAAATTTTAGCCCTAGGGGAACAACCAAAAAATAACAAAAGAGTCCACCAAATAGAAAAAACAAGGTTCCGAAAGCAACAAATAACGCTGTTACCTTTTTCTCCTTTACCTTTAAACCGGGAGCGATAAAGCCCCAGACATGAAATAAAATCCATGGCATGGATATGAATATAGACCCCATGAAGGAAACCTTCATAGCGGTAAAAAATGGTTCTGTAGGAGTTATAAATGTGAGGTCGGCATATTGCTTAGGCAGAGGAGACTCCAACCACAGCAATAGAAAATCGATAAAATAAAAACAAACACCGAAAAAAATTGCAACAACTAGGCCTACCTGTACAACCCTGTTTTTGAGTTCTATCAGATGGTGGGTGACCGGTATTTTTTCCGTAAAATCTACTTCTTTGACCACGAATTTCCTCGCTAAGCTTTGTTAGACTAGAATCAAAATAAAAAGTAGGAACTTTATAAACGCCAAGTTCCTACAACTTTTTGTGTTTGCACGAGTTATTTAGATTTGCCATAGTACTCAATTGAAAGGAGAATATCAATAACCTTTCTTACATCAATTCCAATCTGGTAATTTCTTGGGGCCCTTATTGCCCAGATAGTCATCCAGCATTGAAAGATAACCTGCCCGTATGCCAAACTTTCAATTAAGATTGATTACAAAAGTTAAATAGTAGATAATGCGGAAAAACATGAATGGAGTTAGCGAACTTGTTTCCCCTTGATTTTAAAGGGAAATGAACTATTACTGGGCTATAAGCCTGATTGGTTTGAAATTGGATGTCGCTTCACAATCAAAAGGTCAAGGGGGTTAGAGTCCTCGATACTGCCGAAGAAGGTGCAAAAGCTATAGAAACCATGGTTAATCAGGTCATCGGGGAAATGCGTCAGCAGGGTGTCCCGATTATAGATATACAGGTAACTGACAATAACTGTTTTTTGATACTGGGCGAAAAGAAGCCTGACTGAGTTGATCAGGCGGGAGTAGCTCAGTTGGTAGAGTGTCAGCTTCCCAAGCTGAATGTCGCGGGTTCGAATCCCGTCTCCCGCTCTTTAATAAATCTGAATTTTAATTATAAAATAATGCGCCTTACTAAAGAACTTACCGAACATCTCACAAAAAATATTGTTAAATCCTTTCTGGATAAAGAACTAATTATCTGGGAGGAGTCTCCGGAAAAACTGCAAACCATCATCAATGGAATTATTACAGAAGACCTTATGGTTGAAGACCGGCTTAACGATGAAGTAAAAACCCTGCTTGATTCCAAAACCGAGGAATACGAAAGAAGCATGATGGATTACGGGCGGGTATTTCAAATGGTGAAGTCAAAATTAGTGCGTGAACGCGGACTTATTCTTTAAATTCCCTTAAAAATATAAAATGAAAATTAGCAGAGAAAAAATCAATCATATCAGCAGTCTTATAGTTCGTGATTTTGCCAAACGCGATGAGCTGGATTATAAAGTCGATCTTAATGATATCCGTCTGGATATCACACGGGTAATGACAGAAATTCTACAACTCGATGATAAAGCCGATGCCGAAGCCCGGCGAAAAATGAGTACCTATAGTAACGCTCCCCGTGAAGGTTCCCCTGAATGGGATATCATGTATCAAAAGCATTTTGATGAATACATGAACAAACAGCGAATCTAAATCTCCATCTCGTTATTTTTGCTGAGTCATATCAACTTTGCCATCAAAGTTTCGGTCGAGTTCGACCTTAACGACCTTTCCATTTCTTCCTAATTGCTCCCAGCGGTCTACTCTACCGTCCTTATTAGTATCGAATTCAATACGAACCGGTTTTTGTGAATCATCAAAAATTTGCCACTGGTCTGGTTTACCATCGATATCTGTGTCGAACGCGGTAGTCTCTAGTTTTTTTCCAGAACCAATACGTTGCCAAACATCAATTTTTCCATTCTTACTCGTGTCTCGTTCCACACGTTCAAGTTGACCCTGTTCATTATAATATTGTTGTGTTTCGCTTAGCCCATCCTGATCCTGATCAATCTTCACGATTTGTAGTTTTTCTCCAGGACCATATAATTCCTTCCAATCAATCTTTCCATTCTGCTTGGCAGATTTTTCAATCCGATTGAGTTTTCCATCTTCACCATAGTATTGAAAATGATCTACACTGCCATCCTCGTTACGATCAAATTCTACGCGCATTAACTGATCGGTCGCCCCATAGAACTCGACCTGCTCAACCGTGCCGTTAAAATTCCCATCGTGCTCAATCTTCATCATTTTTCCCTGATCTGAAACGTGTTGCCATTGATCAGGCTTGCCATCAAAATTTGTGTCAACTTCATTAATGACCGCTTCACTCTTAGCAGGAAATGTAAAAACTAATAGTGCCAATACCAAAATAAATAGCTGGAATTTTCTCATTTTTTTACCCTCAAATTATTTCAAATCAAATCGAAATGGGATCACCAAATCAATAAAATCCTCCATGACACCGGCAGGAATTTGCTGAAATGGCACAACCTGACTCACCGCATCAAGCGCTGCCTGATTGAGGCCTACATGCTTAGATTTTTGCTTCAGCCTAAGTAGCTCAATGTTGCCATTTCTAAGCAATCTAAAAGCAACCTTTATTCGTCCTGTATGGAGGGCCTGTCGCTCCTCTTCAGGGTAGTGCCTGGCGGAACCTATACTTTTCTGAACTCCCTGAAGGAAAGTTTTTAAGGTTTCACGGTCAGTCAATTGTGTCAGGGGACGAGGTTCTATAGAAAAATGTGCGAACACCTCCATGGGAACTGCCGACCGAATCCCTACGGCCTGGCGAGCCATACCAGCAGATGAAGTCTGTGGTTGCGCCACTGCTATTTTTACTTTCTCTACAAATGAATGGAAAGCCTCGTTTTGAACGAGAGCCTTTCGTCCATATCCACGCTGGGCAATCTTGTTTGTGGGTCTAGGTTTGGTCTCGCTACCAAATACCGTCGCTGATGCAGAAGTATTCATTGCTTGAACCGTTGAATAGGACTGTGATGAACCCTTAACCGATTCACTATAATGTGAAGCAATCTCCATGGGGAAGGAAGCAATTTTTGCGGTTTCCACAAATTCACCTTTAACTGCAACAAACGCGGTGGTCTGCTGTATCTGAACAGGATTGACCGGATTTATTTTTGTAACAGGTGTTTCTTGGAGTATCTGTCTGATTACTGGTGCAGGGATTGGTATTTTAATTTTTGTCTCCTGGACAGAATCCCTGGCAACTTGAGGCGGAGTTTTTTTTGGGATAATTCTAAACTCCATTTGCGATTCTTTAAGAGTAGGAGGTACAGTATCAAAAAGAAATTTTTGACCCAGAATAAGTATAAATAGAGCATGAAATATCAGGGACATGCTCAAAGAATAACTTAACGGCTTCGGCCGGGTCAGCACTATTGGGTTCTGGGTCATGACGAGGAATTCTCCATAGGCTCTGTGGCAATCACAAAGTCAACAATACCAACCTCCCTCACTCGGTCCAACACATCCCCAAAACGCAAAAACTCAAGATGGCGATCTGCTTCAATTCTAAGCTTTTTCTGGCCCTTGGTCATTATTCTCTGCAACTGTGTACCAAGCATTTCGAGCGTAACTTTTTCGGAGTCAATTTCCAAATCACCATTCATTGCAATGGTCAGCATTATCAATTCTGAATCATTTTCCTCTGCGGTTTCAGCTTTAGGGAGTTCAATTGCCTGTTGAATCGCAGTCGAAGTCAACATGAAGAAAATCAGTAGCAAGAACACAACATTAATCAAAGGAATGATGTTGAGCCTGCTCTTACCTCTCTGTGGGTGTTGTAAACGAATCATAATATAAATTTAACGCACAATAGCGAAGTCAGTTGCTCCCGATTTACGTGCCAAATCAAGCACTCGTGTAAAAAGATCGAAGCGAGTTCTTTCATGCGATTCCAGTACAATCAGTTTGTTTTGGCGCTTATCTAATTCGTCCTCAAGTTTATTTGCAAATTCATCTAATGCCACCATCTGGTCATTTAGATAAATAATGTCACCGGCTTCTATACGAATAGTAAGGTCCGGTTCATCTTGTACTACTTCTGATTCCCCTTGTGGCAACGACAGGTCTATCCCCTGCCCCGCAACAGCAAAGGTCAGCATAAAAAAAATTAATAGCAGAAACACCACATCAATTAACGGTGCAAGGTCTACTTGAAAGCGGTCACGCATCGGTTTATTGATTTCAATCATGAAGCTGAAGCTTTCATTAATTCGGCTTTCATAATGGACTTTTGCTTATTAACGGGTTCAGCATTTCCTTCATGATTATCATCCAATGAATGCACTAACAACTGAGAGTATTTAGTCAAGACGAACGAGTTTTTTTCTATCTTGCGGTCAAAATAATGCGACATCACCACGGCAGGTATTGCCACCGCTAAACCCGCGGCAGTTGTTAAGAGGGCTTCCCAAATTCCTCCGGCCAGAAGACTAGGATTCACCTGACCTTTATATTCAGCCACTTTATTGAATGCCTGAACCATGCCCAGCACGGTTCCTAATAAACCCATTAAAGGCGCAATTGCGGCAATAACTTCGAGGGTACGGATGTTCTTGCCCATATCGTTAATTTCTTCCTGCCCCATCACAGAGAGAGTTTCTTCTAACTTCCATTTAGGTGAATTTTTATAGAACAAGCCAGCTGACAGGAGCCTACCAACTGGACCCTTTGACTCTTTACATAGCTCCAAAGCTTGATGATGGCGACCTTTTCTCAAAAGTTCCTGGAGAGCTCCAAATATTTTTTGTTCATCTTCATTTATTTTGAAGAAAAAATAGAGTCGTTCAAAAATCACCGTCAGAGCTATGATTGAACATAGAATAATGGGCAGCATCACAATCCCGCCCTTGCTCATAATTTCGAATGCAGATGACATGGAATCCATAATTTTACTCGCTTGATAAGATTAAACTACTCTTCACTTTCTCAATCCACGCTTACTGAATAATTCGCCCACGACAAAGGACGGCTTTGGGTCCATTCTCAGAAATTTCAGTCCAAGTGGCATAAATTCTTCCCCCTGTACCTTTAAATAAATAAGGATAGGCAACACTATCGCCGAGGAATGGAACCTGTTGAGGTTGACTGATTTTTCCTTCACCAGAAATTTTTAGTATCCAGGGGCGAATAACTCCCCAGCCCTTATCTGATATTGGATCCCTCCCTTGAAATACCACCCAAGCTTCACCATTAATCATTTGAATATCCGGGTGGTTAGCATCCAAAACCTTTCCCTGTACTTCACCGAGATACTTAAAAGTTTTTCCTTCATCGAGAGAGATTCCTGCTCGCAAAGCAGCGCGGTTATCCACTCCGCTATACCAAGTGATAAATAAATTTCCATCTTGAATTTCCATGGAAGCACCGGAATGCGGACAACCATTAATTTTCCAACCTTCTGGAGTTACCAGAGTCTTCTCAGACCAGGTCTCTCCATTATCCTGAGAGGAAGAAACAGCCACGACCCGATTGTGATCCTTATAGACATGTCTCCAGGAAACATAGACCTTTCCGGACTCGTCAATTGCCAAAGAGGGCCGACAGCATGGACAAACATTTCCCGCAATCTTAATATTTTTTCCGAATGTAGTTCCTTGATCAAACGAGCGGGCGATATAAAGTGAAGAAGTGCCAGGTAAATTTGTATCTTTACCACGCCCATCGAGCCAGGCCACATAGATGGTTCCCTTCGGTCCCACTTCCATAGTTTGAAAAGAATGATAGGTCTTCTCAGCGTCGTCATTAACTTTTATGGCAGGTGTAAAACTATGACCAAAATTCATTGAACGGGCAAACTTAAGGTCATTACCCCCTTGCCAAACAGCGAATCTGCCAATACCCGGCCCTTGCCTTAGTATGGGTCCATTTTCACCATGAGAATTCACTTCCCCTTTACTTATTGGATAGGGTTTTGAAAAAGTGTCTCCCATAGTATGAGAACTGGAGTAGTACAGGTTTTGTGAACCATCTCCTTTTCGGGCAGCGTAAATGAAACTCATTCCTTCCGATGCCTGCAATAAGAGCTGAAGCCCATTACCCTGATCCACAAGTCGTGGTTTGGATTCCCAGCTAACTAAACCCTCCTTCTTAACCTGATCAACCTTCGGAAGGCTATTGGCTTCCAATAAACTATTCTTTGCTCCTACACTTGAGACAGCAGAAAGAAAAATGAATAACCCAATACAAAGCCTCACACTTCTTGCAGTAAACATAATCATTTTTCCCTCAATCCTTTCAAAATAATCTGGAAGGTCAGCACCTGAAACATGCCCTGAACAGGCTCCAACTGCCAACCTTCCAATGAGTGCCTGCTAGGAGGAAACAGACACAATATTGCTATTAAAAACTAATGCGAATACCACCAAAAAACCTCCTCAGGTCACCCGCATAAAATAAGTTAGAGGAGGAGGTAGCCGTAACAGCTGTAGAAAAGTTAGAAATATATTCTTTATTAAAAAGGTTGCGTCCTTCGAAAAACAAACTGGTGCGCTTATTGATTTCATATCCAGCACCGATCCCGACTATCGCATAGCCTGGTGCTACAAAGGTGTTGTTGAAATCAACATCCGCGTTACTGGCTGCAAGCATGTTCGCAGAAACGAACCATTTATCTGGATGGTCGTAACGCAATTCCGTATTATAAAAATGCGGCGGTTGCCCCGGAATTGTGTTGTCCTCAAACTGCGGGTCACCATTAAAGAAAAAGTTGCTGTAGGTATAAGCATTCCACCACTTCAGACTGTCCCCATCTGTCAAAAGGCTTTTTCCGAGTTGAAAACCCAAACCCACCTCGGCACCCTGATGAACAGTATCTTCAGCATTAAAGCCCGTTGCGGGGAAACCACCTCCTGTGGTGAATTTCAGTATTTCATCTCTGAGCCATGCTCGATATAAGCTGATATCCCAGGCCACTGAGCCGCGTTCGCCACGGGTTCCCACTTCGACTGTCCATGCCTGTTGCGCTTCCAAATTAATGAAGCCTGAGGTACTACCCTGGGTCAAATCAGAAAAGTCCGGCGGCTCATAGCTTTTGCTAACATTCCCGAAAATCTGAATTTTTTCTGATGGCTTATATAGAAAGCCGATTTTAGGATTCCATGACTCGTAATCAGAACTGTCTGTTTCACTGGGAGTCAGCTTGTCAAACACATCGCGATTAGACCAAAGATATTGCATACTGGTAATCAGGGCCAACGTAGGCTGAATGTAGAATGTGTTCTCTCCGTACAAAACAATATTTTGTGCGGATTGATCTGCATTAGAAGTTAAACCACCTGCATTACCACTATTGTTGGCCCAAACTTTAGCGTCCGTTTCACCAAAATGCGTGGTTAACCCAAACCGATATCTGTTTAAGTTGTTGCCAATTTTGTATGAACCGGAGTTCTTAGTAAATAATCCAAAATTTGTGCTTTCCTGATCTATCACCCCTACAAATGAGGTGATTGGGTGATATAAATCTTTCCAAAAGGCAAAGGCACCAATATCCATCTGATGTCCACCACCCAAATCAAATGTAGTCTTATTGGAAAAACGGTGAGATATAATGTCACGATGCTCATCATCGGTGAGTGCCGAGGGTTTAGCAGCTTCTGGATCGCCCAAAGCTTTAGCAAAGTTTACTGTATTGGGTAGCTCCAAATTGATGTAGTTGGATGAAAAGTAAAACCGTGTTTCAACCTGGTCGGAAAGTTTTATACCGCTGTTCGAGGTAAATTTTATATTCTTCTGATCCGCATGCTGGCGAAATCCATCGCTATTTGTTCCTGACAAACTAAAAAACATATCGGAACCATCATCAAACACACGGCCTGATTGAATATTCCCACGGAAGGTATCATCCGAACCCATTTCTAAACGCAATTGATTACCAGGATTACTGTGACCCGTCTTGGAAATCATGTTGATAGAGCCACCAAGTGTTGTGCTACCAAACTGCATAGCATTTCCACCTTTATGGATTTCAATCCTCTGAATGGCCAAGGTATCAATTTCTTGATAGTCCCCACTTCCATCTGCGGCCCCAAATGGAACCCCATCCTGAAAACCTGTCAAACCCTTCTGGTGAAAATTTCGTTCAATGCCGGACCCTCGGATAGATATACGAACCTCTTCTGCAAAGCGTTTGGTTGCATAAACCCCGGGAACATGGCTGACCGTGTCCTGAAAATTCAGGCTATATTTATCCTCAAATCGCTCTGCTCCAACAACATAAACACCTCCAGGAGTTCGTTGAATAATTCTTGTGGCTTCAAAATTATTAGGTACTGTAAGCGTCCCGGGCAATTCAATCGTTGTCTCTCTAAACTCTGGTATTGGTGCTGCAATGACCACTTCTGATAATTCAGCTTCTTCAGAGCGACTCTCTACAATTATAAATGGGCCAATTAAAATTTGGATCACAAAACTACTCATTAAGATATGCTTAACTAAATTCACAAGAATCTCCTCAGAACATCTTCTATTTACTGAAAAGCGCGGATTTCCATTCCAATGTTTATTGCTCAAAAGATTTTCTACTAAAATAAAAAGCTATCTTGAGGCCAATAAATAGTGGGCGAAAGGTAATGATGCCGAATTTGGGAACAATGCCCTATAGACGAACGATCACTATCCTAAAAATGCACGAAATTATTTTGGGGTTGGAAACAGATGTTTAGAGAACTTGAGGAGGAGGATCCAGCGCTTCGATAAAACGAAAAAAGGAGAGAAATACTTGAGGAGCCAGCTTATTCCCTGGTTCAGGATGATCAGGAAAAAGAAAACCCAATTCAGCAAAATCAGAGCTGAAAGATTGAACACTTGGAATAGTACCCGATCGACTCCCCCCACAATCTATAGATATATGTGGGAGATAAATTTTGTTTTTATCAAGCTGCGAATGAGGACAAAATCCCAGATGGGTATGACCTTTGAGTTGACAATGCAACGATTGCGCTTGCTTGTTTTGATCAAAAGGGGAAGCCACTTGATTTTGATGATCGGAAGAGTGCCCATGCACGTGGGGTTGTGCAAGCACATTTGTAGCGCCAAAAACAGCCCATAGCACTACAACAATCATCAATTTTCTATAAATACACATAGATCAGCTGCGCAATTAGTATGAATGAAAAAAGTAATATAGGTTTAGTAGATCAGACTTGTCAATGCTTTATTCCCACTATTTCACAAAAAAACCAGGAAAACTAATTCATCACTTTTGAAATCGGACCATTTCTTCCTGAGAAAATTTAAAGTGAAAGCTGAAATAATTTGACGATTGGTTTTTCATATATCTTAAAATTTCTACATACTTCCCAAACTTTAAAGATAGTTTTTCCAATACATCAGATAAGTCAGTGCGCCCTCCCCTGGCATTTTTCAGGCTGTCAGCGGCGGAGCTGTAATAAGACTCTCCTTTATCGAAATATTTAGGGCCCAAAATATTGGAGTCTGGACTGAATAATCCTAAATGGAAAAGAAGAAAGTCAGCATTGATTCTGTAAACCTGATACTTCTGGGTTTCCAATTTGAGATCAATGGCAATTTGACCTGCATCGGAATTAGCACCCACCAGATATTGATTGGCTAATACAGCCGATTTGGGACTCACCATTTCAGCAAGCATCAAGGTGATGTATTGATTGACGTCTTCTTCATACTCCAAATCATTTTGCTTGATTTCTTTTTCATGTGTCTCCATCCAAGTTTCACTTCTGCCCTCTTCAAAAATGGGATCGTAATTTTCATTGGAGGGTTTGCTGTCATCAATGCGCGCTCTCAAAAATTTTTCAGAAAAGAAGGATTCCGTGGTATCCGTTTCCATGTTTTCCATATCAGTGAAATGAATTGGCATGAGAAACTCCCATTTGAATTTATAACCAAACAATAGCTATCAGGTTGGCACAAAATCAAATAATTTCAATGATTAAAAGTACTTAGAGGTAAATTTGGCAGCCGGCGCAATGGATTGCTAGCAATTTTCAGCTTGGGAGTTATGAGAATATATGCAAAAGTTTTTACTCCCTAACAAGAGAAAAAGAAATAAAAACAAAAGCACCCCGAGGCCGTAATAGACCAGAAACGAAGTGCTGAATATTAGGCTGGCTTATTATCCTAATTCTTGACTTAAAAAAGGAAAGGTTTTATGGAGAGAATTAAATTTTTATTGCTTGCAAGCGTGCTTCATCATGGATCATTTTAATAGACACTTTCTTTTTGAGTGAGATTATTTTGCAATCCTCATATTCTGGGGATATTTGTACAACCTCGCCCTCAAATTTTCCGATTTTAACTTTAACGAGACCCCACGAAGTCTTAACGGATTTAATTTCTCGCTCTAAAACCATCCTGCCAACTCGATAAAATCGAACGCCAAAACTGGATGTATCACGCAAGAGAATTTCTGATAAGATCTCCCTGTCTTTCTCGCTGGAAAGAACAGAAACTTTATTGGCAGGCCGACTCTTCTTCATAATAATAGGAGTAAAATAAACATCCAAGGCCCCCGCTTTAAACAATGAATCCATCACACTTTCATAAAACTCAGGATTCATATCGTCAATATTGGTTTCAATGACAACGAGTTCTTCATCTGGTTCGTCATAAATATCACCCAAAACAACTCGGAGCATATTGGGCATTTCTGGAATAATATGGTCCCCCGCCCCATACCCATCATCAACTATTCTCATGCCTGGAAGAGAACCAAATTTATCGGCATAAAATCCGATCATGGCCGCACCTGTTGGTGTGGTCAGTTCCTTTTCTATTCCGCTGGAAAAGATGGGCACCCCTTTCAAAAGTTTTAATGTGGCCGGAGCAGGAACAGGTAGACAACCGTGTGCGCACTGAACAAAGCCCTCACCCACATTTAGAGGAGATGCAAAAATTTTATCAATTTTTAAGGATTCAATGGCAACCACCCCGCCTACGATATCCACAATCGAATCAACCGCCCCGACTTCGTGAAAGTGAATTTTATCCAGGGTCGTTTTATGAATCGCCGCTTCAACTCGGGCAATCCGTTTAAAAATTTCTTGAGAGTTCTTTTTTACTACCGAAGACAGATCTGAGTCGGTAAGGAGTTTTTTGATATCAGAATATTTCCGGGCCGTAGGTTTGGCAGGGGGAGATTTATCGATGCGGACCTCCGCTTTAGTGCCCGAGATGAGCCCGCGCTTAACCTGCTTGGTTTTAAGTTTATATCCCTTGAGGTTTATAGTATTAAGGGCTTTGCGAATTTTTCCGGGGTCTACTCCGAGATCAAACAAGGCTCCCAGAATCATGTCACCGCTGATACCAGAGTAACAATCAAAATAAGCAGCACGGATGGGCTTCACAGTATTTTATTTTGCAAAGGAATTTTCAAATAATTCCTTTATAGCTTTTTTACCCTTTGGGTTTAAGAAACGCGTTCCGGTACCGGCAAAGTTTTTACATTTGATTTTCGGGGCCTTTTCATTTTTCCAGGAGTCCCCACTCCATTTGAACCAAGAGTCCTGTTCCTGATCAAAAACATGCAGGGGTTTGTTACACAGCTTGCTAAACTCTGCTCCCCAGCCGGTTCCCCCTTTAACGGTATTATCATCCAAAATTTTTCCAACCACGAACACTTCTTCAGCGCAATTGATCTGATGCCAAATGCTTTGCATAACTTTTTTGAACAATTTGCCGGTGTTAAATTTACGATTCATCATTTTTGCAATATAGGCAAGACTGACATCCCCTTTAAGCAATTCATCGGTAGTTAGCACCCTCACACCTCTGGAGCGAGCCGTTTTATGACCTTCAAAAGTAAAGTTTACTTCTTGCGCCCCCACCTTTTCTGCCTGCTTACCAAACTCTGCTTCAGAACCCTGTGCACCACCACTGTATAAAATAAAATTTTCAGGCTTCATTTGATTTGAGGATTAGAGATTTATAAGAATATTGAAATTTCAAGTTATCAAAAGGATTTGGATTTGGAAAGAAGAATTAACCAGTATGAGGCTGGACTCACTGATGAAATGGCTGGGTGGGAACGGCCTGTAACAACGAGACTAAGGAATTTACAGCCTGGCTCTTCTAAAGTTTCTCTGGCTAGTCCCTGCGGAATTAATATTTTTTAAAAAATCGACTCAAAATACCCTTCTTTTTAACCTTTTGGGCATGGTTGTGGACTAAATCTTCCATGGCGGTTGATTTTCCTTCATGTTCATCAATAAAAAACTGAATGAGAATATGGCAGGAATGGCAACCACCCCCTGCGTCGCAGGCTTCTGTAACAGATTCAATTTCTGTTAGATCTTTTTCTGCAATGGCCCTACGAATGGTGCCTTCTGTGACCTGATAGCATTGACAGATGATCTCATCTGTTTCAATTATTGGCGGAAGGTTCATAGATTCAAAGAATTAAGTTCTAAGCAATTAAGGATGAGAACGATTCTCATTATTCTAACCTAACCCGCTTAAGATGTCCATGATGATATCCCTGTGATTTACATCCCTATCCTTTATTGATTTCTACGAGACAAAAATTCAATAATAGGTCTCAACGCATGTATTTTGATGTATCGTGAAATTTTCAATCACAATATTTCGTAAAAACTATGGTTTAAAATGGCTATTTTATGAAATTTATCGGATAAATGGCTTTAAACACCCGTTATTTAATTTATTTTTAAATAATACCAATTTATTTTTTAGTTTTAGAAACATCATTCGATAAGAAGATAAGGTTAGGTCTATACTGTGGAGGGAGTATTAATATGATTGGGGTTTTAACAGCATGAAGCAAATTGTTCTAGCGCTTTTAATGGCGACTTTTTTAATTTCCCCAGATTCTTTGAGAGCAGACAATTTTTCCCTCGGAGGTATGGCAATAAGCCGACCGCTTTATGAAGGCTCCGATGAAAGCGAGATCGATCTCCTTCCTATAATTGATATTTCTATAGGAAAATGGGGGTTTCTAAATGTCGATAGGGGACTAGGAGTCTATTTCCTAAAAGATAGGGAATTGGAACTCGGGGGAGGAATAGGATATTACGAGAGTCGCAAAGAAGAAGACTCGGCAAAATTAAATGGCTTTGACGATATTGATGGCGGGTTTGATGGCCGCATGTTTGCAAAGTATAATATGGGGCGGTACTCGCTTTCCTTTCAAATCAGAAGTGATCTTTCAGATAACCACAAAGGAACTTTATTTGATATTGGAGCTGCCTATTCCATCAAACCAAATAGACGTATAAATTGGACATTGAAAGCGGCAACAACTTTCGCAGACAAGAACTACATGCAAACCTATTTTGGAGTTTCGCAAGCCCAAGCTAA
Source organism: Nitrospina sp. (assembly GCA_018673915.1). GTDB lineage: Bacteria > Nitrospinota > Nitrospinia > Nitrospinales > VA-1 > LS-NOB. The sequence continues at coordinate 111,375 of JABHBK010000067.1, read as the reverse complement.
CCAAGCTATATTTTCATCTACCTCCGTAGCCTTTGTCCCAAGAGGGGGATGGAAAGATATCTCAGTAAGCTCCAAATTTTCTATAGAATTTACCCGGCGTTGGAACGCAAAGTGGGTTATGGGTTACAAACGCCTGACTAGAGATGCCGCATATAGCCCATTAGTCAGGGGAGTAGGTTCCGACAACCAATTCTACTTTGGTATGGGCCTGGCGTATAAGTTTTCCGACCGGGTTTTTAGATTCTGAAGAATGCTAGCGAAGTAATCTAAGTATTTCTAGGAGGAGATTGGAAACTAAAAATGGTAGCGGTGGACGGAGTTGAACCGCCGACACTACGGATATGAGCCGTATGCTCTAACCACCTGAGCTACACCGCCGTGCATTTTTATAACTACTTGTAATTTTGAAGATTAGAATTCTACCCCCTGCCCCTGACCCTGTCAATGGCTATTCTTACTGCAGTATGCTTAAACCTTCGGATTGCCTTTCCAACGTTTAACATCCCGCATGAATTTTGCTCGGTCCATATCCTGTCCGGCAGGGAAAACTTCTGTTAAAGGCTGAGGGAATTTATTATCTGTCTTGGTCCAGTGTTCAAACTCCCCATTTCGAACCCTATAGATATCTTTAAATGTGCGATATTGCCCATTGATTCCTACATAATCCCAACTCGTGTCATTTTGAATTAGCCGATACAGTTCCGAACAGGCTATCCCCTCATAGAGATTGATTTTACAAATTCGTCCCTTGATAATACTCGCATCCTCACCGGCAAAATCCAGGCACCAAATTTCGGAGCCCTCCTGTCCGAAAACTTCTAGTTGGTAGGCCACCTTCCAATCCACCCAACTTTGGACTCCCTTTTTCTCGACCAATATATCGACAAAACGGTTCTCTACAAAATCAACAACTTTCTCCCACTCCTTCTCATGCTCGGCTTTATCTAGCGTCTGTGTACGTATAGGCGGAACTTGCGCTACAGGCTTGAACTCCACCTCATGCCCATCATCAACTTTGATTTTTACAAAATCCGCAGCCGCTTTCTGGATCTCGACACCCTCTCTAGAAATACTTGCTCTATCACCCGGATAAAACACGTTACTGTTTATATCTGGACAAAAATCTTTTAAATCCCTTAAAAACTGTTCCTGAGTGGTTGGGAAGGAGTATTGATTAAGAAAACCAAACTCATCCCTGTATTTAAACCCCGCCGAACCCGGAACTGCAAATTTGGGTCGAGTGGCTGTAGCAACCTTGAGGAAGGAGCTGTATTCTTCCATCGGCAACGACAACGGATTATGAAACGAAAAGTTTCCTTCTAAAAGAGGCAGATAACGAACGTGAGCGAAATCCAACTGCCCATACAATCGATGCATATACTTAATGATATCCGGTGAAACGATGGTATCGACCTGGTTCCAGAGTGTCACCTCTCCATCATGAACCAACAGGCCGTGTTCCGGAAAATAATCCTGCTTATTCAAGGAAGGTGTTGGTGTCAGAGTCAGTCCCTTGATTTCCAAGGTTTTGAAATCTTCCATTACGGTAACATTTTTGAATTCTAATTCACTCAGTACTTCCAACAGAATCTCATCACGCGGAGCCAGGACCACAGCATCTGGTGCCAAAATATCAGTACTTCCCGCAATGTAGGCAAGGGTTCGGATATCAAAGTGATCCTGATGCCTATGCGAGATATTTAAGATATCCACCTTGGGGAGTTTCTCAAGGGCAAGATCTATGCTCGGGCACTGAACATTACATTCTTCCCATAAATAATCAAAAAACACTGGGTCTGTGAGCAATGTGGTGTCCCGCGACTGTATCAGCAGGCTGGCATGGGAAATCAGAGTGGAAATCATTTTTTTATAATAAGGACTATACGTTAAATGTATTTGAGCCGGTAAGATTAACCGAACCAAAACGAGAACTCAACTGGTATAATGAATGGAGGGAGACAGAACCCTTTTTATTCCCTATGCATCCTAAATGCTTGAGGTTGAAAAAGCTGTCCAATTTCAACGAAACAATCATTATTTAAATCTAAAATATAAAAATTATTATGAATGAAATGGATCAAACAATAAGTTTTGAGGAAGGCAAGCTTTGCCCTTTACCAATTGAGGGCCATGGGGGCGGCCTTTCCTTTTCCCCTAATGGCGATATGCTACTGGTTGCTTCTGTAGCAAATCCCTCAGAAGCACAAATTAAGGCATTTAGCGGAAAATGGAGAGCTAAATTGATAACGGAATCTGAGTTTCCCTCCATCCCCATTTTTGCTATAGACAGTGAAGACTGGCTATTGGAAACCCCCTGCAATCCAGCTCAGCAGGAAAAAGAGGCCCCCGGCTTCATTGAAGCCCTGTATGCGAAGGAAGACTACGATATGGTCGCGATTCTGGTCGACTCCGAATCCGGCATTATTCAGAAAATCACTCACGTTGAACTTGAAGAAATGTTCATCGAAAGATTAGCCATGTCATGGAACCCTTATAAAACTTCCGGAGATGAATACACGAAAACTTTCACCAACGAAAGTTTCATCAGTAAGATCAACGAAATCTTCAAAATGAAATCTTCACAGGAACTCTGGCGCACTTCCTGGTAGGCAGAAAAAATTCAATCTAACGACGAAGAAATATAGGGGAGAAAGCCAAACCTTAATAATTAATACTTGATGAGATTCATTTTCCCGGAAATTTCTTTCAAAATCTCCCTGTCAGAGTCGACCAGTTGCTGACGAATATTCAAATAGCACCCTGTTTTCCAGTGGGTGTAATACGTTAAAAATTCTCTGAAAAGAGGATCCAAACTCTTGTCATTAACGATTCCCTGCAAAGAACCTGTAAGGCTATTTAGGGATAAATGCTCAAACAAACCTGGATCCAGCTCTAATTTACTAGCAAGCTCTTCCACCAAAAAAATGAGAGTTAATTTTGCGGCCTTCTTTTTTTCTACCCCAAGAAACCAATCCCTCAAAATAAATAGCACTAAACCAAAAAAAAAACCCGCAAAAGATCCTATCAATGTGGTTAGAATTTTTCCACAATCGAATTGAGTCAGACAACTCATGAAATTTTATCTCCAGATTTGTAATGTTCTCTAAAGAAATTTTCATATTCATTATCTGAGGTCAATTCTTTCCACAGCTTCTCAATCTTGGGATAGTGGTCCTCAAGTTTTAGTTTAAAACATAATTGCCTGATTTCTTCCTTAATTGAAGCCGCTACATGGTCAATATTTGGCAAAATATTCTCTTTCTCAAGGTAATCAAATAATTCCTTCCTGCGCTCATTTTCCACATTGAAAGAAGCTGTCAAAACCCTCAGAAAATATAAAACAGCCGCAGATTTAGTTTTAACCATTTCCCCAGCCAACTTCCCGTAATTTGTTTCATCCATATATAAATAGGAATAGTTTTTATTGGTAAATATTTTGCTGTAAAAATTGGTGGGAACAGAAAGTATTTGATCATCAATCACTAGCTGCAAATATATAAAACTGAAGCAAAAATCCACTTCATGTTTATGTCGAGGAAAAAGTTTGCTGTCAAAGTTCACCAGATACCTTCCCCTATCTGTGGGTATGATGGAACGTTGCATAAAGTTGTTCTCCCCAAGGGAATAATCAACCTCCGCGCAACGAAATTCATTTGAGGTGCAAAGGCTACCGATGACATGACGAACCAAGTGATCTTCAAACCCACCCTTCACATGAAATAGTTCATATATTTCTCCGAAGGTTGTACTTTCACTTTCCTTATGCACCATATATTTCAATATCAAATATTTTAACCAATAGGTATGTTGATGAGGCTGATGAGCATTGGGGAATTCGGGGTTATCTAAAATAACGCAGTCGTTCAGGTACATGTTGGGAATGTGATCGTTTTTTTGGGTGTATCTTTTTCTAAGATTATTAATATAAATAATTAACAAAATGATGGTTTGCTTGGATATTAGTCTTTCAAATATACCAACTTCCTTATAATTCAATTTAAGGGATGATAAAAAACTTACGAAAGTTCGATGACCATGATGACTCAGTTGGCTAATTGCCTCTAGTGCAGACTCGGAAAACTTGTCAGTTCCCCAACCTTTATATTTTTGCTCTAAACCTTCCAACCTTAAAATGTCCTCTAAATGGACCAACGCATCTTTCCAGTCGGAGCCTTTCTGAGGTTTAGATTTTTCAATTTGCGCTATGGATTTTGCTAACAATTCCACTCTAGAGGAAACGACACTTTGAACGGCGGCCGGGGTAAGTTGAAACACTGATGAAAAATCCTCATCGGGAGTGATGGCATTTGTTGAAAATCTGAAATGTTGATACACATATTTTCGGCACACAATCAATACGCAAAGCCCCGTAGAGCCCAGTTCTGAACGGGAGGAAAACGTATTAATCAATCCGCCTAAGTTTCTTTTAATACTTTCAGATTGCTCTTGACTATATTCTTTAAAAAATGAGTACCGGGAAAAATAAAAGTGGTATCTATCAAGGTTATCCAGAATAAATAAAAGGCGAACCCCTCGGTCGGCCAAATGTTTTGCTAGCCGTTTGATGCGAAATATAGGGTCCTGATTATTTGGATTTGGACAAAAATCATTAATATCGGAGAGCTCTGCAAAATTGGGATTTAAACAGATCTCATTGTAGGTTTTTTGATATAAATCGGAATAGAACTCTGTGTCAATTTCCTTGAGCCTGTTATTTGAGAGAATGTATTCATCAGCCGTTATATATATGGGAATGAGAGACCCATTCTTTTCCTGGAATTCGGTTTTTTTAATTTCCTTTAATAATTTGGCGATTAATGTGGTTTTACCCTCCCCGATATTCCCGATTAAATAGGACCTTCTGTTTTTACCTAAATCATGCGTGGCTTTATCGCTGGTTGTAATAGGATTTGCCGTAACCATTTCCACAAAATCATCGAACGATACCTCATTATTATTTTTTTCAGTCTCATCATGACTATCGGTCATATGAACTTTTGGAATCACATAAAGGTTTTCCAAAAAATAGGAAGTCAGATTATCGCTTGAAATAACTCTATGAGGATCGCCCTTTATTACTTCAAGGCTACTATCATTTGCACTTGAATGCATTTCGGCATGATGGTTAAAGCAATCCGAAAACAAATACTGAAATTCTCTAACATCCTTGGTTGAGCCCATTGAATTGATCTCTTCTTTGTATTCGGCTTTATCATTTGGATGGAGGATGCTAACAGGGCGAGAAAATAAATCTTTAAAGGATGCCATAGTTCAACCTTTCTCAATAGAAAAGCGTTCCATAAATATTAAGAACAAAAATAAATATCTGGGCAAAAGCAGAGTGAAAATATATGCTTAAACCAAAATTATTGCAATAGCTAATTTTTTATCTGGATATACCCATATCCAAGGTGGTTGAACGGGTGTGCAGGTAAGAAAGCCTGGAGGGCTTACGGAGGGCCAATGAAAAAGCTTATTACTCCTTTTCATACTCGGTTTCATCACCGAGGTCTTCTTCTTCCTCTATTTCTTCAATATCTTCGACATCTTCGAACTCTTCTTCTTCCTCTTCCTCTTCTTCTATTTCTTCTTCACGATCAAACTCAGGATACTCAAGCTGTTGCAAATGCTCAGGTTCGGCGAGCAGTTCCAGGCCTTCTTCAGTGGTATCATTTTCTTCGATATACAACCGGAGCAGACTTTTCATACACTCTTCTTCACAAATAGCATTGATGCCTTTATCTGTGATGCCAGCATTTTCGACCATCAGTACCTGAATATTCTGTAAGGATTCTGATTTTACGATATGAATAAAACCCTCATCCCCAATTTTGTTGCGGTCGAGAGACAGGAGAGTAACGTTTTTCAAGTATTCACTGGATGCAAGGTGAGCAATGCCTTTATCTGTGATTTTATTCAGCTCCAGGTATAGATGGGTCAAGTCTTTTAAATCTTCGCATTCTGCAATACATTTGCACTCAACATCTCCTATGCCCAGGTTGCTGAGATCCAGTTTATTCCCATCTTCACTGAGTCGAGCCCGAATAAGATTAAAAACTTTAAATTCGGCCAGAGCGTCCCTTCCCTTTACCGTTAAAGCGTTATCAGTAAGGTCGATGGTTTGCAGTTTTGGCAGGCATTTACTTTTGGACAATGCAACAGCCCCTACATCGGTAATCTTGTTTTTCCTAAGGTCCATAATCTCCAGGCTAGTCAGAGACTTGGCTTCAGCTAGATATTTCAACCCCTCATCTCCAATCTGATTCTCTGATAGTGCCAGAGAAGTCAAATTTTCCATATGAGAGGATTCAGCCAGGTTACGAGCCCCTTCTGGACCTATCTCATTCCATGCCAATCGAAGGGATTTGAGATTTGGAAATTGATCGGATTCAGCTAAGTATTTAATCCCTTCATCACCAATTTTATTTTTATATAGTTTTAAGGATTCCAAATTAGGTAGCTTGTTAGACCTCGCCAATGCCTGCGCCGATAATGCGGTTAGTTTTTTCCCATTGATGGTCAGTCTTCGGACCTGTTTGATGGAGCGTGATTTGGCCATTTCCTGCACTGCATCATCGCCGAATTTGGCGAAAGTAAAATCGAGGGTTTCATAGTCGCGGCTCAATTTGAACCCGTTGCGAATCAAACCTTCGATATTGTAAAATTTTTTCACAATTAACTCCCTGTCACAAAGAATCAAAATATTGTTTTAAGGTAGAAAAATAGGCAGGATTCATCATCATATCGTTGTGCCCTACCCCTTCTAGTATTTCAAGATGTTTCAATTTGGACCCGGCATTATCATAATTCAACTTGGCTTCAGCCGGAGATATCAAAAAATCATCGGAGCCATGCATGATAAGAAGTGGGCAATTCACAGAGCGAATCTTCTGGCTATTATTAAAAACCGCATCTTCTTCCGGTGTGGTTTTATCAATTTTCAAGCCCCGTCTTTCTACCAGCGGGATTGGGTCTGCATAACCGCTTTCTAGAACACAACCTGCGACATCAGAACGTTTGGCGCAAAGCTCCAGAGTCGGCGCACTGCCTAGAGAACGACCCATGATACAGACTTTTTCTTTTAACTTACTATTTGATTTGAGTTGGTCATAGATTTTATGTGCATCTTCCAGTGCTGCCCTGAGAGTGGGGGACCCCGTGCTCCTGCCATAGCCACGAAAATCAGCTATGATTAATTCTGCTCCCATTGAATTAAAAATTTCTGCGAAATTATCGTAGTCCGACACAATCTCCCCATTACCGTGAAAGAATAATAAACTAAACCGGGCTTTGGGCGATGGATGGCGGCGAACATGGATGAAAGTTTCCGGCCCTACTTGTACTTGAATTTCATCGGAATTTCCGGGTGTGGCCCCTGTATCGCCTCTTGGAAAAAAGAGATTCGCGTTAAAAGCCTGAGAATCAAAAATTGAAGACATAAACCTAGACCTGACAAAATGTTAGATAAACCTGAAAATAGCTGAAATATTGAACTAAAAGCTCTCAAAAAGGCGTTTTGAAAAACATTGAAATCCGTTAGGATTCATGCCAGAATATCCGCCTCGAAAAGTGGCATTCGTAATTTAAAAGTGTCTCGAATAATTTGATTGTTTGCTTTGCAATTTGTCATCCCGTTGAAACATCGGGATAACTCATGGCAATTATTATATTAGTGTCTTTGAAGTTTTGACCGGGTATATGGATTGCCGGGTCTTTTATTTGAAACCCCATTTAAATATAAGGTGAAGTCTAATGTTAATGGAATTAGCTCCAATTGAAAAGCTGTTTAAGTCCTACGCAAGTATTTGTGATGCCGCCCGTAAAAATCTAGGCCGGGACCTGACCATCGTTGAAAAAATCCTTTTTACCCATATGGATCCCAGCACCGACTATTCTAAACTAGAGCGTGGTGTTTCCAATATTTTTCTTAGTCCTGACCGTGTGGCCATGCAGGACGCAACCGCACAGATGGCAATCCTTCAGTTTATGTCCGCAGGAATGCCCAAAGTAGCTGCGCCCACCACTGTTCATTGTGATCATTTGATCCAGGCTTATACAGGCGCTATGGCCGATCTTAAAGCCGCCGAAGAGACAAATAAAGAAGTGTATGACTTCCTGCGTTCCGCCGCAATGAAATACGGCATGGGATTCTGGAAACCGGGTTCAGGAATTATTCATCAGGTGGTTTATGAGAACTATGCCTGCCCCGGAACCATGATGATTGGTACAGACTCCCACACCCCTAACGCTGGCGGTATGGGCACCATTGCTATAGGCGTAGGCGGTGCAGATGCGGTTGATGTAATGACCAATCAACCTTTCATGACCAAAATGCCTAAACTCGTGGGTATCAAGTTAACCGGAAAAATGAGCGGCTGGACAGCATCGAAAGATGTCATCCTCAAAGTAGCAACCATGCTGACGGTAAAGGGTGGCACAGGCAAAATTGTAGAATATTTCGGTGAAGGAGCTCGCAATATGAGCGCCACAGGTAAAGGCACCATTACAAATATGGGTGCAGAAATTGGTGCAACCACCTCCACCTTCGGTTATGACGATATGATGGACCCTTATCTGCGTGCCACCGATCGTGGACCCATTGCAGACCTGTGCAAACAATATGCTGATGATTTGAGGTCTGATCCATCGGTAGAAGCCGATCCTAAAAAATACTACGATGAATTTTATGAGATTGATCTGAGTACCCTCGAGCCTCACATTGTTGGACCGCATACACCGGATCTCGGCAGACCTGTATCTGCAATGAGCGCAGAGGTCGATGAAAAGGATTATCCGGAAAAACTTTCCGCAGCATTGATCGGTTCGTGCACCAACTCAAGTTATGAAGACATGACCCGCGCGGTCAGCCTGGTTCGACAAGCCAAAGAAGCCGGATTGAAAGCCCAGTCCAACCTGATGGTCACTCCAGGTTCGGAAACCATTTACCAGACCATCAAGCGTGATGGCATTCTTCAAGAATTTGAAGATGTTGGAGGCACCGTTCTAGCTAATGCCTGCGGTCCCTGTATCGGACAATGGAAACGCGACGACATGAAGAAAGGTGATAAAAATAGCATCCTTACTTCTTACAATCGCAACTTTGCTAAACGTAACGATGGCAACCCTGAAACCCTGGGCTTTATCAGTAGTCCCGAGTTGGTTGTAGCCATGGCATTTGGAGGGTCCATGAAATTCAACCCCTTGACCGACACCTTGAAAGACAAGGACGGTAAAGACTTCAAATTCCAGCCGCCTGAGGGAGAAGTTCTTCCGCCTAATGGTTATACCCCGCAGGATGCGGGTTATGAATCGCCGACCATGTCAGGGGAAGTCGTTATCGACCCAACCAGCGAGCGACTGGCGTTTCTGGATCCATTTCCAAAACAAGATCCCGTCGCCGACTATCAGGACTTGCCGGTTTTATTTAAGGCCAGCGGGAAGTGTACCACCGACCATATCTCACAGGCAGGCCCTTGGCTCAAGTTCCGCGGACATCTGGACAATATCAGTAACAATATGTTCCTGGGCGCGACCAACGCCTTCCATCCTGATACTGGGGCTGGAAATAATCCGGTAACTGGAGAAGAAAATCAGGAGCTCAATAAAATCGCCCGTAACCTGAAAGATTCAGGATTAGGTTGGGTTGCGTTTGCTGGGGAAAATGTAGGCGAAGGCTCCAGCCGTGAACATGCCGCCATGGAACCCCGTCATATGGGATGCATGGCGTTTGTGGCTCACTCCTACGCACGCATTTTTGAAGCTAACTTGAAGAAGCAGGCCGTCCTGCCCTTCACGTTTGTGGATAAAGCGGACTACGATAAGATTCAGGCCAAAGATCGCATCAGTTTTGACGGCCTGGATCAATTGGCTCCTGGCAAAAACGTTACGTTGAATGTCAAACACGAAGATGGGTCCACCGACTCGATTCAGGTAGCCCACACACTCAACGAAAAAGAGATGACCTGGTTCAAAGCTGGATCGGCGCTCAACTCTTTGACTGCCTAAAAAGCCTGGACTTAAACGTAATAAATAAAACCCCCGGATGGTTTAACCGTCCGGGGGTTTTTATGTTTGATTTTATACCAGTAAGGGATGGGGGTTATTTACCCACCCTTTCTTTAGTTACTTAAAACAAATTCCTTGTTTAACCTGTTTAGCCCTGCAAATAAACGAAAAATTTGAGAAGCATGCTTTCTACTCTCCATCAGAATTCAATCGTTCAAATATTCTCTGGGCTATATTTGCATTAAGTTTCGAATTGTAATGAGTTAAGTCTACGTAGCATCTATGACACCCCTTGTCAGCATCAGAAATGTCGTAAAACTGCGGAAGTGGCTGGTCGATTAAACGCTCCTGAAAAAGCGGCACAATAGCATTATAGATTTTATACCTCCACCACTTTTGATACATCTGGGAGTTTTTTATGTGAGGATTTTCCAGGTGAAGAAGACCTATTGGTTGGAAAAAAATATGAGTGCTAAAACCATAAGAGTTTCCTAAATGTTCAAGAAAATCAATATTCATACGGTAAAATAAGTACAGTTTTTTCACATATTGTTCCTGATTACTTAAAACCTTATTAGCATTCCCATGTCTTCGGTAATAATAGTCAAAAAAAGCAACGGGATATTTTTGATATGGAGATTCCGCTTCATAAACATTTTCATAGAAATCTTTTGGGACAAGTTGTTCAGGCTTAGCTGGAAACCGATGCTGAATAGCTACCTTAATAGAATCCAAAACTCTATCGAAGTTTTGGACCGAAAAATTGAATCCAAAAGGATTACGAGCAGGGGTTTCTAAGGGATGAAAACGGGTTTGGGTTAGGTAGCTAATATCATTAAGCCCAGCAATGAAAATAACCCGTTTTGGCCTCCAACCTTTCTTCAGTAACAATAAAAGTTTTTCGATTTCTGTGTTGAGAAAATATGATCTAACTCCAAAATTTATAAAAATATTTTCTCTCCCCCCTAATCGGTTTAAATAGGCTGGGATTGTGTCGTCATCACTCACAAGAGCTCCAAATGTTGTAGAGCCACCAAAAACCCAAGTTGAGCCATTTATCGATGAAGCTGCATTATTAGCATTAACGGCAGAGTCGTAGCGCATATTCTCAAAACCAACGTTGTAATGCTTGGAATGCCTTGGTTTTTCCATCAGTTCTAATACTGGGTGGGAAGCGAGGTCTGAATTTTCTTGGATTTCCCTGATCTCTTCAAAGGTTCGATCTGGATAAATTTCCTTCATAACTTCTGGTTGTTCTTGAAGGAGCTGATGATTTGAAATGATAGGGCCAAATGACCTCATTTCGTATAGTTTATCCTTAAAAATAACCCCACCCAAAAGTAACACCACCAACAGAATGGCGTTAAATAGGAACAATGACATATCTCTGTAAACACCCAAAAACCAAGTCAGAGATCTACCTTTTAAAATCTGCCATCCAACGAAGATAAAAAATACCTGTGAGGTGAGAATGCATAAACGTAAAAGCCAATTAACTTTGTCAAACCCATACCAACCCTTAAATATCAAGGCTAAGGTAATTTCATTAAATACAAAGCCAATCAGAATAAAAATACAACCGATGAGTTTATTAATTTTCATAAAAACTGCGCTATTAAATAAAAAATGGGACACTTAAGGTGGGTTATACTTGAGCGTACAAATGGGTAACTAGTTTACCTTTGTGAAGAATAACTTATAGACTGATATTAAGACAAGCGTTTTCTAAATGTTGATTGTGTCGGCTTAAGTTTAGTTTCTGCAATTAATTATATTGGATGATTTATCCACCCTTTCTTTTTACCACCGCGCCAGGTGATGTGAATCCAGTCACCTTTTCTTTTGATGGTCTTTACGCGCGTTCCCTGTTTGAGTCGATTGCAGATTTCGCCTTCTGGCTTGAGGTGAACGGTATGTGTTTTATTGAGGAGGAAGTCTTCCAACCGGCTAATTATTCTGCAATGGAGGCAAACCCAGAGCGGGGTCACTGCCAAAATCTGGATTGAGTTGGAGGATTTTATTTTTTTTGAACTTACCTTTTCGCACTATCTTTAATAAACTACCAGGCTCTGGCTGGCTGGATTCCCTTCGCCCATTGAGAACAGAAATATCCAGATCTTTTCTCTTATCCCCCAACTCTTTTGCTGCAATGCTCTGAAAGGTATCTCCTTCCCGAACCTCATAATAGTCAATATACTGAGGTTGGTAGCGTTTTCTGTCCCCCGCGTGTTTTTGCCCTTCATATTTCAGGCCACGGATTCTATTTAAATATCTATCTCGAAAACTCTTGGCATTTTCTGGTGCATGAGTCATACGTCCGGCCAAAAGGTGAGCCTTGACGATTCGATCACGAGTATCAGGATGGGATGCTTGAAAAGCATGATATGACTGTCCCGACATAATTTCCTTTCGTCTCAGGCTTTTTAAAAAATTGGACATCCCAAAGGGACTGTATCCAGCTTCCTTGCTATTCAAAATTCCTTGTTGGTCCGACTCGATTTCAGCTTCCCGGCCATATCCCAGTAGGATTTGCTGAGACATTGCACTACTCACGACAAGCCATTGACCTGCATTTTTTGGACTCGCAATCGCCCCACCCAAGGCTAATACCTGCGAACCTATACTGCGCACCATTTGTTTGGCACCATGATGAAATATTATATGCCCAATTTCGTGACCTAAGACCCCAGCCAGTTCTGCCTCACTATTTACCATTGCCAGCAAGCCCAAGGTCACATATACATAGCCCCCCGGTAAAGCAAAGGCATTGATTTCCGAACTGTCCACAATACGAAAATAGTAATTTGGAAAAACTTTATCAGACAACTGAGACACAAGTTTCTGCCCAATTCTATTGACGTAAATCTGTAGTTCTTTATCCTGATAAATTCCATATTGTTGAGAAATTTGCCTGTCGGCGCCTTTGCCCATGGCTATTTCTGCTTCCTGGTCAATAAAAGGCACGGAATGGCTATCCAGAGGGAGGAATAAAACCAGTAGAGCCAGGAAAAGCGAAAGGTGAGTTTTTAGATTTTTAGATATTTTCGGCATATAAATAGCCGCCAGGTTATTAGACAGAAAGCTGTTTAATGCGGAGTTCTACTTTTTCCATCTGTGGGTTAGCAGCAAACTTTATCTGCATTTCCCTTAAAATCAGCAATGCATTAGAACTATCGCTGTTCAACTCGTAGCACCTTGAAAGACTCCAATATACCTCGAACAGGGGAAAATCGGTATTCGCATCGATAACCGTTTTGAACAAATCTATGGCCCTTTGATATTGCTTATTGGATTCAGAATTGTATGCAAGCCCCACTTGAGCCAATTGGTAGTTGACCTGCCCAGCAGAAGATGTGCTCATTACCTTAGTATAAAGGGCATCCGCCTTATCATAATCTTGATTTTGGAAGTGGAGGTCAGCCAATAATAGTGAAGCTCGTTCTTTTTGGAAGCCATCCCCTATTTTTCCCAGGATTAATTCCACTTCAGAAGTAGGTTTACCGTCCGCGGCATTATCAACAATTTTCTCTATTTCAAAATAGAAGGCTTCGTTCGCTAGTGTCTGAGTTTCCTTAAAATATTTAAAGCCAAAAAAAGACGAAACACCAATAAGGAAGATCGCAATACCACCAAGAACAGTAGCCCGATTATCCATAAAATAAAGCATGGCTTTTTCGGATGTGGATAAAAACTGATCGGGCTCCTTCAATAAATCTTTTCTGCTAACTTTAATGCGTTTTGCCATGAGATAAACCCTACTTGAATGAAGAAATGTTCAGAAATAAACGGTAAAATTATGTTATAGGTTGGTGACATCATTTAATCATAAAGGCAAACCCCAAGCAATACCTATTTGAATTCGTTATAATGCCTGAATCTTTTAGCTAAAAGGCCAGAATATGCTTGAAACAATTTCTATCATTGGCGCGGGTAGCTGGGGAACCGCATTGGCGATTCATTTGGCTGGAAAATTCCGCCAAATTTCTCTTTGGGTCTATGAAAATGACTTGTGCGACACCCTGACCCAATCTCGGGAAAATAAATGGTTTTTACCCGGACATCCTTTGCCATGCAATATCCAGCCCACCTCTTCATTAAAAACGGCCATAAAAGGGCAAACCATAATCCTGCTGGTAGTCCCTACTCATGTAATAAGAGAGACGCTTAAGCAAATCAAACCATTTCTAGAAAAGGATTGCCTGTTAATTTGCGCCAGCAAGGGAATTGAGAATGATACCCTTTTTACTACTCATCAGATCTTTCAAGATGTTTTGCATGTTAATTGCTCTATAGCTTCCATTTCCGGCCCAACATTTGCTAAGGAGGTTGCATCAGGTGTTCCTTCTGCGCTGGTAGCTTCAGCAGAAACCCAGAGCATAGCCAACCAGGTTCAAAAGCTTTTTACGACAGATAAAATGAAAGTATTCACCAGTACCGATTTGATAGGGGTGGAAATAGGTGGAGCCTTAAAAAACGTCATCGCTATTGCCACAGGAATTTGTGACGGACTGGGTTTGGGTTTTAATACCCGCGCCGCTCTGATCACCCGCGGACTTGTTGAGATAAGCCGGATCGGAACAAAACTGGGGGCTCGTCCAGAAACTTTCTATGGCCTTACCGGTTTGGGCGATCTGGTGCTCACCTGCACGGGTGACTTGAGTCGAAATCGGCAATTGGGAATTGAACTCGGCAAGGGAAAATCTCTAGAAGAAATAACCGAAAATATGAAAATGGTAGCCGAAGGTGTTTTGACTGTAAAGTCAGCTTATTCCCTGATAAAGAAATTTAATGTGCAGGCGGCAATCATGGAAGAAACCTACCGGGTCCTTTATGAAAAAAAATCCCCTGGGAAAGCGTTGGAGGACTTGATGAAAATGGAAATATCCTCTGAGTTTGCGGGCATCGAAGGTTTGCAATGAATCTTCAGAATTTAAAAAAATTATTGGATGACTTGCACAGCCAAAAGCTAACTCCAAAACAAGCCATGAAAAAGCTTGAAACCCTGCCTTACGAAAATCTTGAATTTGCCAAAATTGACCACCATCGCAGCCTTAGAAATGGTATGCCCGAAGTCATTTATTGTCAGGGGAAAACGGTAGCTCAAATCAAAAAAATTGTTCAGAGCATGAATCGTGCTGGAAATTCCATTCTGGCAACCAAACTATCTAAAGACAACTTCCGCAAGCTAAAACCTTCCCTGCCTAAAACCTCCAGTTACAATGAGGCGGCACAAACTCTGGTCATTGATAAAAATAAATCTCAGAAAAAAAGCGGTTTGATCACCATCATCACTGCTGGAACTTCAGATATTCCCATCGCTGAAGAAGCTTCTGTAACCGCACAATTACTGGGAAGCCAGACAGAAACTCTATTTGATGTGGGGGTTGCGGGCATTCACCGGCTATTCAATAACCTTGAACAGATCCGTAAGGCTCGAGTGATTATTGTTGTGGCAGGAATGGAAGGAGCCCTCGCCAGTGTAGTTGGAGGTTTGGTGGATAAGCCTCTCATAGCGGTGCCTACCAGTATCGGTTATGGAACATCTTTTGGAGGTGTTTCCGCACTTCTAACCATGTTGAACAGTTGTTCACCTGGAATAGCTGTGGTCAATATTGATAACGGATTTGGTGCAGGAAGTATGGCACACCGCATCAATATTCTTGGGGATCAGATAGAGACTGAATGAGCCGGTTCATTCCTTCCTCTGGGCCTACAACAGGCTCATACCCTAAATCTATTTTGGCTCGAGAAATATCAAAATAATGCGAGGTTGCTAACTGAGAAGCTAAGAATCGTGTCATAGGAGGTTCTTTTTTAATATTCCAAAAATTATAAACTCCTTCTAACAGCCTCCCTAAACAGGATGCAGTTGGGTAAGAAATACTACGCGTAATTGAGGGTCGGTTAGTTTTTTCCAACACCTTATTGATCCAACCCCAAAGATTAACAGGGTCTCCATCGCTGACAAAATATACCTTGCCTGCAGAAGGCTTACCAACCCCAATAGAATCACAGGCTTTAAGATGGGCGTGCACAGCGTTATCAATATAAATAATATCGACCTTGTTGTCCCCATCTCCTATACGCACTAATCTTCCTTTATCCGCTTTTGCCAAAAGCCTGGGGATTAAATGTGGATCACCCGGTCCCCATATTAAATGGGGCCTGAGGGATACCGTTGACAAATCCTGACTATTAGCCTCTGTTACAAGTTTTTCAGCAATTGCCTTAGTACGAGGGTACTCACATAGATAGTCTTCCGGATAGGAAATGGACTCATCCACCCCTTCAAGACTCGAGCTTCCAAATATGACACTGGGAGAACTGGTATAAACAAGTTTTGGAACACCAGTAAGCAGGCAGGCTTTAATAATATTGCGGGTTCCATCGACGTTGATACTATAAAAATCTTCTGCCTGTCCCCAGATAGCGGGAAAAGCTGCCGTATGAAAAACCGCGTCTATACCGGCATGTGTTTTTCGGAGGAAATCTAAGTCCCGGATATCTCCTTGAAATTGCTTTATGGATTTTGGAAGATGGGAATAGAAGTTTCGACCAATAACAGTAACGTCATGTTGCTTATCATGGAGAGATTTAGCTATTCCACTGCCAAGAAATCCGCCACCGCCTGTAACCAGAGCCCGCATTTCATTTTCCTATATGAGGGGAATTATTCTAATGCAAGATTTGCTTTGGCATCCAAGCCTCTAAGGTTTGCTGACAAACTTTGATCTCGGGTATATTTATGATAACCGGCACAGGCTATCATGGCGGCATTGTCGGTACAAAAAATAGGATCTGGAACAGAAGCCTCAAAACCACAGACTTGAGCCGCTTTTTGTACTGCCTCACGCAGGGCCCCATTTGAGGCTACCCCACCCGTCACAACAATTCTTGTTAGTTGCTCATTTTTGCAGGCACTGATCAGCTTATCCACCAGAACATCGATTACCGCTTCCTGAAACGCGGCTGAAATATCTTCATCCGTCAAATTAATGCTAGTGTTCTGCTCTCTGCGTTGCAAGAAAGTGCGGACCGAGGTTTTCAATCCGCTGAAACTAAAATCCAAAGAACCTTTCTCCAAATACGCTCGGGGGAATTTATGTAACTTTCCATTTCCTTGTCGTGCTAATTTTTCGATGCCCGGTCCCCCTGGATAAGGAAGTCCCAGCATTTTTCCTACCTTATCAAATGACTCTCCCGCCGCATCATCCCGGGTACGCCCCAATAATTTATAATGTCCAAAATCAGTCACTCTATAAAGGTCCGTATGGCCTCCGGAAACGATTAGAGCTATAAAGGGGAACTCAACTTTTTTCTGTAGAAATATAGCAAAAAGATGTCCTTCCAAATGATTCACGCCGATCATGGGTGTATTGAGTCCATAGGCAAGCCCTTTAGCGGTGTTCAAACCTACCAGCAATGACCCGATCAATCCCGGGCCCATCGTAACGGCAATGAGGTCAATATCACTTAATTGGACATCAGCTATTTGTACAGCCTCTTCAATAACACGGTGTACCCGTTCAATATGAGACCGACCTGCCAGTTCAGGAACAATTCCCCCATATTTAGAATGAATACCAATTTGGTCATTGATCACATTAGACAAAAGATTACCGCCGTCTTTCAAGACAGCGGCGGCAGTTTCATCGCAGGATGTTTCTAGACCTAGAACAAGCATGGGTGGGATGAAAATCTTTAAAAATTGTTTTTCAATAATCGAAGAAAGAAGTCAGCATCAATGCATGCTGACGCGACTATCCGGATTGGTAACGGGTATTTGCAAATTCTTAAATACCTTTTTCATGACCTCCCATCCTGAAAGGAGTGAAACGGCATGTTGCAGCTGATTGTCCTTAATCAGGTCTTCGTTGAGAAGGGGTTCTTCCGCTTCTTCTTTAACAGAAGTTTCTTCATTACCTTCTTCTTCAACATCACCAATACTACTTTTACCTTTCAAATGTTTTTTCAAATCTTTTTCCCGCAAAAATCTCCGCAGACGGGTTTTTTCTTCCGATTCTTTTTCTTTTTCCTTGTCATCTTCTAATTCTTCAGGAATTTCACGTTCAATGATGATGTCAGGCTCAATGCCATTTTCCTGAATCACCCTGCCACTGGGGGTGTAATACCGAGCTGTGGTCAGCCTCAGGGCGGATCCGTCACTAAGCGGTATAATGGTCTGGACCGATCCCTTGCCGAAAGTAGGAGTTCCTAAAATAATGGCACGATTTAAATCCTGCAAGGCGCCCGCAACAATTTCAGATGCGCTGGCACTTCCACTATTAACTAAAATAATCAGAGGATAAGCTACACCCGCTACTTTATCGTGGCTGGTGAATCGCATATTCTGTTCGTCTGAACGTCCTTTAGTGTAAACAATAAGATTTTCCCGATTCAAAAAGCGATCTGTCACTTCAACAGCCTGGTTCAACAGTCCCCCAGGATTGTTCCGTAAGTCCAGGATCAGCTTGGATATTTCTTTTTTCTCGAGTTCACCGAGAGCTTTATCCAGATCTACACTGGTGTTTTTTGAAAAACTGCGGATTTTGATATAGCCAATATCCTTCTTATAGAGTTTATGGATAACGCTCCGAACTTTGATAATAGCCCTGACGATAGTAAATTCTTTAGGGGCCTTAAAAGTTTCCCTGAAAATTGTGATATTAATTGGAGACCCGGTTTCCCCTCTTAGCCGGGAAACCGCATCTTGAAGAGTCATATCAAGGGTTGATTCATCTTCTATTTTAATGATTTTATCACCTGCTTTTAATCCCACTTTAAAAGCCGGAGTATCATCAATCGGCGAAACAACGGTAAGGACACCATCTCTAATACTTATCTCGATGCCTAATCCCCCAAACTTTCCGGTTGTTTCAACCTGCATTTCTTTATAAGACGTAGGAGGCAAATAGGATGTGTGAGGATCAAGAGATTTAACCATCCCTTTTATAGCACCATCGATCATGGTGTCACTTCCAACAGATTCAACATAATTTGATTCAATCAGAGAAAGTATTTCGGAGAATACCTTTAGTTTATTATAAGTATCCGGTTTAGGATCTCCAGCGGCTTCTTCAGCAAAAAGATTCTGCGCTGGCAACACCAGCAACAGGATGACGAGCAGACACCGAGTCAATCCAGCTTTAATTGCATTATTCAGCAATGACAATTTCAAAATATTATCTCCTTGATATAAAATTTGGTAACACGATTATATATTAATTAGAGAAGCCACGCACCCAATACCTGACTTCATGCCACTAAAAGCGGCAAGACAATCAGCCTATTTGCGGCGAGCCACCTTAAACCAGCGAACAGGTTCAATGGGCTTGCCACTCTTGCGCATTTCGAAATAGAGCGTTTCTCCAATCAGCGACCCCGTATCTCCACTGAGGCCAATAATATCACCGGTCTGAACAATCTGGTTTTGTTTGACTTTAATTCGATCTAAATGACCATATAAAGTGTGATAATCTTTTCCGTGCCCAATAATTACCAGGTTTCCATAACCACCCAGTTCACCAGTATAAAGAACTTTCCCATCAAAAACCGCATGGACGGATGACCCCGTTTTCGACCTAATATTAATTCCATTATGGACAATAAACGAACCGAACTGCTTATCTTTTTGTCTGCCAAATCTATTAAGAATCTTGCCCCTTAAAGGCAAATTCAATCTACCCTTTTTATCGGAAATATCCAGGCCTGCACCAGATACTAATTTACTCAGTATTTTTGTTATTAGATCATTTAGATTGTTGGAAGCCTTTAAAAGTTCTTTGCGGGTTTGAATCCCCAGTTTTTTCTTCTTCTTGATCTTTTTTAAAAAATTCTTTTTGTCCTTTTTGGCATTTTCATATTCACCTTGCTTACTCAAGGCTTCTTTTTCCAGCCGCACCAATTTAGCCCGCACAGCAAGAAGAGAATGTTTCTCTTTCTTCAAACCAGTAAGACGACCTTCAAAACTTGTCATCAAATTGGCATCGTAATCCGCAATCAACTCCAAATATTTGAGACGCTGCAATAGTTCGTTTACACCTTCAGAGGAAAAAGCCACTTTCAGAGGAAAAACCGGGCCCTCCTTATAAATATGGCGAAAACGCTTTCCCAAAGATATCTTCTGCGCATCTAATTCCTTCTGATTTTCATTCAAAACTTTCTCAAGTTTCTTAATTTTTTTTATGTTTATCAAAGAATTCCATTGGTAAATCTTGAGTTCTCTTTCTTTCACTTTCATCTGATTACCAATTTTCTTAAGCTTGCCGAGAACCTGGCCTTCTTTTTTTCCTACTGAAGAAATGTACTGCTCCTGTTTAGCGATTTTATTCTTTAAAATTTTTAGTTCTTTTTGCTCATCCTTTAATAGGATTTTAATTTCCGCAGAGCTTTTACTTGCAGACCATGAATTGGAAGAAAAAATAGCAATAATGCCGCAAATAACAAAAATTGGGAAAATCGAAACTCTACAAATCATCTTTTATTAAGAACCTGCATGTATTGATAGGTTGAAATATAACTGGCAACAAAGCCAATCAGTATGCTCAATCCAACAAGCATCAGCAAAAAAGGTTGAGAGATAAACTGTAACTCCATCCCTCTTGCAAGTGAGTCAATAGAAGGTCGAAACTCTGTTTTTAAATAACTATAAACAGCCCCCATAAAGCCCAGAGAAACAAACGAACCGGCCAAACCCTGCAATATCCCCTCAAAAATAAATGGGATTTTGACAAAACTCGGAGTCGCCCCAATTAATAACATCAATTCAATTTCATCTTGCCTGGAATAAATAGATAACCGAATGGTATTAGAAATTATCAAGATCAATCCTAAACTCAATAAAACACCAACTCCCAAAAGAAAAAGCTGGCAAAAAATCATAAACTTTTCAAAACGATCAATCCATTTTTCTCCATACTCAACCGATTCAACGCCCCGATTTTTCTGGAGCTGGCCAGCAAATTCACTTATATGCCGTGATCGGTTTTCTGAGGCTTTAAAGCGGATTTTGTAGGAATCAGGCAAAGGGTTAAAACCCAAGTCCAGTTCTAATCCCACACTATTTTTTTGAGTTAATTTAAATTCTTCCCAAGCCTTTTCTTTACTTACTTCTTCCATAGATTGAATTTTTGAATTGGATTTAAATATATCTTTCAAATCGCTCTTTTCAGATGGAGAAATATCATTCTTCAAATAAACGACCAATTGGACTTGCTGGTTCCAACTTGTTAAGAGCGCATTCAAATTAAAAAATATAATGAGAAAAAGCCCTAAAATACCCACCGAAATGGCAATGGTCATGACAGAAATCAGGAAGGTTTGCTTATTAGCTCGAATGTTTGAAACCGTTGTTCTCAGACTGGTCAACAATGTTTGAGTGGCCGAATTCACGATGAAACAACCTTTCCACGGTTTAAAACTATCACTCGATGCTTTCCAGGTTTTAGTATTTCCTGACTATGCGTCGCAAAAACAATAGTTGCCCCATTGCGATTTATTTCTTCAAAAAGCTTTAAAATCTCGCTGGAGATTTCCTGATCCAGGTTTCCCGTTGGCTCATCTGCCAAAATAATAGGAGGGGTATTTACCATCGCTCGGGCTATAGCGACACGTTGTTGCTCACCGCCGGAAAGTTGGGCGGGAAAAGAATCTTTTTTTGGGGTCAGCCCTACATTTTTCAAGGCTTCCCATGTTTTAAATTTTATTTTTTTTCGATCACGGTTTGTTACTTCCTGTGCAAATGCAACGTTTTCAAAAACTGTTTTATTCGGAAGCAATTTATAGTCTTGAAAAATCACCCCCATTGAACGCCTTAATGTGTGGATATTTCCTGCATCCAAGCGCCCAACATTGATACCCTGCACCAAAACCTGGCCTTCTTCATAATGTTCCCATCCAAAAAGGATTTTGAGAATCGTGGTCTTACCGGCACCACTCGGACCTGTTAAAAACACAAACTCGCCCTTTTCAATTTTGATCGAGACGTCATCCAGCGCTGGCTTGCCGCTACCATAATTTTTAATTACATTAAATAATTGGATCATACTCAGATTAATTTACGAACTCAGGTGGAGAAGAAAATGGAGAAACAAAAAGTCGCGGCGTTCGAATGCAGATTTTTATTTATTTATTAAAAAATTCTTCATGCTCGTCAGCTAAAATAAAATCTGTGCCGGATATAATATCTTTAGTAGCGTATTCCCTGGGAAGCATTGAAATCATACCCAAACCATAAAATTGCTTTATCTGATCATCCGATAAAAGATCAAAATTAATATAGGTTTTTACAATCAGGCGGCCTTCAATCAAATCAAAAGCAAAAACCCCATCAGGACAAGTCAGGAATCCGTCATTTTCGCCATAAGTAGAAAGTGCATCACTGAAAAATGCATCCAACTTAATAATACAATTTTCCTGAGATTCCATTCTTTCGCTAAAACGTTCAACACAGTGGGAGGTATAAAATACCTGAGGATGAGAAAAGGATTTAACCAGTTTGCCTTTATCCGTAGATTCAGTCTCAGCCGGGGAAACCACAGAACAAAAACCATTACGAGCAAAATCTATCAGCACCAGCACATCTTTCCCAAATCGTTTAGCGATTTTTTGAGTCACCTCACTGATAAATTTCTGTCTTTTTCGGAGGGAAATTTTACCGTTGCTCTTAAATTTTTTCTTAAATTCCGCTTTTAAATAATTTTCTATCTGAACTTTTTTAAAATCAAAATGTCTATCTTTACCCATTTTTCGTTTTTTTAATCTATAATTCTAGTAAATAATTATACAATATAGCACATAGCATTAAAAGCTAAGCTTTTCTCAACTAATTGTATTTCTTATAAATAGCCCTTTTATGCTCACAAAAATCATCAAACTGCATTGTCCTTACCCTCTCCAAGTTTTGTCAGGAGCACCAAAAAGAGGCTATGCTAAAATAAGCTTATGAACCCGACACCACGTATATTTTTAATGCTTCTCGCGGCTACCCTCTTGTTCCATACCACCTTGAACTTTATGGAGGAAAATATAGAAGATTTTGAAACGGTTCCCCTTCCCCCAAAAAAAATTAAGAAGATCAGCACAAAAAATCCAATCATCAAAGTTAATGCCAAGGAAAGGAATACCTGGACGCTGGTGGATTTTTCCACTGGGAAAACCCAGAAAATTCCTGAGTCAGAATCTAGTAAATTCAGCCAAATTTCATGGGACCTTGGATTCAGCCGGACAAAAATCATCTCAAATGGTGGAAAAACTAATCCCTTAGGAAAAACTGGAGTTATTAACCTGGGGCCTATCAACTTTGATGATATTAAAACCGCTCCGAACATTGGCTATGCCCAGGACCATCGCTCGCTGGGCAATTTAATCAATAAAGAGTTGGCTGGTTGGTACAATTATCGTACCCGGACACATAATATAGAATCCAGGAGAAATGTTTATGCCTTAAAATTAAAAGATGGCATCTTCATGAAAATGAGAATCTTGAACTACTATTGTTCCCAAGAAGCGAACGAATGCCGTTCCATGATGTGCACACGTGAAGAAGCGGCGTGTCTCACAATTGAATACATATTGACGGAACCGGGCTCAAGTATATTTGTGATTCCTGACACCCATTTAGCCAAAAACATCCCAGCTCCTGCTGAAAAAGTTGAATAGAATATTCCTGATTGCACTCTTATTAATATTTTTTGTTTCCTGCGAAGCCCAGAAACATACAGGGATGGTACTCATTCCTGAAGGCGAGTTCACATTAGGCCTTAATCCAAAGAGTAAAATCCTGCAATTCATGTCGGAAAAAACATCTGCTCTCAATGCACAACCAGAACAACAATATTTTTTGAAGGCCTTTTATATGGATCAATTCGAGGTCACCTATGAAGAATTCATGCGGTTCAAACCTCAGGCCCAATATCCTGTACAGCAAATGAATTTGCCGGTCAGCGGAATTAGTTGGTACGAAGCCGATGCCTATTGCCATTGGCTTGGCAAGCGTCTGCCAATGGAGTATGAATGGGAAAAAGCAGCCCGAGGAAGTGACAACAGGCTTTTCGTATGGGGCAACGACTTTGAAAAAGGCACCGCCAATTTCGGTAAACAAGTACAACCGGTAAACGCCCTTGAGGGAGATGTCAGCACATATCGCATATGGGGATTGAACGGAAATGTTTCGGAGTGGACCGCAAGCTGGTATAAACCCTACCCTAACTCCATCATGCAAGATAACAACTTTGGGGAGAAGTTTAAGGTGACCCGTGGTGGTTCAATTAATAAGCGTGAACACGGGTTTTTAAAACAGTTCACAATGTTACCTTACCGGAATTTTTCCCCTCCTCAAATGCGGTATTGGGACACCGGTTTCCGTTGCGCTAAATATGCCTGAAGGTTTTCAGTCGCCCGCTCCATCTTTTGCCGGCTCATTCGATACAGGTGGTTCGCCACCTAGTTTCGTGCTCTCCCGTACATAAGGCATGGGCATGGGAGGTAGCGGTAAGCTAAGGTCTGGTGGATTATTATCTTTAGATGATTCAGGCTTCCCTGCTTGCGGCTCAATTATAGGGTCTGAAGTAGCGTTTTGGCTCGGTGCTCCCTCTTCCGCGGGCTTTGATGCCTGATTCGGACGCCGATATCTACCTCTTGGAGGTCCCTTACGGGCAGCTGGTTTTCGGCGGGTATATCTTCTTTTAGCATTGGGCTTGGCATTTCCGGGCTCCTTCTTTTCTGCATTCTCCTGATTTCCATTTACAGTTTTATCTGCGCCCTCCTGCCCACTTGCACTTTTCTGAGTCCGATTTCCCGATTCTTTAGGCTCAATAGCTGCTTCAGGTTTTTCAGGTGATTTCGCCTCTGGAACAGTCTCAACTTCCCATACTTCCGACACATTATATTTGAAGTTTTCATAAGACAATCCATGTGTAATCTGGAAGCGAAAATCAACCAAATGCTTGGTTTTTAAATCCGCCAAAACACTTAATTTATGATTTAAAAAGTAATTAGAGACTTCTGGAGAAACTTCCAGAGAAAGTACTTTCACTCTATCTTTCGCAATTATTTCATGAATTTTTCTTAGAACATTTAGAATTATGGAGTCCATGGATCGAACCAATCCAGTCCCCTCACATAGTCCACACTGTGTAAAAACTCCTTCTTTAACAGGTGGGGAGATTCGTTGTCTGGACATCTCCAGCAAACCAAACTTTGAAATCCGAGCTAAATTAATTCGAGCCTTATCTGTTTTACAGGATTGCTTGACCTCTTTCTCTACAGCAGCCTTATTCCTTTTTTGGAACATATCGATAAAATCAATAACGATTAAGCCCCCTAGATCCCTCAATCTGAGTTGACGTGCGACTTCTTTAGCGGCTTCAAGATTAGTTGTTACAGCCGTTTCTTCCAGATCCAGCCCCCCTTTGGTTTTACCTGAGTTGACATCAATAGAAACCATGGCTTCACCAATATCAATCACAATAGATCCACCTGAAGGCAATAAGACCTTGCGCTGGTAAATGGATTCAATCTGATCTTCTACGTTGTATTCAGAGAATAAAGGCTTTGTTTCCTTATAGAATTTGACCAGGTTTCGGTTACGGGGCATAACCAATTTCACAAAATCTTTTAAATCTTTATAAGAATCAGAATTGTCGACGATGATTTGAGAGGTATCGCTGCTAAAATGATCCCGAACTGTCCTAACAACCAACCCGGGTTCCTGGTAAATTAAAAATGGAGCAGATGTAGTTTCATTTTGTCGCCCGGCTTCAATTTTATCCCAAATTTTCAGGAGCATCTGCACATCTTTTTGCAATTCGACTTTAGTCTGCCCTAATCCGGCTGTACGAATTATAATTCCCAGATTTTCTGGCAAATTAAAATCCGCGACAATATCTTTAAGTTTTTTTCTCTCACTTTCATCCTCAATTTTTCTCGAAACTGCACTCCCATGTCCCTGCATTAAAACCAGGAACCTCCCTGCCAAACTCATCGCATTGGTCAGTGAAGGACCCTTGGCATCCCGGCTCTCTTTTGCCACCTGAACCAAAATGCGCTGGCCGCGAATTAGAACATCTTGAATCCTTACTTTTGCCTTTTTTTCACCGGTATGAACATAGGATTCTTTCAAAACATCCTTGAAAGGTAAAAAACCGAACTTTTTCCCACCAAAATCGACAAAAGCCGCTTCAATAGAAGGTTCAACTCGATTTATCACTCCTAAATAAACATTCCCTTTAATTTGCTCTCGCGAGGAATGTTCCACGATGTAATCCTGGATAACATTATTGTCCAAGACGACCGCCCGGCATTCTTCAGGATGCTGAGCATTGATTAACATTACTTTTTTGTTTGATTTACTTTTTCTCATTAGAAATTCTTCCTGACTCTTCTTTGCAGGTAATCACCAAAGGTGGGTTTCAAGGCCGGCCAGTTACTCAAAAGGTTGATATATGCAAAATTAACCTTTATAATTCAAATAATTAAATACTAATTTAATTTTTGTGGCGGTCGGGATCACAATTTAACGGTTTTGGTGAGGAAAGAAGAAATCTGTGTTTTAGGGTTGGTTTTTCCTGTCGGAAAGCCTATAAAAATGTTATTTAATTTTTAAAATATCAATAAAAACTATATTTTTCGAGATACTACAAACTCTTTCACAATTAAAATAATTTCAACTCATCTATAAATAAAGCCAGCTTAATCTGGCACTAATTCTTATATTCAGACTAGACTCAAGAACTATTCGCCCTTAATCATACCATTCTTATCAAAAAGAAGGAAAACTTTATTATTGAATTGACGAATAATCCCGTTAAATACTTATAGCCGGATTGTCAGCATAAATTGGTAAAAACAGCCGATTTTTGTTAATCGACGATTCAATACAATAGGAAATCACGATGGCAAACACAAACTCAAGCAATTCAATTGGAATGAACCAGTTAGCGGAAATGAAATCCGATGACTTGAGAGGCAAAACTATATTTATCCGGTGTGATTTTAACGTTCCTTTGCGGTCCACCGCAAAAGGGTTATATCGAGTGGCGGATGACACCCGAATCCGGCGTTTTCTGGATCTCACGTTCAGAAAAATTCATGAGTTAACAGAAGGTGACTGTCGAATTATTATCGGATCGCACTTGGGTCGACCCCATAAAACCAAAGACCATTCTGGATGGGACGGTATCTTCAATATACAATTCGTCTCCTCTCATTTTGACACTTTGATCCGAAGAATTTATGGGGATACTTACACAATCTTTCCGCCAGAAACGATTGACTCCCATATGCAACATTCTTTGGAGATTGTAGCCCATAAACGTCTACCTCCAGGAGGAATCAAATTTCTTCCTAATTTGCGCTATCTTTTAGACCCAAAGAACACAGACATCTACCGCACAGAAATTATCACCCAGTTGGCGGAAATAGCTGATGTCTATGTCAACTGCGCCTTTGGCTGTAGTCACCGGGTGACCAAGAGCATTAAACTTTTACCGCAATTAATGCGGCAAAAAGGCAAACCGGTTGTATCGGGTGTTCTTCTTTACGAAGAAATTCATAGTCTTGGAAGATTTGCCAGTAAAGTTTTAGCCCAACCCAGAAAAACCCTGGTCGTAGCGGGGGGAGCTAAAGTATCGGATAAAATTGAGATTTTAAAACAGTTTGTCTCTACCGGGGTCAAATCCATTTTGATCGGTGGAAAAATGGCTACCGCTTTCCTTCTAGCTCAACAACAAAAAGAACTATTAAAACCATTCCAAAAGGATACGTTGCCCGCAAAATTACAAAGCCAAACCGACAATGAAAACATAGAGCTTCTCAACGAAATCAACTTGGCTGAGAAAATTATTGAGCTTGCAGAGGTCAACAAAGTAAACCTGTGCCTCCCAGATGATTATAAAGTTGTTACCGATTTTCAAAGCACCATTTTTGAAAATAAAAGCTTGCCTGATTTCTCGAAAGAGCTTCAGCTCGATTTAGGAGAAAAAACAATTGCTCAATTCGAAGACCTTTTCAAGGATGTCGAAAATGTGTTCTGGAACGGCCCCTTAGGTGCCTACGACCACCCTGCTTGCAGTTATTATGCAGAAGGGTCCTTGGAGCTTGCAAAGCTGCTTTTTCAATTAGCTCTGTCAAACCCTAAAATGTTTGTAGTTATAGGGGGAGGAGATTCTGCAGCTATTCTCAACAAAATAGGAATTACCGAATTAAAAAAAATGATCAAGGTTCAAATTGAAAAACAGTTTCACCCGACCATTAATCGCAATCAAATATCCATCGATTTCCTCGAAAATGATGCTTATCAATTATGGAATTATTTTGCCCAGAATTTTTTCGTCTCTACAGGTGGAGGCGCCTCTCTAGAATTCCTGAATGGTTTTTTGAAAGAGAAAGCAAAGGGGGATATGGCTTCCTATCTACCGGGAACCGCCACATTAATGGAATCGTGCGAAATATAACTAGGGCCAGCCAACCTTATCAGGCAACTTTTTAAAATTTTATTCAGCTTTTCACATTCGTCCATCAAATCTATGTATCCCTTCCGTGATTCAATGGCCAAAAGACACACATTATTACCTACAAGGTTTTCTTTTCTCTTACTGAACATATCAGTTAGAGGACGCAATTCAGGGTTTGTGAATCCCAATTCTTCAATCTTCTCATCTATGCATGAAATATCAGCACTAGACTGAGTAATTTTATCAGTTTTGCCTCTCACGCCAGAAGCTTCTCTGATAAGGGTCCCACACAGCTTTCTCCCTTTACTGCCGAGTTTGACAATCTCCTCCAAACCTAAATATTTTTTCCCTAATTGTTCATTCACCGAATCAATATCAGTACAATCATAATCACGAATCAAGTTATCGCAAACTCCGTTTATCAAGAAATTAAAATCATTTTCATTTTGTTTTTCTTCAAGTCTCTCCCTCCACAAAAGTGCGTAAGCCGTCCGGAACATATCATCCATTCCTAGCGCATGCTTTACAAGAGGCCTTAATTTAAAATTATTATCAAAATCAAAGACGGTTTCAAAAATATTTAACTCTGAGTCCTTACTAATTTGCTCAGGAAGAATCCATGATTTAGTTTTCATATGGTTTTCTATCACTGATGTAAGGTGTTGCGGGTGTACTTTTTCAATACAAACTATGTTATTGCAATGGACACCATAGCTGCAGGGTGCACAAGAAATTCTTGCCTGAAAAATCAAATGTCCAGGGGAAAATGGTGCCGTTTCATAAGGATGCGCATGAGCAAAAAAGAGCCCTACGATTTTTGTTCCCAAAGCCGCGGCCAAATGCATCGTTCCCGTATCATTAGTGACCAAATATTGGCATTTCTCCAGCAGCCCAGATAATTGACTGAGGTTAGTTTTGCCGGCAAGGTTCACAACCTTATCCTTATTTTTAACCAAGCTTATTACATCCTCAGCCACATCATTTTCGGACTCCACACCAAATAGCAATATCCGCGCATTAATATTTTCGACCAACCTGTCAGCCAATGCTGCAAATGATTGCACTGGCCATCGCCGGCCCTCTAGGCTGGATCCAGCCTGAATGCCTATCAAGACTTCACCTTCATTAAATTCAGGAGGAATTAAGGTACCCAATGAAAAATCATTTTGGGGATGCGTCACTGCAATAGAGCGACCCTTTACATCAACACCACCACTTCTGGAAAATATCTCAGCAAGGTTAAATTCATTAAAATTACGATTGAATATTTTTACACTAAAATACTGCATCCAAGGGTGCCCCGTCATGCGATTCCCAAAGTTGTCACAGTAAAATCCAACGACATTTTTAACTCCCAAATAGCGAACCATGAGAGCACTAAACTTTGAATGGCTCAAGTTGACAAGCAAATCAAATTTTCTATCCTTAATTTCTCTCAAGGTGTTTTCAAGGTAGCGGTATATTTTAATCCAGGAAAGGTCTTCCCAATTGGCTTGATTATCAAACTGCCTAAAATTAACAACTATAGAATCATCAACTTCAGGTATCAGAGGCACAGCACTGGCAAAATCACTGGTGACCAGAAGAGTGATTTTTGCTGTGGGGTATTTTTCTTTCAACCCCTTGATCAGAGGAGTGGTCTGAATCATATCTCCCATTCGGGTCATACTGAGAATTAGTATATTTTTAGCCACCATCAAAATTTCTCCTTTACAATCTGATCCATCATCAAAAACAGAGTTTCTTTTTGATCTAAGGCTCCCTCTCCTTGATGTATGTGATCTACCACTGTCTTTAAAGAAAATGGATTCTGGCCATTAAACTGCTTCAAGTATCTGCCCAAGTCTGTGTTTTCACCGGCTTGTTTGATGCAATATTCTAAGGGATCCCTATGATTTTCCCCGATTGAATCGAGAGCTGATTTGCGATCCAGAAAAACATGGAGCAATAACTCCTGCATACGATGCTCCATAGTATGCTCACTCAGGACTCGGTGGTAAGCTTTCAAAGCAATCGAATTTCTTTCCTCAGGCCTGGAAAGATAATAATCGATTTGGTCCCGCATTTGATCAAGGGTATCAAACGTGATTATCTCCTCACCAATCTTAAACATTCGCGATAAATCATTACGTGAATCCACCAGTTGGAAGCCCTGACAGGCTGCAATTTCAAAAGTGCGTGGATTTACAAAATCCCCATCGGGGTTAATACCATAATGATAGGTGGAAGAATGCAGGTTCAGGTTTATTTTTGCTCGATTATAAATTTTAACTATTTCATCTGAAGACAGCCGTTCATTATTGTTTTGAACCAGACGCCCCAATGGTGCCTCTAAATTCCAACCTGTTCCCCAAATTTTAAAGTCAAAATTCATCAGACGTGGGAAAGACTGAACTCGATTATGATAGGCTGCCCCCATAAAAGACAAATCGGCCTCATATCTATCCGTATCCTTACCCATCCCCTCTATAGGTTTATGAATATCCGGAAAGCAAGCTTGTGGTAGATAGTAGTAATCCCGCACCCCTTTAGACCTTAATGAATCGTGAAATTCACCAGCCTGTAATGTGAAGAGATGGTCATAGGAATTTGCTATTTCATCCCAATAAGTCAAAGTCCTAAAATCTTCCACGAACCAGAAAACGACTGGAACCCCCAACGCCTTCAGCTTTTGAATTGCTTCTGGAGCAAGAGGCGCCTGCGCGAGTGCCAAAATAATATCCGGTTTAAACTCGGCGGCCTTTGCGGCAGCTATTTCCCCCATAAAATTCATAAAATTACGGGAAAGAATCTCAGAATTATCGGGATTCCGGGTCACGCTTTTTAGAGAGAAAAATCCTTGGGCAAATTCTTCACAATCAACAGTGGCAACCTCATGCCCCAAATTTCTAAAAGCACCAGCGCAGTGATGTGCCGTTGGCAAAGAACCTCCATAAATGGGGTTAACAATCATCACTCGGAGTGAGCGTAGTTGAAGAAGATTTTTTACCTCAATTCCTTGATCCAGCCTGTTGTAGTAGGTTTCCCCAATTCTTATAGAGGGAAGATGCTTGAAAATATTCCAACACTCCGGTTCAAGACGAGAAATCAGGCATGCGGGGGTTTCTCCTATTCTAAAGCGTACCCGTGATAAAAAAGGCTGTATGTCCATGGATGTCATGAAAGCCCTGAATAGGGTCATCAATGGTTCTACAACTATCAGCTTCCCTGGGCACTTTAGCAGCAAAGCCTGAATATGATATCCAAACCCCAATCCGTAAACGACTGTATTGCGCTCCAGGTCAAAGTCATAATTCTCAATGGCCTTTTTCCCTTCTTCAATAGGACGGTATTGGCTATGCAATAAAACTCCGGCAATTCTGGGAACGGGAAATCCATCTTTTGATTGGATAACGCTTACATTCTCAGGAAATGGCTGCAGAGCTACCCGTTCTGCCAGATCAGGGTCGTAGCCACGCAAGTGCTTTAAATTTTGCTCAAAGAAATCCATAAATATATTTATTTACTGGGAACTAAATCAGATTTGGCAGTATCTAGCAATTTCAACCCAGATTCATGTTGCGGATCCAGAGCAAGAATGCACTCAAGGTTAGTAATCGATTCTTCAAGTTTTCCAAGTTTGTACTGAACCCCTGCCAAAGCAAAAAGCATATTGATGTTTCCGGGATGGAGCTCCATAAATTGACTTAAATACTTTTCAATTTCCTCAAATCTCTCCAGCTTATAGGATATTTCTAAAAGAAATTTGTAAGCGGAAATATTATCAGGATTGACCTCCAAAGCCCGGCAGAAGTATTCAACAGCCCCTTCAAGATCTTCTCTATTAATCCTTAGCATTCCCAGGCCACATAATGCCTTATCGTTTTCGGGGTCGCTTTCCAGGGACTTGTTAAAACTAATGTCTGCCTTCTTAATATCACTCTTATGAAGAGCCAGTAATCCCAACCCTTGCCACGCTTTAGAATTATTAGGGTCTTTCAAACAAACTAATTCAAAATAGGACTCAGCCTTTTCAGGAAGTTGAAGCTTCATGTAGGTGTTCCCCATTCCAATCATTGCCTGAGCATTGCCAGGAGATAACTGAATAACTTCCTCATAAAGTTTTCGAGCAGTTTCGTGCTCTCCCGTATCAGACGCTTTAGAGGCCTCTAATAATATACTATCAATTTTAAACAAAGTTTCTCCACGTTGAGACATACCGTTCACCTCATTCTCATTAACGTTAATTGGTTTTGCGCTTATTAAGTATTGGAATACAAAAAACCGCTTAATTTCTTCCTGAGACAAATCTTTTATTTGCGTCCTGCCAAAATTAAGGGCACTCGTATTATTCAAAGAAATTTTTTCATATTGAGGATCCATGACTTCCTCAACAGCATGAATGCCGTAACCCGCTTTAACAAACATTTTCTCTATTTCTTTATAGGTAAAAAATCGAAGATGAGTTTCATCAAGAATCCCCTCTTTTTCATAAGTCCAATTCCCCTCAATCAATTGATGGATTACCCCATGGAATTGGACATTAGGAATACTGGTTACCACTGTTCCTTGATTTTTCAATAAAGGTCGAACTTTCATCAATACGGAAAGTGGATCCACTAAATGCTCCAGAACGTCCGCAAATATAATGCAGTCAAAGGACCCAGCAGTATAAGGAAGATCGATTGTGGCAATATCCCCCTGTATCACATCATCTAAAACATCTTTAGCAAGGTTCGCGGCAATAGGGTTCAATTCTATCCCTGCAACAAAAGCCCCATTGCGCTTTTTGAGCTCCTGGCCTGTCCTTCCTGTCCCACAACCAATTTCTAAAATGCATCTCGCATCATTTGGTATTAGAGGAATCAAATCGTTCCGAACATTTTCATAATAGGAAATAGGTTTTTCGTTCATTGGGCCCAGGATTTCCTTTTCAGCATTGAGTATCGTATCGTTCAGAAAACTGATCATAGCTTCCGTTCGATGCTCATAGGTATGTCGAGCCAAAACCTCTTTCCTGCCCTCGTTTGATATACGCTCCCGATCCTCATTATTTTGCAAATAATGAGAAACTGTTTCTTCGAGATCCTCGTCTTTATAAATAATTAAATGTTTCTTATTCTGAAAGAGTTCATCCAAACCACTTCCCAGTGCAGAATCGGTGACCAGCAGGCTGCCGCTACATAAAGCCTCGAATACCCGCATATTTAGATCATTGTTTATGGCATTGTTAAAAATGATATGGGCTTTACTATAATGCTCCGCCATTTCATTCATGAACTTTCGTTGAGGTTTCAGGTCAAACTGCTTCCGCAATCTCTCTAGAAGATTTCTTCGACGATCTGGTGTTGAAGTAATAGAACCGACAAAACCCACATCAAATTCCTTATCAGCTTCAACCTTGCCATGAATTTCCGGGTCACACGCTAAAGGCAACCACATGACATTTTCAATTCCCGCCTTTAACATTTGCTGCACATATGCCTTTTGAGCTAAAAAGACAAAATCAAAATTTTGTGCAATTTCAAGGTGTCGCTCAAAATGGATATGAGTGTCTATCAAATAGCAAGCCTTGGGCATATCAAAATCGCCCAGATCTTTTGGGATATCACTCAACCCCGTTTCAACCCAAAGATAAAAATCAGGTTTCCACCCCTCGGGAAGATCTTCCATAACTTTCTGTAACAGAGTCGTGTTTGATCTGTAAATATCTTGTGGAGTGATTTCCCAGTTAAGGTCTTCAAGATTCCATAACTTAATAATTTGATCGTTTAGTTGAGACCCGCAAGTTATTACATTGTGTTTTTGTCTGAAAGCCCTTTCCAGAAAATATGCGGTGGTCGCAGGATAAGATACAAAATCCATTAAAATATTTTTGCGGATTTTTTCCTTAAAGGGTTTGTGGGTATTATTTAAATTAATGCCGGTTCGCTCTAAGTAATCTAAAGCTGATTTTTCGATTACATTACGCCATGACTGAAGAAATCGTGTTAATGGGAATTTCTCCTGAACTGTTTCTTTTGCTTTTTCACCCAACTTCCTAGCCTCCTCTGGGTTGCTCAATAGAAAATCAATACGCTGATTTAAATATTCAAGATCATTGGAGATATAACCATTCTTTCCGTCTTCTATTGGAGAAGATTTATTCCCTGAACTGATCACTGGCATTCCAGTAGCCATCGCCTCAAGCATGCTTAAATTGTAACCGTCCTCAAACTCTTCAACCGTGGTATTGATAAAAACTCTGGAACTTCTAAAATGTTCTATCAAATCTTGAAATCCCTTTGATAGCCGTGATTCAGGAAGGTTTCGGTTTAGACCAAGGGTTGTTAAGGGGTGATCTCCGACGATTTTTTTACTGACCGAATAGCCCATCATCAAATCACGCTCTTGCAACATATTCCCTACCTGCAATACCCTTTCTCTCTCGCCTCTGTAGCCACCATAATCTGCGATATCCAGACCTGGCAAAATCACCTCTCCGTTTGCCCCCCAGTCCTGACGCTTTTTTTCAGAAATAAATACTTTTTGGACGCCTTCTAAAAGAAAATCAATTTTTTCCAGATACTCATTCCGGTTGACCTTGGCTTTCCCCAGCTCAATTTCTGTTGTTAAGCAATTGTGGAACACAATAATTTTTGGCAGAGAGTAATCCTTAACGGTTATCAAATCTTTTATATTGTGTGCAATAATAAGATCAAATTCGCCGAGTTCCAGCATTTCTTGAGCAGTTGTCATTGTAATGAGGCGCACGTTTTCTGGAACCGGACGCATATTTTCATCCCATCGCCGGTAATGGCCAGGAGCAACTTCAGGTTCTACAATTTGGAATTCATAACCGAGTTGTGCGAGTAAGCAAAGATATGGCTCGTGCCAATTAAAGGAAAGAATTTTGAAATTCATGGATCTGGAGGCTCCGGTAAAAAATAGGTTGTCATTTACTTTTTCGGTGAAACAGAAAAAGGACTTAACCTTTATTATTTAGAGCTTTGGGATGGGTGGCTAAAATGTAGGAATTGGTTGAAACCATCGCGCAGGACCTTCTCAAATAAATCTGTAACCAACGGGCTGGATCTTCATCTAATTATCGAGCTGACCTAAAAAAAACCGGCACGGACACCTAAGGTGTTTTTAAATATTAGTGTTTTATTTATTAACTTACGAGTATTTTTCTAGATTTCATGTCATACGACCCCAACTCTAAAAAAATAAAGGGCCGAGAACGGCTGATCGAATATCGCAAGGCTTTTCAAGAGAAACAAGCCTTGAAGGGTGAGATTCCTCAAGGTGAAGGGGAATTGAATCGGGATGGTAACCCGACAATCCCTCCCGGCCAAAGAGTGGTAGAAAACTGGCCTGTGCTGGATTTGGGGGTCACCCCTGAACTGGACGAATACACTTGGAACCTTACCGTTTCAGGTCTAGTTAAAACGGTTAAAACCTTTAATTGGGAGGAGTTCCTTCAGTTACCTCAAACCGTTGACATTTCTGACTTTCATTGCGTCACCACCTGGAGCAGGTTGAATAACACCTGGAAAGGGGTGAAATTCTCTGATATCGCAAAATATTGTGAGGTTCTCCCCAGCGCCAAGTTTGTCTATATCAAAGCCTGGGATGGGTACTCAACGAATTTACCATTGGAAGAAGCCATGAAATATGATGTGTTACTGGTTCACCAATGGGAAAATAACCCCTTACCCCTTGAACATGGCGGACCAGTAAGGATGATCACTCCACAACTCTATGCTTGGAAGGGAGCTAAGTGGATCGGCGAGATAATTTTTCGCGATCAAGATGAACTTGGATTTTGGGAAAAAAGAGGCTATTCCAACACGGCGGAACCCTGGCTGAATGATCGGCATGCTTGAAGAAGGGCTCCATTCAGCCTAAAGAAAATCAATAGAAGATTCTTACCTCATCTTGTTTAGCTCATTCTTAGCTTTTAGGTCATTAGGTTCAAGCCGCAAGATCGCTTCAAACGCCTTCCTGGCTTTTTCCAATTGCCCTGTCTTAGCATATACAACCCCCAGGCTGTAGCGAGCATTTGTATCATCGGGGCTTAATTCTATAGCCCTACTTAGAGCGTTAACAGCCAGTTGATTTTTATTTAATTGGTTTAAAACATTTCCCATATTGATCAAGCTCAACAAATGATCGGGTTTAGAGACTAGCGCAATCTTATAAGATTCTACAGCTTCCTCCAACCTCCCTAAATCTCGATAAGTATTTCCAAGGTTAAAATGAGTCACATAAAAAACTGAATTTACCGCCCTAGCCTCCTCATATATTTCCATAGCCTCTTCCAACCGTCCTAAATCTCGATAAGCATTCCCAAGATTAAATTGGGCCTTAAAATATCCTGGGTTTATCGCTAAGGCTTTCTCATAGGATTCTATGGAATCCCCTAATTGACCTAAAGATTGATAGGCATAACCCAGATTAAAATGTGCTTGATAGTAATTTGGGTTTATTTCCAATGCTTTCCTATATGGACTCACCGAGTCTTTAAATTTACCCAGTTTTTTATAGATATTACCAAGGTTATAATGAGCCATATGAAAATCAGGTTTGTACTGTAAGGAAGTTTCAAAGGAACTGATTGCCAAACTCATCTTTCCTAAACTTTCATATTCCACACCTAAATTATTATGAGCCAACCAAGCACCCGGATTTTTTTTAATCGTATCCGTCCAAAGCGAAAAAACATTTTTGTATATATGACTTTGAAACCAAGTCAAACTTCCCAACAACATTAAAAGGCTTATTACAACTCCCCAATGCAAAAAAGGTTGCAACCGGTCCATCACTCTTACCAGACCACTAGAGAAAATCACAATCACCCCAATGCAAGCAATATATTGGAAATGATCGGCCACAAAGGAAAACAACATGGGATAAACATTAAAAAATCCCAGTGCAGGAAAAAGTGTGCCTGAAAAAAATAAAATTCCTGCTAGTGGGCCTCTCCCTATTCTATTTCTCAACAGCCAAAATAAACAAATTAATGCTAAAAATGCCAAAGGATAGACATATTGCCACCAAATGGAATCATCAATGATCCAGCGCGGATAAATAAAAATTAACGGAGAGGGGAAAATTAATTTACCGATATAAAACCATAAAGCTCTTCCTGCAATAAGAAACCTATCCAAAACAGAAAAATCCCAATCTGGCCCTAACGCACCAGCATGATATTTTTCCAGCCAAGCTGTTAAAAAGGCAAAACATAATCCCACAACGAAAAAGGGAATAGTCAGAAAAACTACTTCCTTGCAGATTCGGTTTTCTTTCCACCAAAAAATCAGAAGAATAATGGCAGGCAATGTACAAGTTACGGTTTTACTCAATAATGCACAAAGAAATAACAATATTGACAGTCCGTAAATAGACCAAATTTTGGTTTTTCTTATATTTGATTCCGAAGGTTGAACAGGTTTATAAAATCGCAAAAATGAATAAAGTGATAAGAAAAGAAAGAAACCGGAAAGAAGGTTTTTTCTTTCCGTAATCCATGCTACCGATTCAACCTGAACCGGGTGAATAGCAAATATGGCTGCCGCTAACCAACTTCCTTTAATTTCCAGAAAAACCAGGATGCGCCAAAGTAAAACAACATTCATACAATGGATCAAAACATTAGTTACGTGGTACCCGGCCGGATCCAACCCCCAAATTTTTTTCTCAATCCAAAAACTGGAAAATACCATTGGATAGTATTGGAGCATGGCTTCCACATCAAACCATAATCGCTTCAGACCATCAAAATCATTTAAGTATGGATTTTGCGTTAAATAGAGATCATCATCCCAAATATATAAATTTTGGAATGTGGAAAAATAGGCAGCAAAGGTGAGCAACGCCAGTGAACTGGCGCCCACATACCAGGAGGACTTACAAGGTTTAACGTCCATAACTAAACTGTTTTGGTATTAAGAGGATAAAAACTGATCAGGTTACTCTGAGAGTTTTTAGTTTGGAAAATGACTCAGATTCCATGATGGCCTTGACCCCGGCATCACCTATACCTGTGTCATACATGAGCAAGGTTTCAATATTGGTCAAGGTTTTAGTATTGCCCAGGAGACGGGCAGATTCCAAATGGAGATAATTTCTAGCAATGTTTAGTTGCTTAACCCTTTGTAACACCTTAGATTTGGCTAGAACTTTAATACCCTTCGGGGTTATATCCGTTCTGTAAAAATTCAATTTTCTCAAGTTTGCAAAAGTAGGAGCTTTTGCCAGAGTTATCAGGGTTTCATCCCCTACAGGGTTTTCCTGAAAAATCAAAACCTGAAGCTTCCTAAATTTCTCAGACTGGACCACTGCCAACCCCCCGGCAGGCCCAATATTGTTATAGCGTAAATCCAAGAGGGAAAGATTTTCTGCAAAATCAGCGGAGGGTAGTTCCTTTATACCTTTATCAGAAATATTATTTTCGCCAATATATAATCTTTTTAAATTTTTAAATAAGTTACAGTGAAAAAGATGATGGGCTCC
Source organism: Nitrospina sp. (assembly GCA_018673915.1). GTDB lineage: Bacteria > Nitrospinota > Nitrospinia > Nitrospinales > VA-1 > LS-NOB. Next base: position 72,442 of record JABHBK010000067.1, on the reverse strand, counting down.
GCGCCATGTCAGTTTATTACGAGACAGGTCCAGATTTTCTACGTCAAGAATACGATTTGTTTGTACCAGGGCCTCCACCCCTTCATCCCCGAGAAATTTGCCTTTCAATTCCAATGCGTCACCATCCAGGCATTCATCAATGACTCGGTTGATATAATCCAACTTAACCTGGGTTATCAAGTTTACTCCCCTAGAGTTTTCAAGTTAATGGCACAACGAAATCCGATATCATTAAACCCTCTGGATAACGGATAACTCCAGTCTCGATAACCCGAAGTCATAGCTATCACCGAGTCGGACCAGGACCCACCTCTTCTAACTTTCATTAGTCCTCTTATTGGCCCTCTGGGATTATGCAGGATATCGGCGTAATAAAACCTTATAGAAAACCAATCGCTAACCCATTCCCACACGTTTCCAGCTGTATCATGAAGTCCATTCTGGTTTGGCGGAAATGAACCCACAGGAGAGGCTTTATCATTTAATTTCAACCCACCTCTTGCAGGTGGGTTCACAATGTCGAACCCTTCACCCCATGGAAATTCACAACCCCTTCCACTTCCGGCTGCTTTTTCCCACTGCGCTTCACTGGGAAGCGATTTTCCGACCAAGTGACAATAGTCTGCCGCTTCATACCAACTTATCTTTGAAACGGGACAATTGTCACAATCCGAAAAAATACTACGACGCAGAAAATGTTCCGAAAAAATATTTTCAAAGTTCTCATTAGTGACCTCATATTTATCGATCCAAAAATTATCCAAGTGCACCTTCTGTTCCGGAGCGCCATGCTGTGGTCCGAAGCGGTCACAACCCCTCTTGAAGGTCCCTCCCTGAATCATAACCATATCTTCCGTGGTTCCGGATTCTAACTCCTGACCCAACACAGGCATCGTGATACATAACGACACCCACAGAAAAAATAGTATTGCTGACTTATAAGAAATTGCCGGGAAACTCACGCGAACTCTTTAAGTTCCTCTAATATGGACAAAGTTGCTTTGGATCGATTTAGAGTATAAAAATGAATGCCAGGAGCTTTGTTCTCCAATAATTCCTTGCACTGGGAAATGGCATGATTAATACCAATTTGCCGAACTTTTTCATTATCGTCCTGAACTCCTTCAAATTTGGACATTAACTGTTCAGAAAGATTTGTTCCGCACATTTTGGTAAACCGCTGAATCTGTTTGAGATTTAAAATGGGCATGATTCCTGGAATGACTGGAACATTAATATTTTTCTTTTGTGCCCTTTCCAGGAAATCAAAATAGTGCCTATTATCAAAAAACAACTGGGTGATGAGGAAATCTACTCCACTATCCACTTTGCGTTGCAAATTTTCTATATCACGGTCAAGATCCTTACATTCAACATGTCCTTCAGGGTAACAAGCAGCACCTATACAAAACGAAAAACTACTTTTAATAAAGGACACAAGCTCATCGGCATACTCAAAACCACCTTCCGTCTTTATGAATTTTTCCTCCCCCTGAGGAGGATCTCCCCGAAGTGCCAGAATATTCTCAATATTTTGCGCATCTAAACTTTCGAGCACTGAACGGATTTCCTGTTGGTCATGCCCCACACAGGTAAGGTGGGCCATACTTTCTATACCAATTGTATTCTTAATATTTCCTACTAAATTCACCGTTTTTTCACGCGTGCTGCCACCGGCCCCGTAAGTAACCGAAACAAAAGCCGGAGCAGAAGCTTTCAGTCGGGCAATCGTTTCAAATAATGTTGCAAAACCATCGGAATCTTTTGGAGGAAAAAATTCAAAAGAAAAAACAGGGGTCGAAGAATTTAATTTTTCGCTAATTTTCATTACTCGATAATAACACAGGCCCGGAGCCTAAATAAACCAATGAAAAGGCTTATTAACCCCTCCTATTTATTTTCAAGCATGATGGATAGCATCCTTGATGCATTAAAGAATGTTAGCCAGGAATGATAGTAATAAAAACTTTGGGGATTTTTCGATTCTAAGTATCAGACGGATGGGATGAGTTTTCGTAAAGGCCAAATTTTTTGAGGTAAGATATAAAAGAAACCACATTTACCAATTCAACAGGTTCATCTTCAATTGAATTGATAGCTTCATTGGTAAAATATCCTGTGGTGATTAAAATCCCTCGGGATGCGCCCTCCCCCTTCACCGTGTCAAGGAAGCCCCTGACCTTAATCGCATTGACCGTTTTTCCTGGTGGGTCGATAATACAAAGGGCCAGATAAGCACCACCGACTACCGGTGTCACATCATTCAGAGCAATTTCCAATTCATGGTCGTCCGCCCATACAGAGTGAACATACTCCAGGTGGAATTTTTCCAGAAATTCAACACATTTTGATTTAAAAGCTTCTCTATCGGAAAGATAGATAGGAACATCGGATGGCTTATCGAAGTGGATTTGCTCCTGGGGAGCGGGGGGAGACATTTTTTTCAAAGAAAAAATAAGGATGATGCCAATAAAAAATGCACCAAAGGAAATAACAAAAATAGCCACTTACTTTATCATTTCATCCCAAACTTTTTCTTTTTTACCTTCTTTTATCCATTTGTCATGTTTGATCATCTGGGCCACAGCAACCCAAAATACCCATCCCACAAAAATCAACATAGTACCAATTGGGATATTGTCTGGTTTTGTGGCAATTAAAAGAAAGTTTTCAAGCCCTGAATTTCCCATTTTATTTTCTCAATCAATAATTAATGATTAATAATAAGACTATTATGTAACCAGAGCAAGCCTATTCGTCTTCATCTTCCTCTTCGTCTTCATCATCTCCCCCCTCTTCACCACCCTCATCGTCTTCATCCTCACCCAGGCTTACATCAAAATCCAGCTCAGCAGTATTATAGGCAACAATCAGGTCCTTTAAAGTATCTACCTGCGCATCAACATCGCCCACTACTTCAATCTCACTGTATTTGGTTGGCACAGTAAACTTGTCTCCCTTTTTAACCCAATGCGAAGGCATCGGAGTCCAAGGGATCATTTCCCGGGTATTTTTAAGCCATTTCGGAATCCAATCCTGCCGAAGTCTTTCGCTGGCCAATGAAAATTCAATACCTTTTTGACCATCATCGTGGCAACGACCGCAATCCATGTAGGTAACCATAGCAGCACCTTTTTGCGCTACAACACTATCTTTGGTTTTGTGGACACCCACTTCATATTCACTAGCAGGGGAAAAAGCCTCAAAATATGCCGTCAAATCTCTCACTTCTTTATCGGAGAAAAAGAAGGTGGGCATTTTCACCTTGATCCATGTCCTAACAGGAGTCGGTTCTTTCAAGAAAGAGAATAACCATGAGCTTCTTAGGCGCTCCCCTACATGATAACTTCCCATTTCCAATGGTGGGGGATATTGAGCTTTAGCTTTCAAATATTTCTGAATTCGTCCGCCTTCTCCTTCTACATTATGGCAAGCTCGACAATTATATTTGGTTATCAAACGACGACCTGTTTCAATCGTCTGCTCTTTTTCAGTAAGTATTTTGCGGTATTTTTCAGGAACTTTAGTTCCATTGAACCCCTTCAAGAGAACAACCAAAGCGTCAATTTCATCTTGCTCCAGATGAAAATTAGGCATTTTATCCAGCACCCGTTCTGTTCGAAAAGAATCTGGCTTTTTCAGTTTTGTTCGAGCCCAAGCCTCCCAAGTATGCGGAATATGTGAATCACCAAACTCTAATTCAGCAATCATTTTTCGACCAAAGGAGGATAATTCGGGTGCTATACGCCCCTCCTTTTCCATACCCTTGATATCATGGCAGGCAAAACAACCCCTGCGCCGAACCACAGTTTCACCATGGGCGATCAATTCAGGATCTTTTAATTTAGCTTCCAGCCCTGGAATCACCTCTTTTTTGCCAAACTGGATTAAGTAGGAGGCTATATCCGAAGCCTGGCTCACATTCAATCGAAGGTCAGGCATTCGGCTCTTAGCATTATAGTTGTGCGGACTGCTGATCCATGTCACCAGCCAATCTGCATTCACCTTATTACCAATACGGCTAAGATCTGGAGCGAAGGTTTCTCCCTTGCCATTCAACTGATGACAGCCCTGACAGCCCACAGACTCGAACAATTTCTTACCCTTGTCCGCATCACCTGATTCAAATTTTTCGGGTAATTCATAATTATTTTCTGAAGCCGCCAAAAGGTAAGCGGTTACCCCCAAGGCATCTTTCTCATCAAACTTGAATTCCGGCATTCTCGTTTTGGGGAGATAGTCTCTGGGTTTTTTGACCCAGCGATATAGCCAACTCGGGTCAGCCTTACTTTTAATTCTATTTAATCGGGGGCCTACTTTAGCTTCCTGGGCATAACCCTCGGCCAAATGACAACCATGACAACCCAACTCAACAAAAAGTCTCTTTCCCTTTGATAGGACTGGAGCCCCTTCCAGGTCGATAACCTCCGCATGACAATTTCGACATGTGGCTTGTTGAAGCTTGCCATGTAAGATTGGCTCATTGACTTCCACCGTCTGGTCTGTTTCATGGTGAGAACCGTGGGCATGTTCAGCCGGAGCTGTAACAGTGCCTTGACCCAAGTGGCACCATGTACAACCTGTACGCTCAGGCGGATGCTTCTTTATAAGGATGTCGAGATTGGGGTGTGATTTTAAAGGCTGTTCAAAATCTTTGTAGTGTTCATCCTGATAAGAAATATGGCATGTCATACACCGGTCTACCCGGTAAATAATTTCTTTAAAACTATTTACCCCAAACCCGGGAATTACTGTTTGCAGGATTTCAGCAGGCTTCCAGAAAAACGGAAACGGCTTATAAAAATCCATGGTCAACTCTAATTGACCTTTCTCACGGGTCATATCCGCAAGCTCTTTTTCTAAGTTTATTTGCTCTGCTTTTACCGTAAGAAGTCGATTCTCAGCTTCATTGAGAATTTTTTGTTTTTCGAGAATTATCGGATCATATGATTCGACTTCCTCCTGGAAAGAATGCAAAGTTGCTATTTGCACATCATAATTTTCCCCTTCATGCAGCGCCTTTTTATAATAGTAATAGGCTTCATCTACATGACTTCCCGCAAATTTCTTTTTTTCCTTTGCCTCATCCAATGTGATCTGCTTGAGACGAACCTCTTCAACTAAAGCTAAATAATTATCATCATCAGCGAGCTTGCTAATTTTTGCGCCAAGGTTATCGCCAATCTGTTTTTCTTTATCTTTAATTTCTGTATTATTTGCTTTCCATTGGGTTTCAGCGATCGCAAACTGTTCTTTAAAGTACTGCTCCTGATACACCTTGTACCCACGCCGCGAATACTCATCATCCCAAAACGCCCAAAGCGTAACAAAAAGTGTGATCGCTGATACCGTAAAAAAGAGAAAACTGTACGAGATATGCTCGTCAAATTCCCCTTCTTTATGTTTAGTTTCTTTTTCTTCTTCTTCGGCCAATTTATTTCTCTATCTTCAGTTATTAAACACTAATCCAGGGGGTAACCATTATATATTTAATATTAAAACCAATTCTAAGAACAATTTTAATGACTATTCCCATCATAATAAGAGCTAGTTGAATCTTCAAAAGCATGCGCAGAAATCCCACCGACTTAAGTGCTTTCCTTTCCATAAAAAAGTAAGCACCTGTCCCTATACCAAAGTAAGCCAAAAGCACACCTCCACCAAAAATAGCGGACCAGGTATAGTCTCTAAAGCCAAATGCATAAGGCAGGTCTACGCTGACCAGAGCTACTACCTTGTGCGGGTCCCAGTACTGCCACGGCATAAACAGGTTCCAACCCGGCCCCCTCAGAAACACGCCCATAATGATCAGAGCGATCCAGAGAACCAGAAAACCGAAGCAGTAAACCCAAATTGCCACTTTTCTTTCATGATAGGTGTAATACCCGTTCCCTTTGGGATTCACATCCAGATACGGAATAAGCATCAGACCAACAATTATAAGGACGGGAGCTACAACACCGGCAAACCAGGGATCAAAATAAACCAGAATGTCTTGAAGCCCCAGGAAATACCAAGGTGCTTTGGAAGGATTTGGGGTTTTCGTTGGGTTAGCCGCTTCTTCAAGCGGCGCATCGATAACGATGGACCATACGGTAAGTGCAATAATCGTAACAAGGGCACAAAGAAACTCCAAACGTACTAAATAAGGCCATACGTGGAGTTTTTCTGGAACTCCTTCTACCTTTTTCTTTGGTGCCGCCGCTGCTTGAGCCATTTTCTTTCTTGCCCCCTAAAAATATATCTGCCCTTAAAGAGGGCCGGAAATTCCACCGTCTTTGCGGATTCGCCAGAAATGCACAATCATCAAGGCCCCGGCTATTAAAGGTATAAATATGCAATGCAAAACATAAAATCTTAATAATGCCGGAGGTCCTACCAGGCTTCCTCCAATAAGTAAAGACCTGGCATCGTACCGAGGTGTAACACCTACATACTCTGCAAAAGGTCCCTCATTGCCCAAAAATGGAGTAGCCCTGGCCATGTTAGTTCCAACTGTAACCGCCCACATTGCCAATTGATCCCATGGTAGGAGATAACCCGTAAAGCTAAGGAGCAGGGTAAATGTTACCAGAAACACCCCTATGACCCAGTTAAACTCTCTTGGTGGCTTATATGAACCCGTTAAGAAGACCCGAAACATGTGTAACCATACTGTGATTACCATCGCATGTGCCGCCCAGCGATGCATATTTCTCATAAGCATGCCAAATGGAACATCATATTGCAGATATTTCATGTCGTAGTAGGCATATTCCCCAACCGGCCTATAGTAGAACATCAAGATCACGCCCGTCACAACGGTGGAAAGAAACAAAAGAAAAGTAATGCCCCCCATGCACCAGGTAAACTTAATCCGAAGGGCATGTCGGTGCATCTTTACAGGGTGAAGATGCAACCACACATTACTTGCTATCTGTAAAACACGGTTTCGAGGCGTATCGGCATAACCATGCCTAAATGCTGAGGTCCACAATTGCGACTCAGTGATTTCTTTAGCTATATCACTGAATATTTCTCCACTTTTAATCTTATGTATAAATTCCGCAATATTTGGAATTTGGGGTGCCTTGTTTGCCAAAAATCATTCCTCCATCAAAAAAATGGATATATTCATTCTACGTTGAGAAGAAAAAATGTCGATTACCCTTAAACTATCTAAACCAGAAGCTTGGACCCTGGGTCACCCCATTGGCCTTTTTCCCAAAGAAACTTTTTACTCTTATCAATAATAATCTGGCCATCAGGTCCTAGCGCAATTTTTAACCGCTCCAAAGGCCTTGGTGCCGGTCCTTCAAAATGCATTCCCTCTTTGGTGAAACCGCTACCATGGCAGGGGCACTTATATTTACTTTCAGTATTGAGCCATCTGGGCGTACACCCTAAATGGGTGCAAAGACCATAAATGACATAGATCCCTTCATCATCCCGAACAATCCAGACTCGCTGATCTTTGATATACTTTGTACTCACCGCACCAACCGTATAGTCGCTCGGGTAACCAGCCTTAAATATTGGGGAAGGTTCAAAGAGAACGCGGGGAAAAAGCAAACGGGCAAAATAGAGCGATGACAGACCTAAAGAGGCAACAAACGCTCCCCATCCCGCCAGCGAGAAAAACTCCCGGCGCGACCAGATTGTTTCCACCACCTCTTCTTTTTCCTTTGCACCCTTGGATGCAGATTTTTCTTTTATTTTCTCGTCAGCCATAAAATTCAGTAATCCCTAATTTTATAAGGACTCCGTGCCTGTTAAGGACCCGGTCGACAGACTAAAATAGACTGTCAAAGTGTTGGTTTTTAACATAATAAAAACAGCGAGTCAAGGCAAGAAGTAATTGGCCTAAACCCACCTTTTTTATGGAGCCTTCAGAGCCCGCGCACAATTTCGAGCCGCTTCACATAAGCCGCTTATTCCAGCCCCTTCAGGGCTGATAGAATTGGCCAGATTTCCTACTGTGACACCCTTTTTAATCAATAATAAAAACATCGAAATCCAATCTGAGGACCGCTTTGAAATGATCTGCACCCCTACAATTAACCGCGTTCTTTTATCAGCAACTATTTTATATTTTTCCTTTACCTGGGCTAAGTTTCCATCGGCATGAGGTTCCCTGTCGAACACACCCTCTACAGGATGGAACCCTTGATGCCCAGCTGTTTTCATATTACAACCGACATAAGCCACATCAGAAGAAAGGCGGGCAATTTGCGGAACCCATTCACGGTTCAATTTCTTTTTTTTACCCAGAGTATTTTCTGCGGCAACTTTACCTTCCTCCTGAGAAAGAGTATCAGAGGTTAATTCCCCAGCAACGCTTCCTACCGCATACACACCCGGCAAACTGGTCATCATGGCTTCATCCACAAAGATTTTTTGATGTTCTCCCAAGCGAATCCCAAGCTTTTCGATTTCAGAAATTCCTTCTACACCCCTTCTGTCTCCCGCAATGACAATCTGGTGAGCTGAAAATTTAATTCCTGTCTCCAGTGTAACCTCAAGTTCGCCTCCAGTCTTGTAAAAGGAAATTAATTTTTTTCCTGCAAGAATTTTAATTTTCCTTTCTTTTAACTGACGTTCGATTTCAATATTAAAGTCCTCGTCCATTTCTGAAAACAACTCTTTTTGCTCGGAGCAAAGAAAAACCTTACACCCTCTCTTCTGCAAGCCCAGAGCGGTCTCACAGGCAGATGAACCCCTGCCAATCACCATGACCTTTTCAGGGAGCGTTGGAAGTTGAGAAATTTCTTCAATGGATATTACAACCCCATCCTCATGGGGCAAAGTAGACGGAAATCGAGGAGCAGAACCGCAAGCAAGGATCACAGTCTTACCTTTTAACAGCAAATGTCCGCCATCATTCAATTGAACACTCATCTCCCCCTGATTCGCCAATTTCCCCTCACCCTCAACAATGGAAACATTCACAGCGTCCAATTTATCTCTAAGGGATTGGCAGTAGTCCTCTGCTTCCAAATTCAGCGCGGTCTTATATTCATCCCAACTTGAAGAAGGAGAAATGGTGCTCCGCCCCTCCATAAAAAGAGCATGTCTCCTTTGAAAACCCACCCGACCTATATCACCCTTTTCAATCAGGCTGACTTTAGCACCAAGTTCCGCCGCCCTTATAGCAGCGGAGACGCCTGCCAAACCTCCACCTAATACCAATACATCAAATTGTTCCATAGAAGCCTATCGGTTAAAAACACAAACGAGTTTTTACTTCCCACCCTAATTATAAATAGAAAAATTAGCCGGATTTAATCATATCAAGTTAAACACTGCAACAATGGTAATGAGAACCAAGCCTACAGAAGCAATAACAGCATGCAATGTCACATTGAGCCTTTTGCTGAAAGGTACAATGACAAGAAGATATCCAAAAACAATATCTGCAAAAATAGACATTCGCTCTATTTGATACAGGTGAAACAAAAACAAGGCATAGCTCATAATCACCGCCCCAAATAACAGGCGATGCATCCGATAGCCTTTTTCACGCTGATCATGTGGGAGAATGCTGACTCCCACCATTATATTCGCAATAGTAAAGAGTATGGCTAAAAATATAGCCAGGAAACCAGGTGACGAGAATAATTCTTCTAAAGTGGTGGGAGACATTTAGGTATGAAGAACTGCAAAAAAAGAATGCGTACTCAGGCAGGGACGTTATGCATCCATTACGACCTGATTTCTTCCGTTTTCCTTGGCTTGATACATGGCTTTGTCGGCCCTTTGAAATAGACTCAATTCCGTGTCATCTTCGGTGATAATTGTACCCCCAATACTGATCGTGACTTTAAGTTTATTATCACCATCGACAAAATAATCCTTTTCCACCTGCCGACAGATTTTCACAGCTAATTGAGTTGCAAAACTTACATCCACACGATTTAAGACAACCACAAACTCTTCACCACCATAACGAAAGATCTGATCCGAGATACGAATGGTATTGCGTACCGTTCCAGCAACTGACTTCAATACACGGTCACCTATTCGATGACCATAATCATCATTAAATTTTTTAAAATGATCTATATCCAGAACCAAAAGTGCCCATTCTTCTTTATAGCGTTTGAATTCATGAATCAACTGCACAATCTTCATATTGTAGGCAGCCCGGTTCAAAACATTGGTTAAGGAATCTACCAGAGCTTGAGCCTGGCTTTGCTCCAGCTTCTCTGCCAAAACTGTTGAAGCTTTTCTATGTTCTTCTAATTCATCATTCAAAGATTGAGAGTGATCACGGACTTTCTGCATCTCCCCAACAAAAGTATCCTTTAGTTTTAAAATATCCTGAATACTTTTGGCCTTCTCTATATTTTTCACGCATGCGCTGATGTTGGTCTCTAACCCACTAGAGCTAGATAGCATGGATCGAATGGTTTCAGCCACCTCAAGAACCATTGTTTTAACAATTTCTTTTTCCTCTTCTTGAAAATTTTGTTCGGTTTTCTGCCGGTCAAAATATTCCTCAATCTCTTTTCCCAGCCCGGAAGCAGGACTGATCCGAACTCCCTTTCGCACCACACCCTCTAAATTCTCCAGCTTTTTAGTTAACTCATTGTCTTTGGAAAGTGACTGCTTGAGGCCTCGAAAACAGGAAACCAGTAAATTGGCTACAAGTTCAGAAAATTCTTGCGGTGGGGTATTAGATTTTTTAGGGTTAGACTTAGTGCTCACTGTGATTTCTTAAAAGTAGGATAAACCAAGAATAGGAATTTTAAACTGGTGCCGATGGGGAGAGTCGAACTCCCACGGATTGCTCCATACGCCCCTCAAGCGCACGTGTCTACCAGTTCCACCACATCGGCTCTGAGAAGAAAAGTATCTAATTCGAAGGGTTATCTGGAGAGTCATTAGATCCCGTAGTAGCTTCAGGCACGGATTCCTCAACACTTGGAATTACAGAACTGGATTTATTTTTATTCGAAAATGTGGCGAGAGTTAAGGAAGTAACCATAAAGAGAATAGCGATTCCAGTTGTAAGTTTGGTTAAAAAATTTCCCGCGCCACTACTGCCAAACATAGTTTGGCTACTGCCACCACCAAGTCCCGAACCCATAGCAGCTCCCTTACCAGCCTGCAAGAGAACAGTAAGGATTAAACTAAAGGCCGCAATAACGTGCACTACTGTAATTAAAGTATCCATTCCCGTTTCTTAAAAAATAAACTGTTTTTATAAATCTACCGCGAACCGTTGATTATGACTAAAAATGCTTCAAGGTTCAATAGCAGAATTGATAATAGCACAAAAAGACTCCAAATTCAGACTTGCCCCGCCCACCAAAGCCCCGTCTATTTCCTTTTCTTTTAAAAGTTGTTTGCTGTTTTCCGGGTTTACGCTGCCCCCATAAAGAATCCTTACCCCAATTTCTTCTGAAAATCCTAAGCTCTCAATCAAGTATTTTCGAATAAATTTATGGACGTCAACCACCTGTTCCGGAGTTGCATTAACCCCGGTCCCTATAGCCCATACAGGCTCATAAGCAATGACCAGCCTGGTTTTTTCTTCTGGTGATAAACCTGTCAAGCCTATGGATAATTGAGATTCAATAGTAGTTAAAGTTTCCCCTGCATTTCTCTGCTCCAAAGTCTCTCCGACACAAACTATTGGTAGGATCCCCAAACCCATTGCATGATGAATCTTTTTATTAACTCCTTCGTCAGTCTCTCCAAATAAGCTTCGCCTTTCTGAATGACCAATCAGGGAAAAGTTACACCCTACATCCTTTAACATTTCCAGTGCGACCTCCCCGGTATAGGCTCCAGCACTTTTATAATGAAAGTTCTGCCCTGCAAGTCCAAGCGGGGAACCTTTTACTATCTGACTCACCGAATAAAGGGAAGTAAAGGGAGGTGCGATAACAACTTCAACACCTCTGGCATCAGACAACCGATCAACCAACGACTGAGCCAGTTCACAGGCCGGTGCCGTCAGAAGGTTCATTTTCCAGTTGCCAATGACAAGTGGGTTAGTCACTTAAGTCCTGTGTCTAAACGGAGGGTTTAAAAATGAACTGGATTTTCAAGGTTTCAACTGCGGGCTACAAATTTCAAAAGGTCTTTGACCCTATTCGAATAGCCCCACTCGTTATCATACCAAGCCAATACTTTAACCATATTACCTTCGATGACTTTGGTAGAAATCCCATCAATGATTGAAGAACACGCGTCCCCATTAAAGTCTATGGACACCAATGGTTTGTCCTCAAAGCGTATTATGTCTTTCATGGCCCCTTTGGAAGCACCTATGAATGCATCATTAACTTCATCTGCAGTTGTGTTTTTTTCGACTTCAACCACAAGATCAATCAGCGACACATTGGGTGTCGGGACACGGATGGCCATTCCATCTAGTTTCCCCTTAATTTCAGGCAAAACCAAAGCCACCGCTTTTGCCGCGCCAGTGGTAGTTGGAATCATAGAAAGATTCGCCGCTCTGGCCCTTCTATAGTCTGTATGAGGCAAATCTAGAATCTTCTGATCATTCGTATATGAATGGATGGTCGTCATCAGTCCTTTTACAATTACGAACTTTTCATGTAATACCTTCGCTACAGGAGCCAGGCAATTAGTGGTGCAGGATGCATTGGAAATAATCTGATGATCAGAGGAAACATACGTATCTTCATTCACCCCTAAAACAATGGTCACATCAGGGTCCTTAGCAGGAGCGGAAATAATAACTTTTTTAGCCCCTGCCTCGATATGCTTATTCGCTGCCGCACGCTTGGTAAATAAACCGGTAGACTCAATCACTAAATCCACGCCCAATTGTTTCCAAGGAAGTTTGCCTGGGTCGCGTTCAGAAATAATTTTTATATGTTTTCCATTTATAAGCAGACCCTCAGAATCGGATTGAACATCCTGAGGATTCACCCCTTGAACAGAATCATACTTATAAAGGTGCGCTAAGGTAGCAGGATCTGTTAAATCATTGATGGCTATGATTTCAAAATCAGAACATTCTGAATCACCCAATATGCACTTCAATGCCGCCCTGCCAATACGCCCAAAACCATTAATGCCGACCTTTGTTGTCATTTTTTTAAAACAGCCTTTCAGGAAAAAACATTGAAAATATGAGAGTTAAACTAATAAGGAATAGTATGAAAACAGGAAAGCCCAATAACTATAAAACTTAGGGGGAGTATGCAGAAATTACAAATTCAAGTCAATATAAACCTGAGGACATTTTCAGGATTTACAACCAGCACAAGTTAATCAACGGCGGGAACTTGGTTTTTTGATGCGATATTTTTTGATTCCGCAGCGGTAAGATAGGTAAACAAAATATGATCAATTTCATCACTGATTTCCAAAGTTTTTTCAGCCCCATTCACCAAACGTATAAACTCATTAATTAATAATTTTTCTTCACTATTGGATGATTCAAGCTCCATTTCCACCTTTTTGACATCTTCCAAAAGTCTGGCTCCATTTTCTTCCAGAAAATTAATTTTTTTCAGAGCATCATCCTTTTTAACCAAAATCTCACTCCGGGCTCTTGTGAGTTCCGAGCGCAATTTTTCAATAGAAAACAATTCACCATCCAGACGTTTAAAGCTTTTATCTAGGTTTTCCAAGTAATTCCGCCGCCGCTGTATCAGGTATTCGCGGGAACCAGCAGAATCAAGGTCGTCATTAGCTTTATCACCCTCTCCAGTCATTGGAACAGAATCCAAGGCTGTGGTTCCATTCAAAAGTTCTTCATAACGAGCTTTAATAGAGTTTTCTTCGGTTTGCAGCTGTCCCAGATTATTAGAAATTTTGTCTATATTCTGCGCATAAATATCTATGTTACGCATTAGAGTTTCCAAATTCTCGATGTTCTCTTTAACCTGGTTACCGATCTCGGCAAGCTTCCCCTCAATGGACAAGCGAAATTTTTCTTTATATTCCAAAACCCTGTTAAAAGTTTCCACAACTCGGGTGTATTCGCGCGCACTGGAAACTCCCCGCTCGCGAATTGAAAAATTATCCTGCGTCATCTGAGAAGAATTATTGGGTTCAAACATCACATCATCCATCAAGGTTTTGGCAAAATAAACTCCAAATATTATACCGCAATTTTCACACCAAACTCATTAAAAAATCACCAAAACTGCAATATTTTCAAATAGTTCTACAAAACACCCGGTCAGCTCTTTTGGGCTCGACCCATCTTTATGGTGCGAATCATCTCGATCACAGCATTTTCCATTCCTATATAAATAGCCTGCCCAACTATGAAGTGACCAATATTTAGTTCCTCAATTTCCGGGATCGCCGCTATGGGTTTTACATTGTCATAATTCAAACCATGTCCGGCAAATACTCGCAGGCCTTTTTCAGCGGCTCTTTTAGCAGCTATCTTTAACCGTTCTAACTCTGCTTCAATTTCTTCCGGTGTCTCAAGCTCCGTATATTTTCCGGTATTAAATTCTACGCTGTCCGCCCCGATTCTTTGTGAAGCATCGACCTGCGCTAAATCGGGATCAATAAATAAGCTGAATAAAATTCCCCCACCCTGCATTCTTTCCCGGATTAAGGACAACTCATTTTCCTGTGAGCAAACATCCAGCCCCCCTTCCGTTGTAATCTCCTGGCGTTTTTCCGGAACCAGGGAAACCTGATAAGGTCGTGTCTCCAAAGCCAAATCCACCATTTCCCGGGTAGGAGCCATTTCCAAATTCAATTTTGTGCGAATCGCTTTTTGAATGGCTTTTACATCACTATCCTGAATGTGGCGGCGATCCTCTCTTAAATGGATAGTGATTCCCTGTGCTCCGGACTTTTCGGCCAAAAGAGCAGCTTTTAGAGGGCTTGGCTCTATAGTCTTTCTCGCCTCACGGACCGTAGCCACATGGTCTACATTGACAAATAATCGGATCACAACGATCAACCCTTTTCGTTTATTATCGCTTCAGCGACTTTCACCGCCCTGCGAGTTGATTGCACATCGTGGGTGCGAATTATAGACGCCCCCTGCATAACTCCAAATACGGTGGCCGAGAGAGAGCCTTCCAATCTATCTTCCACATCCACATTTAGTATATTTCCAATCAGAGACTTTCTTGAAATCCCCAAAAGTACCGGCTTACCCAATTCTTTCAAGCGGCTTAATTTTTTCAATATTTGGAGATTATGAGAGTCTGTCTTGCCAAACCCTATGCCGGGATCAATAGCAATTTTATTTGGGTCAATTCCTGCAGAAATAGCAATCGAAATACTCTCGTTCAAACATTCAGAAATCTCAGTCATTAGATCCGCATATTGAGGATTATCCTGCATAGTTTTCGGTGTGCCCTGCATATGCATTACGATCACGCCTGCTTGAAAGCGGGAAATGGTTTTTGCCATTTCTGGATATCTTTGAAGACCGGTTATATCATTTATAATTGACGCCCCAGCTTTCAAAACTTCTTGGGCCACAGCAGGTTTGTAGGTATCCACCGAGATGGGAATATTAACGATATCCGCCAGTTTTTCCACCACTGGAAGCAACCGCTTTAACTCTTCCTGCTCGGAAAGGGGAACGGATCCTGGACGAGAGCTTTCCGCGCCAATATCCAGAACATTCGCTCCTTCCTCAATCATTTCATTGGCTAAAGAAAGAGCCTGCTGAAGAGTCTCGCATCGGCTAGCATCATAAAAGGACTCAGGAGAGAGGTTAATAATTCCCATTACTAACACTCCTTCACCTGGATGGGGGAACCGGAATGGAATCATAAGGAACGTACCTGAGGCGCCCATACTCTGGCCAGGATATCTAACCTTAACCATTATGAAAGGTGCTTAAAAATTAAAAACTCCACACCCTGGCTTAAAGCCGGAATGTGGAGTTCGTGAAATCTCTTATTACATAAAGATCATGCAGGGCTGGGATCAGGCATGCCACCGCCCCCAAGAAGCCCCTCTTCTGAGTCTGTTTTCGTTTTCCTTTTTTCAACAGGTGCCTCAGGTGTTATTTTTTGTTGTTCTCCATCTGAAGAATCAGGGTCTGAATCATCTTTTCCATCAATAATATTATTAACCTCTTTTCCGGTCAAAGTTTCCCTTTCCAGCAAGGCCTGAGATAAGTTTTCAAGGATATCGCGATTATTTTGCAATAATTCAGTAGCCTTGTTGTACCCTCCCATAACTAATGTTTTGACTTCCTGATCAATCAATTTAGCGGTTTGATCGCTGAAGTTCTTCTGGGAAGAAAAATCCTTACCCAAAAACACCTGTTCTTCTTTGGAACCATAGGAAAGTGGGCCCATTTTTTCGCTCATCCCCCATTCACACACCATTTTTCGAGCCATATCTGTGGCCCGCTCAATATCATTGCCGGCACCGGTAGTCATTTCTCCAAGACAGATTTCTTCCGCACACCGTCCACCCATCAGAATAGCGAGACTATTATAAAGATAATTTTTCTGATAAGTATGTTGTTCATCCATAGGCAACTGCATTGTCACTCCCAAGGCCCTTCCTCTAGGGATGATCGTAACCTTATGCAGGGGATCGGTCCCAGGCAATAAAGAGGCCACTAAGGCATGACCCGCTTCATGATAGGCTGTTGTCTTTTTTTCTTTCTCGGAAATAACCATACTCCTGCGTTCAACCCCCATCATGACTTTATCTTTAGCTTCCTCGAAGTCATCCATGGCTACGGCTTTTTTATCATCCCGGGCAGCTAACAAGGCGGCCTCATTGACAAGGTTTGCCAAATCTGCGCCGGTAAAGCCTGGGGTTCCTCTGGCAATTATTTTCAATTCTACTTCATCCGTTAGCGGGACAGTAGAAGTATGGACTTTCAATATCCCTTCCCGGCCCTTAACATCAGGACGGCCTACAACAACCTGCCGATCAAACCGTCCAGGCCTTAACAAAGCAGGGTCCAGAACATCAGGGCGGTTGGTTGCAGCGATTAGGATGACACCTTCGTTATTTTCAAACCCATCCATCTCAACTAAAAGCTGATTCAGAGTCTGCTCTCGCTCATCATGGCCGCCACCCAAACCTGCGCCACGGTGCCGCCCTACAGCGTCAATTTCATCAATAAATATCAAACATGGGCTATTCTTTTTTCCCTGTTCAAATAGATCGCGAACCCGCGATGCACCCACCCCGACAAACATTTCAACAAAGTCAGAGCCACTGATGCTAAAAAATGGGACATTCGCTTCGCCAGCAATTGCTCTAGCTAAAAGAGTTTTTCCTGTTCCAGGAGGACCAACAAGCAAAACGCCTTTGGGTATTTTGCCCCCCAACTTGCTAAACTTCTGAGGCTCTTTTAAGAACTCAATGATTTCATGGAGCTCCTCTTTTGCTTCATCAACTCCCGCGACATCCTTAAATGTCGTTTTATTTTTAGTGTCATTCAATAGTCGCGCACGGCTTTTCCCAAAAGACATGGCCTTGCCACCACCCGCTTGCATTTGGCGCATAAAAAATATCCAAATCCCCAAAAGTAAAAGCATGGGAAACCAGGAGATAAGAATGCTCATATACCAACTGGTCTGTTCTGGGGGCACCACGACAATCCGAACATTTTTCTCTCTGAGCGCTTTAATCAAATCCGGGTCTTTTGGAGGAGCTGTGGTCTGGAAAGCCTGGCCGTCCATATATTTACCAGAGATACTATCACCACGAATTACTACTTCAGTTATCTGCCCTTGCTCAATCTGATCCATAAAATCGCTGAAAACTACTTCAGATTGAGGAGTTAAAGGCTTATTAAATATATTGAACAAAGCAATCAGGACTACGCCGATCACCAACCAGAGAGCTAAATTTTTATAGAATTGATTCAAAACTATCTCCTTACAGAGTTCTTTTCTGCTGATTTTGGGTCTTTACCATAATAACACAAAAATAAATTTTGTCTTTGCTTTAATATCAATATTTTACGGCCCTTTTCCTTCAATAAACAATACTTTTTTTGTTTTTTCGGTAATACGGAAACGGTCAGAAATCCGTTCTCCATAAACCCAAATAATATCATCTTTGCCATTTGTCAATATCGGGATAAAAGATCTTTTAGCTCTAGGAATCTTTTGATCACTAAAATAGGATTTTAATTTTTTATTTCCGCTCATTCCTAGAGGTACAAAATGATCGCCAGGCTGAAAAAATCTAGCCTGGATGAAGTCTCCGGTTTTATCAAAATCCAGATAGGCCTGTTTTTCATCCATAGATTCTGGGAAAGCAACAGGTGGTTCCAGGATCCCGGCATGAAGTTGAACTCCTCCTTTGGACAAACTTGTTACTCCCGGAACCTTCAGCCTTATCAAGTTTTGGTCTATTTCAGAAGAGCCAACCCTATTTTCTTCCAATTCATCAGCTAAAGAAAAATTTACTGCCTCATAATCACAAAACACCCTCACATTCCCAGGAAGCTTGAGGCGACTCCCTACTCTGGCACGAGCAAACAAATCTAGAATCTGTCTAATATGCAAAGCAGTAATTCCACGCAAACTCCCGCTTAATTGATACAACGCTTCGCGAATTACCCTTCTTTTCATTGCCTGATGCTGTTTCTGGAAGTCAGGAATCTTAAAACTTAATTCGCGTTCCTCGTTCGATGTTCGAACAAGTTGAGCATAAAGATCGCGAGTTTCTCCAGAAATCCAATCATCTTCATCCCTTACAATTTCAGCTAAACTCAGTAAATTTTTCGAAATATCATTGTTAAAGGTTCTTAAGTAAGGAATTAAATCGTGCCGGATTTTATTTCTCAGGTATTTATTTTCGCTATTGGAGGAGTCCTTTCGGTAAGACATGTCCTGATTTTTCAAAAAAAATTCTAACTCATTTCGATTGCACCCCAAAAGAGGCCGAATCACTCGCCCTCGCTTTTTCGGCATCCCCGAAAGTCCTTTCAACCCTGCCCCTCTCAACAAATTCATCAAAACGGTCTCAATCTGGTCATCCGCGGTATGCCCTACAGCAATTTTGTCACCATTGATAGAACTTAGGGTTTTCTCCAAAAACTGGTATCTCAAAATCCGGGCAGACTCTTGAAAAGAAGTTTTTAAATGTTTTTTTTCCAGGCGGACATCTACCTGCTCGACAAAAACAGGCAGAGAAAGCTTACCGGCCTCTATCTCAACAAACCTTGCGTCCTCATCAGACTCCACCCCTCTGGCCAAATGATTCAAATGTGCAACAAACAATTCATAGCCTATTTCCTTGGAGAACTGCTCCAAAAGATACAACAAGGCCAGAGAGTCGACTCCGCCGGAAACAGCAACTAAAACCCTGTCCCCAGGAGCAATCAACTCTTGAATGGAGTCCCTTATTTTTTCAATAAAATCTGACATAGATAATTTTAAAAAATAACTAAATTCTAAAAATTTTTATGAACTTGCACTCAAATATTCTTTGAAAGAAAAATCAAAAAGGAAAACAGGGGGAGGGAAAAACACTTCAAATCAAAAACACAACTGGAAAGTTAGAGACCTTTCAAAAGCCTCCCTTTGCGCTTTTGATATTCCCGCTCAGATATCTTTTTTTGATCGCGCAAATTTTTGATTTTCACAAGCTTTTCTTCCAGAGATTCAAGTCCAGCATCATCCTCTAACTCAGGGTTCCTCTTCGACTTCTCTACAGACTTATACATTTCCTCCCATGTTTTCTGTAAATCGCTATTCCGGGTTCTGGTTTTAGATTTCAACTCTCTATTTCTGCCAGATTTAAGGTTTCTTTTACCTTTTTCATTTTCTCTGGAACCAATATCGACTTTACGGGAGCTGTCTTCAAACAAAGTCAATTCAATAAAAGCAGATTCTTTCAATTCTTTCATCCATTCCTTATAAGCTTGCTCTTGCTTTCGCATTGCCAGAATTTGATAAACACCTTCCTTGGCTTCTTGGAAATTTAATGTTTTTCCAGGCAAAACTTCTTCAACCTTAATTATATGGTAACCATATTGAGTCTCCACGACTCCGCTGACCTGACCCGCCTTCAAACTGAAGACCGAGTTTTCAAATTCAGGAACCATTTTACCTCTCGCCACATACCCCAAGTCTCCACCATTACTAGCCGAAACATCCTCCGAATATTCCATGGCAAGTTCGGTAAATTCTTCTCCGCCACGAATTTCCCGTAGAACATTATTCGCCAACTGCAATTTTTCTCGCCTAATCTTTTCAGGAGATCCACGCTCTGCTATAAAAAGTATATGTCGGGCTTTAACCTTGCCTTCCTGCCAAAACTCCTTCTGGTGCTCCTTATAATATCTCACTATACTTTTATCGCTGACTTTCACACGGTTACCAACTTCGAATCGAGAAATTTTTGAAACCATTATTTGATCGCGAATATGGTTTTTATAAGACTTCAGGCTTCTCCCTTCTCGCTCCAGCATTTCCTCCAACTGCCCATCCGCAATATTATTTTGTTTTTTAATTTCCTCAACTGCCTTATCTACAGAATCCTCATCTATTACAAAGCCGATTTTTTTTCCTTCCTGAATCTGAAGCTTTTCGTCAACAATCATATTCAAGGCTTCTTTCAACAATTTCTTTTCTGAGGGTATCTCAAGAGCGTTCGAGTATTTTTGTCTCAACAAAACAGCACGTTCTTCAACAGAGCTTAAGGTAACAATTTCACTATTCACCTTCGCTACCACCTTATCCAGAATCATTGCATGCACAGACAATGGCCCAAAAAATAATAGCGGCAATAAAAAGAAACAGGAACTAACTTTATTAAATCTTCTCAAACAAATCATATTTTATCTCAATTTCGGACTTTTCTTTTAGCTGAACCAACCACTTTTGGAACGCTGAACCTTGAAGTTCTTCAAGTAAAATCTTTTCAACCTGTTTTTTAGATTCTTCAAAACTCATTTTTCTTTCTTCAACTTTATCTTCGACCTTAAAAAGATGGAAACCATAAGGAGTCCTAATAATGTCGCTGACTCCGTTGATTTTCAGCTTAAAAACATTATCAAATTCTTCAGGCATCTGACCCGCCTCAAAATATCCCAAATCACCACCCCGAACACCTTCCGGCCCCAAAGAAAATTCTCTAGCAAGTGCAGAGAAGTCTTTTTGCTTCGATTGCAGTTCTTTTTGAATCGTACGGATTTCCTCTTCCGTCTCAACCATAATATGTAGGGCTTTTACCTGTTCGCTCTTATGAAATTTGGATTCATTATTTTCAAAGTAACGACGCATTTCAGAATCACTTACAGACACTTTACTATTGACCAAATTGCTAATCAATTTATTTATTAGCAAGTTGTTTTCTATGGAGTTTTCCCATTCTTTATAGGTTAGACCTTCGAATGCCAATTGCTTTTGAAATGAATCCTCTGAATAACCAGATTTCGTCTTTAATAATGCTTCATTCAACTCTTCCTGACTGACCCCGATTCCATTCCTTTTGACTTCTTGACTTAATAGGCTGTTATGAATAATTTGTTCTAAAACTCTATTTTTGAGCCAAGCCATTTCTTCCGATGTCGTTTCTTTGGAACCATGCACTCGAAATTTCTTCTTTTGCAATTTAAATTCAGTTTTAAACTGTTCCAAAGAAATTTCTTCATGATTGATAATTACGATGGCATCATTTCCATGCAATTCTTCAGAAGAAGAGGAACCATTTGAGCAAGAAATCAAACAAAGGCTCAATCCCAAAGCAATTCCTTTAAACCAATTAATCACTTAACGCTCCTTCCTTAGCGGGACGCAAAGAATTCGCCAATCTTTCCAGATAATTTTCTATAAGTTGCAAGTCCTTTTTCCATCCTTTGCGATCCAAGCGAATTTTAACCTTATATTCCGACTCCATGCTTAATCGATCATCGAATAAAGAAGTTAATGTTTGCGGGTTGATAGATGTTGACGGTAAAAGATGCAAGAAGACATCACTGTGTTTTAGCTCGGCTTTTGAAACATGGATTTTCTGACAAAGAATACGTATTTCTAAAAGTGCCAGGAGTTTTGCAACCGGTTCAGGATGTGGGCCATATCTATCGGCCAGTTCACTTGCTACCGCCATGGCTTCCTCATGCTCACTGGCTACCTGTATCCTCCGATAAAAATCCAGACGCTGGTTCAAATCAGAAACATAATCTTTGGGAATGAAGCCTTTAACCATCAAATCCAGTTCTGTCTCAATACGGGTGTCGGTTTTTTTGCCACGGATATCTTTAACCATATCCTCGACCAGCTTACAATAAAGGTCAAACCCTACTGATGCGATATGTCCAGATTGATTATGTCCGAGCATATTACCCACTCCGCGGATTTCCATATCCCGGGCCGAGAGCTGGAATCCTGCTCCAAGCTCGCTCATTTCCTCAATCGCACCGAGACGTTTGCGGGCTTCGTCTTTCAAACCACCTGTACCCGGTATCAGCATATAGGCATAAGCCTGGTGTTTGTACCGCCCCACCCTTCCACGCAATTGGTAAAGTTGAGCCAATCCAAATTGGTCAGCACGATTAATTATTATGGTATTGGCAGAAGGAATATCGAGCCCGGATTCAATGATGGACGTACAAAGCAAAAGATCTACTTCTTTATCCATGAATTTTTTCATTACACCTTCTAATTGGTGCTCCGGTAATTGGCCATGGGCAATGGCTATTTTCACATCGGGAACTACTTTCCGAATCATTTCTCCAATGGAGTGTATGCTATGAATTTTATTATGGACAAAAAACACCTGCCCCCCCCGATCAATTTCCCGCATAATTGCCTCACGGATCACTTTTTCATCAAACTTTCGAATAAAGGTTTTTACCGCAAGGCGGTCAACGGGTGGTGTTTCAATAACGCTTAAATCCCGCACTCCCATCAGGGAAAAATGGAGTGTCCGGGGTATAGGCGTTGCGGTAAGAGTGAGGATATCAACCGAGTTTCTAAGCTTCTTCAGCTTCTCCTTATGCTTGACGCCAAAACGTTGTTCCTCATCAATGACAATCAAACCCAATGAGGCAAATTCAACATCCTTTGACAATAATCGATGTGTTCCAATAATAATATCAACATTACCTTTTTTCAGTTGAGCCAGAGTCTCTTTTTGCTCTCGAGGGGTGCGAAACCGGTTAACCATATCAATATTTACCGGGTACTCATGGAAACGTTCCCGAAAAGTCTGTAAATGCTGTTGAGCGAGAATAGTAGTGGGTACAAGTACGGCCACCTGTTTTTTATCCAGAACAACCTTGAAAGCCGCTCTCATAGCAACCTCCGTTTTCCCATAGCCCACATCCCCGCAAATCAATCGATCGGTGGGCTTATCTTTTTCCAAATCAGCTTCAACCTCCTCAATAGCTTTCAATTGATCTTCGGTCTCTTCGTATTCGAACGCGTCCGCAAATTCCCGCATTAAAATAGTATTATGAGAAAAGGAGTGCCCTTTTGTTAATTCCCGAGAAGCATAAAGTTTCAGCAGATCCCCTGCCATTTCCTGAATCGCTTCTTTAACTTTTTTCTTTTGGCGTTTCCAAGCGGCTCCCCCCATTTTACTCAATGGAGGTGGAGCTTCTGTTGACCCTACAAATTTTTGAACTAGCCCAAGCGCCTCCATAGGCAGGTAAAGTTTTTCGTCATCGGCATAGAGGAT
Source organism: Nitrospina sp. (assembly GCA_018673915.1). Lineage (GTDB taxonomy): Bacteria > Nitrospinota > Nitrospinia > Nitrospinales > VA-1 > LS-NOB. The sequence continues at coordinate 48,889 of JABHBK010000067.1, read as the reverse complement.
TTCCAAAAATTCTCCGCCTCCTACCCCGGTTTGGAGTTCTTTGGTTCTCTGATACAAACCGATGCCATAATCAATATGCACCAGAAAATCACCTTCTTTTAAATCCTTTAGTCCTCTTTGAAAAGCTTGCGACCGAGGCTTTCTACGATGCCTGTGTTTGTGGGTGACCCCAAAAATTTCATGCTCTGCAATGAAAACCTGGCGAGAGGATGCTAATTGGAAACCTTCACTAACTCTTCCAAGGTCCACATCTATTTCCAGCCCCCAATCATAGAGTAACTCATGAATACGGCGGACCTGGCCCTTGGTGGGGGCAACCACCACCACTTTATTTTCATCCTTCTGCCATTTAATAACATGCTCACTAAAGGCTTCAAACACTCCTGCCAACGCAGGAATAGGTTTCACTTCCAGAGTCAGGGTCCGGCCCGCTTCATCTCCTGATACCTTCAAGGTGTTCAAGGAAACACAGCCCTTGAACCCTGACACATGTTTTTTAAACTCATCCTGAGTTAAATACAGGTCCTCAGGAAGAGCAGCGACTTCGCCATTTTCCAATACCGATTGATATTCAGTATCTATGAGGTCTTGAAACTGCTCAGATTTAACCTGAAGTTGGTCTTCCTCTTCAAGCACAATCAGAGAGTCTGGTTGTAAATAATCAAAAAGTGATTCGCAATTGGCGTAGAAAAAAGGGGCCAGGTATTCCATTCCTGAAAACACCCCGAGATGCTCAATTTTTTCCAAAAGTTCCTTAAGAGCAAGACGGTCGCAGGCATTTTTTTCGGCAAAGTCTTTGAGGGCCTCTATTCCCTGTTTCTTTTCAGCATCGCTCAGACAAAGCTCTCTTACAGGAAGAATATTCACCGCTTCCAGTTCATTGAAAGAGACCTGAGATAAAGCATCAAATTCGCGAATGGACTCTACTTCGTCACCAAAAAATTCGACTCGTAATGGATTCATTCCTCCTGGTTGAAAAAAATCCACAATATCACCACGAACGCTAAACTCTCCTCTGCTTTCCACCAGTGCGGAACGTGTAAAACCATTTTCTGAAAGGCACGCCTCCAAAAACTCCCGATCCAAACTCATCCCACGTTTTACCGGGAGAATCAGTTTCTCAAGCACCAAACGAGGCATTACCTTTTGCAAGCCTGCTTCCAACGGCACAACCAGAACCAGAGGCTCTTCCGTTCGAAGCCGGTTAAGAATATCCAGCCTTTCGCCAGATATCTCGTTTAATGGAGAAAGCGGTTCATAGGGAAGAAGTTCCCAAGCAGGGAAAAAGCACGGGTTAATTTTAATTTTTTCATGACGGAAAAAGTACTTGAGATCTTCCAGCAAAGCTTCGCCCCGGTTTTGATCTGCGGTAAAAATAACCACCGGGCGTTTTTGTGCTTTAATCAGCTTCGCCAGAAAAAAGGCGCGCGAGGAACCTCTCAAGCCTTCGACAACAACATGTTGGCCTGACTCTTCCGTCCATTTATGAACCAGTCGGGCCTGGGCTGAAAAATCTACACAATCAATAGAAGGGTCTATCACCGTCATATTTAAAACTCAATGATTCAGAATGGATCAGGCAGGTTTAGGATTCGAACCTACTTTTTCGGGGAGCAGAGGAACCCACTTGGGTTCACCCTTGGGTTTAAAGTTGACACAAACAATAAAAGAAGGACCTTCATAAAAGTTTAGCTTGAAATTCCCCCCGCCAAAACGTTCAAAGAGATATTCTTCAGGTCGGTCTCTGAAACCATCCAATTCCTCTTTAGTAATTTTTGCGATCTCATAAAAATAGATGGCGACCCCTTCCAATACTCCTGCCAACAGGACACAGTTCACCTGACTATAAATTTCCTCGAAACGCTCATCCATTTCTTTTGGACTCGGGTCCCTCTTCAACTCTCGCCTTAATTTTGGCTTATAGTAATCTCTAAATTCTCGCTTGATCCACATAGCTAACCATCAATAGTAGAGGTATTAATTTTAAAGCGGAGGCAGGGAGGAAAACCGCTATCATGTTATAATATCTTATTATACCAAATTCCGTGGGTCGAAATTACTATTATCTAATTGAGCATTCATGAAAAATAATGAAATTGACTTATCAACTATATCGGTGGGCCTCATTCAAATGGCCTGTTCCTCCGATGCGAACAACAATTTAAAAAGTGCAATAGATTCGATTCGAACCGCATCAAAAAAAGGGGCACAAATAATTTGTCTGCCCGAACTTTTCTTAACCCCCTACTTTTGCCAGACTGAAGATGCACAAAATTTTTCTTTGGCGGAATCCTTACCAAGCCCAACGAGTATAACACTTTCAAATTTGGCGAAAGAACTGGAAATTGTATTGATTGTTCCTGTTTTTGAAAAACGGGCACAGGGGATTTATCATAATACCGCCCTTGTAATCGATGCAGATGGAAGCATTGCAGGAACCTATCGTAAAATGCATATTCCTGATGATCCCTGTTTTTTTGAGAAATTTTATTTCACGCCTGGAGATACCGGGTTCAAAAGCTTTGCCACCCGTTACGGAAGGGTTGGAGTCCTCATATGCTGGGACCAGTGGTTCCCGGAAGCTGCGCGGTTAACCGCCCTCTCTGGAGCACAGTTTTTATTCTACCCAACTGCTATCGGCTATCAGGATGAAGATGCAGAAGAATCCAGGCAACAGATCGCCGCATGGGAAACAATACAAAAATCTCACGCCATTTCAAATGGTGTATTTTTAGGCTCAGCGAACCGAGTTGGCAGGGAAAAAGCTCTGACATTCTGGGGGCGATCCTTTATCTGCAATCCTTTTGGAACCGTTATTGGACAAGCTGAAAATGATCCACAGATCGTTATTGCTCAATGTTCCCTGCCAGAAATTGAATCAACACGGCAAAATTGGCCCTTCTTAAGAGACCGAAGGGTCGATGCCTATCAGGATATCTCTAAATTATATATTGATACCGATGAATGATATTCCTCACAACTATCGTATGCCAGCAGAATGGGAGCCTCACACAAGTACCTGGCTGACTTGGCCTCACAATCCGGAAACCTGGCCCGGCCAAAATATGGAACAAGTTGAGTCTGACTACCTTCAAATCATCCTAGCCATCACGCAAGGGGAACAGGCCCATATCCTGGTTCAGGATAAATCTGTGGAGGAAGACATTAAAACCAAACTCCTGTCCAGCGGCGTGAATATGAGTCAGGTATTCTTGTATGACATTCCCACTAATGATTCATGGATCCGAGACTACGGCCCAAATTTTCTGGTTCGAGATACAGAAGATTGCAGGGAGATAGCTATAAACGATTGGGACTTTGATTCCTGGGGACGAAAATATAAATGGGAGCTCGATGATCTAGTAACCAGCATCATTGCTGAACAGATGGATTTTCCGAAGTTCAAACCAGAAATCGTTTTGGAAGGGGGAGCGATAGAGGTAAATGGTCGTGGAACCTGCCTCACCACCGACTCGTGTATTCTAAATCCCAATCGTAATGACGGCATACGTCGGGAACGTATGGAAGAATTCTTAAAAAATTATCTGGGGGTATCAAAAATCATTTGGTTGAGTGGGGATTTAGAAGGCGATGACACCGATGGACATATCGACAATCTAGCCCGCTTTGTAAACCCTACTACCATTGCTTGTTCTTTAGAAGAAAATGAAAGAGATGTGAATTTTCTGGGACTACAACAAAACTATGAGCGCTTGCAAGCAGCTAAAGATCAGGATGGAAATCCACTCAAGATTATTCCTCTGCCCATGCCGGGCTATGTAGGTTCCGAAAATGAACGTCTTCCTGCCAGTTATGCAAACTTCTATATTACTAACAACGCAGTACTTGTACCCATATATGAACACTCTAATGACGAGAAGGCTCTGGATATTATTTCATCTTTATTTCCTAAACGAAATATCATATCTATTCCCTGCAAAACTCTTATCTGGGGACTGGGGGGTATCCATTGCCTCACTCAACAACAACCCCAAGATACTTACTCGTCGACCTCTATAGAGGCCGACCCATCTAAAGGTTAATCATGGTCCAAATAGTCAGTGACAAGCGATCCATCATCCTTGCCTTCAACACCATTGAACGATTGTTGAAAGGAGATTTTTTTCATTTCTCAAAAATTGAAGAATTAGTTCAAGAAACCTCACATTTTGACAAAGAGTGGCCCGTGATCGGTTTGGGAACCACCAACTGGTACAAACGTAATGGAGAAGCAATTGTCGAAGGCATTGCGGGAAGTCCAGAGTTTCTGTGGGCTGACCCGGAGAACAATGGAAAACTGATCAATCTTAATCACGAACACCCTGATCATGAAGAGAATTTAAAGAGTCCTGTGATCGGCCCAGAAGATGCCCTCCCTCAATTCCCCTTCATGGCCATTGCCATGTGTGATCCAAAAGAATCTCAGGAATACAGTTTGTCAGCCGGAGAAAATATCCACAAATGGATAGAAAACAAATTTCTTTTAGAAAACTTAGGCCTAGCGGCAATACATGTGCACGGAAAATTAGATGAAGTCAAATCTACCGCCGCATGCTACATCCCCATCGGTGGACTGGAATTGAGCGAGGGATATTCTCTTAAGGACAATTTCAAGTTTATTGAATACCAGACAGGTGACTGGAGCATGCAGGGTTTGTACGGCATTAATCCCACTATACAGCAGGTCTTGTCTGTACCGGGGCATCCTCTGCATATACATGGATATGAGATAAACGAAAAACGCGGTGGACATATCAATGAGGCTTTTTCCACTTCCAGCACTAGAGTTACTGTCTACCCCATAAAAGACATCAACATCCGCATCAAAGATCTGGACAAAGCCCTTTTACCCGTCAAACCCCTCCTATAAGTAAAACTCCACCTGTGCAAACATAATTTTACTCAGCTAATCTATCTGATGTAAAAATATTTTCTCACTTTATATACCCCTAAGCATCCTAGCGGGTTTTCTCATTCAATTCGATTTACCCATCTTGGAATACTATGTTTAAAAACATCTGTTTAATATAGTCTTCCTAACTCGCTTACTCTCTAACCCCACATTCAAGTATATATTTGGTACTTATATTGCTAATTGAAGGTCATTGATAAAGGGAACTTTAAGTTAACGGATCAAAACCCAAACGATCCGAAAACTAAAGTATCAAACCTTAATCGAATAAATTTTAAAATAAACTTAACCCAGTCTAAAATACTTATTGCTTTTATAGAAAAATAGCTGCCAACGGAAAATAATGAACTCTAATGAAGAACAAAAATTAGTTTGGCCAAAGATTCTTATTGTCGAAGACAATATAGTTAATGTTGACGTCTTAATTAAAGCCCTCAAATCCGAACACTATAATGTATCCGTCGTCACAAATGGCCAATTGGCCTTGGATAGAGTAAAGAAAGACCCTCCCGACCTGATCCTGTTGGACATTATGATGCCTGGAATTGATGGCATTGAAGTTTGCAAATCCATCAAAGAAAACGAGAACTCCAAAGATATTCCCATTATATTCATAACCGCGAAGACAGAGCCAAAAGATGTTGAAGCAGGGTTCCAGGCGGGATGTATAGAGTATATTTGCAAACCCTTTAATATCGATGAGGTTTGCTCCAGAGTTAAAACTCAGATTCTTGTGGCAAAATCGGACAAAATGGGAGTGGCGGAAGACGAATTAAAAATTTCCGGGATGAAGTTACTTCTGGTTGATGATAACCATGTTAATATTGATGTTCTCAGGCGCTCTTTAGAAGGAGAAGACTTTAGTTTCTCAATGGCCCCCAATGGAAAAGTTGCGGTAAAGCTAACGGCAAGCACCCTGCCAGATCTTATATTGATGGATGTGATGATGCCTGAAATGAACGGCTTTGAAGCCTGCAAACTCATAAAGGCCAATCCCTCCACTCGCGATATTCCCATTCTATTTATAACTGCCAAGAAAAATTCCGATGATATCGAACAAGGATTTAGATTAGGTTGTTCGGACTATATTACAAAACCTTTTCTTTATCCCGAAATCCGGGCGCGGGTAAAATCTCATCTACAATTAAGAAAACTAATACAGCAAAAGGATAACTGGATAAGCAAATTAAATACTATCAAAGCTGAACTGGAAGAAAAGGTATTAGAAAGAACAGCCGACTTGCAACATGCCAAAATAACGGCTGAACAGGCAAGCAATGCCAAGTCAGAATTCCTTGCAAGGATGAGCCATGAATTACGAACACCCATGAATGCAATTCTCGGGTTCTCCCAATTAATGGAACTTAATCCGACAGAACCACTTAGCCCCACCCAAGCTCAGAGCGTGACCCATATACGAAATGCGGGAGACCACCTTTTGTATCTTATCGATGAAGTCCTTGATTTAACGAAAATTGAATCTGGGGAAATCAAATTTTCTATTGAAAAAACCAACCTTTCCAACTTAGTGAAAGAAAGAGTGATCCCTCTTGTAACCGCTTTGGCAGAGGAACAAAATATTATTATAAAGACCCAGTTTGTAGAACAATCCGATTTAATGGTTTCCTGTGATCCGTCACGGACGGTCCAAATGCTCATAAACTTGATGACCAATGCCATTAAATATAACCGGGAAAATGGTTCCGTCATTCTGGACTATCAAAAATCTGATAATGAAAAAATGCGCATCACCGTCACCGACACGGGCCAAGGAATTCCTCAGGACAAGCTCCAAACTATTTTCGAACCTTTTTATCGTTTGGAACCCAACGATTCAAAAACAGATGGGGTCGGAATTGGGTTAACCATCACCAAACGATTTGCAGAAAAAATGGGTGCAAGATTATTAGTGGAAAGCACACTTGGTGAAGGAACGACTTTTAGCATTGAGTTTCCTATGCAATAGTGGTGTTTTTGACCCTCCCAACTCTTCTTCCCAATAAAAAACAGATTAATCCTGCCTTTAAACATTGAACCTTCTTTAAAAATCCAGGCATCCAATTGACAAGCAGGGTATCTAACCCTAGATTTCAATGAAAGCAACTAGATACTCAAACCCATTCCTGATTTCGAGGTTAATCAATGGTTACAAAACATTCCACCCACAAGTTTGCAAAAGACTCGACTACCCGGACAGAAATATCTGATTATATGAGCTCCACTGTAATCAGCGTAGGCTCGGATTCCACAGTTCAGGAAACCGCCAAGTTCATGCACGAAAAAAGTATAGGCTCGGTTCTGGTAAAGGATAAAGAGGAATATATCGGGATCGTTACAGAAACGGACTTAAGCCGCAAAGTTTTAGGTGGGGGCATGGACCCTAAAACCACAAAAGTCACTGAAGTCATGACCGCTCAACCCATAGTTACTTTGGATTGCCACGAGCCCGTAACAGAGGCCAATGCATATATGGCGAAAAAAAAGATTCGACATCTCCCTATAACAGAGAACGGCAAGATTGTAGGAATGATTTCAGTCAAGGACCTTGTAGCTTTTTATGCAAACCCGAGACTAAGATAGAAGCGTTGATTCTAGGAGTCGGTGGAGGACTCTGCCTGGACAGGAAGTTGAGGGGTGTTTTTGAGCCTTTCCAGTTCCTCTTCCATGGAGGAGATGGATTTGTTTTGTTTGCGAATAGTGGAATTTAATTTAAACCGATCAAACACGCCCATAAACCAGGCGATCAAAAAACCCAATATTAATGGGATCACGACCACCACCATCAGCGGCAGTTCTATAGAATGGAGCTGGAATTTAAAATCGTAATAACTGATCTCCACCGAGCCCATATTTTTCACGGCGAACGAAGCAATAACGATCAACAAAAGGATGGATAGAATAAATTTTATGGCTGGCATGGTGGCTTGAAGAAAACTAAAAGGTTGAAGAGAAAGAATGACCTCTTTTACTCGTCATCTTCCTCTTCATCATCATCTCCGCCTTCGGAACTTTCTTCAGAGCTTTCTTCAGAACTTTCTTCCGAAGCTTCTGGTTCTTCGGGCGCGGGCTCAGATGCTTCCTCAACGGCAGCCTCTTCGGCTGGAGCTTCTTCAGCATGAGCGGGTTCTTCTGCCACAGGTTCATCTGCAACAGGCTCTTCAGTATGAACCGGTTCGGCTATTGGTGCTTCTTCCAAGCTAACAATTCCCGCAGGCATTCCTGCTTGGGTTCCAACTCCCAATTCTGCCAATAGTGATTCAATGCCGGCAACCACCTCACCAGATTTCGCCTTAATATCGGGTGAATCGCCCAAAGACATTTCCTGAACCGTAACCAAAGTACGCTTGAGTTCCATAACCGCCATTGTGCGCTCATAGTTACCCAGCTTACTTTTCAAACCTGATATATCTTCATTGACTTTACTAAAGCTGTCATCCATGTGCTTTTTAAGAGGAACTATTTTTTCTTCGAGGCTGGTTACCGTACCATCCATACCCATCACCCGAGTGTCTAAATCGCGAACAAAAAACAGGATAAATATAATGGACAAGGCCGCCATTCCAAAACCCAGGAAGGCAACCGCCTTCAGCATATTCATCTCTTCCTGTTGCTCTTGAACTGGCGCAACGGGCTTATTGAACTCGGCAGCTTCGTTCACGTTACCTTTTGAATCTCCCTGGGTATAATAATCACTTGCGTCCTCTTTCTCTTCCTTTTTAATTTCATCCAACCGGTCTTTAGGAGTTTGAGAAGATTCGTCTTGCTTGCCTTGTTCATCCGTTGTCATAGTTCAACCTTTTATTAAAATAAAATTTCTTATCTGCTAAGCCGATTTCAATCCTCAACGGCCAATTTTTAAACAATCTAATAGCGCCTCTCAACATCTAAATCATATATAATCTTTAGAGTGACAGGGGAAGGAAATTAATCCTTTTTATTCAAGCCCTTTATCAGAGTCATTTTTTATAAAAATGCTCCGGTTTTAATCAAACGAAGAGAAAAAATGAAGCCTGATAGTACTAGCGGAGCCCGTATTTTGTCAAGAAAAATTAGGGTGCCTATCTTACTCATTTTGAGCTTATTTTTGGTCGGAGTTAATGCCCCCAAAAGCCCGGTCAAAGGGATTCTTATGACTCCAGAAGCTCTGAGTACCCTCCCCCAGAGCCAGAGAGTCATTGTGGATACCCGCCCAGCTTGGAAATTCCTATTAGGCCATATCCCCGGAGCCATAAATCTGGACGATTGGTGGGAATTTACCCATAAAGTAAAGGGCGTAAAAGGGTTACTGAAAGACGATAAAGGTTTTATTGCCGCAAAACTCGCTCCGCTGGGGTTTTCCTCTAATAAGCCCATCATAATTTATGGAGAACCGGACGACCCCTGGAGAACTGATGGCCGTTTTTTCTGGATGTTTGAATATTATGGGTTTCAAAATGTATCCCTACTCGATGGGGGATTTATTAGCTGGAAACAGGCTGGCAAGAAAATAGAAAGAGGCCGCCAGAACCCCACCCCTCAGCCCGAATCGGTCCTAAACAGTATTAATCTTAACCCTGATATAATTGCAGATAAATATTTGATAAATAAATATTTTTCATTAAACAATTCAGTCATTATTGATAACAGAACCCAAAAGGAATTCAAGGGGGCCACTCCCTATGGTTCGGCTAGATCCGGGCATATTCCTAATGCTATCCATATTCATTGGCCAGAGTTTTTTCAGGCAGATGGGACCCTGAAAACCCTGCCAGCACTAAACTCAATGTTAAGCCAAAATGGCATACGACCCGATCATAAAATTATTGTGTATTGTACCGGTGGGGTTCGGTCAGCCATGGCTTATTTTGTTTTTCGCTATTTGGGGTATAAGGTTAGAAATTATGATGGCTCCTGGTGGGACTGGAGCCAATCTTCTTTTCCTATAGAGGACGGATGACAAAGTTTACTGAAGTTGCCAATGTTGAAGAAATTCCCCCAGGAGAAAGAAAGCGCGTTGAAGTCGACAATGAACTCATCACCCTTTTCAACCTGGATGGGGAACTGTTTGCCATTTACGACAAATGCCCACACAAAAAAACCGCCCCCCTGGTACGGGGAACAATTAATGGCGTAGGCATAAAATGTCCCAACCACGGTTACCGCTTCGACCTTAAAACGGGAAAATGTGATCGCGGTGAAGAATGGGATACTCGTGTCTATCAGGTAAAAATAGATAATGGAAAAATTCTGGTGGGTCCCATTATAAACACAACCTGATCTCTTTAATGGGAACCTTCATCATGACTGTGAGAAGAACCTTCCTCCTGCTGACGCGGTGCCTCTCTATGACCACCCCCGCCAGAGCCTTCAGCCATCGGCATCTGCGCCCGCCGACCTAATGACTCCGAACCATGTTTCAGAGCTTCATTGTAATGTTTCAACGCTTCCTTGGCATGTTGCAAAGCCAAGGGACCATGAGTTTTCAATTCTTCACTAGCATCCGGCATTTGCAGACTGAACTCCAAATGCTTGACCATTTCTTCCAAGTGGAGGTATCCCTCTTCACCATGGCCCAACCCCACGCTGGCATGACCGCCCGATTGTGCCCAGACAGGATTTCCAGCCAGGAAAATTGCTACGAAGAAACATGTACCCACCGTAATTAACCGTTGTATCATTTTTAACCTCCCAAAAACTTTAATCCGCTTCAATATTCTTAATGAAACGTCTTGGCTGTTATCATAAAATTCTCTTAATAATATCTGCCAATAAAACTTGCTTGTCAACATTCATAAAAGACAAAAAAAAGCCCCTGGAATAAAATTTCCAAGGGTTACTAAACCGAAAGCATCATTGCTGGTATAAAAAGCTACTCCACAAGTAGTCACTACGGCTGGTAGTTAAACCTGGGTACGCATCACTTCCTGATAAGCTTCAACAATTTTGTTACGCACCTGCATGGTCAGTCGAAATGCCAGATCGGCTTTGCCTACAGCAATCATGGTTTCATGGATATTACGAGTGTCCCCCACAACGAAATCCTGAATGGCAACGTCCGCTTGTTTCTGCATAGTGTTGACCTTATCCAGCGAATCAGCAAGGGTATCAGCAAAAGAGGGTCCCCCTTCTGCGCCTACCTTGGACGCACCTAGCCCCTGGGAAGGCCCCGGACCTTGTAACGCCTGTAAATTGCTGGATACAGTAATATCTTTCATAAATATCTGATCGTCAAAATAGTAATTTTATCAACTTTATTATAACAATAATTTAACTAAATAACTAACCCTACTGTTGCGGCAACTCCGTCACGGCACTACGGATGGTGGAACCTCTTTTCATCATCAACTGGACGGATGCGTTGTAATAAATCTGATTTTCGGCCATTTTTGCCATTTCTTTATCGATATCAACATTATTTCCGTTGGATTTAGCAGCCGCTTCCTCTTCAAATGGATCCACTTCTAAACCCATAATATTAGAAGTAGAAGGCCCAAAATGCTTTGTATTGGTCGCCTTCAGGTTAAGACCCACTTCAGAACCCAAAGCGGCGCGCAATTGTCCCTGAAAATCAATGTCACTGGCCTTGAACCCAGGAGTATCGACGTTACTGATATTCGATGAAATCAGGTTTTGCCGGGCGGACATCATATTCAGTCCCTTTTTTAAGACTCCAGGGACCTTATCCGAAAATAATAATCTATCAATCAGTGGCATTTTGCTTCTCCTTGCCCTCTATAGAGCAAAACGTATGCCACAGAGCCAAAAAAGAGATATTTTTTTTTCTAATGCTGTAAACCACTATATTTAAATGGTCTTAATTACTTTCTAAAAATACTCGGCCTGCCCGCCATACGTCAAAGGAGCTGAGTTTCGGCTATTTTTGCCGGAATTTTGACAATATTTCCTACGATTTCATGCTCAAACTTTGCAAAACGCGGTGTGAGCCTCTTCAAAATAATCTAATATTCCACTTTTATCAGACAGAGACCATGTGAAGGAGCTGTGGGACCTGCAGCTTTGCGATCGCAGGCTTCGAGAATGGATTTCACATCTTTGGCGGGGATTTTTTTCTTGCCCACGTACACAAGGGTTCCTACAAAATTACGCACCATATGCTTCAGAAACCCCTTCCCCTCAAACTCAAATACTATATAACCATCCTGTTTTAAAATTTCAACACGATCCATGGTTCGAACAGGAGATTTTGCGTTGCAATTTCCTGCCCGAAATGATGTGAAGTCGTGCTCTCCTTGAAAATATTTAGCGGCTCTTCGCATTGCCGCAATATCCAACTTGTGGGGAATAAACCAGGAACGGCGAAAGTTAAGCGCAGAAGGATAATCCCTGTTTAGTATTTTATAGCGATAAAGTTTACTTTTGGCAGAACCCCTGGCATGAAATGACATGGGGACGTTGCGCACTTCTTTAATGGTTATATCGTGCGGGAGAAGACTGTTTAAGGCTAATTGAAATTCGCCGGGCTTCATTTTTGATTCGGTGAGAAAATGGGCCGGCATCGCTTCCGCATGCACTCCTGCATCCGTGCGACCAGAACTTAAAACAGTTGTTGGGGTATTGGTAATTTTACTCAGGACTTTTTCCAGAACTTCCTGGATGGTAATACCATTTAGCTGGATCTGCCAGCCATGGTAGGCAGTGCCTTCATATTCTACTAGAAGCAGGTATTTTTTCTTCATTCAACTCTGCGCAAATAAATGAAAAACGCGTTGAACCTTCCAACGCGTTTTTTCCTCTTTTTTTGGCCCGCTTTCTGTCCTACGCGGTACCGTTCACATTTATATGCGAACCTTGAATTATGTTCTACTTAGTATTTTAGGTGGACTCTCAGCTTCTATACCGACCTCCTTGTTAAAGGGTGGTCTCAAATCCCTTACTACAACAATATAGTCCCCCCACCCGGTTTCGCAACTTTTTATAAAAAAATTTGTTTTTACTCAACAACAATTAGTTATAAAAAAACACCTTAGAAAATGGTTTGATCGTTGTCAAAAGCAAATCATCCTGGGTCCGAGTGATACCCACATAAATCATATTGCGGCTCTCTTCTCTTCTAATAGGATAATTATCTTCATCGGGTTCGATCATAGCAACAGAATCAAACTCCAATCCTTTGACCTGATGGATATTTGTAACCATAACCCCGGGCTCAAAAGAAAACTGGTCACGGTGCCCCAGGCGAACTTCTCCATGTAAATACTCTTCCAGCTCTTCCTTTAATTCCATGGCCTGTTTCGGGTAGCGGCAAATTATGGCAATAAGTTTGTAGGGATCAGCCGCAACCAGACGATTGGTCCAATTGACCAAGTTTTCCAACAGGCTTTCCTTATCGTCGGCTTTGAACCATTCAGGATCAGAGCCCGCCCTGCCCTCAACTTTTTTCGGGTCTCCTGCTACCTTATGCGCCAAAGTCATGATGGGAACTGTACACCGGAAAGACACCTCAAGGCGGATGATGGAGTCCTCTTCCATCCCCAGATTACTCACTACCTTGTTCCAACCGATAAATTTTCTCGCTGATAAAATCTTCTGAGCCACATCGCCAACAATCGTCACTTGGCGTTTATCGCTGACAGAAGACATCATGATAGCGAACTCAACCGGACCAAAATCCTGCGCCTCATCAATCACCAAATGGTCCAGCAAAACCACGCCTCCCGATCCATCAGGCAGTCCGCCATTTTTAAGTTGGATGAGGCGAAGAATCAGGGACATGTCAAAATAGTCCAGGTTATTCTTAGCTTGGTTTTTTTCCGTCAACCTTTTCAGATAATCAAGGTGCGAATCGAGCTTGGTGTCAGGAGAAAGATAGTTTTTTAGATGCACTATGTCCGCTAACAGTTTGTAAATATCTTGAACATAGTCCTCCAGATCAAAAATTTTACGCTTCAAAAATTCCAGGCATTTATCTTTATCAAATTTGGGTAGGTTAGATTCTTTAATATCATGGGCAAAGTCCTTTAGACGCGGCAATATCGCCTTGTTCTCAGCCTTCTTCCATGATTTTATTTGCCCAGGCCATTTTTTAAATATCTCGACCACTTCAATATCCAACGCATGTTTTTGTTTCTCCACCCAGCCACCCAGAGCATTTAAAATTTCTTCTGAAAACTTTATCTCTTCTACAAATGTCGGAACATTGTGGAATTTAAAAAATGGTCGCCCACGAACCACTTTTCTAATTATAGACATGGCCCAACTATTGAAGGTTGCGGTTTCCACTCCCTCTATCCCCATTGAAGGCAAAGTGGCGCTAACATAAATCTGCAATGACCTGTTCATGACCAACACTTGGGTGTTTTTTGCCTGGGCAAACGAATTTTCTTCATGCAGGAGCCAGGCCAGCCGATGCAAAGCAACCGTAGTTTTGCCAGACCCCGCTGACCCCTGGATGATGACAGGTCGTTCCGGGTCACTGGTAATAAGTTCAAATTGGTCTTTGGTAATTAAGGAAAGAATACTTGGCAGACGTTTTTCACTGGACCCAATGCTTCTTGAACGATGTGCGGCGATTTCATCCTCGACATCCAGTTTATCCCAACCGGATTCGTTTTTACGAAACAGTCCTTCGGGAGTATCTATCTGAACCAGGTGCCCATTCTCAATTCGGTAAGATCGGCGTAATTGTATGTGACCGCTACGCTCCCTTTCGTTTATCACTTCAAAAAACTCTTCATCCTGCTTGTAATTGAAATATAACCCTGCGATGGGGCCATTTCTCCAGTCCACAACCCCAGCTTCAATATTGCTTTTTTTCCCTATCAGAAAAGACACCTCACTGCCGTCCTCCTCTTTCGTGCAAACCTTGCCGAAATAAGGTTCTTGAATTAGTTCGAGCAGAGCCTTGTCGCTGTTTTTTCGGATATCAAAAACCCGGTGAGCCACGGCCTCATCTGATACCAGAGGTTGTCTTTCTTCATCGTTCCATTCATTGACTACCTGACGCGTCAACTCGCGGGCTGCCAGATTTGCGCTGACTTTTGATGCCTGAGCTTGAGGAAGTTGTCGGCATAGCGACTCCAAGGTCCTTTCGAGGAGTTGTTCCTCTTCTTCAATCATCCTCTTTTCTTCTTCAGTTAAGGCCATGTTTCATCGTCCCAATATCAAGTCAATAAGTTTGCGCAAATGCTAAACTTATTAATGTAAAGGAGACAAACCTCAGGGGTCAACTAAAATCACTAAATCGGATAAAAATATCTTTAGGTCCGCCTATTTTCTCTCAGAAAACCCAAGAAAACCTTTAAAACGAGTGGTTTTTACTCTATTATGAGATATCGTAATACAACAATCATAAAGTCCCTTCAGGGGATATTTTAGGAGTTTTTCATGAAAACTTATGAGGATCTGGAAGGAGATGGCGGATCCAATATTATCGGGCAGGTGGTGGAACTCGGTGAAAAGTTACGCACCCGCCTCGATAAAATTAAATATAAAGTGGCATTAATGAGCGGTAAAGGCGGCGTCGGTAAAAGTTCCATCACTGCCAACATAGCTTCCTGTCTTGCCGATCGGGGTAACAAAGTCGGAATTTTGGATGCCGATCTAAACGGGCCCAGCATTGGTCACCTGTTAGGCGTTGGCAACGATGCTCAACTGGATATGAAAGATGATGGACTAGAGCCAGGTATCGGTCATCAGGGCATCCGTATCATGTCAATGGATATGCTTTTGAAAACCGCCGAAACACCCATCATGTGGACCGATGCAGACGATGCCACCGCATCCTGGGTCAGCGTCATGGAGTCCACCGCCATTCGAGAACTGCTGGCAGATACCAATTGGGGCGAGTTGGATTATCTCCTCATCGACATGCCACCGGGCAGTGACCGCATAGACAACATCCGTTCCCTCATTCCGGAACTTGCAGGCGTGGTAGAGATCACCATTCCATCTCCACTTTCTCAGCACATTGTGACCAAATCAATCACCAAGAATAATAAAATGGGAGTCCCCATCATTGGGTTGATTGAGAACATGGCTACCTATGTTTGCCCGCATTGCGACAAAGAAGGCAAGCTGTTCGACGGAGAGGACGTGCACAAACTAAGTGAAAGAAAGGATGTTCCCTATATTGGCAAGATTCCTTTTGATACCCGAGTATCCCGGAGCCAATCAGGAAACCTTTTTTATAAAGAGTTCAAAGATTCTGTTACAGGCCAGGCCATTGCCGAAGCCGTGGACAATATTGAAAAATTCACCACCAAATAATCAGGAGACGTAATGAAATTCCTTTGTATCCCTTGTGATGTCAAGATGGAAGTGCAGACCGATGGCATCATGCCAGAAGAAAAGCAAAATCTTGCCATGAAGTTTAAATGCAAAAAATGCGGGCATAGTATCGCCATGCTCACCAATAAATTTGAAACCGAATTTGTCAGCAAACTGGGTGTAGAGATGGGAGGCGCCACCGATGTCAGCAAGGCTCCTATGGCGGCAGTGAGTTCCTCTTTGGCACAAGCTAAAGAAGAACTGAAGGCAACCAATCCCGAAGACGATCTCATCTGGACAGAAGAGGCTGAACAACGAATCAAAAAAGTTCCCTTCTTTGTCCGCGGCATGGCAAAAAAGACCGTGATCAATTTCGCTATGGAAAAAGGCATCACAACCATAGATGCCAAAGTCATGGACGAGGTCCGCGAAAAAGTCGGCATGTAGCGGCGAGGCGCCGCAGCCTAGGGGTCACCACCCAAAAAGCGAACCACACCGGGAGTATGTCGTAGCTCGTTTGGCTAGAAAGACTATTGCCCCTTTGACTTGAGATTAAAAAAGAAAACCCCCGGATGGTCCAACCGTCCCGGGGGTTTTTATGTTTAATTTTAAATACTTAGATATAAATACTTAATTGAAAAAATAAACCTATGAACCGGACCTGTACGGTTAAGTTTTGGTCGCAAAAAAAAAGCGGGAACCCGGTTTTACCCAGATTCCCGCTTTAAATTAACTCAAAAATTCACTTACTGCTAGTGTCCCAAATGGCCATTCAAAATGGGAGAACTGAGAATGTTTTTGTTTCCACTTTTGGTAGCCAGCTTTTTGGCAACCCCAAAATGCATGGTGGCTGCGCCATGCTCTCCTAAAGCATCTAAGGCAACCGCTTCATTAAAATGTGTTTCTGCCAAAGAACCGTCAGCTGCCGAGGCTTCCTTGAAATGTTTTAAAGCTTCATCAGCATGACCCATTCCCCAATGCTTGATCCCGGC
Organism: Nitrospina sp.; assembly: GCA_018673915.1. Lineage (GTDB taxonomy): Bacteria > Nitrospinota > Nitrospinia > Nitrospinales > VA-1 > LS-NOB. The sequence goes on along the minus strand of JABHBK010000067.1, from coordinate 31,780 downwards.
TTTGTTGTGCATATCGGCACCTTTATCGGATCCGGCGGGAAGCTCCATCGGTCCCTCTTTGGCTACCGCTGTGAGAGGCAAAGATATCAAAACCAAGGTAAATAAAACTGTAATTATTATGCGCATATCACGACTCCCTTAATATTATGATTACCTTAAGTATATTAATACTGCATGAATCCAATTTAGCATAATTGTGGATCTAAATTGAATAGCTAATTAATGTTGTTATATTTGACCCAGCCCAGCAATAAGCTTATGATAAATATTATTAGCAAAGTGTTGTATTTAATGATTTTTTTTAATTAAAAGCTTTTATATGTCAGAAGACCAAACCCTTGATTTAGATAAGCTGGTTTCCAGCAGAATTGAGAGAGGAGTTGCCACTGTCAGTCTGATTCTGGAAAATAAGAAATTGGGTGATGAAGAAATTATCCGGCTTGTAGAGATGGAAGTTTTGGCCGAAGTGACACATCTGGAGTTGGGGGAAAATCAAATCAGTGACAAAGGCGTATCGGTGCTCTGCAACTCCCCTTTCACAAAAAATCTTAAAGTTTTAAATTTAAAATCCAATAAAATTACTGAAATTGGGGCTCAGTTTATCGCTCAGGCAAAAAACCTGACCCAACTGGAAAATTTGATTTTAAAGTTTAACCGCATTGGAGAACAGGGGGCTACCTATTTGGCACAATCGGAAACCCTTGTGAATCTGACCACATTAGACCTTTTTCGCAACCATATTGGGGAGGCCGGTGCTAAGGCCATCAAAACTTCAAAAAACTTCAGGAGAGTGAGCCGTCTACGGCTCGACTAAACATAGAATGGACTTATCCAGAGCTTATCCACGCAGCCCTAAAGTAAAGATGGCAGGTTTGGTACAATTGGCACGCATGATCGATAAAGCACAAGCCTATAAAGAAAACCAAATTGCTGATTATGACTATCCCTGTCCGCTTGATAAAATCATCTTGAATTTCCTGCGTATTGACTCAGATGCATTCGCCAGTAAAGTTGTGGAAGGCGGGGATGAAGCAATCAGCACTTGGGCCGAGGAAACCCTTAAAAGCAAAAAACCCGAAGAGTTCCAGTTCATCAATGACCAGATTCTCGAACGAAAACCTGATTCTGAAGATCGACTGAGATATTTTTCTGAAACCCGTGACCGGATTGACCCTTCAAGAAAAGATGTCAACACCTGGGTAGATCTTCTGGATTTAGAAGAAGGCCGCCTACCCCCAAAATAATTTTATTCCTAACACTTTTCATTCAAGCATCTACTGCCTATTTTGCCCGTATTTTTCCTCCCTCGTCCTTAATTGAATAATTCATGAAAAAAGCCCTTAAAAACCAAAAACCCGTCAAAACTAAAAAAAGGAAAAAACGTTCCAAACTTGGAAAAATTTTAATTATCACGTTTTATTCCTTCACCTTATTTTGTTTGATCGCCGGATTTGCCGGAGCGGGTTTTATATATTTCCACTATTCTCAGGATTTGCCAGATGTCCGCGAGTTAAAGAATTACCACCCAAGCACCATTACTCAAGTATTTTCGCAAAGGGATGAAAAAATTGCCGAGTTTTATATAGAAAAACGCATCATGACACCGCTCGAAGATATTCCTATGTCTCTGAAGCAAGCGGCTCTGGCCGTTGAAGACTCCAACTTCTATTACCATTTTGGCATTGACCCTAAAGCAATCTTCAGGGCATTTATCACTAACTTAAAAGCCGGTCGTGTGGTGGAAGGGGGCAGCACCATCACTCAACAGTTATCTAAAACACTGTTTTTATCTCGTGAGCGTACTTTACCCAGGAAAATCAAGGAGGCCATTCTGGCCATCCGGTTGGAACTGGTTTTCACCAAGGATGATATTCTTGAAATGTACCTCAACCAAATTTATTACGGTCATGGTAGTTATGGCGTGGAGGCCGCCGCCCGCACCTATTTCGGCAAAGGTGTAGCAGACCTTACTATAGCGGAATGCGCATTGATTGCCAGCCTTCCCAAAGCTCCCAACCACTATTCCCCCTACAAGGACCCGAAGCGAGCGAGAAAAAGAAGGAACCATACTATTCGGAGAATGGACTACCTCTCCTTTATCACCCAGGAAGAGGCAAAAGCGGCCATGAACGAGGAGTTTAATCTGGGTAAAATCACAGACATGTTAAACAAAGCACCCTACTTTGTTGAACATATACGACAAATTCTGCAAGAAAAATATGGCAGCAGCAAACTCTACCGTGGCGGATTGAAAGTTTATACCACTCTGGATATCGACCTGCAAGAAGCTGCTCAACGATCCGTCAAAAGTAACTTGAGAATCGCGGACAAACGGTATGGTTATCGAGGCTCGTTAGGTAACGTGGATCTATCTCAAGGTGCATTGGCCATTCAGGAAGGCCTCATCAAAATGAATCGTTTTGAAAAGGGTGGAGGAATCGTTGAAGGAAACATTATTAAAGGGGTCGTAATCGCGGTCAATGCAAAACAGGTATCGGTCCTGTTAGGACCTGATGAAGGAACCATTGACATTCAGGATATGAATTGGGCGAGACCTCCCAATCCACATCTGGACGGAAGATGGGCAAAGATTAAACGACCCAGCGAGGCATTGTTTCCGGGGGATATTATTTGGGTAAAGCCATTAAGAATTATGGGAGGAGGACTGGGCTGGGCATTGGCTCTGGAGCAAGAACCACAAGTGGAAGGCAGTCTGGTAAGCCTAGATCCTAAAACGGGTCAAATCAAAGCCATGATTGGAGGTTACGAATTTTCCAAGAGCCAGTTTAACCGAGCAGTTCAGGCGGTACGCCAACCCGGCTCTGCGTTTAAGCCCCTTATTTATGCAGCAGCAATTAAAGAAGGGTTTTCACCGTCCAGCATAATTATTGACTCTCCAATAATATTTAAGGAAAAAGAAAATGCTTTTGATAAATGGAAGCCTGTAAATTTTGAAGAAAAATTTTATGGACCAACTTCTTTGAGAACTGCCCTCACCCACTCTAGAAATGTGGTAACTGTCAAGCTAATGCAAAGCATTGGTATCAAAGGAACCATCAATCTGGCAAAAAGCCTGGGGATCACCTCCAAAATGGAGGCCAACCTATCTATTTCTTTAGGATCATCTGGGTTAACCCTTTACCAGCTCACTTCCGCGTATTCAGCATTTGCAAACAATGGAACCTTAATCAAACCCAGCGCAATCAGAAATATTCAAAACCGCAAAGGAGAAATTCTATACAGTTCCTCTCCAGACATCACTCAACCTATTTCTCCAGGTATCGCCTATACGATCACAAGTTTATTGCAAAGCGTGGTGGAACATGGAACTGGAAAAAAAGTTAAAGCGCTTAATCGACCTGTAGCAGGAAAAACGGGGACCACGAATAATTATGTAGACGCATGGTTCATGGGCTACACACCAGAATTGGTAACAGGAGTTTGGGTTGGGAAAGACAAGGATGAGTCCTTGGGGAGAAATGAAACAGGTTCCCGAGCGGCTATACCCATTTGGTTACAATTCATGCAAGAGGCTCTTGCCAATGCACCCATCACTAACTTTGAAGCCCCCAGCGATGTTCAATTTTTAAGAATCCAACCCGAATCTGGGGAACCCGCCATATTTGAAGAACCCGGCTCTAAGTTCGAGATCTTCTCACAGGATTTTCTTCCAGAAAGCGAACAACCTTATCCTGAATTTGAAGATACTTTATAAGTCAGGAATATTAGGTGAGACAAGCGTAAACGGGCTAGTTCTCCTGAACAATTTTTTTTCTTTTTACTGTCAGCGCAAAAATATTTTTTTCGGAATCGCCTGATGGAAGTAAAGTGGTATTTCCTGTAACTCCTGGAAAGTTTTTAACGCGCTTCAATTTTTCCAGCATCTTGACCCTGTTTTCTGCGCCAGCTAGAATATTTTTTATGAATATGTTTGCGGCATCAAAAGCCTGGGCTGACAAATAAAGTGGCTCCTCACCAAAATTGGTTTTAAACTCCTGAACAAATCGTTGCACTTCTAACTGATGAGAATCGGGATAGAAACCATCGACAAAATAAACCGCCTTCAAATACTTCCCGCCCAACTTAACCAGTTCAGGAGAGTTCCAACCATTGGCACCCAGTAGCGCAACTTTATTTACATTGTAAAATGCCAATTGGGGAATTATCAAGCCCACTTTATCGTAAACACCGGGGATAAAAATTGCGTCATAACTTAATTCCAGAGACACTTTTAATTTTTCGACATCCCTCTCTGACAAATGCCCCATATCAATTATTGGCCGGGATAAAACAGAAGCATCACTGAAATCTTCCACCTGTCCATCGTTCAACAATATTTCACGGGCAATCTTTACCAAGTTATCATCCTCAACACCGCCAATTTGCAAAATCTGTTTTTTAAAATCATTTTGGGAGCGCTCATAACCTGAAACCGCAACTATTTCTCCACCCAAAGCTTCTACTTCATTTATGAATATATCCTTCAATTCCAATCCAAAAGGCTCGAGGGGATGGAGAACAGCAAACCTTCTCAAGTGGAGATTATTAACAGAATACTCCGCCAGAAATTTAGCCTGAATCTCTCGAGTCAAAGCATTTCTGAAAACATAGGGATTACCTTCGACCAGGCCCTGAGTGGATGCAGTGGGTGAAAGTATAGGGATGTGATATTGCCGAGCTACCTCACCTGCAACTTTCACCTCATCACTCAATAGAGGCCCAATAATTCCCACTACATTAGGTAAACCAGCCAGTTCAGTAACAAGCTCTTTTAAACGCAAATGATTTCCGGAATCTCTCACTTCCAGAGCAAATTTTTCTCTAGTTTGAGAAGCCAGTTTATTCACCGCAAGCTGAATTCCCTGCAATACTCTTTGTCCGGTCAGCGCAAGTTTCCCCGTCAGAGGAAGAACCACGCCAATCTTCACTTTCGTCTCAGTACCTTTCTTAATAGAATTCAACCAACCTTCAGCTTCAGTTTTACGGGAATGGTTAGGGAAGGCTTCAATAAATTTCTCTACACTTGCCAAGTAGCTCGAAATATTTCCAGTTCCCCTGAAAAAAGAAATTTCTTTCAACAATAAATGATCCACTGGAAAACCAGTTCGAAACTTCTGAATTAGTGTTGAAACCTGGGTCATCCCTATTGTTTTATTAATTAGTTTTTGGGTAACTGCAACCGCGTGTTGACGGACTTCCTTATCTTCTATCTGCCCATAAACTTTTTTCAATTTAGACAATGCTTTTTCATAATTCATCCGACCTTCATCTATCCTGGCCAGATAAACCATGGCTTCCCATTTACTTTTTTTAATCGGTGAAGATCGCAATACTTTTTGAAATAAGGCTTCTGCATGACCATAGTCTTCTAACTCATAGTGGCAAACTGCCATATTGAATCTTGCTGAGTTTTTCAGGATGGATTTAGGAAAACGCTGCAAAAGAATTTGATAGAAGCGAATTGCCGAAGAAAAGGATCTGCTAGATTGATCGATTGAGCCCAGGCGAAACAATGCCTGATAACTTCTTTTTCCAGAAGGATTCTGGGACAAATAATCGTGATAAAGGGGCTTGGCTCCAAGAATATCTCCCGAGTGAAACAAATATTCGGCCTGCAAAAAAGGATCGCTCTGCAAAGCTGGTTTTGTTTGCTCAATGTCACTGCTTTCAAGAAATTTTTCGTCCGGCCCAGCATGAGCAAACCCATAAATGACAAGCTGAAAAATCAATATAGATAAAAACTTTTTCATCAATCTATACGCACAAAAATTTGAATTGTGGAAATATATTTAATCATTAGACTTACCTTTATCTTTTAGTTTATGCTTTTCAATTCGATACCTCATCGAACGAAAACTGAGATTCAAGTTTTTTGCCGCCTTATTTATAATGCCATCAGAACGCATCAAGGCATTGGCAATCATTTTCTTTTCAATTTGGTCCAGGGTTTTTTCGAGGTCAATATCATTTTGGCCCAATTCAGGTACCTGGATTCTATCGGGAGACAATTGCCCTAATAACTCATCCGGCAAACTGATCTTCCTGATCTTCTGCTCAGATTCCAGCACAACTGCCCTCTCAATGACATTCTCCAGTTCTCTCACATTGCCGGGCCAGGAATAACTCTCAAAAACTTTCAATGCATCCGGGTCAACACCTTGAATATAGGCTTTATTGTGCAGTGTATTATATTTATTAATGAAAAAGTCCACCAATTCGGGGATGTCTTCTTTACGCTCCCTTAAGGGCGGAAGATGAATGGGAATAACGTTCAAGCGGTAATACAAATCTTCACGGAAAGATTTTTCTTCCACCAAATTAGAAAGATTGCTGTTTGTGGCCGCTATGATTCTTAAGTCCACGGGCATGGATTTAGTGCTACCCAATCGTGTGATCTCATTCTCTTGCAATACTCGCAACAGTTTAACTTGAGTTGATAACGGGGCATCGCCAATTTCATCAAGAAAAAATGTGCCTTTATTCGCAGATTCCATTAATCCCAGCTTTAAAGAATCTGCACTTGTGAACGCTCCTTTTTCATGCCCGAACAATTCGCTTTCTAGCAGACTTTCCGGCATAGCTCCACAATTGATGGAGACAAAAGGATAGTTTTTTCTATTCCCATTAAAATGGATAGCTTTGGCTATAAGCTCCTTACCTGTCCCGCTTTCACCAGTGATTAAAACAGTTGCTTTACTTTTGGCAACCTTTTCCACCAAATTGAAGATTTTTTGAATGGGCTCAGACTTCCCCAATATATTTACCAGTTGGAAACGATCATCCAGTGCACTCTTTAATAGACGGTTCTCCTTGGCAAGCTTCCTTTTCTCCAAAGCGTTCTTGACGATTAACTGAATGTCCTCAATCTTGAAGGGTTTGGATATATAATCGTAGGCACCTTTTTTCATAGCGGTGACAGCTGTTTCGGCAGATGCATAAGCCGTCATCATTACTACAGGAGTATCTGGGAGAGTATTCCGAGCCTCATCCAAAACATCTATTCCATTGGAGTCGCCCATGCGGATATCGGTTAGAATCAGGTCAAAAATATTTTCCCGAATCAGCTTAATGGCTTTTTCGACGCCGGAGGCAGTGATCACTTGAAAGCCTTCCTCTTCAAGCATTATTACCAGGAAGTCTCGCAAGCTTTTTTCATCATCCACAATCAGAATGGAATTCATATTATGATTTTATCGCCATTCTTACCTGCAAATCAACAGCGGAGAAGTTTTGCAGGCAAACGTTCTCTCAGCTCGGAGTATTTTTAACGATTAAAAGTTTCGGCGTAGAGTTTTAGTCGCAGAGCATTGAGTTTTATAAATCCTTCGGCATCGTCCTGGTTATACCCATGACTTTCTTCAAAGCTCGCTATATTCTGGTTATATAGCGATTTTTCAGCTTTTCTGCCTATTACCACACAGTTACCCTTATACAGTTTCAGCCTGACCTCTCCCGTAACATTGGCTTGAGAAGCGTCAATCAAACTTTGGGTAAGTTCTCTTTCAGGGGAAAACCAGAAGCCGTTGTAAACCATCCGGGCGTATGAAGGAATTAGGGAGTCTCGAAGAAATGTAACTTCACGATCCAGGGTGATGGATTCAATCCCTCGATGAGCTTCGTGTAAAATTGTTCCCCCTGGGGTTTCATATACTCCACGAGACTTCATCCCCACAAAGCGGTTCTCTACAATATCAATACGGCCTATTGCGTTTTCCCCTCCCACCTGATTGAGCTTTTCCAGCAGTGTTGCGGGACTCATCTTTTCCCCGTTTATAGCAACCGGGTTACCCTGTTCGTATGAAATCTCTATAATTGTCGGCTTATCAGGTGCCTTCTCGGGCGAGACCGACATTAAAAACATATCTTCGTGGGGTTCATACCAAGGGTCCTCCAATACTCCTCCCTCATAACTAATATGAAAAAGGTTACGATCCGTACTATAGGGTTTGTCTTTGGTAACTGGAACAGGAATCCCGTGCGTTGTGGCGTAATCAATTAATGCTGTTCTGGAGTTCAAATCCCACTCACGCCAGGGAGCAATAATTTTAATTTCCGGATTGAGAGTATGGTAGGCCAGCTCAAAGCGCACCTGATCATTTCCCTTACCCGTTGAGCCATGTGACACACCATCTGCCCCTTCCATGTTCGCAATTCGTATCTGCTCCTTGGAAATTAAAGGGCGGGCAATGGAAGTCCCTAAAAGGTAATTATGTTCATAAAAAGCATTGGCTCGTAGCATGGGAAAGACAAAATCGCTCGCAAATTCCTCTCGCAGGTCTTCGATATAAACCTTACTCGCCCCCGTTGCCAGGGCCTTCTCTCTAACCGGGTCCAACTCCTGTCCCTGCCCTACATCGGCTGAAAAAGCGATGATTTCACAATCATATTTTTCCTTTAGCCATTTTATAATGACAGAGGTATCCAATCCCCCAGAGTAGGCCAATACAATTTTCTTAATTTTAGTTCCCATAACTACTTTCTTTCCAGGTTAGAAAATTTCGGTTGTGATCCTACTTACCGAATCCAGATAATTATTAATTCAAAAAGCAGTGGCATATTGAGCGGCCCCAAACAATGGAGCACTTTCGTCCGTCACCACTTTCACAGGGACTCCCAAGAGATATTTTTCGAATCTACCCTTGGAAAGAAACCCTTCCATAAAATCCCCTTCCCGCAATAAGGGTATTATCTTAGGAGCAATCCCTCCTGCGAGATAAACGCCTCCATTCGATAAATATTGCAAAGCTAAATTTCCCGCCACGGCTCCATACAGAGAAACAAATAGTTTCAGGGTTTGTTCACAAACCGGAGAAGATTTTGCGATGGCTTTTTCAACAATAGAAGAAGGGTAATCGATGGCCTCAAACTTGCCCTGCGAATCACCTTCATTAGAAGTTGACCTGATAAACCCATAAATATCTAATAATCCAGGCCCTGATAATACTCGCTCCAGGCTGATCCTCGAATACTTTTTTTGCAGGAAAAACAAAAGCTCCGATTCTAATTTGTTTCGGGGAGAAAAATCACAATGTCCCCCCTCGGAATCCAGAACAATATATTTGCCATTTCCAGCAGGGATCAAAAAAGCCTGTCCCAAACCCGTGCCAGCTGAGATCACTGAGATTCTTCCATCCGTTACTGGAGTTCCAGGTTGAAGGGTCTCAATATCTTCAGGGTCTAAAAAAGGAATCGCGCTTGCCATAGCTACTAAATCGTTGATAAGCCAGACCCCATCCACACCTAATTTTTCTTTTAGTCGTTCCGTCTCAATCTGCCAAGAAAGGTTGGTCAAACTGCACATTCCGTTAATGACCGGACCCGCTACGCCAAAACAAGCTTTTCTAATCTTGGAATCGTTACCCTCTAAGAAATCCTCCAGTATTGTTTCGAAGCATGAAAAGTCCCTACTAATATAACGCTTTTCCTTTATCCGGGTGGTGTTATCAAAAAGAGCCAAGTGGGTCTTGGTCCCACCGATATCACCAGCCAGTATCATTGCTTTTCATTACTTAAGAAATGAACGAATACGCTCATCCAATGCATTTTGATCTTTAGTAAAAGATTGTAATGCCGATTGCGTCATCAAATCATCCAGTGCAACAGAATCCGGCCAAGCATTTAGATCTGGAATTTTTCCATGCTCCTGAATTTTATTTAAGTCGTCTTCGCTAAAAGGATGAAACAGATTGACATCTCGCGCAATTTTATCCAGTTCCTCCCCCTGCATGGAATCCAGGTCTGGTCTAGCAACAAGGGCGTCCACAAAATTCCTAAACTCTTCAGATAACTGCCACAGTTCAGAAAAACGTTTGGCAAAACGATGCTGAGGATCAACCCCAGGTTCAATGGAATCATCAATATGAGAAACCACTTGGTCAGGTAATTTTCCGGAGTCCTGATAATCTTTCATAGCCTTTGGTGGTATTGTCAACACATCCAGTCCGGCTAAAAAAGCCACCTGCTCTCCGTTTCTTATACTGGCCGCAATTAATCTTGAGCTTACATGTTTGTCGTTTTCACGTGCAGACCGTAACGCCTGTTGAGTGGCCAATGTCACTTTTTCTCCCACCAGCTCACCTGTTCCAGCATTGTGATCCATAACCACTTGATTCAGCCTGCCTAAAAAAACATTCACAAAATCAGGATTGGCCAAACGCGCCGCCAGATAATTTTGGCGCACTGAAAATCCCAAAGTAAAATTAATAGGAACGCCTTCCTGCCGTAAAGTACGAACAGCTAAATATCCTTCAGGGGTCAAGGGCACCTTGACGGTAAAATATTCAGGGCATACCATAAAATAACGGCGGCCATAATGGAGAGTTCGCTCAATACTTCTGGATATCGCCGGGTGCAATTCCACACTGACTTTTACCTTGAAAGCCTGAACCAGACGCAGGGCAATCTTACAATTGATTACGAAGCCGACCTCCAGAATCATTTCCTCTTCAGACAAGTCCAGCCCCTCTTGTCTGATTTTGTGGATGGTGTCCTCAATGACCTTATCCATAACTCCACTCTGAACCACCTGATTGGCTAGAGTATTATTAGTGGTTAAAGCCGTGAGTTCATCCTTCCATATTTCTTGGGCTTTTTCTAATTCGCCTGTATCAATCCACACCTCCGTGCCAAGAGCTTTTAATCGGGCTAATAAAGGATCGGATTCATTTTGAGGCGACTCCCCCTCAATCTTTTCAAAAGCCAGCCCATGTAAAACCTCATCCAGCTTTTGGCTCACAATAGCCATGTATTTATCCTTTCTAAATTCCGGGTTTACCCAAAAGTTTGAACATATTTTCCTTATAAAACTCTACACCTGGCTGATCAAACGGATTTACCCCATTCAAGCAGCCGGTCATAGCCACCGCCCTTTCAAAAAAATAAAAGAGCTGACCCAGGGAATATGGCGAACGATCTTTAACTTTTAGTGTCATATTGGGAACGCCTCCCTCTTTATGCGCATTAGCAGTTCCCAACCAAGCTTTCTCATTGACCCTATCCAGCGTTTCACCGGCGAGGTAGTTTAAACCGTCCGCATCATTTTGGAAAGCGGGTATTTTCAACTGTCTCCGGGAAGCCTCAAGAGTTAAAAACGTTTCAAAAATATTTCGATTACCCTCTTGAATCCATTGCCCCATAGAGTGGAGGTCAGAGGTAAACCCAACCGATGCGGGGAAAATTCCTTTCAAGTTTTTGCCTTCGCTTTCACCCGCTAATTGTTTCCACCACTCGGCCAGATAACCAAAAGCAGGTTGAAAGGTTGCCAAAATTTCTGTAGTTTTTCCCTTTTGGTAAAGTAACTGACGGATCACCGCGTAACGGTAGGCATCATTTTGATCCAAAGAAGGCTTTGAATAAATTGTTTCGCCTCGACGAGCCCCTTCCAGCAACTCCCGAATATTGATCCCCGCCACCGCCATAGGGAATAGTCCCACCGGGGTCAACACAGAATATCGACCTCCCACATCATCCGGGATCACGAAAGTCTTGTAACCCAAGTCATTTGCAAGGCTTTTAAGGGCGCCCTGGCTGGAGTCTGTCGTAACAACGATACGATCTCGAGCGCCGTCAGCCCCGTACTTATTCTCCACCATTTCCTTTAGCAGGCGGAAGGCAATAGCAGGTTCAGTGGTGGTTCCCGATTTGGAAATCACATTTAGACACACATCTCGCCCGGCTATCAGGTCAAAAAGATCTGCATGGTAATCGGAACTGATATTCTGCCCCGCAAAATATATCTCTGGCCCTCCCTGCCTGCCAAACTGGTTTGAAAAAGAAGAATTCAGGAAGGAAATTCCAGCTCGTGACCCTAAATATGATCCGCCAATGCCCACAACGATAAATGCCTCACATAAATCGCGGACAGACCTTGCTGTAGATTCGATTTCCGCCACATTGGTATCGGGAATGGACGAGGGCAAATGCAACCAGCCCAAATAGTCTGCCCCCTCACCGGTACCGCCCTCTAACTGGTCATGGCACAGGTTAACTTGCGCCTGAAGGTTTATAACCTCCTGGTCAGAAATAAAGGACTTTAGGTTTTCACAATTAAGAGAAAGGTTTGACATACTGAGTGTTTAATATCCCGTTTATCTTTGCAGTTTAGTGAATTTGGACCCCTCCAGGGTCAGGTTATACATAAGGCCCTTCTGGCCAAACACAAATGCTACGATAGGGTCTTTAACATTGGTCGTGTCCAAAGAATCGCCCATGCCCAAAGAGATCAATGCCACCGATCCATCCACTCCAGCCTTCCAGCCATCGCTATTTCTAAATTGCTTTAAAGCATCCTCTTTGATAAATATTATTACGATTGATTTTGCCTGGGCACCTAACTGAAAACCTACCGAAGCGGCCATGGTACTGTAATAATCAGCACTCTTACCGCCGATCCGCAAAGCCCCTTCGCCATATTCCCCCCCAATACCAATACCCACTTTAATAACTTGTGGAAACACCAGGACCCCTTTGGCTTTTCTTATAAAACTATCGGCGCCTGGAACTTCCTTACTAAAACGTTCCAGGGTTGCATCTACACTCACATCTATTTCTTTAGCCGTTGCTGAAAAAGCAACGCTGGCTGAACCCATTAAAACCAACCCAACCACAACCCAGATTATAAAAAAATAACTCTGCTTCATTTTCGAACTGATGTCAGATTTCATATGTTTTACCTTTTGAGTTTGGGTTTCCAGAATCAACTTTCACCGAGCCATATTTTAAAGCTTTATCTAGAAATGGTTAACAGGTTTTCTTATTTTTTTGATTTTCCCAACAACACCAGCCATTAGAATTAACATTAATAAAATATAGCTAAATATTCAATAAATAATATTAAAATAAACCACATGTATCAAGCCTTTGCAAATTAACAACTTCTGTTAATATAAATATAAAGAGCAAGCCTAAAAACTTGAATTTTTTAGGAGGTGCCATATGTTTTATGAAACCCGCGTTTTGGATGCTTATGGGAACCTGAAAAAAACTATCTCTCCCCAGGAACTACAAACCCGACACTGGAAAATATTTCAACAATTAGAGGAAAGAACCGTCTTTCAGCAGAAGAAAGGTTCGTCTAGGCCGGGAAGAAAAAAAGGGAAAAAGGACGAAAGTTTATTGGTGGCCCACTAAAAAAAGCCAGTTAGTCACCGATTTATACCAGACTTTTAGAGAAAATAAAAGCAGTGGCTAATTGCCCGAGCGACGCTGGAACATCACCGAAATCCAAAACGTTTGGTGAGTGTTTACTTGATATTCAAAATATCGCGAATAAAGAGGTTCGTGGCTTTTACTACATGCGGTTTCTCGAGATGAGATTTCATATCGGCGGGAAGACGCAAAGTGAAGGTGGATCCAACACCTAGCTCACTTTCCCCATTCAAGTTTCCTCCCATAGCCAAGACCAATCGGTGTGTAATTGCCAGCATCAGGGCGTCAGCGCCGAATTCGCTTGAAAGATTTTCATCCGCATGAGTGTACCCTTTAAACAGGCTCTTCAGTATTTTTGGGTCGATGCCTGCTCCATTGTCTTGCACGGAGAAGGTCAGCCAATCTGTTTCCCCTACTGCTTCCCGACTCCCTTTAAACGACACCTTTCCGTTTTTGGTCGCGTGGCAAGCGTTCTCTAAAAGATTAAACAGAACCCTTTCAACCCTCTCCCGGTCTCCATTCAACTCACCCAGTGACTCAGAAAGAGCCAGAGCTAGTGAATTCCCTGATTGCTCAGCTTCGGGTCTAATTCTATCCACCACACCATTTACCAGATCGATTAGGGGGAATATTTTATAATCCAACTCTGAGCGGCCCGACTCAATTTTAGACAAGTCAATAATCTCTTCGACCCATTTCATCAACTGACTACTGGCCTTACGGATTTTTCCTGCATCGGTGACAAGGTTATCCAAACCCTCATCCTCCAGTTCTTCCTGGATCATTTCACTGTAGCCAATAATGTGATTGAGGGGAGTTCTCAGTTCATGACTGAGGTTTGCAAGAAAGACGGACTTACTCAGGCTGGAAGTCTCGGCCTCACGCTGATCGAGAGCCGACTTTTGCAGAGATTTCTCCAGTTCTGCCGTACGCACGGCAACCTGGTCCTTTAGGGATTTTTTATGGTGTTCAATTTTCTCACCGCGCTTTTCCGTTTCTTCCAGCACGGCGTTGATCTTTTCGATCAACGGATCGAAATGATCATCTCCAGTTTTATCGATTCTTTGCGAATAGTCCCGGTCCTTAACGATATTTTCAAGGATTTTTCGAATTCGCTCAGTGTGCAATGGCCCTACTCCGTCAAACCCTTTTCGGCGAGCCAGCGCTCCGCTTCCAGAGCCGAGGCACATCCTGTCCCGGCGGCGGTAACAGCTTGGCGATATTTATGGTCATGCACATCTCCGGCTGCAAAGACCCCTTCAATATTAGTTTCCTGGGTTCCCGATTTCAGTTTGATATAACCCGCATCATCAAGGTCCAACTGTCCGTTGAAAATGGATGTATTGGGAACATGTCCGATAGCATAAAAAATACCGGTAACGTCTACTTCACGCACCTCATCAGTCTTGACATTTTTGAGTTTGGCCCCGGTCACATAATCTGCGCCCACCGCATCTTCAAAAACCGTGTCCCAGATAATTTCCAGCTTAGGATTTTTTAACGCTCTCTCCTGCATGATCTTGGATGCACGTAGTTGATCACGTCGATGAACCAGATAAACCACTGACCCGAATTTTGCCAGGTAGGTGGCTTCTTCTACAGCCGTATCGCCACCACCGATGACCATCAGCGGCTGGTTGCGGAACATGGGAAGCGCACCATCACAAACGGCACAGGCCGACATGCCGTTGTTCCACATTTTTTCTTCATTGGGAACTCCCATCCGCTTCGCAGTCGCCCCAGTAGAAATAATCACAGAATGCGCACGCACCTCGCGGTTTTCGGATTTCAGGACAAAAGGTCTTTGGCTGAAAGCGGCAGAGATCACATCTTCCTGAACCATCTCAGTGCCGAAACGTTCGGACTGTTTGCGAAACAACTGCATCAACTCCGGGCCCTCTATTCCTTCAGGAAACCCAGGCTAGTTTTCAACGTCTGTAGTGGTGGTCAACTGCCCCCCTGCTGAGCCACCCATCATATAACCTTCAAACATAAAAGGGCTGAGATTCGCCCTGGCAGAATATATTGCGGCGGTATGACCAGCAGGCCCCGAACCGACTATCACAACGTTTTTAACATCCGACATAACTCAAACCCTTTCTACTCTTTGGTCTTTACACAGCGAAAGCCTACATCGCTATATCTCAATTCGGGATCTTTTTTGACCCGATCAGAGGTTCTTAAATAATGGCCGGGAGAATTCCACGATCCACCCCGTACCACTTTGTCCTTTTTACTTCCTTCATCTGAACCATACCAGTCCAAAGTCCATTCATAGACATTACCCATCATATCGTAGAGACCGTTGGAATTGGCCTCAAACTTACCCACATTTTCAGGGGCTCCTGTAGCATAAGGCTGTTGGAAAAAAGCACCTCCCAACCTTTCGCCTTGAGCTGCAGCCTCCCATTGCTTCTCTGTAGGGAGTTTTCCTCCTCGCCAGGCACAGTAGGTCTGCGCATCCTCCCAGCTTACAAACACAGCCGGTTGGTACAATTTATTAAAATCCTGAGGCCGATCTTCATGCAATATGGCCGGCTCACATACACCGGCAATGAAGCATTCCTTATAGTCGGCATTGGTGACCTCATATTGGTCAATCCAGAATGGAGCCAATTTCACCTTGCTAGGAGCCTCATCGTTACACCAATCAGCATTATTTTGTTCTTCCTCACAATAATAACTTCCCAGATTGTATTCTTGTCCCGGAATCAAAATTTGTAGATCTTTGGGCGCTGCATGGGAAGGAAGAGGACCAGTAATTAGATAGACAGAGAAAATGATAAGAAGTAAAACCGGCCGGGAGGAGATCATGATTCTATTTTTTCCAAAATTGCTTTTCGAACGGTTTCATAATCAGGGGCCAGTTCAACTGGGGAAAAGGCATGTTCAGACTGGACTCCTTTTATTTGGTCTGTGTGGTATTTAAAAAGAAAATCGGTGAATTTCAATCCGTTTGCGGTAGAGATCACCACCACTCGATCCTTTTTCTTAATATCACCGCGATTAACTAGTTTTTCAAGTACTGCCAAGGCCCCCCCGGTATGCGGACAACAGAGCAGCCCTGTCTTATTGGCCTTGCCTGCCGCATTTGCCAACTCGCTTTCTGTGGCCTCTTCAACAATGCCATCGAATGTCTGGAGGGCACGTATAGCTTTTTTATAACTGACCGGGTCTCCAATCTGAATAGCACTTGCCAGGGTCTTTTTCGCTTGGACAGCTTCAAAAGTTTTGAAACCATTTTTATAACTGCGGTAAAGAGGGTCTGCACGTTCCGCCTGAGCACACACCAAACGAGGGAGTTTGTCGATCAACCCCAGGTCATAGAACATTTGGAATCCTTTACCAACCGCGCTGACATTACCCAAATTACCACCGGGAACGATTACAAAATCGGGAACCTTCCAGTTGAACTGTTGGACTATTTCAAAGCTAATCGTTTTTTGGCCCTCGATTCTTAGAGAGTTCATCGAGTTGGCCAGGTAGATATCATTTTTATAGCAAACCTCTTGCACCAATTTCATACAGCCATCAAAATCAGTATCAAGAGACAAAGTAAGCACACCATGTGTGATCGGTTGAATCAGCTGAGTCAACGAAACTTTATCTTTCGGCAAAAACACAATGGCAGGGATACCAGCCAGTGCACAATAGGCAGCCAATGCCGCAGACGTGTCCCCTGTGGAAGCACAAGCCACCGCCTTGATTTTTTTCCCCTTGGCCATCATTTGCTTGACCATGGAAACCAGTACAGTCATCCCCAAATCTTTAAAGGATCCTGTATGTGCCATACCACATTGTTTGACCCATAAATCATCGAGGCCTAACTGGTGGCCCAGCCGCTCAGCCCAGAAAAGGTTAGTACCCCCTTCATATGTAGATACAATATTATCGTTCTCCACATTGGGGCAAACCAGTTCCCTTTTCCCCCATACGGCACTACCATAAGGCCATTCGTTACGCCGGTACCGACTCTCAAAAAGAGTTTTCCATTTTTCAGGCGATCGTTGCTTTAACAGTTCCATATCGTGTTGAACTTCCAGAAGCTCATCACATTCCTTGCAACGATAAATGATATCGGTCAATTCATATCGGGCCTTGCACTCCTGGTTGATACATTGAAACCAAGCTTTAAATTCCATACCTATTTTTCCACACGAATTAAGTTAGACTTTCCACACACAACATCCAATTGCTCTATTTCCTTTAAAGCAGACTGAATATTTTTCTCACTGGATTTATGACACATCATCACCAGAGGGACTCCTTCACTGCCATCAGCTCGTCCTCTCTGGATCATAGACTCAATGCTTATTGAATGGGTCCCCAATATTCCGGAAATTTTAGAGAGCACACCAGGTTTATCCAAAACACTGAATCGCAGAAAATATTCTGACTCAATCTCACTGATATTCTTCAAAGGAATATTTTTAATCTCATCTTTCTGAAAAGATCCTGCAGGAATTCTTTCTCCCAAACCAGAAAGAATATTCCGGGCAATTTCCACAACATCCCCGACCACGGCACTACCCGTTGGCAAAGCACCGGCGCCATGCCCGATCAAGATATTCTCATCCATCATATCATCACAAACGCGAATGGCGTTTAACACGCCATTGACATTAGCCATCGGGTGCGCAACAGGAATCATTGCAGGATGGACACGAATATCGATCGCCTGCCCATCAAATTTAGAAATAGCGAGAAGTTTAATTCGATAGCCAAACTCCCGAGCGCATTCAATATCTTCAGAGGTGATACCTGAAATGCCGGAAACCGTAATATCATCAAATGACACGGGCGTTCCATAAGCCAGACGGGTCAACACCGCTATCTTATGAGCAGAATCAATGCCTTCGATATCAAAAGTTGGGTCCGCTTCAGCAAAACCTTTTTCCTGCGCCTCTTTTAAGGCTGTGTTGAAATCGCAATTCTCATCCGACATTTTGCTGAGGATATAGTTAGCCGTCCCATTTACGATGCCTTCCATCGATTGGATGTTATTAGCAACAAATGCCTCACGGACAGAGCGGATAATTGGGATAGCTCCCCCAATAGATGCTTCATACCCAATAGACAAACCTTTTTCAGCAACCGCAGAAAATAATTCATCCCCATGTTTTGCCAGCAGGGCCTTATTGGCTGTTACCACATGTTTTCCCTGTTCAATGGCCTGCAGAAGAAACTTCCTGGCTAGTTCGTATCCACCCATTAATTCGATGAGAACCGTAATATCAGGATGGTTAATCACTTCTTCGGCAGAAGTCGTCAGCACATTGGGCGCGAGTTTAATCCCTCGATCAGTGGTAATATCCAGGTCAGCCACTTTTACAAGTTCTACTTTAGCCCCCAACCTTTTTTGGATAATTTCACTATTTTCGCTAAGGATTTTAGCTACCCCGGCACCAATGGTGCCAAACCCTATCATTCCTATTTTGATCGTTTTCATTATCTATTTAGCTTCCTTATAAAATCTCTCGAATTCCCCGGACCGCCTGACGGATCCTGTGTTCATTTTCAACCAGCGAGAAACGTACAAAATGGTCTCCGCCTTCTCCAAACCCAATACCCGGGGCCACAGCTACTTTTGCTTTTTCAAGAAGCAGTTTTGAAAATTCAAGAGAACCAATTTTCTTGAACTCGTCCGGGATCTCGGCCCATACCATCATGGTCGCTTTTGGCGGTGTCACCTTCCAACCAATTCGATTCAACGATTCGCATAAAACATCACGCCGACTTCGGTACCTTTCACGAATTTCTTCTACACAATCTCGAGGCCCATTCAGAGCCACCGTGGCTGCAATCTGGATCGGCTGAAACATGCCATAGTCCTGATAACTTTTGATTCGCGCCAAGGCATTAATAATTTCAGAATTCCCCACCGCAAAGCCTACCCGCCACCCCGGCATATTATAACTTTTCGATAAGCTAAAAAACTCAATTCCAACGTCCTTCGCTCCAGGAACCTGCAAAAAGCTGGGGGCACGATAACCATCGAAAACGATATCACCATAAGCAAAATCATGGATCACTATTAAATCGTGTTCTTTGGCAAAATCCACCACCTTTTCAAAGAAATCAATTCCCACTACCTGAGTGGTAGGATTATGGGGGAAATTGATGACCATTGCCTTGGGTCTCGGCCAATTTCTCTTAAAGGCATCGAGAAGGGCTTCAAAAAAGTCAATGTCAGGCCCAAGCGGTACATGTATGACATCACCATTAGCTAATATGAACGCATAGGTATGAATCGGGTAAGTGGGGGTCGGGACCAAAACAGAGTCGCCAGGACTGGTGATCGCCAATGCTAAATGGGCAATACCCTCTTTGGAACCAATCGTTGCAATCGCCTCGCAATCCGGGTCCAGGTCCACGCCATGGTTCCGCTTGTACCAGTCGCAGATAGCAAGACGTAATTTATAAATTCCCTTCGAAACAGAATAGCGATGATTCGGTTCTTTTTCTGCAGCCTCAATCAATTTATCGACAATATGTTTTGGGGTAGGCATATCCGGATTCCCCAAACCAAAGTCAATAATATCTTCCCCGCGTCGACGGGCTTTATATTTAATTTCGTTGATGATCCCTAATACATAGGGAGGAAGGCGCTGAATTCTTGAAAATTCTCTCATGACTCAAATACGTTATCTGTGACGGTTCTCGATCATGCCCGGACTACTGATAATCACGAAGAAAACAGGATTCTCAAACATTTAACTTGGATAGGCTAAACCGCAAAAAACATCCTGGTCAGCCAGGGTTCGTGAGGAGGCAACCTATTATTTTCTAAGGGAATCGGGCCGAATGCCCGCGTAACATACCATAATTTATAAAACCCGGCAAACCTAAACCTGAAGTATCCCCATCAGGGTATTGGAATCATCCCAACTTCAAATTCTGCACATACCGTCCAATGGTATTGGCGTTAATTCCTATACCCTGCTTGAGCATGCTGTTCTGGAAATTGGACATCATGGATACGACCCCCACAAGGTTTCCATCACAATTGACCATAGCCCCTCCTGAATTGCCAAAAAATATTTCATTGCCCTTAAAAATTACAAATTCGGAGGAGGACATGGAAGCTTTTTTCTTGATTCTAGCCTTTTGCAGGGAGTAGTATTTTGCCTTAGGGTGACCAACGATGATCATGTTGGTATCCAATTGAAGATTTCTTTCCAGGTTGATCCAGGAATGGTGGGAGTGCCGTGTTGTCACGAACGCTAAATCCAGCCCCTTTATTCGATTGACAAAATCCACTACAATTGGTCTTCCAGGCTTCGCCAGATTATCTTCTTCTAATTGTGGAAGAAGTACTTTTAAATTTTTTCCATCCACGACATGATTCGCTGTAGCAATGAGCCGGGGACCAATGAACACTCCCGAGCCTATGGCCCCATTGGTCTTAATCACTACCGTTGCACCCGCTACTTTTTGATAAAGGCGCGCAGGCTCTTCACAGACAATACCTTTGCCAATGAGATGTTTTTCCAATTCGGTTTCGGCTGGATTGATCCAAAGTCGAAGCGCCCGACGAATACGCTTGGGATAAGTATTTTCGGGATCGGTTTTGATAAGATGCTGGTTGTGAAGGGCGATGAGCCCTACCACCATCAAAACCCAGGTCCAGTTTGTTTTCCCCTCTGGTTTACGTATAAAAGGATTCATCAGCACTAATGGAATTTTATCAAATAATTTTACTTAGCATTATTCAAGGGCTCACAGAGTTTCTACCCGTTTCCAGTTCCGGGCATTTGATATTGGCTCCCTTGGTCTTCAATTTTGAAGACCAAGGCCTGGCCCTGGATGCCATTTTGCATTTAGGAACCCTTCTAGCAATAATAATCTTTTTCAGGAAGGACCTGAAAGATTTAGCGATGGGCCTGTTTGACCGAAAGAGCGAAACCCACTACCTCGCATGGTTCATTATTTTGGCATCCTTCCCTGCCGGACTGGTAGGTCTATTTGGAGAAGGATGGATCGAAGCTAATTTGAGGGGCCCTACTTTCGTCGGGGCTAATCTTTTATTCTGGTCCTTCATATTCGTTGTGGCGGACCGCTATAACTCAAAAAGCACAAAACCGGCAGGGGAATTAAACCAGCTCAGTCTGCAACAAGTTTTATTTATTGGCTTTGCTCAGGCCATAGCCCTATTACCCGGAACCTCACGCTCTGGCATCACCATTGCCGCGGGACTTTTCACCAATCTCTCACATACTTCAGCAACCCGATTTTCTTTTCTGCTGGGCACTCCAATTATATTTGCGGCGGGCATGCACAAGCTTTTGCAATTCATAACACATCCTCCTTCAGAACAGACCTACTCCAACCTCCACATGTTATTAGGCTTGGGAATAAGCTTTGGGGTCGGCTTACTGGCTATTCAGCTGTTGCTTAAGATCGTTGCGAGAGTCGGGCTGCTACCCTTTATCATTTATAGAATTATTCTAGCCGGAGGGATTCTTCTTTTTTATTGAGGAGAGTTTCTTGGGTTTTCCAATTTCAGGCAAAAGAAAAGCCGACCTGGAAAACCAGGCCGACTTTAATTTTAAAGCTTATTATCCACAGCTTACACTTAGATTTGTTGTACCGGTATTGGTGATTCTAACTTCACCACTGATGTCTCCAATGGAGTCGCCACGGCTGAAGTTGGTTTGTCCACCTAAAACTACTTTGGTTTGTCCCATAGAGTGCTTGGTGGGCATTTTCACATAAGAATTGCCAGCCGCTCCGCCACCGTTAGTGGGGAAACCTTGGTTAGCAGTCGGGCTCAAGCTTATAGGAACCGTGGTAAAATTTGAAGATTTCCAAACCGAAGCATTTCCTTCACCCCGGTCAACCGATCCGCCACCCGTATTTTCCAAGGTGATGGATTTAGCATTAGTACATTTAGTCATCGCGCCCGGTGCCAGAGATCCGGCAAATGCAGAACTGGCGAGACAAAAAGATGCAACAGCAACAATTAGTACAACAGCGAGTTTTTTCATTTTTAATTCTCCCTTACCCTAGTTAACAAACATTCACCTACTTATATTCTAAATGAGGCTGATTCCAGAGAACCGGCCCCCTCCCTTAGTGAACTTTACAAACTGTCTTCGAGTTTTGCAGTACCTGAACTCCCAGCGACTGAAGTATTTTTAGGTACTTTTACCAAATCCGACAAGTAAGATTTCTCCTACATCATTAAGGCCCGAATCCGATAATTCAAAGAGTATACTTATGAGTCAAAACATGTCAACGTTTATTTCCACATTTGCAAATAATACATTTATTTACAATAAGTTATAAATTAAACATCCCGCCCTCAAAATCACAAATGATCCAACAAAATCTCCAATTTTCCTACAAACTATTGGGCGTTTCACCTACCCCTCTAGCAGCATTTGTACCTAGCTAAAAAAAAACACTAAAACATTCTCCCCATAGATACTTAATTCCCTCAACCTTGCAGACTTTCATCGGCGATCAATATCTCTGAAGGGAGAACCAAAGCCTTTTTCAAGCCATCCAAATTCACCTTTCCTTTAAGGGAAGCCATTCCCTCAAAACGCACGTCACCTTTTATCAGCAATTCTTCCAAATCAACAATATCTGGAATAACTGGAAAACTGTTTTGAAAATTCTCTATGTTTTGCAGAAAATCGCCCAGATCTATTTTGGGTAATTGTTGGGATTTCCTTATCGGATTTCGTTTCAATTGTCCCTTATCCAAGTTAAAAAGATTGGAACGTACCAAAAGCAAGTCATCCGTTTTTTTAACCGGTAAAAACCGCTCACGTGAAACAGTGAGACCGACAGCGCCCTCAAAGCATTCCAAAGCAGAACCGATAGCTGTTTCAAGTTGCACAACGGGAGTATTCCCAAGAGTCTTTTGATTTACCAGAACCGTCAAGTTTAATGGCGCCTGATTCAGCCTTTTGTTCAGAGCAACAAGATTGACCCAAATATTGTTGGTATTAAATACTTTGAACTTATTATGATCACAAAAATCGTCAACCTTGTCATCGGGAACCCGAGCAATTTCCAATAGCTTGAGTTTTTCATCTTGCTGGTAAAGGGTACCGCCTTTGACATCTGCAGATGTCTTGGGAGTCATTTCCATTAAGAAAGGAATATTACATTCATCCATATAGTTCAGGATGACGGGGTCTACAACGGCCCCAAGGTTATCGGCATTGGACATAAAGAGAATCTCCCTGCCTTCATCAATCAACCGCTGCAAGATTCCCTGCTGCGAAACACATTGAAAAAAATCTCCGTGGCCGGGTGGATAATAGGCCTGATCTCCCCATTTTTCAGGAGTGAGTGGGTCCAGGTTTTCTGCATGTAAACGTGGAAATTTATTTTGCTGAAAACCGATTATTTCTGAGGAAAAATTCAGTGTGTTCAGATGGGCCTGGGTTTCTTCATGCGTGTAAAAACTGTTCATCAATAGGACAGGGATTTTCTGTTTCCATTCACGGTTCAGGTTTTCGACCTGTTCCAGAATTAAATCCAGAAATGATTTTTTATTCCGCACCGTCACCAAAGATTTTGGCCCCATACAGCCCATACTGGTTCCCATACCGCCATTAAGCTTGCCCACGACAAGCTTTGATAATTGGCGCGCTGTCTTTGAAGCATCCGGTGATGGCAAGCGGGAATAATCCAGCAGGTTTTCCGAATCAGGACTCTTTATGGAATCCCAATCCTGAATTTTTGATGGACCCTGACGAAACTGAGAAATCATTTCCCAATAACTATTCAATTGGGAAGGCTCAAGCAATTTATCCAGCGCATCCCATAAAGGACCTTTACCTTCAAGCATACTTAAACCCCATGGTTCCGTGATAAACTGGGTTACTTATTTTCATATCCAATGTATAAATTTATTCATGCTAGTTTTTAAAAAAAATATCTACGAAAAAAATAACTGCCCTAACCCTGAAAATGGAATCCAGCACCACCTGGATCCTTATGATTTTATTTTCAGATCTCTAACTACCGACCGTGAAATCTTTAACGGATTACAACAACTGCCTCAACAGGAGAGCCAGAATCATTTTAATACTTTATTTCCTCATGCATCGAGATTTGGATCTGTTTCACTTTTAAACACTTTCTCTCGGTCACTCCTTGAAGGGCTGGTAAGCAGAAACCAGTGGTACTCCATGAATGCATATCATATGACATATTTGTTTGACAGTTTGCATGGCACATATGAAGAGTACAGCTACCTGGAAACTGAAGAAAGGAAAGAAATGTTTCCCGATCTTCAGGGAGAAATTATTGATTTCGACCATTTTCTGGACAATTATTTTTTTGGAACAGCATTTTTAATGAATGCTGAACGCTACAACAATATGTCCGCAGAGGAAAAGAAGCACTTAAAGCTCACTGACCCTTGCCTATTCGGGGTTGTCAATCGGCTAATCCCTGATGGGGAGGAAACCCAGTGCAAAGCAAGTTCAGAAACACCTTATTCATCCTGAACAAATTTTATTCTCGCCATAAAGGTTTTTATTTTCGCAACTCCTCTTCGAGCTTCTGAGTAAGGATGCTGGAATCTGGACTCACCTCGCTTAAAAAACTAGCCACAGGAACCCCATTTTTTCCAACCAGGAATTTATGAAAATTCCATTGAGCCTCATTTTTTTCAGGAGTCGGCATTCTTTTAATACGGTATAATATAGGCTTAACCAGCCGAAATATTTGGGAAACCACTCCCTTTCCCTGATGCTCCAAACCGCATTCATATAAGTATTGATAAAGAGGAAGTTTTTCTGGACCCAAAACAGACACCTTATTGAAAAGGTCAAATGTCACCCGGAATTTTTCATAGCAAAATTCTTTTATATCCTCATTCGTACCCAGCTCCTGAGCCCCAAAGTCATTACAGGGGAACGCCAAAACGCTCAATCCCTGGTCTCGGTATTTTTCATATAGTTTCTGCAAATCCAAATATTGAGGGGTGAACCCACATTCAGAAGCTACATTGACGATCAACAAAACCCGCCCTTTAAAGGAAGAAAGCCCGACGGGTTCCTTGTCAATTTTTTCTGCTTCAAAAGCATAAATATTTTTATTCAAGAGTTCAATTTCTCACAAAGTGAAAGTTACAGGTCAAAATTGGCCTTAATATTAGAGTATAATAAAGTGAAATACTTCATCAAAGAATCTTTTCAAATGTTGGTTTTCAAAAATAATATTTACGAAACCTCATCTCCCGGTCATCAATCCATTTCTCCGGATTCGGATTACGATTCCAATTTTGATCCGCGCCATTTTATTGAAGTAGCCCTAAATCAGGATGAGGAGGTTTTAGCATTCATCGAACGCCAGCCTAAACTATACTGGAGAGAAGATTTTCAACAATTTTACCCTCATGCAGGCAGAAGTAATTCCCTGCATAGCCTTAAAGAAATTCTGAAAACATTAAAGTTCGGGTTGAACGAAAAATCTTGCTGGCATCATATGAACACATACCACTTTTGTTATTTATACGATGTATTAGTACGTTTTTCTTTTAACTACAACCATGACAGTTTACAGGAAAAATTGATACCCCTTCCTGAGCTAAAAGGCAAGTCTGTGTTCTTGGGTAGTTTTATCACCAATTATTTCTTCAATCGAGCATTCCTTGTAGAACCGGAGCATTTCAACTCCCTTGAACGCGAGGACAAAATCCAGCTCGGGTATGATTGTCCTCACCTGTTCGGCGTAGTCAACGGCTTGGCCCCGACTCGAGAGGAAATGGCTCTTAAAGAATCCAAAGATTTCCCTTACACAGTTTTTGTGTGATTTTCACTAACTGCTCCCGCTACGACCAGAGAATAATCAACCAACCAGTTCTTTATACCTGAAACAATTGAGGGTATGGTCATTGACCATACCTGTTGCCTGCATGAAGGCATAGCAGATGGTGGAGCCCACAAATTTAAAACCACGCTTTTTTAAATCTTTGCTCATCGCATCTGATTCTTTTGTCATCGCGGGAATTTCTTTCAGCGATTTCCATCTATTTTGTATGGGTTTACCACCGACAAATCCCCAAATATACTTATCGAAGCTCCCAAACTCCTTTTGCACCGCTATAAATGCTTTGGCATTGGTAACAGAAGCCGCCACTTTCAAGCGATTTCGCACAATACCCTCATTGAGCAAAAGCTCTCGTTGTTTAGAATCATTATATTTATAGACTTTTTTGGGATTAAAATTGTCGTAGGCCTTGCGGTAATTTTCGCGTTTTTTAAGGATGGTCGTCCAGCTAAGTCCCGCCTGCGCACCTTCAAGAATTAAAAATTCAAACAATGTTCTTTCATCGTGAACCGGAACCCCCCATTCCTCATCATGATATTTAATATCCAGCGGCTTTGAGTTATCACCAAGCCATGCACATCGTTTTATCACTTTAGTTCTCCGTAAAAATTATTCAGACCATACCGCAAGCTCATTTCCATTTGGGTCACGGAAGTGAAATCTCTTTCCTCCGGGAAACTCAAAGATGGGTTTAGCGATTTCTCCACCAGCACTTTTCACCTCCTCAAACTTTTGATTGAGATCACTTGCGTATAAGACAACCAGAACGCCTGCATTGGATACCTTGGCGTCCCCTTCCCCATTAAAACCCCCATCAATATTTGCCCCAGAAAAACTAATATAATTTGGCCCCCAATCCGTGAACTCCCAGCCAAATACCTGATTATAGAATTTTTTTGTTTCGCTGTTTTTAACCATAGGTAATTCAATATAATTTATACTGTTGTTTTTGTTACCCATAAAATTTTCCTTTTCGTTTTAAAAGTGAAATATAGGGTAATATTGTTACAGGTGAAAGTATTTTATTAGCTTAGGGTATCAGGAGAACTTCTTTGCGCCCAGTCGTTACAGCAGAACAAATGCAGGCCATTGACCGGCATGCTATTGATGAGCTTGGTATTCCCGGCATCACTCTTATGGAAAATGCCGGAGTTGGAATTGTCCAGGACCTGCA
This sequence comes from Nitrospina sp., assembly GCA_018673915.1. Lineage (GTDB taxonomy): Bacteria > Nitrospinota > Nitrospinia > Nitrospinales > VA-1 > LS-NOB. Next base: position 4,662 of record JABHBK010000067.1, on the reverse strand, counting down.
AAAACATTTTTCGGATTTATCCCAAAAAAAAGTTTTCATATTTTGCGGCAAAGGTAATAACGGCGGGGATGGTTTTGTCATCGCAAGACATCTATTCAACCTGGGCACTGATGTGCGGATCCTTTTAGCTGGAAAATTATCAGTGTTAAAAGGAGGTGCTAGCATAAACGCCCTTTCTGCACAAAATATCGGGGTTCAGGTCAACGAATTAGACTCGGATAATTTGAACCAGCATGACCATAAACTACGTCATTGCGATATCATCATTGATGCCATTTTTGGGACAGGATTAAATAAACCCGCCTCCGGCTTCGCTGAAAAAGTTATCGAAAAAATCAACCAGTTTAAAAAGTTTGTTGTCTCGGTAGACATCAATTCAGGAGTGGACTCTGATAGCGGACAGTTAATGGGTCCACATGTCAAATCCGATTTGACCCTGGCCCTTGCCTGCTGGAAGCAGAGCCACTTACTCCATCCTTCAGCGGGTGTCATGAAGGAAATCCGGCTTATTGATATTGGAATCCCAGAAAAAGCTGTAAAAAAGCAGAATATTCGAGTCCACCAGTCTGAAGTGGAGGACTTAAAGTCCTATTTCCATAAGAGAGACCCCAATAGCCACAAAGGCGATTACGGACATGTTCTGGTTTTGGCGGGGTCCAGGGGCAAAGAAGGAGCAGCAGGACTAACCGCCTTGGCCGTCTTGCGATCCGGGGCGGGTTTATGCACATTGGCCTTTCCAGACTCCTGTCAGAATGCGGCTTACCCCATGGAAGTAATGTCAGTCCCTCTTCCTGAAACTGCACAAGGAACATTATCCTTGAAAGCAAAAGAGCCAATTCTGGATCTTCTCAAAGACAAGTCAGCACTGGCTATAGGGCCAGGACTAAGCACCGACCCGGAAACAGTTGCTCTAATCGGCGAACTCCTGCCATTGATTCAGTGTCCATTGGTGATTGATGCGGACGCTTTGAACGCAATATCGGCCCATAGGGACTGGTTGAGTAAACTGAAACCAGAAACCGTTCTTACCCCCCACCCCAAAGAAATGTCCCGCCTAACGGGATTAGCAACACAAGAAATTCAAAGAAATCGTATTGATACAGCATCACAATTTGCCGCCGACCACTCTTTGACGCTGGTCTTAAAAGGTTCTCCAAGCTTGATTGCCATGGCTGATGGAACCGTGGTCATCAATTCAACAGGAAATGCGGGTATGGCGACTGGCGGTTCGGGCGATGTATTAACAGGAATCATTGCCGGGCTCATGGCTCAGGGTATGCCTCAAGCTTCCATAGCCGGTACCTATATACATGGTGAAGCCGGAGATTATTTTTCCAAAAATGAAAGTGAAACCACATTGATAGCAGGAGATTTATTAAGATCTCTTCCGGAAACCCTGAAACGCATACTTCCATGAAATGAAAAACATATCCAATAGTCCAGAAGAAACCCTTCAGTTAGGAAAATCACTCGGGGGTTCTTTGGAGGCCGGCGACATCATTCTTTTATTCGGAGACCTTGGTGCAGGAAAAACCTGCTTTACCCAAGGAGTCTGCCACGGGTTGGAACTCGATAAAAATTTCTATATTCGTAGTCCGACTTTCACATTAATCAATGAATACCCGGGAAGACTTCCTATTTACCATATTGACCTTTACAGATTGGATACCCTGGAAGAAATCTATTCGCTAGGCTTGGAAGAAGTTTTATACAGCCAAGGGATTACGATTATCGAGTGGGCAGAAAAACTGCGCTCCTCCCAAAAACCGGAACAGCTTCTTTTAAATATTCAGGATAGAATAGAAATTAATATAAAAATTATCAGCGATTCTCAACGAGAATTTACCTTAAATACATTTCTCCCAGCTCCCCGTTCTTCCCCTGATTTCACTTTACTTTAAAGTTTCGGTATGTAATGATTAGACCCGTGGTATGCCATTTGCATATACCCATAATGCTTTATAAATTAAATATTTAAATGATTAATGCGATCAGGAGAGTATTGCTGTTACTGGCCTTCTGCATAATTGGCGTGGCCGGATTTTATATTTTTAAAAATCTCAACACATCCATCGAGATCGGAAGTATCAAAGTAAAGGTGATGGAAAATGGAGTGGATGTTGAGATTGAAAATTTCCGAGTGGCGCACGAAGTAAAAGGCGTTAAAGAGTGGGAACTTAAAGCAGATTTTGCCCAAATCAACAACCAGGAGGACTTGACTACAATGCGCAATGTCGAAATGATCCTCCACAAGGCAGAAAACAAAAAATACGTCATTTCTGCTGATTCAGGAACCTATAAGAAAGCCACCAAGGACGTGAATTTAATGGGAAATGTAAAATTTGTAGGTTCCTCAGATATTTTAATGGATCGGATAAATACCAACCCTTCCAAAGCAACTCAAAGCCAATAAAATCATATGAAAAGTAAATGGGCCGGATTTATTATTTTTTTCGCCTGGGTATTGATGACGTTACCTGCCAGCGGTCAAAGCGGGAGCCCACAAAAAGGAAAATCAAAAAAAAGTAAATCCCCTATAGAAATTACCTCCGATCGAATGCGGTCTGAAAATGGAGGAATAAAAATAATTTTTTCCGGAAATGTAGAGAGTTATCAGGACGACCTGAAAATCACCTCCGACATCATGGAGGTTTATAATACCGAGGATAAAAAAGAAACGGATGAGATTGTGGCTATTGGTAATGTTGTCATTACCCGAGGATTAAAAAGAGCTACCGGAGATCGCGCTGTCTATCTGGATAAATTACAAAAAATTATATTAACAGGCACCCCAAAAGCCACTGCATGGGAAGAGGATAATATGATTGAAGGTCGAGAAATGATTTTTCTTTTGGAGAAAGACCGGTTTGTGGTCAATGACAGGGTACGCATGAAAATTTATCCAAAGGATGAAGAAAGTAAACCGGGGAAAAAGTCTAAATCAACTGATCAAAATCAACTCTCCTCCTCCAAAAACAAATAAAGTGGCCGGCCTAAGAACTGAAAACCTTGTCAAGTCATACCGGGCTAGAAAGGTTGTCAAACAAATAAGTATCGAAGTCAAGAAGGGTGAAATTGTGGGTTTACTCGGCCCAAATGGTGCCGGCAAAACCACTACTTTTTACATGGTAGTAGGACTGACCCGCCCTGATGACGGCAAAGTTCTATTAAATGATGAGGATGTCACTAATTTTCCTATGCATGAGCGAGCCAAAAGAGGGATAAGTTATCTGCCACAAGAACCTTCGGTTTTTAGAAAATTAACGGTGGAGGAAAATATCATTGCTGTTCTAGAGACGCAAAAACTTTCCAGCTTTGACTGTAAAAAAAAGGCCCGGTCACTCCTTCGCGAACTTAACATCCTCCACATAAAAGACTCCAAAGCATTCTCACTTTCAGGAGGAGAGCGGAGAAGAGTCGAGATCAGTAGAGCTTTAGCAACATCTCCGATATTTATTCTTTTAGACGAACCCTTTGCAGGGATTGACCCTATTGCCGTTGCTGATATTCAATCAATAATTTCTCAGCTAAAGGACAAAGGCATTGGTGTTTTAATCACCGATCATAATGTCCGGGAAACCTTAAGCATTACTGACCGCGCATATATTATTAACGCCGGGGAAATCATTTCATCAGGAAAACCGATGGATGTTGCCCAGGATGAAAAAGTTAAACAGATTTATCTGGGCAACCAGTTTTCATTTTAAGCCAGGAGCAATAATTTATGGGCATGGAAATGAAAATGAATTTGAACCTGAAGATGAGCCAGAAGCTGGTCATGACGCCCATGCTTCAACAGGCCATCAAGCTCCTGCCCTTAGCAAGACTTGAGCTTGCCCAGTTAGTAAGACAAGAAATCATAGAAAATCCGGTTCTGGAAGAGCTGCTTGAAGAAGAAAATGATCAGGAAAACACTTCGGAGGAAGCAGAACCAGATGAAGAATTCTCTCAGGATGTAGAACCGAGCTCGGTCTCTCAGGACCAGGAAATAGACTGGGACAGCTATTTTCAGGGAAACATCGATAAGGGCATGTCGGTTGAAAGTTATGCAGAAAAACCCTCTATTGAGTCTACGTATAAAAAAGAGGCGGATTTAGCAGACCACCTAATGTGGCAACTTGATTTAGCCATAGATTCTGAACTAGATAAATTTATCGGATCGTGCATTATAGGAAATATTCAAAACGATGGATATCTATGCGCGGATCTAAATGAAATTGCCGAAATCTGCAATACCGAAGAAGAAAATGTTCAAAGGGTTCTCAGCATAATACAAAATTTCGAACCCTTGGGAGTTGCCGCCCGATCCCTGAAAGAATGCTTGATGAATCAAGTGCGTGCTCTTCCAGACAAAAATCCTTATGTAGAAATACTTATTGAAAAATATTTGGAGCGATTAGAAGACAGGTTCCTGCCAAAAATCGCCTCTGAATTAAAAGTTGATTTGAATACAGTGCTAGATGCCTTGAGAATTATCAAGGATTTATGCCCTAAACCTGGACTTTTATTCAGTTCCGAAAGGGTCGACTATGTTGTCCCCGATCTTGTTGTCATTAAAACGGATGAGGGTTACGATGTGGTTTTAAATGATGATGGCGTCCCTAACCTTAAGGTTAGTTCTTACTATCACAACCTGTTAAAGACCACTAAAGAAGGACAAAC
>JABHBK010000021.1 GCA_018673915.1 Nitrospina sp. | reverse complement strand
CGGGTGACTACCTTCTGGTGGATCATAGTATCTTCCGGATCGACAAAGGAGCTCTCGGCCTCATCTCCGCTACTGGGGAAGAGAACCCTGAGATTTTTGAATCCGTAAAATAGCAGCTTTGCTTTTATTTTTTCTCTATCTTGTCATGAGCTTCTGCCAGAAAATGACGTGCCTGTTCCAAGTTCGGGTTTAAGGTTAAGGCTTGTTCAAACGCCTCGATGGCTTTTGAATACTTTCCCCCGCGAAGGTGAATGATTCCCAATCCATAATGCGGCAGTGATAGTTTTTCATCCAGGCTGATGGCTTGTTCGAAAGCCGCCTGTGCTTCTTGGTGTTGTCCCTGCTGGCCAAGCGCATTGCCCAGATTATAATGCGCTTCCACCAGCCTTGGATTCAGGGTGATGGATTCTCTAAAATGGAGTATAGCCTTTGTCATGCTTCCAATCTTGTAGAAAGCATTGGCAAGGTTTAAATGGTTTTCAAAGGAGTTCGAATCCAGTTCCAGGACTCGCTCGTAGTAGGTTTGAGCTTCATTAAGCCTCCCCAACTCTTCCAGAATATTTGCCAATGTTACTATTCCCGGGGCGTAATTCGGTTTATAGCTGGCTAATTTCTGGGCAGAGAGCAGAGCCTCTTCCAGATTTCCTTGTTCGGCCAGGGTGGCGGCAAGATTATTTAAGCTATACTCATGTTCAGGTTTGATTTCCAGCGATGTCTTGAATTCGGAAATGGCGAGATTTAATTCTCCCTTTCTATGGTAAGCATTTGCGAGAAGGGCATGTGTGGAGGCAATATCACGATATTTGCTGTTTGTTACACGAATGGCATGCTTAAAAAGCGTGATGCCGTTTTCCCATAGCCCCACTTGAATCGAGGTGGCAATCATAAGTGGAATAAGTAGTCCAGCAAATAGGACAGGAGCTTTTTCTCTGTGGTTCCATCTGGCAAGGAGATCAGGCAGTCCCCACGCTACAATAATGAATATTCCAATCAGAGGTATATAGGCATAGCGGTCTGCCATAGCATGTGCCCCTGTCTGCACAACTTGGATCACCGGTACCAAAGTTCCTAAAAACCAGAACCAGCCGAAAGCAAAGTACGGAGCCTTCTTTATCCATCGCGCCGCAGTAAAAGAAATAACTAGAAGGAGCGCTGTGCAAATAAATATTTGTCCCGCGGGAAGGGCGTCACCAGGGTGGGGATAAAACACTGAAAGCCCCGAAGGCCAAAACGTTTTTTCCAGATAAGTTACATAGGAAACCATTGCGTTGGCAAAACGCGTTGATAATGAATGGATCTCCATGCCCCTTAATGCCCCACCATCTTTTTGGACAATAAATGTTGCGATACAAGAACCCACTACGATAATTAAAAGAGGAATTTTTTCCCAGACCAGCTTGGAAAATTTTACTCCCGAGTCAGGATTTTCTTCACCTTTTACCAAAAGCTTTGCTCTCTTCAAAGGCCAGAAATCGAGCATGAGTAGGACAAAAGGAAGGGTCACCAGCATGGGTTTTGCCAGGAGACCAAGAGTCAGGAACACAGCCGTCATCCCATATTTTGAGGCACTCGGTTTTTCAACATAGCGGATATAGCTCCACATAGTCAGGAACCAGAAAAAAGTGCTGAGAACGTTTTTGCGTTCTGCTACCCATGCTACTGACTCTACGTTGAATGGATGAAGCGCAAATAATGCTGCGACAAAACCGCTTTGCCATATGGCTCCGGTCATTCGTATTAAAACTAAAAACAATAACAACGTGTTCAATATATGGATGGATAGATTGACGAGGTGGTGGCCTGCGGGATTTGGTCCATATAACTCAAAGTCGATGATGTGTGACAACCAGGTTACAGGATGCCAGTTAGCAAAATGTCCCGTGGTGAAGGCCCATTTCACACTTTCAAGGGTTAACCCAGATTGCACCCTCCAGTTCTTCGTTACATATTCTGCGTCGTCATAAATGAGATATTCATGACTTTGTATTTGCAAGTAAACCGCAAGCGTCGCTATCACCAGAAAAACGCAGAGGGCAATTTGCAGGGTTTTATTCGACTCTTCGAGCAGAGGAGGAGCCTTTTTCTTTTTTTGCTGACCGTGTTTCATTTAAATATTTTGAGTTTTTTATTCTGCGTTGAATAATTATTCTGGGGATTATAGAGGAAGCTGAGGGGAGATGGAAAGTTTCAAAGCTTTTTCTGGCTTACTGTAGTTTTAATTCATAGCGATTCAATCAGCCTGCGAATTTCCTTTTCTTGCCCTGGATGAATGGGGGAGTTGCTAAACCGGTGTTTTTCATAAAATTCTGTGATGCGGCGTATCGGGTCGTGTTTTGTTTCTGGAAGAGTTGATTGCAGAAATTCCCGTGCGGTCCATGATGATTTTTTTACCAGTCCTGATTTTTTCAACCGATTCAGCATGTCCTGATAAAGAATGACAGAAAGGGGTGGGCGTGGGGAGAGGGTGAACCCGCCAAAGCGGTTTTTGACAAAGAGTAGCAATATTGTTGCCAGAACAAGGGCCAGAATAACCGGGCTGAATTTTTGAGCTTTTTCAACTAGCGTTTCCCAATTCACCGATGCCAGGCCTTTAATTTTTCGCATAAGGTCACGGCTTCCGGTCCTGAAAATTTGTATGACCTCCACCTGGTCTTGTATGGAATAGCGAACCACGTACCTCTGCCAGCTCATTCTTAGGAAGTCCAGGGATTTCCCCAGCGGATGGAGTGTATTGGGCGTGACCAGAGAAGGGTCTGGTGGAGTGGGATCGTATACGGTCCAGCCCTTACCAGGAATATAGGCTTCCACCCACGAGTGGGCGTGTTGCTGGCGGATGATCAGGTAGTTTCCCCATTCGTTCCACTCAACCCCGACAAAACCGTTGACCAGACGGGCGGGAACTCCTGCGGATCGAAGCAGGACTACCATGGCAGATGCAAAATATTCGCAATGACCTTCTTTTCTTTGAAATAAAAAATGTTCCAATGCCGTTTTACCCGGATCATTTTCCATTTCCAGTGTGTACTTGAAATCTGCGAAGTGATTCAAAATTTTTTGTGCTCGATTTTCGTCTGTGCGAGCGTTTTGGGTCAGGCGGTCGGCCAGATCATGGGTTTTAGAGCTGATATCTGGAAGTTGGAGAAATCGACTGGGAAACAGTAAAGGCTCGTTTTGAGGCATGTCGAGGCTATAGCTGACATCGTGATCTGAAATATCTGAAATCAAAGTGTATTTTCTTGGGCCCGAACGGGGATCGCTGGTTTTGAATACGAAGTTTTTATCCATCTGGACATGGATGAAATTGCCATCCATAAACAGTGGAACTCCGTGAGTAAACAGATAGGGGGCATTGAACGATTCCATAAAAATATTTTGTTGTACTACCTCTCTAGGATTGGATACCCGAAAAAGGTTTAGTCCTGTTCCAGGCCGGTTACGGGTTTCAAATTCCGTTGCCAAGGTGGAAGTCCAGGTTCTACCGTTGTAATGGTCCAGAACTACCCCCCGCCATAAAATCTGTGAATCAGGCTTATAAATTTCACCGCCCTGCGTGTATTCAACGCGCATAACTACTGCTGGGTTCTGTTTGATTTTCCCCACATCTCCCAGGGTGACGGTATCTGAAAACCCGGCTATAGGAGAATAGGAGGTGTTCAGGGAGATAAAACCCAGTCCGAACCTGGGAAAAGTAATAAAAATCAAGGCGGTCATGGCAAAACTGAGGATAATCAGCCCTGTGGACCACCCTATCAAGGCAGAACCTAATGTTTCGCTTTTTCCTTTTCCTTTAAAATCTGAAGGTGGGCTAGTACTTCTGGTTCGTTCCAACATCAGGGTATAAAGAATCAGGCACCAGCTTAGGACCAGGTTAAATCCAAGGAAGATGGCCCCAAAGGCAAGGTCTTGTTCGAAAATGGCACCAATCAGCAGGCAGACAATTGCTATGAGGTAACCGAATAAATAATCGTTGAATTCCGATTTAAAGATGAATCTGGAAAATAAAAGGTAAACAAGAAACCCCGCTACCAATTCCAGCAGAGGCAGATTAAAGGCGAAAAATAGAAATGGAAGTAGTAAGAAAGCCCAATTGGAATTTAAAATCCGGGAGGTGGGACGCAATGGTATGCGTTCCGACTGTTCCAGAACTAAGCAGAGGATAAGGCCTGCGGAGAATACCAGGCCTGTAAGAGGAGAATATATCTCACTTAAAACCAGGCAGGCCAGGGCTAGCCCAGCCAAAAGGGTGTTGCAAATGAGAAATGCGGATTTAAGGTTCATGACAATTATTGAGACTTTCCCGACAACCTGTTAAAATGCTCTCCTTAAAATTATCCTGATCGAACCATCTCTCTCGGAATCGTTTTTAGATAATTCGGGAAACAAATTCTATAAATCTGGTTATTATCCCTTTTTCTGGAGGTTTCATGAATTTTTTTGTTAAAGGAATTGCTGCATGCTTGATGGTTGTTCTAATGACTGGAGTCAATGCGCAAGCTGGTGAAAATGCAGTGATTGAGACAAAGTTTGGGAGCATTGAGCTGGAGTTTTTTGAAGGCAAGGCACCAGGGCATGTTAAAAATTTTAAAGACCTGGCTAAGAAAGGTTTTTATGATGGCACTACGTTTCACCGGGTAATTAAAGGTTTCATGATTCAAGGCGGAGACCCCAACTCCAAGAATGTAGACCGTTCTATGCACGGAATGGGCGGGCCAAACTACACGATTAAGGCTGAGTTTAATGATACCCCCCATGATAGAGGAATTCTTTCGATGGCAAGGTCATCGGACCCCAACAGTGCCGGTTCCCAGTTTTTTATAGTGGTTAAAGATTCTCATTTTCTGGATAACAAGTATACAGTTTTCGGCAAAGTGGTTAAAGGCATGGATGTTGTCGACAAGATTGTTTTTGAGGAGACTGACTCCGTAGACAACCCTTTGGAAAAGGTAGTAATGAAGTCCGTAAAAATTGTAAAACGTTAAGGTATTTCCTTTAGATGAGTTTTTGCTAGGTAGTCTTATAAATCGGCGGATTTTGTTTATAAAATGATAATTGTTGAATGCTTCCGCTTTAAAACGATAACAGGGGTGAGGGGGCTGTTTCTTTTTTAATTAATAAAGATGTAGCTCATACCCATTTTTCATAGGTGTATTGATGACCGGTTCCGACGCGCAAAGCAATGAGATTGCTGTAATAGAAACGACACTTGGAAGTATAGAGTTAGAGTTTCTGGAAGATTTAGCACCAGGGCATGTTAAAAATTTAAAAGATCTGGCTAAGAAAGGTTTTTATGATGGCACTACCTTCCACAGGGTAATCCCCGGTTTTATGATTCAAGGCGGAGACCCAAATTCCAAAAGCGAAGATCGTTCGACGCATGGAACAGGTGGTCCAGGCCACTCGGTCAATGCGGAGTTTAATGATACACCCCACGATAGAGGAATTCTCTCGATGGCGCGATCACAGGATCCCAACAGTGCAGGATCTCAGTTTTTCATTGTGGTTAAAGATTCGCATTTTCTGGATAACCAGTACACCGCTTTTGGTAAGGTGGTTTCGGGAATGGACGTGGTCGACAAGATCGTCGATGTACCGCGTGATTCAGGGGACAACCCTAATGACAGGGTAGAAATGATATCTGTTAAAATTGTAAATCGTTGAGGGCAGAATAAATATGGAAGATGAATTAAAAATTGATGTTTATAAAATAATGGACACCTCCACTCCTGCGGGAAGAATATCAGAAGATGGGGGGCCTTCCGGTGAATCGATCAGAAACCTTATGATTGACAACTGGGACAAGTACGAAAAAATTTCGATTCTCTTTGAGGGTGTAGTCAAAATGACTCGTCCTTTTGTGGACGAAGCGTTTGCCAAGGTGCTTGAAACGTACTCACTGGATGAGTTTAATCAGAAATTGCATTTTCCGGATTCCAATGACGGCATTGTCAAAAGTTTGAATGATGCGATCAAACTTCGTTTGAAGATTATCAAAACTCGGGAAGAAAGAGAGCAACAGCCTTAAGGAGAGGGATAGGGCCATGTCCCCAATGGGTATCACACGGGGGCAGAATTACTTTACAGATGTTTTTGCGATTTCTTTGATAAACAAGTCAAGAAAAGCGGGGACACCGCTAGCGTCTCGTACAGTAAAAATACGGTCCATGACGGTTACGGATTCGTCGACCAGAACAGCTTTGGATTTTTCCAGTTCTGCCACGGCTTTTTTGTTGCCAGGCTCGGTGGTAACCTCCAGGCTTTGCAGGAGGCCCGCATTTCCCAGGCAGGGGACGGCATTGCCGATGCCTGCGACCACCATACGGGAGCGGTGACGATCGTTAATCAGGAGTTGCAGAAGCTTATCTTTCCAGAGATAAGACCTGGCTCCATTTCCACCTATAACGATGACTCCATGAAAAACCCCTTTGATCTGGCGTACTCCTTTGCCGGCGGATACATAACTATCGCCGGTAATGCCTTCTATTGCATCAACAATCAGAACATCTGGAGTGACACTTCCCCCCTTCATTCCAACGGCGTCTTTCATTTTCCCGGAAGCGATTAAAATAGTGGCTCCCTCTGCTTTCATGGATTCGAAGATCGGATCGAATTCGCTTTCCATATAATAGTCTTTGGGGATGACGATCAGAATATTTTTATTGGCCAGTCTTTCTTCCATACGAAGGGTCCTTTATTAAAAACTAAAAGCCTGTTATCCGTTCTTCAGTGGTCCAGCGGAATGGATAAAAGGCCTGAGGTGTTATTCGGATTTCCAGCTTTCAAGTCTAGCATAAAGCGGTAAAGGAAAAACTCGTTTTTTCTGGAGATTTGTTCAGCGTGCCGGATCAGGAAATTTTTCAGAATTGCTCTCTCCCCTAATGAAAATGCCGAGCTTTCTCCAAAAACAAATTGGTAGTTGAACAGGATGTGGGTGATACCCAATTTTTTGAGGCGTATGATGATATCTTCTGCATAAACTCCTTCATCAATGATTTTAATTAAGGTGTGAGCTTCAAATAATGTATCGCTGTAAAACGGTCGATCCATCAAATACCCCAGGTTTCTCATATAAACTAATAATACTTTGTCTTTTCCCCCCAACATTTTGTTTGTATCCTGATATAGGGGGTAAGCACTAATCTGCCGTGTCAAAAATTGATCACGGTTTTCCTGGTTAAAAAGATAGGGAAGAGGTTGGATACGCAACCATTCTTTAAAAATTATTGAGGTGTTGAACATCAGCCCCAATGCTAAAAGCAAAGTAAGAAAATACTTTTCTTTTTTTCCAATCGAGGCCTCATGCTGTTGAACGCCCTGTTCTATCCCTTTGACTAGTAGTATTGAGAGAAAGGCAAACGCGGGTGCAAGCAGACGGATATATTGAGTCTGAATAAACCAGAAAACAAGTAGTACCAAAAAAACCACGACCATGGGCAGAGACTTACGGTTTAGGCTAAAAAGAGCAGGAAGAAGAAGAAAATAAAGAATGCCGATCTGGCCATCAAATTTGAGGGAATGCGGCTCACTAAAAAAAGTCAGATTGATGGGGAGGAGCAAAAAATCCTTAATACCATGTCCCATTCCAAAGGAAGAATAGTATTGGAATTGTTGTTGGGAACGTGTGATATCCCAATTCATTAAGTTTTCCCCGCCAAAAAATGTCAGGAAAAATGGAGCGACCGGATTGCCTGTAAAATAATAATTCCTTGCCAGCCAGGGAAGGAGAAGAATCAAAGAACCCAATAGCAGAATCAGGCATTGACCCACGACCTGCCCGGAATTTTTGTGGGACCGACCATGTATTGCCAGTCCCAACAATGCCAGAGGTAAAATGATTATCACTGTTAGTTTCGCGGCGACCGCTGCACCGCTAAACAACGCCATTAAAAAATACCAGCCGGGCTGTTTTCGGGTGCATCCATTTTCCCAGGAATAAAAAGCCAGGAAAACGTAGGTGGTCGCTTGAAGATCTACATAGGCAGACGAAGCTACCCCGAAGAAAGTAGGGGTTGAAATAAAAATTAGCGGGACCAGCCACGCGTAGCCTATGGAACCATTTTGAAGGTAATACTGCCAAAGCGCCCCCAAAAGCAGAAAAACGATTCCCAAGCCCGTAAGTTGTGCCAGGGAATCGGAACCCAATGCCAAAGCAAACAGGTAAAGCATTTCAATTTGCTGAGGAAAATAGGAGTAGATATTGTTGGGAAGGTTAACCAGGCCTCCTGCCTCAAGATATGCCTTTGGCACTTCGAGATGGTAAACCAGGGCATCGGTGGCAAATGCCGGGACCAATGCGAGACTCAATGCCAACAGAATAAGAATGGATAAAGTGATCTGTGCAGTGGTCTTTAAGGGCGACAAGGGGAAAAAAACTGGGGAGGAAAATGCAGTTTTGAATCTCTCAAGCCATAGTCTTTTCCACAGGCCGATACCCGATAAGAGCAGTATTGCCAGTAGCACCCAACACGTTAAAGAGGAAACCTGACCGGTAAATACCAGGCCGGTTATTAACAGGGAGGTGATGATGGAACCTAAAGCTGTGGAAAAAACAAATGCTTCGACAGGACCGGAAAAACTCAAGTCCCAGATATTTTTGGTGAAAATTCTCCCGACATTCAGAAACCCTATAAAAATCAAAAGGAAAAAGAGGGCATCCATTTGTGGATATGGGAAAGAGGGTTTAGTTTCTTATTGAGCGGGAAGGTTGTCGTTTTCTCGTATTAGACACATTCAGTTTTGGCAGTCTGGGAAAACAATGAAAACTCATCCGCTACTTCCTGATAATCATCAAACCAGCAGGCATCGGGATTTCTGAAAAAGGATAGGAATCGGGCGTCATTATTCTTATCTGCTGCCCGGAGGTATTTGAAGAATATCTGGTCTTCGGTCATTCCTAGCACTTCAATTTTTCCAGATTCATGAGACATGACTAGGCGCGCACGCTTGGCCAGACCCGAGCATAGGGTTCGGGATTTTTCAAAAATTTCGTATCCTTCCTCAACAGGAACAGAATAGGTTTCGTTGCCCAAGGTGGGTCGGCATAGAAAAACATAATACGGAGGGACGCCTATATAAGAAAGCTTGGAAAACAACTCCGCAAGCACTTCCGGGTCATCGTTAACCCCCTTCACCAAAGGTGTCTGATTGACCAGTGTGACCCCGGATTCCATCAGCAGGTTCAGTCCTTCAATAGCCTCAGGCGTGAGCTCCCTCGGATGATTGAAATGAGCCATGATATAAATTTTCTTTTCGTCCGTGCTGTAAGTCTTGAACATTTCCAGCAATGAGGGGTCGTTCAAAATCCTGAATGGATTGAACGCCGGAACCTTGGTGCCTATACGAATAATCTGTACATGATCGATTTCACGAATCTGTTTGATAATGGGTTCCAACTTACTGGTCGACATAACCAGAGGGTCGCCCCCGGTCAATAACACGTTATTGACTTCCGTATTATTCTTTATATATTCCAGTCCCTCAGAGATATCTTTGGTCACCTCATCATTTTCATTCATGAACAGGCGTTTGCGAAAACAGAATCGGCAATAGGCAGCACAGACCTCGTTAACTAATAGCAAAGCTGTGGAAGTGTATTTATGCTCCAAGCCACGAACTTTGGTGTATTTTTCTTCGTTGGAGGCATCCAGCTCACCCCACTCGTTGAGTTCCTGGATATCTGGCATGATGATCCGCTTAATCGGATCATTGGGGTCGTTCCAGTCAATTAAAGACTGGTAATAATCATTAGTCCTGAAGACAAATTTATCGTTGACCTTTTGCAGTTCCTGCTTCTCTGATTCAGACAGTTGAGGAATCTGGTCCAGCTTTGTTAAATACTTGGGCTTTTTCTTATCTGGAATGAGGCGTTTAAATAAGACATTCATCCTTCACCTCCCATTTAAATAAATAAAGTTTGGTAACTAGCTGAAATTCGTTAGTTTAACGATTTTAATTTTTTCAGCCCTCTGCCACAAAAGACAAAAATTCCCCTTATTTCTCAAAATTGAGAAGCAGGAGGAATGTTTGTAGTTTATTGGAGATACTTGCGGGGTCCTTTAAAATAAAGACTTTGTGTGCCTATCGAAAGGAAGAGGCCCCCTCAAAACTGATTGCCCCAATAATAGACCGCTTATTATAGCCAAATTCCAGAATACTTGAAATCTGGGATCCTGAAAAATTCTCATTGGGTCTCAGCTATAATTTAAATATACGTGACTCGACCTATTCTATCAAGAAAAATTACCCTTTAGACAGAGGAATTCATCTTCTAAAGTTAAAAAATATTATTTATTTTCAAGGGTTTATTGGGTACAAAAAATGAGAGGTAAATTCCTGGCAGTTGTTCCAAAATCAAGAGGAAAGAGGTTGGTTTTGGGCGAATATCCAGATTTTTCTCCTATGCCCTTGACTCGGGAATTTTCAGTTGACAGGGTATTGGAATGCACTATAATGCGAAGCTCTTTTTTCAAATGCGAATCTTATAATGGCATTTCGGTTGCGCATAAATTAAAGCTTTGAATATTAAGGTTTAAATGCCATTGCGATTGATGCATTAGTTAAGTTTGCTAGTCAAATTAACAGGTTAGACCCGATTATAAGGTTGGAGTAAATAGGTTTGGATTTGATTCACTATATAATAGAGGAGATTGTTAGATGAAAAAGGCTTTGATATTGAGTGTGATGGTTGTATTCAGCTTGTTTGCAGTAAGTTCTGCATTTGGTGCTGCTAAATGTCCGCAACCGCGGAAAACCAAAGCGGCTCCCGGTGGCATTTCTAAAAAAGATATGACGGCTAAAGCTGATGCAGCAAATGGTAAAGCAATTTACCAGAAGAAAGCCAAGCCGATGGCTTGTAAAATGTGTCATGGCGCCAAAGGTGATGGTGGCGGAAAATTAGGGAAAGCCCTGAAACCTGCTCCTCGTAACTTTGCCTGTGCGGCAACCATGAAAAAGGTTTCTGCTGGTCAAATGTTCCACATCATCAAAAATGGTTCTAAAGGAACCGGTATGGTAGCTCATAAAAAGACCTTGAAGGACAAAGAAATTTGGGATGTTGTGAAATACATCCGCAGCACTTGGGTAAAATAAGTATAGTTTGATTTAAAGGGGTAAACCGCTTAAGCGGTTTACCCCTTTTTTTTTGCTTTTTTTAAATACTTTCATTGATTAAGGGTGAAGTGAAGCATAAGAGTTTCAGGTTTAATCAGGTGGACGAATGCCCCCTCAACAGCGTACAATTTACTTGTAACCTTTTGGAGTTAAAAGCCTGTGGCTAAGCATCCTATTGATCCCACCGAAAAACAGTTGAGACAGTATGGCCTGATGATGGCTGGCGTGCTTTCTTGCTTTGTAGCCCTTTTCTTTTATAAGGCCTGGCACACTGCGGGAATGGCATTGGGAGTCTGGGTTCTATTTTTCCTGACGCTGGGGTTATTGGCCCCCCTTCGTCTGACTCCGGTTTACCGGGTTTGGATGAAGTTTGGAGAAGTGGTCGGGAACTTTAACTTCAAACTGATTTTAGGGCTGATGTATTTTATTGTATTTACCCCGATGCGAATTGTCGCATCTTTTTTTCGACCTGATCCGTTAACTCGAAAGATTGAGCCGAACAAGGATAGCTACTGGCATGACTGCGAGCCTCGTAGTTCAGACCCAAAACGCTTCGAACAGCAATTTTGATCCATTTGATTGGGGAATAAAATCTCCATCTGTTGGAAAGGTTATTTTTTATGGAAAAATTACATAAAGAGATTTTGGGGTTGATGGGGAAAATTGATATAGATTGCAGAGATGAAAATGGCATTATCATCATTGATCTGACTGGACAGTTGGATGTTTATAATTCCCACGATGTTAACCTGCTTATTGATGCATATCGAGAAAGAGGATTTGATAAGTTTATTTTGAACCTGGAAAAAGTTACCTATCTCGATAGTTCAACCATCAGTGTATTTATCCATTGCTATCAAACACTTAAAGATAAGGGCCGGTTTGTTCTAGCCGGACTGAATGGTGCACCCAAGGAAGTTTTTGAATTGGCTAAACTTCACGATGTTTTCCAAATTTTTCCTGATGTGCCCAGCGCAATTGCCAACTAGCAAACGCTTTGTTTGGGTGCCGAAATGTGTTAGTTTAAAAGCTTATACCTGACTAAATGAAGGTAATGAGGCTCTTAAAGAGTTAGACGAAAGCAGAGGTTTCAATGCGAAAGCTGGCTTTGCACATTGTCTTGTTTTTATTAGTTTTTGGGACGGCACATGTTTGGGCGCAGGGCATGGATGAGCCCGAAATGGAGTCGTCAGCTTTGGGTATTCCCAAAGAGCCGGGTTGGAAACACCCGTCTTATCGTGGCTGGGAATCATTAAGTGTGCCCGGTTTGATTGCCACCTATTATGATCTGGACCGGGATAACAAACTGGATTATATGGTCATTCGAAAAGTAATTCGGAAGGCCTCGACAGAAGAGACAACGATAGAACAGGCGATCGAAATTGCCAAGTTCGATAACCTGAGTGTTTATTTTTCGCATCCGGTAATGTTTTTCGCTAATCGCAACCCTCTGTTTTATTGCAAAGGTGTTGATCCGAGACGCAATTGCACAGATATCTGGGTGGATATTGCGGAAGACGGGTTAAACGGTAATGAAGAACTCTATTCGCTTGCAACCCCCAGCTTGGGGGTTCGTTAAGAAGGTAAACTGGATTTTCTTTCTGGTTTTGTGTGGGTGGGTGGTCAGCGCTTTGCCTTTGTATGCCCACGGTGAGAGAGCCCATGACTCGGAAACCGGCAAGGAAAAAGATCTGCTACGCATAGGCGCTACGGTTTATAAGCATATGTGCGTGTTTTGCCATGGTGAAAATGGTAATGGCGGTGGCAAAGCCATGGCTTACCTTTACCCTTGGCCTAGAGATTTTCGTCAGGGTGTGTTTAAATATCGAACTACTCCGTTTGGATCGATTCCTCTGGATCAGGACATTTACCGGACCATTTCACGTGGCGTTCCCGGTACCTCCATGCCCGCATGGGGAGGAGCCTTGACAGAAGATGAAATCTGGGGTGCGGTGGAGTATGTTAAGACATTTTCAAAAAGGTTTATAAGCGATAAACCAAGAGAGCCAATAACGATTGCATCGGTTCCCGCATCCACGCCGGAATCGATTGAAAGAGGTAAAAAAGTTTATCAGCAAATGCGTTGCGCCCGGTGTCACGGAACAGATTTAAAGGGCGATGGACCCATAGCGAATGAGCTCTATGATATTTGGGACCACCGGGTTTTTATTTATGACCTCACTGATCCTAATACTTATAAATTTGGATTCGATCAGAAAGACCTGTTCCTGATACTGACCACGGGGATTGATGGCACCCCGATGAAATCTTATAATCACTTGACGGATGAGGAACGGTGGGATCTGGCATCCTTTATAGAATCGGGAATAAACAAAGAGAAATACAAACCGGCTCAATACGAAATTGATCTGACCACCTACAGCATTGATAAAGAAATCGATATGGACCCGGGAAACCCCTTGTGGGAAAATATCCCGGTTCAAAACATCCATACAATTCCTCTTAATGCGCGCCGGGATCCGGTGGATGAGATTCAGTTTCAGTCTGTAGTGAATGATGAAGGAATTGCCTTTCGACTGGAATGGGAAGATTCCCAACCAGATCGGACTGCGAGCCGTCATCAGGATTTTAAAGATGCCATTGCCATGCAGTTTGCTCTTGGCGAAGTGTTATTGCATAAGCACGGTCACAATGAACCGTTCTTTGGCATGGGCAACCGCGGAAAAGTAGTCAATATCTGGCAATGGCGGGCAGACTGGCAGACAGAAATTGAAACGAAGGAAAAGCTGGAATACGCGACCAAAGGCATGGATATGGATACCATGATCTTTGGCGGCGAGGTCAACCCCGTTGATGCGCTTAATCCTTTCAGGGATGTTCCTGTTGAGGAATTGAACGCAGAAGGGTTCGGAACGTTGACTCCCCAGCCACAGACTAAGCAGAATGTGTTGGGAAAAGGGGTGTGGAAAGATGGAAAATGGAGTGTGGTGTTTTTTCGCTCCTTGGAATCTTTGAATAAATGGGATATAAAATTTATACGAAAAAATCCTGTTTTAGTGGCTTTTGCAATTTGGGATGGAAAACATCAGGATCGGAATGGCCGAAAAGTCATTTCCATGTGGCAGAGACTCAAGGCACTGGACTTACCGTAGGAGATGAGGGTAACTGCCTTTATCAATAAATAATTATTTTAAGATTAAATTTGTAATCAATATATTTGGAGAATTGTTTAATGTCAGAAGATAACGAAATGGAAGATACCGAAGCCGATGATTCGTTGAGCGTCACTGAAGATGAGAATGTCTTGCTTGACGAAGTCGATGAATCGGATGAAATGGATGAGGTGGAAGAGGTTGTAGAAGAAGTAATACCCGAAACCGGTGCTTTTTTGGTTCTTGGTCAGGGGGATTTTTCTATGTCCCAATCCAACCGGGGAGCGGATGATCCTGGTGATAACACATTATGCGAACCCCAATTTATCGATAAGTTTGGGGACATGCTGTTTGTTTCTGATAGAGGTAACCACCGGGTTTTGATTTGGGAGCAGTTTCCCGAAGAAAATGGCGAGCCATCATCCCTGGTACTGGGTCAGGAAGATTTTGCCGACTGTCTCGAAAACAGAGGTATTACCACCACTCTGGATGAAATGACTTCCGGATTGGGAGACGAAGATCTGGATGGATTCACCATCAGTAAGGCGGAAGAGGACACCCTCTCCCAGCCGGCAGGTATGTGTGTTATTGATGGAAAACTTTATGTGGTGGACAGTGGAAACCATCGGGTATTGCGATGGAGTGGAATTCCCTCAGAAGATGGCGAAGCCCCTGGGCTGGTGCTGGGACAGGATAACCTGGATGATAACGAAGCCAACCGCCGAGGGTTTGTCGGTTCCGGTTCATTATTTTTCCCCATGGGCATCCACTCGGGTGATGACAAACATGTATTAGTCGCCGATAAAGACAACCACCGTGTTTTAGTCTGGAATAAAATTCCTTTTAGTGATGGGTGGAATGCAGATATTTCGCTGGGTCAAAAAGGTATGGATGATCGCTGGCCTAATCAGGGCGAATTCGATAATGTAGGTCAGGATACTCTCAGCTTTCCATCGGGCGTGCATTTCGATGCGGAGAGCGAACGCATCTTCGTAGTAGATCAAGGCAACAACCGTGTATTGATCTGGAATCGAATTCCTCGGGATACAGGTGGGGTCGCCGCTGATGTGGTGATTGGACAAAAAGATTTTTTCAACCGAGAGCCGAACCGAGGCAATGGGCACCACCGGCCTTCCGCAGATGGGTTATATTTTCCAACAGATGTAGTGGTCGGAGAAGCAGGAATGTTTGTCTCCGATACCGGTAATAACCGTGTCTTGTATTGGAAAGAAATACCCACCGAAAGTGGACAGCCCGCTGATCTGGTTTTGGGTCAGGCCACTTTTACAGAAAATAAAGTCAACCGGAATTTGGACGATGCTTCCAATTGCACACTCAACGATCCTTATGGGTTGTTGTTGATCGACGAAGAAGAGGAGGAAGAAGAGTTTCGCGGAATACCGATGCCGGATGATGACGATGATGATGAAACGGCTTTGGTCGAAGGTTCAGAAGGGGAAGAACAAGAGCCGGAAGAGCCGCAACCCAAATTCAAACTTTTCATCTGCGACCGGGGTAACTCCCGCGTAGTGGTCTGGGACGAACTTCCCTATCAGAAGGAAGAAGAAGATGAGGAAGAAGAGTTCGAAGAGCTTGTGGTTGATGACGAAAATCTGTTGATCGGTGACGATGAGGACGAAGACGATTTCTTCGAAGAAGAAGAGGAAGAAGTTCCCCCGGGAGAACTGCCCTCGGCTTAACCGATCATCTTGCAAATTCAAATCCCCCCGGCCCCTTCTATGAAGGCCACCGGGGGGATTTTTTTTTAAGTGGTGTTGTCTAATCCTTCTATGAGAGTGGGCTAGTTACAATAAGGAGGGATGCCTTCTTCGACCTGTTCACCCGCTTTTCCGGACTTGATGTTTTCATGGTTTTTGCGGACTCCTGACGCCAGTACTTTCATTGAGCTTTCCATCTTCCCCATAATTTCTTCGGGACTATCGTTAAGAACATTGCCGAATTTGGGTTGGCATTTCAAGTTCCCGACATCACAACAAGGTGTCATCTCTCCGTTTTGCTGAATCGTCATGATGTCAATCGAACCCCTTGCAGCTGGACAACCAATTAAATATTTGTCGCGCGGAAAGGGCAGGGACGTCATCGCCCGGAATCCGTTTTTATCGATGTTGAAAGCGGGCAACAGGCTGATGCCAAAAATAAATTCCGGTTTGCTGGCGAAGGCCTCGGTGTCCCCCATACCCATTGTGAAAATTTTTTCATCGCAGTGGGGGTGGGTTGCAATCAGGGTCGTGACTTTTTCTGCATAGGATTGCAAGAGTTTTGTCACATGTGCATAGAGTGAACCCCGGTCTTTGAAAAAATTTAACAACAGGTCAATCTGGTTTTGTAAATCGGGCAGGGTTTCATACACCACATTCACGATCAGTTTGTTCTGCAGTTTTAACATTTCTTCGAGGAATAGTTTTTGCGACTTCTCCCATGCGGTTGGGTATAGCGTGATGTCTACCCGGCCACCCCGTTGCATGATTTCGACCAGTCTTTGCCAACGTTTGGATTTTTCTGAAAGCATGTCGAGGTTGGTGTGCAGACAAACATAGGGCGTAACGGATTGGAACACTTTGCAGATTTCGACAATATCCGGATTCTGCGACGCTTCGCCGCCGGTCAGGTTGATCTCTTGTTGAGCCAGAGTATTGAGTACGTCTACATTGCGGATTTTATCCGCCATCATCTGGGCCTGTTGCACCGTCAAATGCCATTCGGAGACGGGATGCTCCATCAGCGGTTCATACACATGGCAGAATTCGCACTCGTCCCGGTTATAGCGGTTGCAACTGGTTTCAACAAAAATACTGAGCATTGTGTAACAAACTCCAAATTTTTAAAACTGAACTTCTATGCTATCAGCCACTCGCCGTGGGGGCAAATGGCAAAATCACGACAAACAGAATGTAGTTTCGGTGCGCAAGATGAAATTGTCAACTTTGCAGGAAAGGGTACCTGCTAGGTGCTGAATTGAATATGAACGAATGAGACAGGTGGAGGAGGAGATTGAAAGGCGGCTTCGATATCTTTTTCCCGGTAGCCCAGTTTCCTCAGGGGTTTTAGGGAGGCTAAAACTTCTTCGCGAGTGACATAGGCGACAGTATCGGGAACACCCCGGCTACTAAGGTTTTTAGACAGTTGCGCGATTTGTTTTCTTTGTTTTTTCGGGGTTCCTTCCATCGCCGGGTAATCCAGTTTTCCTGAATAAGGACTGCGATAAACGGTGTTGAGAGCATGGAGCGTGCTGAGCATCAGAATGTCTCTATCCCAGGGCGGCATTTCTGCAACTCGCGGGTGTTGCTGCATCAGGTCGACCAAACTGATAGCTTCGGATCCGAGATCTTTTTGCACAAACTGATTTTGATATTCTCGAGTGATATCTGTGAATCCGATAGAGCGACCCATATTTTCCAGCAAGGGAAAGTTCACCATGAAGGTGTATTGTCCTCCGTACAAATTGAAATAGGGTCGGCCTTCCTGATTGAGGTCCTGCATGGTTTTCATGCCGTAGTCAAAACTGGTGTAGCCAAAATTTTCCGGCCCGAGCAGTTCTTTTGCTTTGGTGATGGTACTAAAAGCACCGACATTGATGGGCATGGGAATTTCATCTTTAAATTCTTCGGCGTGGGCTTTCAAAATTTCTGCAAACGGCCAATCATCCAGATTTATTCTTTGGAAATCCCGTTCCCAATGAATGGCATCGAGAAAAGGCGGAAGCTGGGCCAGGTTGGTCAGGTCTTTGTTATTAAACTGTTCCAGAAAGATATTTTTTTCGGCAGGTATTGCTTCCATATCCAGGAACGGGCACAGATACTCTTCGTAAAAAAGTCCTTGATGCTTCAGCAGGACTTTAGTCGCCAGGTCGTCCCAGATTTCATTGGAGATGATTTTTGCTACCGAGCTGGGCCGAAAGCAATTTAGATGTTCAGCGTCAATTCGAACTGTGGAAAATTTGCTTGCATGTTCCTGCAGACGGGGATTGGCCCGCACGCCTTTCAGAATTTCTTCGGATTCATCGCAGAGGATGTAATGGACAGACGGATAAACCTCATTCTCGCTATCTATTTCGCGCAGGTGGCTGAGAAAACAGGCGGCCAGATTGCCATTGCCCACCCCCCATTCCTGCACATACCAAGTCTCATTTTTTGGTTGTTGGTTTTTAGCGTGGGTATAAAAATCATTCGCGAGTGCATGGGCCAGACGGTAGTCCAGACTCACATAGGTTTGAAAATGGTTGTGGATGAGCGGCCCCTTGATTCCGTAAAAAATGGAATTGATATGGGTCTGCCAGATATTAGATGGTTTGAAATCCCCAAGCGCAGTTAAATTGTGGGGAGGTTGAGTCATGATGGAAAAATAAGCAACCCCGCCTCAAGGGGGCGGGGTCTTCGATAAAAAGTTATTTTAAAAGAGGATGCCTGGATGAAATTTGTGCCTGTTAATCGCTATCCGTCAGAGTTTCCATGCCGGGTGCGTTTCCTTCCATGTCTCCCCCTCCAGCATATCCACCAGTTTGGGAAACCCCACCTGGGATATTTGCCGGGTTTTCTCCCCCCGTTGCTGCAGGAGCAGGGGCATTGATTAAAGCTTCGTACTTTTTGTAAGCGTTCTGCGATTCTTCCATCAACCCGACTTCTTTATAACAATTGTATAGATTCATCCAAGCGGCCGCGTCTTGAGCATTGAGATCTACCGCTATCTTGAATTCCTTAAGTGCGGTTTCTGGCCGTCCCATATTGGCATAAAGGGTTCCGAGGTTGGTATGAGGCAACGAATAGTCGGGCGCAAGCTCAGTGGCTTTTTTGAATGCACTGATAGCATCGTCAATCATATTGCAAACGGAGTAGCAACTGCCCAGGTTGCAATAGGCTTGCGGGTCTTTATCATCAATTTCCACGACTACCTGGGCGGCATCAATGGCTTCTTCATAACGCTCGGCGTTAAAATACGCGTTGGAAAGTGCCGCACGCAGTTCCTTGTCTTCCGGGTTGAACATCAACACTTTTCTCAGTGCGATGATGGTCTTGTCATAAAGTTTGAGCATGTCATATGCCGCGGCCAGGTTGGCATAGGCTGTTGTGTCTGAAGGGTCCAGCTCAATAACTTTTTCAAAGGCTTCCATGGCATTTTGGTACATGTCACGGAGCAAATAAAGGCCACCCAGGTTGAAGTAGTTTTCCGCATCAGTGGGGTCCAATTCGCAAGCCCGGTTTAATTCGAGCATACCTTCTTCTTCATGATTGAATAAAACATATGCTGTGCCCAGCAGTTTGTGTACGCGGGCATTTTTTGGGGCTTTATTGCGAATGGCCTTGAGTTGATTAACGGCTTCTTCATAATTCGCGCCATCAATCATTAAGGTGGCCAGCTCTATTTTAAGATCCAGGTTGTCCGGGTCGGTTTTCAACTCCTTGTTTACCTGGCGGGTCTTCTTGGTAATTGCCATCTCCCGCTTGGTTTCTTCAGGATCGCGGACTCCCAGTTCTTCAAAAATCTCCGGATCGATTTTCATCGTGATCCAGTCTGTTGGTTTGCCTGCCTCGCCCATATGAAATAACCCTCAAGGTTTGAGATTAAGTTTGTTCAGCTTGTATATGATGATTAAATTCTAGGCGATTGCCCCCTACCTGTCAACCCACTAGGCGTGGCGCCAGTGAGCACAATAGCTCATTTTGCCGCGAAATCTCTTTATGCCTGTTTAAGTCATTGTCTGCTGAGTCCAGCATCATGCTGGCGAGACATATTGAGGATTTCTTCTTTGCCGAATCGGTCGAGGTAGAGCAGGAAGTGTTCACGTGAGAGATAGTTCCAGATATTGCGGGAGGGAAAGGTTTCTCCGATTACGGTGTTGAAGTGCTCGTAGACATCCATTACTTCTTCCCGAGGCATTCCGGCTTTAATATCAAAATCGAACACGATTGCCATATCCCGATCGGGGTCATGAATGATCCGGTCAATTTTGAATTTGGCTGGGTTGTGGTAGATAGCGGAATCTTTTTCCAGAGCGAAGATGGACTGGCCGACTGAATGGATATGCCCGGTTCCGGTTTCCGAGTTTTCTATGGTGAATTGGATGGTGTCTTCCGCTTCCTCGCGTTCTTCTGTGGGAAATCCGAAAAACAGGTAGAGATGGTTCCATATCCCGGCATCGGAACTGTTTTTCAGCACGCTCCTTTCGGTTTCTTGATCACAACCTTTGTCGATGATGGAGAGGATGCGGTCGTTGGCACTTTCCAATCCGAAAAATAGCATGAGAAATCCCGCGCGGTACACATCTTCAAACAGTTCCGGGGACTCTTTATCTCCTGATTCAAACTTGAGCATTCCCAATGAACGCATTTCGACGCCTCTTTTCAAAATTGCCTTGGACATGCGATTGAAAGCATTGGGGGAGATGGCTTCATCAGAAAATGTGAAGTATTTGGTTTTATATTTTTGCGAGAGGTGATCCAAATCTTCGGCCACCCTTGTTTCATTTTCTTTGCGGTAATAGGAATCATAAATAAAGCTATGGGTGCAGAACGTACATTTCCCCCAATAACAACCCCGGCTGGACATGTATGGCAAAACGGGATAAGGCATTAAATATTTATTCAGCGGCAATTGGTCAAACGTAGGGCAGACCAACTGATCGTAAGGAAGAGCCTCTGCTTTGGGGTTATGAATAACCTTATCGCCCTCCATATAAATGAGGTTGGGAACAGTCGCCAGGGGTTTTTCGGTCTTGAGATGGCTGACCAACTCTTCCAAGGGTTTTTCCCCTTCCGAGACGATGACACTGTGAAAAAATTCCTCAAATAAGGCCTGCTTATTATCGAGCAGATCGGCGTGGCGATTGAACACACTTCCTCCAATCACGATATGCAGATGTTCAAACCGCTTACGCAACAGGCGTGCGAGAGTCAGGCCGGGAATGACTTGCCCAATATGGATAATGGATATGCCTACCACTCCGTAATCATTCCAGGCTACTTTTTCAAGCAGGTAGTCTTCATACATCTTTATGAACGGATTCCTGACCGAGTCAGCCGTTGCTGAGAGAATTCCGGCAAGGTTTTCTTCCGGGTTGCCCATCATGAAAAAGGAGTCCAGATCCAACCGGCTGGGGTGATGGGCATAAGAAATGAGCTTCATAGCCACTTTTAGCGTGGTGTAGGCTTTTTTATAAGTTTCAAACTGGAAAAATCGTTCTTCATCACGCAGAACGTTTTTAGCATCTTCGACTTCGTTCAAGATGGAGTCTAGAAAAGCGTTATCCGACAAAATATCCCGATACACGGCTTTGACTTCCTGCTCTTCATTCGTATAGGCAGGACGGGACAGCCGCTCCCGGATGATTTCCACACAATGGCTCAAATATTCCTGGGACAGGAAAATCTCATAACTTTCTATATTAAAATCAAATTGGTCTACTTCATGACCCTTGGATTCGAGATGGGCTTTTAAAGTAGGCAGGGCCAGATAGGGCTGGCTGGGATACCACTGTGGCGGAAATAGAAGTGCGATTTTCATGAAATTCCCTGGAGAACCTTTTTATGTCTCAAAAAGAGAGATTAAGCCTCTTTCTCTCCCGGTGGAAACGGTTTTAACTGCATAAAATCATATTTATAGAAAAAGAGTAACCTTAACAGATTGGGCCTGTCAACTGCCCCTTAGCAGGGGAGGCAGATGGCAGGAGCTTATTAAGCCGAGATAACTCTTCGTTCACTCGATAAGATTATTGCTAATCGGCCCCACGCCTAGTGGTTGACACTTTCTGGGGAAAAGGATTATACTTACTTCCAAATCCCAGAACCCTTTTAAAAATATTAGGTTATTGTTTTACCCTTGTTAGGAAGGAGACTTGCGTTGAGCGAACAGGATACAGAAACAAAGGAAAACCCGGAAGGCGATGATGCGGTTGAAGAAAAGGAAATAGACCACCTTTCGGATTTGAGTGAGTTGGAAAAGATTAAACTCGAGCTTCAAAAGGAAAAGGAAATAGCCGCCAAGGAATTGGCAGCCGGCGAAGATGAAGATGAAGATTTGCGCGAGGTTGATTATCTTCAAAAGCTGATTACCCTTTCTGTTAAATTCGATCACCATGTTGGTATGTACCTCATGCCAGCCTACATTGATTGCGGTTTGAAATACGACCACAGGTTGGCTGAAAGCTATACCGTTCAGATCACCACGATCCAGTCGTTCCTGCGTCTGCTTGAAAAAGTAGATGGTGTGACTCGGGAAGAAGTGACCAAACAATGTATTCTTAACCTTCGGAATATAATCCAGCTGGTTTTCAAGAATATGGTGAAGCCGTTGTATAAAGAAGTCGGGCTGATGAAAAAGAAACCTAAGTCTGAAAGTCTGGAAAATTTCAAAAAGAACTGGAACGAAAGACTTGATGAGCTTCAAAAAACCTGTGATTTCGAATACCAGATTCTGGATGTAAAAGGCTTCTTGATAAAATAAGTCCTCTGGATGAATTGATGCAGATAGAAAACGTTACTCAGGTTTTTTAGGCAACCTTGAAGGGTTGTCGGGAACAATATTCAGTTGTGGTGCGGAAGAGCCCCTTTCAGGGCTCTTTCCTTTTTGGAGCTTAATTTTGCCCTGATTCGGGGAGTGAGGTTTGTCTTGACGGAAAAAAATACAGAAAATATTGAGGAGGAAGAAGATTCATCTCAGGCTTTACAAGTAGCCGGTGCTGAAGAAACCCTTCCTGAAGAGGCCCCCCAGATAGATCACAGCCAGCTTTATGTCTGGGTGGCAGATACCGGCAATGACCGGATCCAGAAATTCGATGGTAATGGAAATCTGTTGATGAGTTTTGGTGTGCCCGGGCGTACCCGCCCTCCATATATTCCCGGAGAATTTAAAACGCCCAATGGGGTTGCCGTGGATTCGGAAGGTTATATTTGGGTGGTGGATTCTGGTTCTCACCGGATTCAAAAGTTTGACCCGGATGGAGATTTCTTTCTCGAGTTCGGGGGCGAGGGCTGGGGTCAGGAAAAATTCTACATGCCCGAGGAAATTGTTGCAGAACCTACTGGAACCATCCTTGTGGCAGACACCTCCAACCATTGCGTTAAAAGATATGACAGCGATGGTGAGTTTATTCTCAGTTTTGGGTTTGCCGGGAATTTCGACGGTTTTATGAAGTTTCCCGTTGGTCTGGCGTTGGATCGGGAAGGAAATATTTATGTGGCCGACCGCGATAATCAACGGATCCAAATTTTCAATGAAGACGGGCAATTTCTGTCCAAGTTCGGGGAATATGGATTTGAGCCGGGAAGGTTAAATTTCCCCACCGGAATTGCTGTACGCAGGGATGGCACAATCATTGTGGCCGAAAAAAGTCAGAACCGGCTCCAGTTTTTTGACCGAGAAGGACACTCTCAAGACATTGTTGGAGAACTGGGCAAGCGTGATGGTCAGTTTAACTGCCCGGTCTCTGTGGTTGAAGATCCTTACGGATATGTCTTTGTCGTCGATACTTTGAACCAGAGAATCCAAAAGTTTGATCCGGACATGAATTTTATCTCCAAGTGGGGCATTGTGGGTAAAGAGCCTGGCCAGTTTTATAATCCATCTGGCATGTGTCTGTCCTGGGAGCCTGACTGGGCACCACAGGAAGAGTAGTCGGCGAGCTGCCGAGGGCAGAGAGTAAGAACTCGTTGAGCCGATAGAATCTTTGCCCGCAGGGTAAGGTTATTGCAATTTACCCGCGGAGGTTCTCCGCTAGAAAACCAGACTTTTAGGAAACTCTTGATGATCCGAGAAAAAACGATTCGACTATTCCCCCCGTTTATCCAATCCCTTCAGGTTGCTTTTTTTGTGTTGGCAGTGTGTGGAGCAGATTTTGCACTGGCAAACTCTAATAACAGCAGTTCCGATGAAATTTTTGGCGGTCAGATTCTTTCGCTGACTGAGGAAAAACCGGAGTTGGAGCCTTCTAATGATCCCAGATTTCAGGATAATAAGGATGGGACCATTACAGACTTGAAGGAAGCGTTAATGTGGAAGAAAATTGATATTTATCAGGAAAAAAAGGTTTGGATAAATTGGGAAGAAGCGCAAATCTTCATTGAAAAATTTAATAATGAGGCTTATGCCAATCATTCTGACTGGCGTCTGCCGACCCGCAAAGAACTAGAGTCTCTTTACGAGGAAGATAAGGATATTCCCTGGAAATATTACTGGACTGAAAATGTTATTCATATCGACCCTATCTTCGGTTATTCCAGTTGTTGTTTCTGGTCAAGCGAGGGTTATAAGAAAAAGTATGCTTGGGGATTTAATTATATCCGGGGCAAAAGCTACCCCAGCATGAAAGGCGGCCCGGGCCTTTCTTTATCTACCATCAGGCCGGTTCGATCTATTTTGAATGCGGGTTTAGAGACGGGTGCTCTTTCTAAATAATCTGGAGTTCAAGAAATAGGCAGAGAACTTTCAGGGCGAGTATTGACAATACAAAGTAGAGAGTTACATATTGAAGGCATATGATAAATATTTTTGCCGAAGCCAATTGCAATCGCTATGTACGTGATGAATGTCAATACTGTCATGTCTATGAACCGCTAAGTCAGATATCCAAAGATGACTGGCATTTGATGCCGGAGCAGGCTCAAACCATGGTGGATAAAATTCTCCAGATGGAGGTATTCCATGAGTTGGCCAAGAGGGAGATTAATCTGACAGGAGGGGAGCCATCTCAAAACCCTCATATTGTTGAAATATTTAAAATATTCAGAAAACTAACACCCAACGTACGGATTCATACCAACCTGGACATTAATTCAGCAAAGTCTCAGCGTTGGCTTAGGTTGGTTGAGATTATGAAGTTGTCTGGTCGTGTGGACTTCACTTTGTATCCAACGGTTTGGGAGTCACGACAAAAGCCTCTGCTGATTGAGATTCTTGGGCTACAAGACGAGTTGATCGTCAACATGATCTTTGAAAAAGTGCCGGATTTATTGAGCCAGATTGAGCTTTTGATGGCATTTTTTGGCGAGCAGGAAAAGAAATATCAATCCGTCATGCCCCTGCTTGAGACTTATCGCGCAAAGCTTGAAAACTTGTTAGCTGAAAATCCCGAATGTAATGAGGGAGAGTTTTTAAAGCATATGGAGGGTACGGAAAATTATATCTGCACAGACAATTTCACGTTTGGGTTGAATATGATTCCGGGGTTTTATGTGAACAAAAATGGTGACCGGGCTATGAATGCCCAGCCTTTTCCCAAGGATTTTAACTTGCTGGAATGCACCATTCCCCGTGGCACGATAGAAATTGTTACCGTTCAGCAGACCGGGGAAATAACTCCCTGCTGTGATGTAGGCAACCTGAAGTGTCAGCCTAAGTTTGGCAATCTCTTGATGGATTCGCCAATAGAAATTATGCAAAAGGTAGATGTGTCCCGAAAAAAGATGGTTTCGGGCATTCAAAAAAATCACCAAAATATAAATAATGGTAAAGCAGGAGAATGGGTGGAAGAAGGGATTCCCCCTTACTGTGTTTAATTATGAGCGAAGACGAAAAAGAACAGGATACCGAGGAACCAACCTCTGAAGAACTGGCCACCGGAGAACAAGTGGAAAATGATACTTCCCCGATTGAGGCGGAAGGGTCTGAGGAGGCTGAAGAGTCTGAAGAGTCTGTTGATGAGTTCGATGATGAAGCGGAGGAGGTCGAGTTTGACCTGGAAGCTCAAGTCGAAGAATTCAGAAATCAGATCGAAGAAGATCCTGACAACTGTGTTCACTTTTACAACCTGGGGGAAGCTCTTGCGGAATTAGGGCAGTTAGATGAAGCTCATGAATCTTTTGATCAGGCCTTGTTGCTAGATGATAGTCGCTCTTTCAGCGCTATTATTCATTTTGGTATCGGTAATCTTTTTTACCATCAGTTGATGTCGGGGATTCAATCTACTGTGGTGAAAAGTTCTGTAGGTCTGCATTCTCAGCATAGGGCAGGGACTAC
The DNA here is from genome assembly GCA_018673915.1 of Nitrospina sp. GTDB lineage: Bacteria > Nitrospinota > Nitrospinia > Nitrospinales > VA-1 > LS-NOB. Next base: position 9,996 of record JABHBK010000021.1, on the reverse strand, counting down.
CATTATCTCAGTAAATGATGATGATTATGCCATTCCTCTCCGTTCCTTTGAGGCTTCTCTTCAAGATCTTCCGACTTTGCAGGCGGATGAAGAAATTATGGAATATATCAGTAAACATGTCCCTCAGCAGATAGCTACTGTCTATTATAAGTGGGCCTCGGACTTATTTGACAAAGCGCGGCAAATTGAAAAATACGGCGGTGAAGTCCAAGACATAAAGCAGGGACTGAAACACCTGAAAAAAGCGGTCGATATCGACCCAAATCATACTCAGGCCAATCTGATGGTCAAATATGGAAAAAAGATGCTTCAGGAAGGCTTCAGCATCTATGACGAATACGGGTTTGAGGCTAAGGAAATCCCGGGCACCGGGTAGACTTGAGATTCGGAGAGTATTATGCCAAATGTAGATGAATTGATTAGGGACCGTTTAAGCAAAGACGGACAAGTTTTGAACTTGAAGGCCCAGTTTTTGAGAGAGGTGGGCGCGAAAGAATTGGCCAAGCAGGAAAGTTTAAAAAACGTTCGATCTATGGATCTTTCGCAGAACGGTATTGGCGATGAGGGAGTCAAGGCCCTTGCTGAGTCCACTGTGTTATCCAATTTAAGAAATCTCAATTTAGCTTCAAACAGTATTACTGACGTAGGGGCCAATTACCTTGCTTCCTCGAAACAATTAACAAATATTCGAGTTTTGCAATTGATGGTCAATGATATTTCTGAGCAGGGTGAAAAAAGTCTGCGAAATTCTACAGACTTGTTAAACCTGACCTCTTTGAAGTTCAGAGTATAAAGGCCAAAAATTTATCGACATCTAACTCAAAAACAGGAGCTCAATGGCCCTGAAGTTGGGATTTTGCTGTCTTTTAAGGTGTTGATATTTAAGGGGCATATCGTTAGGTCTTGTGGGGGATATTAAAGGCTTGACTTCCTAAGGGGGTTTTGATATTTTCAGGCCACCCTAGCCAGACTTTGAAGGTTTTTTTAGGGGAAATCTATTGTTTTGTAGCAGGATAAAAGAATAGAAACTTAAGGCTATTAGTACAAATCACCGAAGAGGTTGATGAATTGATAAAGTTTTACATTGTTCAGGTTTTACCTTTAATTAAGCTTCGAAAGGGGGAGCACATGAGAAAGACTGTAGTAGCTTTATTGGCGGTATTTTTTGTATTCACTGTTTCCATTGCTAGTGCTAACGTTTCAACTCTTAAATCTGGTAGCAAAGCGGCTTGTGTTAATGCCAGTTGGGTTCTTGAGAACCTGAGCGAAACTGCTGGAACCACAGTACATATCCACATTGGTAAATTGGGATATTCCTACAACAAGAATTTCGACAGAACTCTTGAGCCTGGTGGATTCTTGGCAAATTCTTTGGAGCCGAAAACGAGTTTCACGAATAAAGGCCCTGGTGACATCACAGTTAATTGTCAGGCGCATCGTGTAGAAAATGCTAATCGCGTTGAGTGGAAAAAGGATCCTGGTTCTCAGAAAACTTACCAGACCGATTACCACATGGACCATGTTCGACCTGGAACGTATGTTGAGCCAGGTATGGGCCAACCGGAAGGTACCGAGCGCGGTCTCTTCAGCCAGAATGGTAACGCTGATGGTGGCGGAACCAGTGAAGCTAATCGTTAAACTTTGATTTGCTTATTAAGCCGGGGGGCTTGCCCCCCGGCTTTTTTTTTTGCTTTTTGTGGGGCAGGAAGAATAAAATATGGGTACCGACTTAAAAAATTTATAATAGACAGCTATGAGCGAAAACAGATTTGTAGACAATGAAGACGGTACAATCACCGACAACCTGACTCAATTGATGTGGATGAGAAATGATTCCTATTTGGACCTGCTGAAATTCCTCAGTTACAGGGCGGCTGTAAAATACTTGACCAAAAAGAATGAAGAGTCTTTTGCGGGCCATGCTGATTGGCGGCTTCCCAATAAAAGAGAGGCGCACTCTCTATTTGATGTGGATAAATCCTTAAATGACAAATACGACATGGTCATACATATTGATCCGGTATTTGCCGAGGGTTGTGGGTACGACACTTGGACCAGTAATACACGAGGTAAAATCACCGCTTATTGTTATTCATTTAACAGCGGTACGGGTGGGCATAAAGAAGTGGATGATATTCTTAACTCCAGTGCTCGCCTGGTGCGTGGAGAATTTGATAACTCAAAAACCAAGGTGGGTCATGTCCCTGAAATCAAGGATATGATTACTCAAGGTGGCGGCTGGCGATAGCTCAAAACCCCTGGGCTAACAGGTTTTCAAACTAGTATTTGCCAGAGTCTGGTTCGTTGCAGGTTCATCCTTATGATTTAAAGATTTCCTTTGAAAATTCAGGGGTTTTGAAGTGCGAGATTCTTGGATTTGGCTTGAAAACCCCTTGTTTGGGTGTTAGTTTATTAGAAACGTGACAGGCTTTTTTATTCTCATAAGTGCATGAGAGGAACACTCTTCTCCGCGCCTCATTTTTTAGGCCGGTATTTGCCCCGCAATTTCCGCTGGTTTGGTGGGCAAATATTCAACTGAAGTTGAATGGGCGGGAATTATGGAGTGTTTTTTATTTTGCTGAAAGATACGAGGTTGGGTTGTGGTGGAATCTAAAACCAAGTGGGTCAAAAAAGATGATGGCACAGTGGAAGACCCGGATAATGATGTGATGTGGGTGTTGAGAGATTCCCGCCAGGAATTGGGTAAGTGGCTCAACTGGGACGAAAGCAATGCTTACGTAAAGGCCTGCAATGAACAAAAATATTTAGGTTATGGTGACTGGCGGCTCCCCACTAAAAGTGAAGTGCGTTCTTTATTTCGCAATGAAAATGAATATCGGGAAGTGTTTTTGAACTTGCCCAAAAAACCGGCGCGCAGAGTTTCCAATTATCAGGCGGGAGGAGAAACCTGTGTGTGGACTTCTGAAACGCGCTACGATTCTTTTGCGTGGAAAAGTTATTTCCCTATTAAGAAAGAAGTTTGTGTGGATCAGTCGGTATCGACCACTGGTACTTCGGTACGCATGGTAAGGGACATGGATTGATAATTATGGTCTGTAAAGTTGAGGATAAAAATGTCTGAAGACGACAACCCAAGCACATTTGATGAAGGTGTAGACCCGGAACTGGTTGATGATGAGCCGGAGACTGAGTGGATTGGTGAAGAGGAGTGGGGCGACGAAGAAGAGGAAGATGTTGCTGTAGTTGAGGAAGAGCTCCCAAATTTCGTTGATAATGGCGATGGCACCATCAGTGATACCCGGTCCAACCTGATGTGGAAAAAGGATGATTCCTACGAAGAGTTCAAATACGGAATTACCTGGTTTGAGGCCCACGATTATTGTGAAATGCTGAACGATAAAAAATTCGCCGGTTATGATGACTGGAGGCTGGCTGGCATTGAAGAGTCCAAAAGCCTTTTTTCGTTTACCCAGGCCAATAGCGACAAGGATGGGGCGGAGATCCATATTTCAGACTTGTTTGAAACGGGAGGCGGTCACAATACCTGGACCTATGAAGAAAAACCGGACTATCAGCAATATGCGCAAAAATTCAGTTATGTGACAGGTAATGATGTGTGGGAGCATAAGGACAACGAATATTCCCATTGTCGAGTGACTCGTGATGTGGTTCAAGACGAATGGGAACCAGAATGGCGCAAGGATACTAAAACATTCGAACGTTAATACCCGCCTCTGCATTGGGGCATTCTGACTGGAGTGTTATGGCGAACTATATGATATTTGGCAAGGAAGACTGCCCTCACACCCAGAAGGTCGTGGCCGACTTTAAAAAGCAGCACCGGTCTTTTGCGTTTGTAAATGTGGATAAAGATCCACAGGGGCTGAAGAAGTTGCTGGAATATACCGACGACAAGTATGTGGTTCCGGTCATTGTCAATGCCGATGAGGACAGTGTGCAAATAGGCTATACTGGCGAGATAAGTATATAACAAAGTATTCAACCTGCCGACTCTGTCGGCCATTGTGAGAAATAGGAAAATATGACAGAAGAACTTCCCCAGGAAACAGAAAAATCTCCAGTCAAACATAAAGAACAGTCTCTGGCCAAGAAGGATGATAAGCCGAAAAGGTTTGTGGAAAAAGGCCGTGACGTTGTTTTTGATAGTAAAACACGGGTTTATTGGCTGAAGAAAGATTCCTGGCAGGATAAGGGCAAGTTCTTTAACTGGCATGAAGCTGTTGACTATTCTGATAAAAAGAACATGAGAAAAATTGGCGGCTATGATGATTGGCGGTTACCCAATGAAGATGAAGTCACGTCACTTTATGATGAATCATGTGAAAACCCGGGCAAGGGAGGTGTGATCTTGAACCTTGATCCAGTATTCCCTGAGGGTGCCTTTAAGGCCGAATGGATTGCCGGAGATACTTCCACTCGCAGGCCAAGGTTTGATTATAGCCAGGGTAAGATTGTATATGTTGAAGAGTATAGCTTTGGATCCGTTCGTATCTGTCGAAAAGACAAGGTAATAAAAGACCAGTCCCGCCCACGAAGAAGGTAAAGTAATGACAGAAACCAAATTAGAAGCGCAATATGTAGATAACGGAGACGATACCGTTACTGACTTGAAACATAACCTTATGTGGATGAAAAATGACACATGGGTCACCCTGGGGCGTTTGATCACTTGGCACGAAAGTCAGGAGTTGGCGCGTAAAATGAATGAGGAAAAATTCGCCGGGTATAGTAATTGGCGTATTCCTTCCTCCTCTGAAGTTAAGTTCCTTTTCCATTTGTCTGCCAGCAATACGGATGTGGAGGGGTGTGAAATTCATGTCGATCCCGTTTTTACTTCTGGCTGTGGGTTTACCACCTGGACAAGCCAAACCCGCGGTGCTAAGGCGGCTATGGCGTATGACTTGCGATCCGATTTTGAATTCTGGCTTGCTAAAGAAAATGATGGTTTCCCCAGTGCTGTGCGCCTGATTCGGGACAATGTTCAGGAAGAAGAGGAGGATCCGGACTTTGTCCGCATAGTTCTCCATAAGGACGGAACGATTAGCGATAACAAGACCAGCCTGATGTGGAAATCGGACGACTCCTATTTGGATTTGGACAAATGGATCAGTTGGGATGAGGCTAAAACCTATGTGCAGGGTTTAAATAGGTTGCGGTTCGCCGGATATCAGGATTGGCGCATGCCCACCCGGAAGGAAGCGCAGGGAATTTATGACGTTTCGAATCCTGTTACAGATAACTATGGGGATACAATATTTTTAGCGAAAGGTTTTCCTGCCGGAGCGGGTCTGACATGTTGGACAAAAACGTTAAATAAGTCTGATAAAGGATTGGCCATTCGATTCCATTTTTATAATGGCGACTATAAATGGCATCAATTAGGTTTACGCAGTCATGGTGTTCGCGCAGTCCGAGACTCCAAAGATGATGAATAGCTATCATGAGTGAGCAAGGCTCGGATCAGGCCGCGGAGCGATTTATGGAAGCGGACAGCGATACAATTATTGACGGCGCTAAACGCTTGGTTTGGCTTAAGAAAGATACTTGGCAGTTATCAGGAAAATGGATGGCCCAGCGTCAGGTTAAAGATTTTGCTGAAGGCCTGAACCGTAAGCAGTTTGCTGGTTTTTCCAACTGGAGACTTCCTACCACTGAGGAAGCGAAGAGTCTCTTCGATAAAAAACTAAAAAACTCGGATAATATGGGCAAAGAGATTTACTTGTCTAATTTATTTGAGCCGGGTTGCGGGTTCCTTTGCTGGACCAGCGATGTGCGGCATAATATACAAGGTGTGCGCCTGAGCTTTCGAAAAGGAGTCACCATGTACGATGATATTTTTCGCGTATCGAGAGGATCATCAAGATTGGTTCGTGATATTGAAAAGGATGACTAAAGGTTAACATCAGCGCTTAAGCGGGAGAAAAAGACTTGGAATTGCAAAACCGATTTAAAGATAACGGGGATGGAACTATTTCCGACCTTGAGACTAAACTGATGTGGAAACAGTCGGACTCTTATCAGGATACCAGTAAGTGGCTCAATTGGTATAGGGCGAAGGAATATTTATTGAGTTTGGTAATTGAAAAGTTTGCCGGTTATGATGACTGGAGAATGCCTACTTTAGAAGAGGCAGAAAGCCTTTATGATGAAGATCATGTCATTCGCGATATGGATCGCATGGATATTTTCATAAGCTCAACTTTCTCGCCGGGTGGTGGTTTCACCTCATGGACTTCAAATGAGTTGCCGCATGCCACAGCCGCCATCTTTTATTACCGTTATGGACACGCGAACTCAAATCACAAGGAAGATATTACTAAAGATTCGGTCCGTGCGGTCCGGGATATAGAAAAACAGGACAAAGAAAAAGGTGTAATCAATAAATATCCGGGCTTTTCACCCTCTAATCTTCCTCGCTGATAAAAAAAATTAAAGAAATGGGTTATAAGCCTTTTGCCGTTTATGAAGGTGGTCTGAACTAATTAGTTGAAAGGGAAATATCATCGAAGAATATGGGGTTATCAATCAGCAGGAGAGTGAAAACTCGAAAATGACCTACCGGTTCGAAGAAGAGGACTACCGGAATACGTATGTTCTTGAGGACTTTTATCACACCCATCCTTTTTTCGAATATAACTATGTCGTGGTACGCCTACGCGATGAAGATAACAAGACAAACTCTTTTGCCTTCCAGGTTAATTTTAATAAAACGTTTAACCCTCTTCCCGACCACCCCCGATTGACGGATGTGCAAACCAATATTGCTAAGGAATTTGCCAAAAATGCTCCGGATGAGTTGATCCTTTTATTTAAGCAAAGGGTTGTGGAGGCAAAAGCCTATGGGGAGAAAAACCCCACCTCTTATCTGGAATTTGAGCCGGGAAATTATTACAACTATTTTGAATTGATTCCTAGAAACAAGGAAATGCTTGATTTTAATTATAGCAATGAACAATATTTTGCAGAAGATTCGTACGACATTGATCCTCGCAATGATAATCGCAGTTTGAAACTTGCTTTTTATAAGCTGGAGTTGGATAACTCCAATCAGGCGCCCATCTTTTCCTCGACCTATTTTCTGGATGAGCGATTGCGGGAGCAGGAAGACGCTAAGTTGGAATCCGCCAATAGAGACATGTTGATTGCCATCAATCAGTCTATTCCAGATTTCAATGACAGGTTGAAGAAGCGTTATAAGGAATCAAAAAAAATTGGTAAAGAGTTGCTGGGAAGTACGGAAGGTGTGAAGATACAGGAAGGTAAAATAAAAACTAACGAACCTTGTCCTTGCGGATCGGGGAAAAAATATAAGAAGTGTTGTGCGTTAAAGTTAAACTGAAGTTAGTTTTAGAGAGCATTGGTTTATTTATTGAAATGGCAACCCCGGTAATGGGCAAGCCTTACTATATAATTTATGGAATTGAATCATGGCAAAAGAGCGAAAAGTTAAAAAAGTCCAGGCCCGACATATTCTGGTAGGTTCGAAAGAGCTGGCCGATGAATTGAAGGCCAAGGTTGATGGGGGGGAAGAGTTCACCAAACTTGCAGAGGAATTTAGCGAATGTCCTTCTAAAAAACGTGGTGGAGATCTGGGTTGGTTTGGAAAAGGAGCGATGGTTCGGCCTTTTGAGGTTGCGGCGTTTACTGCTCAAGAAGGAGATGTTGTGGGCCCGGTAAAAACCGAATTTGGCTGGCACGTGATTTATGTTTATGAAATTCAGGAAGATGTTGATCCAGATGCAGGTCCTCCGACAGGTGATGAGGACGCTGATGATGATACCCTGAGATTGGTGGCAGAAAACTATGCCCATGAATTTATGATGCTGGGCTACACCAGTAAAAAAGTTTTGAGTCTGTTTACCAGCCCACATTTTAAATCAGCGAATACTGTTTACAACATTCTGGGAGTAGATGTCATCAATGAGGTGATTGCCCAGGTTTTCGGTCAGAAAGTTGAACCGAAACCGGCTGGCAATGAAGGGGATACTCAAGAAAAGGAAAGTTGACGGTAAGGTTTAAAAAATTAAAGCGAGGCTCTCAAAATGAGAGCCTCGCTTTTTATTTATGAAACCAACTTGTTAAAGCGTAACGCTGTGAACGCTAAGTATATTGGAAGTGTCGCGTAAATCTCGTAGAGTTTCATTTGTCGGCGGGGGATCGATATTAATAATAGCGATGGCCTTACTTTCTTTTGCTTGCCGGCCTAAATGAAAACCCGCAATATTCAGGTTATTCTTCCCGAGAATATTTCCCAGGTTCCCGATAACGCCGGGGACATCCATGTTTTGTAGCACGATCATATTTTTAGAGAGGACAGCTTCCATGTGGTAATCGTCAAATTGCACGATTCTGGAATCACCTTTTCCAAAAATACTACCGGTAACTTGTCGTGAAATATTTTTAGAAGTGACACTGACTTGAACCGTGCTGGTATATTCGTGCACCTCGTTGCTCTTGGATTCCTGTACTTCAATGCCTCTTTCTTTTGCTACAAAGGGAGCATTTACCATGTTGATCCCTTCAAGAGAGCGATTGAAGAGTCCTTTTAAAATGGCGATGGTTACAGGCTCTACATTTATGTTAGAAACTTCGCCGTTGTATTGAATTTCAACACGGGTTACTGGACCATCTGTTAGCTGGGAAATAAAGTTTCCGAGGTCTTCTCCCAAAACAAGATAGGGTTTGATTTTGGCCAGGGTTTCGGCATCAATGGACGGAACATTGACCGCGTTGCGGACGTTTCCGTGTTTGAGATAGTCTATGATTTGGTCACAAATAGCGGTCGCCACTTTTTCCTGTGCCTCTCCTGTGGAGGCTCCCAGATGTGGGGTACATATGATTTCTTCTACTTGCAGGAGAGGGCTATCGAGATCCAATGGTTCTTTGTGATAAACATCGAGAGAGGCTCCTGCAACTATTTTGGATTCGACGGCTTCGATCAGAGCTGCGTCATCAATCAGTGAGCCTCGGGCGCAGTTAACAATGCGAATGCCAGGTTTCATTTGCTCGAACTCTTTTTTTCCTAGCAGCGGCTTGCCGGCCAATCCTGGAGTATGCAGGGTCAGAAAATCGGAGCGTCCAAGTAAGTCTTTCAGCTCAACCAGTTCTACTCCCAATTTTTCGGCTCTCTCCTGAGAGATATAAGGGTCATACACGATTATCTTCATTTGGAAAGCGCGAGCCCGTTCAGAAACTATTGAGCCAATTCTTCCTAACCCGATAATGCCCAAGGTTTTTTCGTATAGCTCTACACCCATAAATTCTTTGGGAGCCCATTTTTTATTTTTCAAACTGGAGCGAGCTTGCGGGATATTTCGCGACATGGCCAGTAACAGGGCCATGGTATGTTCGGCAGTGGTGATAATATTTCCTTCCGGGGCATTCATGACAATAATACCCTTTTTGCCTGCTGCATCCAGGTCTATATTGTCCACTCCGATGCCTGCCCTTCCTATTACTTTCAAATTGTCTGCGGCTTCAATAATTTCAGCGACCACTTTAGTGGCACTTCGGACAATTAAACCATCGTAGGCGGGGATGATTTTTATCAACTCATCCTTGGGGAGACCGGTTTTAACATCGACCTCAAGCCCGGATTCTTTTTTAAGAATTTCAACTCCTGTTGCGGAGAGGTTGTCAGAAACAAGAACTTTCATTCGTTAACTCCAAAATGTGATGGCCGGAAACTACCGGCGGTTCTTCTCAATAAGCCACTAGGCGTGGGGCCGACTGGCAATAGCTTTGCACTGTTAGCAAAGAGTTATCTCGGACCAGCGACTCGGGTGGCCCGCGCCAGCCGATCATGGCGCTTGAAAACATTATCCAGGCCTTCTTCCTTAATATCATTTAGCACTACCCGCACTTTTTCTAACAACACCGTAACGAATCAGACAAATAACATAAAATAGCCATAGATCAAAATATAACTCTTAGGCCTTACGCTTTTCAAAATCCTTCATATAATCAATCAGAGCATCAACGCCAGCTTCAGGCATGGCGTTATAGATACTCGCT
>JABHBK010000031.1 GCA_018673915.1 Nitrospina sp. | reverse complement strand
TCAGTCCATAAATCAGAAGACGGGCGTATTACCCTTGGCTTTAAGGTCGGAAACTTTCTATTCGGAGCGGGTCCGGAAATCAGTTTTGGCAAAAAAACCGGCATCGACTGGGATCAAACAGTGCAGGGTTTGATTGTGCGATACCAGGAGCTCTGCGCCCGATTCAATACCGGGAGCATATCCAAACAGGAGTATGAAGAGCGGTTAGCCAAAATAGAGACCATTGAAGAAGAAGCGTATGAATTGTATCAGGAGTTCCTGAAGAAAAAGGCGCGACGTAAACAGGATGCCTTCGATGAACTGGATAGAGAAACGCGTAACTCGGAATCAATCAAAAAGGCTTACGACCGTATAAACAGTAAAATAAATACTTCTTTTTTGGGAGAGTAATCCCAAGTTTATCACTAAATACATGCGAAGCTGACAAATCCCCCAAGGAACATCCTTGTCATAAGTTTATTTACCCCCCCCCCACTCTAATCCCCTGCTAATAAGACACAATAAAGCAATTTATTAAATAAAATGCCTTATTAAAGCAACCTTTGCGTCTAATAAACACATACACCTAATATTTCCCTCTTATTCTCTTGTAAATGCTACAATTAGCACTAATTCTGTAAAGCAATTATTACGTATTGCATCCATACGGGGGGAGACAAGGAAAGATTTTGCTGTGGGTGTTAGGAGTTTCAAGCTTTATTGAAACTATTAGCGTAAGCATATTTTGTTCTGGTCATATCAGAACTCAAATGTCCGCTATGCAGCCCCGGAAGCCCAAGCTCACCCCCAAAATATTCAGAAGGTACCTGGTTCTCTATCGCCAAGGAGCTCCCAGGGAAGATTTCACTTTGGTCGCCAAGGAATAACTCGATGAATTGGAAATTTTTCATCAAAAAACATTCAAAGTCCCGGGACATGAATATGCCCGCCATCCCTCTAGTACTGTTATTGGCATTTATTCTGCCTTCATGCGCAAACATGAAAGAATATGTTCCGGACATGAAAATGCCTGACATTGAACTTCAGGATTTCGTTGTTGAGGAAACATCGGATAAAAAAGCAAGGCTTTCAGAGTTAGCTCTCCCCCTCAAAGAAACAAATTTCATTTTTTCACCGATTATTTCTCTCAAGGATCTAAATGAGGAAGGTGTGCAAAAAAACAAATTCTTTTTGGCTGGCGAGATTTATTCTAAAAACCCGGAAGAACCCATCGACTCTCTTTCAAGTGATGATTGTTTTTCCCCCCGCGATCAAGGTTCTATCAGCAAACTGGAACGGCTTTACCATGTCTTTATTAAAGACCTTGGCTTAAATTCTGTGAACGTCAATGAACTTGGAGCCAATGATAAGATTGGTCCTCATTTTTTAATACAACCCGTTCTTTTGAAATACCAGTATTGCAAAAGGGCTTATGTGGAGATTCGCTATCTCATACAAACTGACACTGGGACACAGACTGCGAGAACCATAAAGACTTCCCACAGAGCCGAATATTTTAAATTTCCTGAAAAGGAAGAGCATCATCCATTTTTCAACTATAACCACCCAGGGGCTCAGTTCCCAGGGTTAAAACATGCCCTCACTATGGCGTTCTATAAAAATACAATGGATTTGATAGAAGTTATTTCGGATGAGCAGAAGGAAAATGAAACCAAATAACATGAAAATTAAAACTTTTATCCTGAGCTTCCTACTGTTGGGATTCTCTTATTCCACAGCTTTTTGCCAGGAAGTATCTAAATTCAGCTCTCCTTGGCAAATTCAAGCTCACCTAAAACATTTAAATGACTATAAATTATATTCCGACCTTAAAACATTTCTGGAAAATAATTATTCGAATACGTCATTAAACCTGGAAACTCGTCTATACATTCTAGATGACCTGGCAAATCTTTATGCCACAAAGTTGATCGATTTTAAAAAGGCCGATGAGTTCAATAAAAAGGCACAGGATTTATATTCCTCGCTGAGTAGTAGAGATTTGAAGGAATTGGCCTTCTCAAATTATTTCAATGAAAATCGTCTCATATCAGATTTGTTTTATTTCTCCCCTGATGCATTAAAAAAAGAGGCGGAGTTTGATAAGGCCCGCCTGACCATTATTGATCTTGAGGAAAAATTTCTTGCCGATCGTTCTGACCTTGTAACGGAGTTTCCTCAACAAATGATCGAGCACGTCAGAAAAGAGGACTTACTCGCCACAGGTAACCGAATCCAAAGAAGAGTAACCTTGCTACAAACAAATCTGGGGATTGAATCCATTGCGGCGAAAAAAGTATCCCTTGGGAAACCAGGAAGCCTCAAAGACCTAGAGTCTGAAAACCAGGAAAACAGCCTGTCTGACCGCGAGAAAAACTACCTTCTTGCAAAGTATTCCTGGTCATCCATTTCACCCAATGCGTCTCCAGACCAGTACCTGCCGATTATTCAATTTGGCGAAAAAGCAATAAGCCAACAGGAAGAAACAAGTCCGGAGAGCTTGGTTTTGCTCTGCCGCCTGCACTATTGGGTTGGGATGTCATATTTAAAGACGAGCCAAACTCAGTCAGGTGTCTCCCATCTTGATAAATTTGATCAATCTATTGAGAAACTTGAAGAGGCGGTCCGGCAGGGCCATGAAAATCAAAAACTTTTTATCGATGATATTGAGACCAAAATAAAGGCAAATCTTCAAGAGGACCAGTTGTCGGACGAGAAATGGCTGAATTTTTGGACTGGAACCAAGAAGTTTGGAAGTGCCGTGCTGGAAGGCGTTGGACAGGTGGCGCTTTACACACTGCTGGGTATGGTGGCTATCGCCGATGGCTATAATACCGCTTATGGAGGACAGGGACTTTCCCCTCAACAATGGCAGAATTTAACTGAAGGCACAGTAAAGCTGAGCACCAAGATGCATGAGGGTGGAACGGCCCAAAGACAGGAAATTGAATTTAAACATCAAATTGATGCGGTAGAACTGCAGGCAAAGTACGTTGATACTAAACAGGGGATCGAAGAAAACTTTGTTCAACAAAAGAACAGCCTGACTCTTCAACACTTAAAATATGCCCGGTTCATGGGGCCGAATGAGCAGTTGGACTTTTTTGTGGCAAGAGGGGATGGCTTATCTGCGTCAGGCGATAGCTCTGGCGCAAGAGAATTATACCTGAACGCATTGAGCCTGATTGAAAAGCAGAGGGCCACGATTGATTCGGACACAAAACGAATAGTATTTTCCGGCCATCGAAATTCCATTTACGTCAAACTGATAGAAATTTACTCCCAGGAAAATAACGCCGGGGAGGCTTTTCATCTTGTCGAAAGGTCAAAAGGAAGAGTATTTGCGGATCTTCTGGAAAGCAAGAACCTACAACTGGCACGAAATGAAGAGAGTAATTTTTATCAGAGCTATTTGATGAAAAATTCTGAGATGAACGAAATTCTTTCTCACGGATCCATCAGCTTTGACCAGATCAAGTACCTAGAAGAAAACCGGGGAATCCATGTTTCATCCAAATTCAGAACAACCCCCCTGATTGAATTCAATAATCTGGACGAGGCAAAACCCATTACGCTTGAGGAGACACAGGGTCTGCTCGCAAAACCGACCATTGACAGCGACTTTGTTCAGTATTTTGTCGCACCTGAGAAAACCATAATTGTTCTGGCAGGGCGAACTCCAGAAATAAGGGAAGTTCCTGTTGGTAAAGAGCAGTTGATAACAAAAGTATCGCGATTTAGAGAATTGATTTCCGCGGGTAGCGAGAACCAGGATGAATTTATCAGTCTATCCCAGGAATTATATGAAATACTGGTCAAACCCGTAGCCGTTAATATATCCAAAAACCGGGTCATTATCTCCCCGCACGGGCCTCTCCATTACCTGCCCTTCCAATTACTGCATGATGGGGAAAAATACCTGATCGAGAACCATACCTTAAATTATATCCCCAGTGCGACAGTACTGCGATATCTGGCCAACAAATCTCCGATCGGACCGCTTGAATCGGATGGAGAATCTGAGTTTACCCCGACTACTGTGACAACTGTCACTACTGATGTCGATGATAGTGGGTATTTGCCAGGTTGGGGAGCCGAAACTGTCACTGAAAGTGTCAATGAATACCAAAATTCTGGCCCGCCGAAAAGCATCTTGTTGCTGGGCAATCCCGAACTGGATAATGAAGCATTGAACCTGCCCTATTCCGAAATTGAAATTGATAATGCTTCCACGTTTTTTTCTGATTCAGCAAAGCTCTCGCGTAACGAGGCCAGCGAAACCAATTTGAAGAACAAAGCCTCTTCGTATGACGTTCTGCATTTCGCGACACATGCGACCTTTGACAACGACGATCCATTCAATTCATCCCTTTTATTGGCAAGCGATGGGAGCAATGATGGGAAGCTGACCGTGGAAGAAATTTATCAACTACAATTAAAGCCCTCCCTTGTTGTCTTAAGTGCCTGTGATACGGGACTGGGGAAATACTCTGCGGGTGATGAAATCATAGGTTTCTACAGGGCCTTTATGTATGCAGGGGCAAAATCCATCATAGCCACTTTATGGCCAGTTTCCGATGAAGCCACCTCATTTCTAATCAATGAGTTTTATCAGTCATTAAAAAAGAACTCCCTGGGAGAATCCTTGAGAATGGCTCAATTGAAAACAAAAGAAAAATATCCGAACCCTGCAAACTGGGGTGGGTTTGTTCTTGTTGGAAGAAATTAATATTTTGCAATAATTGGTTATAATAACTAGGCTAAGAAAATTGAAAGTTTACGCATTATTGATCGGCACATTCATTTTTAGAGGTATTCCAAATGGGAAAGAACCGCAAGCAATTCATTAAAGAATTTAAGGGTTTGCCCCAAAGTTAGTTGAAATTAGAACATGACCTCACGTAAGTTTGAATGGTTTTTAGCGATAAAAGCCCAAACCAACCTAAGGAGGCCATGTCATGAAGAAAGTACTGAAAAAAG